>NZ_JZKH01000371.1 GCF_000961885.1 Streptomyces rubellomurinus
TCCTGGTTGGCGCCCACGGCGATGGTGTGGCCGCCGCCGCCGAAGGTGTCCCAGGCGGACCAGGTGCCGGAGGGCTGGAGCTGGTAGCGGTGCTGGAGGGTGGTGCCGTTGATGGCGAACATCTCCAGTCGGCCGTCCGCGTCGGAGCCGATGGCGAGTTCCGCGCCGCCCGGGCCGCCGAGGTTTTCCCAGTCCGACCACGCGCCGTTGACCGCCGTCTGCCAGGCGTGCGAGACGCCGTTCGCCCCGGCCGCGAACACCTCCAGCCGGCCGTCCGCCGAACGC
>NZ_JZKH01000372.1 GCF_000961885.1 Streptomyces rubellomurinus
GGTCAGGACAGCGGGGCCTTGTCGCGCAGGATGTCGAGGAAGGCGCGCAGCCAGGCCGGGTGGTCGGGCCAGGCGCGGGCCGAGACGACCAGGCCGTCGACCACGGCCTCGCCGTCGACGAACTCGGCGCCGGCGGCCTTGAGGTCGGGGGCGAGGGCCGGGTAGGCGGAGCTGCGGCGGCCGTCCAGCAGGCCGGCCGCGGCGGGGATCAGCGGGCCGTGGCAGATCTGGGCGACGGGCTTGTCGGCGGCGAAGAAGTGCTGGGCGATCCGCTGCACGTGCGG
>NZ_JZKH01000373.1 GCF_000961885.1 Streptomyces rubellomurinus
GTCGAGATGGACATCGCCGACCACAAGAAGACCGGAAGTTGGGGTACGGCTGGCAAGGGCTGGCGAGCGGACCAGACGAGGCTGCTGGTGCAGGGCAAGTTCAAGGAGGCGATCGCCAAGGACGTGCAGGACGCCCAGGCGATCGCGCCCGGCAAGTACACCAAGGCGATCGCCGAGATGAAGAGCAAGTTGCCCAAGGAGTGGAAGCAGCTGGGCGCTGACAAGTGAGCGCGAGAAGTCGGCTGGGCCGACTTCTCGCGCGAGGGTGTTCAGGTGTTGGGGA
>NZ_JZKH01000374.1 GCF_000961885.1 Streptomyces rubellomurinus
GCTGTCCTTCGCGCAGCGGCGGCTGTGGTTCCTGCACCGCCTGGAGGGCCCGAGCGGCACCTACAACATCCCGATGGCGCTGCGGCTTTCCGGCGCGCTGGACCGGGAGGCGCTGGCGGCCGCGCTGGCCGACGTGGTCGGGCGGCACGAGAGCCTGCGCACGGTCTTCCCCGAGGACGACGGCGTGCCGTACCAGCGGGTGCTCGAAGGTGTGGCGCCGGAGCTGGCCGTGCGCGAGGTGACGGCGGGCGAGGTGGAGGGCGCGCTGTCGGCGGCCGCGGCG
>NZ_JZKH01000375.1 GCF_000961885.1 Streptomyces rubellomurinus
GCCCAGCTCACCGGTGCCGCCGGTGACGAGGACCGTCCGCTCCGGGTCCAGCACGACCCGCTCGGACGCGTCCGCCGCCGAGACCCGCACCAGCCTCGGGGCCGTGACCCGGCCGCCGATCACGGCCAACTCCGGCTCGCCCGTGCTGAACAGGGCACGTTCGACGGCATCGGCCGAGGCGTCCTCGTCCAGGTCCAGCAGGCGGATCGTCCGCTCCGGGTACTCGGTGCGGGCGGTCCGCAGCAGGCCCCACAGGGCGGCCTGCACCGGATCGCCGGCCA
>NZ_JZKH01000376.1 GCF_000961885.1 Streptomyces rubellomurinus
AGCCCTGTCCCTGGAGGACGGCGCCCGCGTCGCCGCCCTGCGCAGCCAGGCGATCCTGGCCATCGCCGGACAGGGCGGCATGGCCTCGCTCCCGCTGCCGCGCGACCGCGCCGAGGAGCTGCTGGCCCGCTGGAACGGCCGGCTCTCCGTCGCCGCCGTCAACGGCCCCGCCAGCACGGTGGTCGCCGGGGACGGCAACGCGCTCGACGAACTCCTCGCCCACTGCGAGCAGTCGGAGATCCGCGCCCGCCGCATCGACGTCGACTACGCCTCGCAC
>NZ_JZKH01000377.1 GCF_000961885.1 Streptomyces rubellomurinus
GTGCGAGGCGTAGTCGACGTCGATGCGGCGGGCGCGGATCTCCGACTGCTCGCAGTGGGCGAGGAGTTCGTCGAGCGCGTTGCCGTCCCCGGCGACCACGGTCGCGGTCGGCCCGTTGAGCGCGGCGACCGAGATCCGGCCGTTCCAGCGGGCCAGCAGCTCCTCGGCGCGGTCGCGGGGCAGCGGGAGCGAGGCCATGCCGCCCTGTCCGGCGATGGCCAGGATCGCCTGGCTGCGCAGGGCGGCGACGCGGGCGCCGTCCTCCAGGGACAGGGCT
>NZ_JZKH01000378.1 GCF_000961885.1 Streptomyces rubellomurinus
ACCAGGTCGTACGAGCGGTAGCGCACCCCGGCGTGCTGCCGGGCGACGGCCTCCGGGTCGCGCAGGTCGGTCTTGCCCATCTCCAGGAACCGGCCGCCGCGCGGCAGCAGCTCCAGCGAGGCGTCGACGAACTCGCCGGCCAGCGAGTTCAGCACCACGTCCACGCCCGCGCCGCCGGTGGCCTCCCGGAACGCGTCGCGGAAGCCCAGGTCGCGCGAGTTGGCGATCCGCTCGGTGGGCACGTCCAGCGCCCGCACGGCGTCCCACTTGGCGGG
>NZ_JZKH01000379.1 GCF_000961885.1 Streptomyces rubellomurinus
GTAAGGCTCCCAGTAGACGACTGGGTTGATAGGCCGGGTATGGAAGCCCTGTGAGGGGTGGAGTTGACCGGTACTAATAGGCCGAGGGCTTGTCCTCAGTTGCTCGCGTCCACTGTGTTGTTCTGAAACAACGACCGCCTTGCCGGCGGGTCGACAGTTTCATAGTGTTTCGGTGGTCATAGCGTGAGGGAAACGCCCGGTTACATTCCGAACCCGGAAGCTAAGCCTCACAGCGCCGATGGTACTGCAGGGGGGACCCTGTGGG
>NZ_JZKH01000380.1 GCF_000961885.1 Streptomyces rubellomurinus
CCAGCCCGGTCCCTTGGGATCCACCGACCACAGGTGGTTGGCGGTGTCGCGGATGTAGGTGATCAGGTGTCCGGTGGCGGGGTCGGCGACGACGCTGGGCACGGCGTCGGAGGCCATGACGGTGCCGGAGGTGGTGGGGATGAACTCGGTCCAGCCGGGGCCCTGGGGGTCGACGGACCACAGGCGGTGGTCGGGGCCGTTGACGTAGGTGATCAGGTGCTTGGTCGCCGGGTCCACCACGGTGACGGGGTCGCCGGCGGCCAT
>NZ_JZKH01000039.1 GCF_000961885.1 Streptomyces rubellomurinus
GACCCCAGCCCCCGGCCGGCGGCCCCGCCGGCGGCCAGCCGCAGGGCGGCGGCCGGCGCCGCGGCGGCCCCACCCAGCTGGTCGTGGTCGCCGGTTCGCTGGCCGGCACCACCGTCGCGCTGCAGGGCCAGACCATCACGCTCGGCCGCGCGCACGACTCCACCATCGTGCTGGACGACGACTACGCGTCCTCCCGGCATGCCAGGATCTACCAGGATCAGACTGGGCAGTGGACGGTCGAGGATCTAGGCTCCACCAACGGCACCTATCTGGACCGGCAGCGCCTGACGGCGCCGACCCCGCTCCAGCCGGGCACGCCGATCCGTATCGGCAGGACCGTCATCGAACTGCGGAAGTAGTAGCGCATGAGGGCAAGCATCCCGTCCATGACCCAGAGGGGGGCACAGGTCGCATGACCCTGGTGCTGCGCTTCGCCGCCGGCTCCCACAAGGGACTGATCCGGGAGGGGAACGAGGACTCCGGCTACGCCGGGCCGCGGCTGCTGGCCGTGGCCGACGGCATGGGCGGCGCCGCGGCCGGCGAGGTCGCGTCCTCCGAGGTGCTCGGCTCGATCGTCCGCCTGGACGAGGACGTGCCGGGCGCCGACCTGCTGACCCTGCTGGGCGACGCCGTCCAGGGCGCCAACGACCGCCTCCGGCAGATGGTCGAGGAGGACCCCCAGCTGGAGGGCATGGGCTGCACGCTCACCGCCATGCTGTGGACGGGCCAGCGGATGGGCCTGGTGCACGTCGGCGACTCCCGCGCCTACCTGCTGCGCGACGGTTCGCTGGCGCAGATCACCCAGGACCACACCTGGGTGCAGCGCCTGGTCGACGAGGGCCGGATCACGCCCGAGGAGGCCGAGACCCACCCCCAGCGCTCGCTGCTGATGCGGGCCCTGGACGGCCGCGGCCAGGTCGAGCCCGACCTGTCGATCCGCGAGGTCCGGGCCGGCGACCGCTACCTGATCTGCTCGGACGGCCTGTCCGGCCCGGTCAGCCACCAGACCCTCCAGGACACCCTGGGCAGCTACTACTCGCCCGAGCAGACCGTGCAGGAGCTGATCCAGCTCGCCCTGCGCGGCGGCGGCCCGGACAACATCACCTGCATCGTCGCGGACGTCATCGACGTCGGCGCCACCGACACCATGAGCGGCCAGTTCAACGACGTCCCGGTGGTGGTCGGCGCGGTGGCCGACACCCCGCCGTCCTCGGCCGCCACCGACCGCTCGATCGCCGACACCCCGGCCGGCCGGGCGGCCGGCCTCGGGCGCAACCCGCAGGGCGCCTTCGGCCCGGCCGAGGGCTACGACGGCGCCTACGGCCCCCCGCAGGGCGACTTCGGGCCCGCCGCCGGCTACGAGGGCGAGTACGGCGAGCAGGACCTGTCCGAGCCCCCGGTGTACGGCGCCGAGGAGTTCGACGAGGAGCGCCCGCCGAAGCGCAAGCGCCGCGGCCTGACCGTCTCGCTGGCCGTCCTGGTCACCCTCGGCCTGCTCGGCGGCGCCGGGTACTTCGGCTACCAGTGGACCCAGGACCAGTACTACATCGGCGAGGACGGCGACCACGTCGCGGTCTACCAGGGCATCAACCAGAACCTGGCCGGCCTGAACCTGCACTCGCTGCACGAGTCGTACGGCGACATCAAGCTCTCCTGGCTGCCGCAGAACGAGCGCGACCACGTGAACAGCACCATCTCCTTCGACAGCCTGGACAGCGCCAAGAACACCGTCCAGGACCTCAAGACCTGGGTGCAGCTCTGCGAGAAGGCCTCCAAGGCGCCGGCGCAGGGCCAGGCCCCGCAGGGCGCCCCGACTGCGCAGGGCACCCCGACGCAGGCCGCCCACGCCTCGTTCGTGACCGCCACGCCCCCGTCCGGCGAGAACAAGTCCCGCACCCCCTCGGCCGCCCCCAACCCGGGCACGTCGGCCCCGGGCGCCACCGGTGCCCCGGCGCCGAGCACGGCCCCGCCGGCCACCACCGCGCCGACCGAGGCCCAGCCGCAGCCCCAGCAGCAGCCGCAGCTGAGCGACGACGAGCTGACCAAGGCCAAGTCCTGCCCGAAGCCGTGACGTCCGCGAACCGACCCGGGCCGCGCAGCGGGCCCGCCGGCCGTCAGGGAGCGGTCACCACGTGAGCAGCTACCACCTGAGCGAGAACACCGGCCGGCGCCGGGCAGCGGCCGGCCGGGCCGCCCCCCGGCGCCGGACCACCACCACCATCTCGCCGCAGGGCACGCCGAACCGGCGCAACACGGAGCTGGCGCTGCTGGTCTTCGCCGTCCTGCTGCCGATGCTCGCGTACGCCAACGTCGGCCTCGCGATGGACGCCGCGCTGCCCGCCGGCATGCTCGGCTACGGGCTCGGCATGGGCGCGCTGGCGCTGGTCGCGCACCTGCTGGTGCGCCGCTTCGCGCCGTACGCGGACCCGCTGATGCTGCCCATCGCCACCCTGCTGAACGGGCTCGGCGTGGTGATGATCTGGCGGCTGGACAAGGCCGGGAAGCTGCTCAGCGCCAACTTCCCGGCGGCCCGCAACCAGTTGATGTGGTCGGCCCTCGGGGTGGCACTGTTCATCGCCGTCATGGTCTTCCTGAAGGACCACCGGGTGCTGCAGCGCTACACCTACATCTCGATGGTGGCGGCGCTGGTCCTGCTCGCCGCGCCGGCCTTCTTCCCGGCCCGGGCGGAGGACTTCGGCGCCAAGATCTGGATCCGGCTGGGCGGCTTCTCCATCCAGCCCGGCGAGTTCGCCAAGATCGTCCTGACCGTCTTCTTCGCCGGCTACCTGATGGTCAAGCGGGACGCCCTGGCGCTGGCCAGCCGCCGCTTCATGGGCCTGTACCTGCCGCGCGGCCGCGACCTCGGCCCGATCGTGGTGATCTGGCTGCTCAGCCTGCTGATCCTGGTCTTCGAGAACGACCTCGGCACGTCCTTCCTGTTCTTCGGCCTGTTCGTGGTGATGCTCTACGTCGCCACCGAGCGGACCAGCTGGATCCTGTTCGGCCTGCTGATGTCGATCGGCGGCGCGGTCGCGGTGGCGATGACCACCAGCCACGTGAAGATCCGCATCAACGCCTGGCTCGACCCGATGGCCGCCTTCGGCGCCCACCCGCCGAAGGGCGCCACCGAGCAGATCGGCCAGTCGCTGATGGCCCTCGGCTCCGGCGGGGTGACCGGCTCCGGCCTCGGCCAGGGCCGCTCCTGGCTGATCAACTTCGCCGCCAAGAGCGACTTCATCCTGGGCTCCTTCGGCGAGGAGCTGGGACTCACCGGCCTGATGGCGATCTTCCTGCTGTACGGGCTGCTGGTGCAGCGCGGTCTGCGCACCGCGCTCGCCGCCCGCGACCCGTTCGGCAAGCTGTTCGCGGTCGGCCTGGCCTCGGCGATGGCCCTGCAGGTCTTCGTCGTGGCCGGCGGGGTCACCGGGCTGATCCCGCTGACCGGTATGACCATGCCGTTCCTGGCGCAGGGCGGGTCGTCCGTGGTCGCCAACTGGGCGCTGGTCGCGATCCTGCTGAAGATCAGCGACAGCGCCCGCCGCCCCGGGGCCGAGCCGGCCCCCGTCACCGAGGGCCAGGGAGGACCCGTCCGATGAACAAGCCGATCCGCCGGGTCTCGATCTTCTGCCTGGTCCTGATCCTCGCCCTGATGGTGCGCACCAACTGGGTGCAGGGCGTCCAGGCCGACTCCTGGGCGAGCAACAAGAACAACAAGCGCGCGATCTACGACCGTTACGCCCACCCGCGCGGCAACATCATCGTCAGCGGCCAGCCGGTGACGAAGTCGGACTTCGTGAACGGCCTGCGCTACAAGTACAAGCGCTCCTGGGTCGACGGCCCGATGTGGGCCCCGGTGACCGGCTACTCCTCCCAGGCCTACGGCTCCAACGGGCTGGAGAACCTGGAGGACGGCGTCCTCTCCGGCACCGACGACCGGCTGTTCTTCCGCAACACCCTGGACATGCTGACCGGCGAGCAGAAGCGCGGCGGCGACGTCGTCACGACCATCAACGGCAAGGTCCAGAAGGCCGCCTACGACGCGATGGCCGGCAAGAAGGGCGCGGTGGTCGCGCTCGACCCGAAGACCGGCGCGATCCTGGCGCTGGTCTCCACCCCGTCCTACGACCCGGGGACGATCGCGGGCAACGAGGACGGCGACGCCTGGAAGGCGCTCAACGCCGACCCCAACAAGCCGATGGACAACCGGGCGCTGAAGTACACCTATCCGCCCGGCTCGACGTTCAAGCTGGTCACCGCGACCGCCGCGTTCGAGAACGGCGTGTTCCAGAACGTCGACGACGCCACCGACACCCCGGACCCGTACGTCCTGCCGGGCACCCAGACCCAGCTGAAGAACGAGAGCCCGAACGAGCGCTGCGAGAACGCCACGCTGAAGTCCGCAATGGACCAGTCCTGCAACACCGTCTACGCCAAGATCGGCGCGGACCTGGGCAAGGAGAAGATGCGGGCGCAGGCCGAGAAGTTCGGCTTCAACAGCACCGTCGACACCCCGGTCCGGGCCGAGAAGAGCGTCTTCCCGAGCAGCGCCGGCGCGGACGGCACCGCGATGGACTCGATCGGCCAGCACGACACCCGGGCCACCCCGCTGCAGATGGCCATGGTCGCCGCCGCGATCGCCAACAACGGCAGCCTGATGCAGCCCTACCTGGTCGACTCCGAGCGCTCGGCCTCGCTGACCACCATCTCCAAGCACAGCGAGAAGCAGTTCTCCCAGGCCATGAGCCCGGCCACCGCGTCCAAGATGCAGGACCTGATGGTCTCGGTGGTGCAGAACGGCACCGGCAAGAACGCCCAGATCCCCGGCCTGCAGGTCGGCGGCAAGACCGGCACCGCCCAGCACGGCGAGAACAACGCCGGTCTGCCGTTCGCCTGGTTCGTCTCCTGGGCCAAGACCACGGACGGCCAGTCGGTCGCGGTCGCCGTGGTGGTCGAGGACGGCTCCGACAACCGCGACGGCATCAGCGGCGGGCGGCTCGCCGCCCCGATCGCCAAGGCGGTGATGCAGTCCGCGCTCGGCAAGTGACCGCCGGTGTCGGGAGTGAGGGGAATGTCACGATCGGAAGGCCCGTCCGGATACCGGTCTGATATCGGCCGACCGCCGACTCCGGTTGGACGTGGTGCGACCGGTAGCGTATCCGCCAGCAGCGGGTGTGCCCGTTGCCGCCCGCGAGGCGGCGCACGGCCCGGCCGGAGAACCGGCCGAGTGCCGCGCGGCGTCACCCAGAGCGTGCGGGGACACCTACGTCACAACCTCACCGGCGGGTGAGGGAGAGGGCCGGAACTATGGAAGAGCCTCGTCGCCTCGGCGGCAGGTACGAGCTCGGCGGCGTCCTCGGGCGCGGCGGCATGGCCGAGGTGTACCTCGCCCATGACACCCGACTCGGCCGCTCCGTCGCAGTGAAGACGCTCCGGGCCGACATGGCCCGTGACCCGTCGTTCCAAGCCCGCTTCCGCCGCGAGGCACAGTCGGCGGCATCGCTCAACCACCCCGCGATCGTCGCCGTGTACGACACCGGCGAGGACTACATCGACGGCATCTCCATCCCGTACATCGTGATGGAGTACGTCGAGGGGTCGACCCTGCGCGAGCTGCTGCACTCCGGCCGCCGGCTGCTGCCCGAGCGGGCGCTGGAGATGACCATCGGCATCCTGCAGGCCCTGGAGTACTCGCACCGGGCCGGCATCGTGCACCGCGACATCAAGCCGGCCAACGTGATGCTGACCCGGCAGGGCAACGTCAAGGTCATGGACTTCGGCATCGCCCGCGCGATGGGCGACACCGGGATGACCATGACGCAGACCTCGGCCGTCATCGGCACCGCCCAGTACCTCTCCCCCGAGCAGGCCCGCGGCGACCAGGTCGACGCCCGCTCCGACCTGTACTCCACCGGCTGCCTGCTCTACGAGCTGCTGACCGTCCGCCCGCCGTTCGTCGGCGACTCCCCGGTCGCGGTGGCCTACCAGCACGTCCGGGAGGAGCCGCAGCCGCCGTCCGTCTTCGACCCCGAGGTGCGCCCCGAGGTCGACGCGATCGTGCTCAAGGCGCTCGCCAAGGACCGCGACTACCGCTACCAGAGCGCCGACGAGATGCGCGACGACATCGAGCGCTTCCTCGACGGCCTGCCGGTGGCCGCCGCCCAGCAGGCCGCCGCGTACGGCATGGGCTACGGCTACGACCAGAACGGCTACCCGCAGCAGCACGACCCGTACGGCCAGACCAACGTGCTGCCGCAGCAGCCCGGCGGCGGCCCGACCACCGTGCTGCCGCAGGCCTCCGGCCAGGGCGGCTACGGCCAGCCGGGCGGCTACCAGGACGACGGCTACGGCCAGACCTACGCGGGCGGCCCGGGCGGCGGCAACGACGGCTACGACGACGGGGGCCGCGCCGGCCGCCGCGGCGCGGACCAGCCGAAGAAGAGCAACACCTCCTGGATCGTGCTGGCGGTCGCCGCCGTGCTCGTCCTGGTCGGCACCTTCTTCGTCGCCCAGGCGATGTTCAGCAACGACGGCAAGAAGGACGCCGCGAAGGTCGCCGCGCCGAACCTGGTCGGCAAGAGCCTCGCGGACGCCAGGACCGCCGCCACGGCGGCCGGCTCCAAGCTGACGGTGACGGAGGGCGAGAAGGTCGCCTGCCCGGACGCCAACGTCAAGAAGGACCAGGTCTGCACCCAGAACCCGACGGCCGGCACCCAGGTCGCCGAGAACACCGCCATCACGGTGCAGCTGTCCTCCGGCCCGGCCAAGACCCAGGTCCCGACGGTCACCGGCAAGCCCAAGGACCAGGCCACGAAGGCCCTGAGTGACGCCGGCTTCACCAACGTCACCACCGAGTACAAGGACGACGACAACGCCGCGCAGGACACCGTCACCGCCCAGGACCCGGCGGCCGGTTCCAACGCCGACCCGAGCGCCCCGATCAAGCTGACCATCTCGCAGGGCAAGGCCAAGCAGACCGTGCCGAACGTGGTCGGCTCGCAGAAGGACGACGCGGTCAACCAGCTCCAGGGCCAGGGCTTCCAGGTGGACGCGTCGAAGACCACGCCGACCACCGACCAGACCAAGGTCAACACCGTCGCCTCGCAGTCGGTCGCGCCGAACACCAAGGCCGCGGCCGGCACCAAGATCAGCCTGACGATCTACAAGGCGCAGGACAAGCCCCAGGTCCCGCCGCTGCAGAACCAGAAGCTGTCGGACGCCGCCGCCGCGCTGGCCAAGGTCGGCCTGCTGTACACCGTGGTCGCCGGCCCGCAGGACCCGAACGCGGTGATCGTGCAGAGCAACCCCCCGGCCGGCACCCAGATGGACCCGAACTCCCAGGTGCAGCTGGTCACCCGCCCGGCCGATCCGGCCAAAGGGGGGGACCCCTTCCCGCCCACCAAAGGAAACCCCTAAGCCCTTCTTCCCTTTCTTCTGAGGGGGGACCGGTGACCGGGAACGCCCGAGGGCCCGTCGCGACCGTCGCGACGGGCCCTCGGGCGTTCCCGCGGTCCGCGACCGCTCAGGAGTGCCGCAGCTCGGGCGGCGGGGTGCGCTTGGCGTCCACGTCGTCCACCCGCACCAGGCTGCCCCAGACGGCCATCCGGTACCGCGAGGTGTAGACCGGCGTGCAGGTGGTCAGGGTGATGTACCGGCCGGGCGCGGCGTAGCCGGAGCGGGCCGGGACGGGCGCGACGATGCCGGTGTCGTACTTGGACGTCTCCGACAGCGTGCTGTCGACCTT
This sequence comes from Streptomyces rubellomurinus, assembly GCF_000961885.1. Classification (GTDB taxonomy): domain Bacteria; phylum Actinomycetota; class Actinomycetes; order Streptomycetales; family Streptomycetaceae; genus Kitasatospora; species Kitasatospora rubellomurina. Next base: position 7,742 of record NZ_JZKH01000039.1, read on the forward strand.
GTAGACGTACCACTTGTCCTTGGTCTCGACGACGATCGAGTCGCCCTTGTGGACGGCGTCCAGGTCGTGGAACTTGGCGCCGTGGCCGTCCCGGTGCGCGGCCAGCGCGAAGTTGCCGCTCGGGTCCCAGGGCATCGCGGCCTTGTACGGCTGCTCGTAGACGCCCGCGACGCCCTCGTCCAGCACCTCGGTGGAGGTGCCCATCCGGATCAGCACCTGGTAGCCGTCGCCCATCGCCGGGACGTGCAGGAAGCCGACGTCGTCCCCGGCCGCGAACCGCGGCGGCCCGCCCGGGGAGGGCGTCGCCCCGGGGGTGGCCGACGAGCCGCCGCCCGGGCTCGCCCAGGCGTCACGCAGCCGGTCCGAGGCGGCCGAGGCCGAGCGGTCGGCCTGCACGTTGGTCCACCACAGCGAGTAGGTCACGAACAGGCCGAGGACCAGGCCCAGGGTGATCAGCAGTTCGCCGAACACGCCGAGCGCGGCCAGCGCCAGGCCGCGCCGCCGGGCGGGCCGCGGCGCCTCCTCGGGCGGGGGGAAGGCCTCCCGGCCCGCGCCGGCCGGTTCCGCGGTCCCGTCGTCCTGCATCAGCGGTCCTCCCCCTCGTCCCGAGCGGCCGAGCGGCTACCCGCCCGTGATCGCGGCCGGCTTGCCCTGGCTGCGCGGCCGTTCGTCGATCATCTTCCCAAAGACGATGAGACGGAACTTGGAGGTGAACTCCGGTGTGCAGGTGGTCAACGTGATGTACCGGCCGGGGCCGGTGTACCCGGAACCGTTCGGCACCGGCTTGATCACGCTGACGTTGCTGGGGGAGGTCTCCGGGATGCCGCTGGTGATCTCGTAGGTGTAGTAGGCGTTCGCGGTCTCCACCACGACCTTGTCGCCCTTTTCGAGCTTGTTGATGTACCGGAACGGCTCGCCGTGGGTGTTGCGGTGCGCGGCCAGCGCGAAGTTGCCCGCCTTGTCGGCCGGCATCGCGGTGCCGGTGTAGTGCCCGACCAGCCCGTTGTCGAGCACCGCGGACTTCGAAGTCCCTTCCGCGATCGGGAACTTGAGCCCCAGTTTGGGCAGGTAGATGATGGCGAAGCCCTTGCCCGGGGCGAACACCTCGGGCTTGTTCGGGTCCGGCGCCGGCTGCCCCGGCGCGGCGGGGCCCTGGGCCGCGTCGAACTGCTGCTCCAGCTGGTCGCGGGCGCTGCTCGCGGCCTCGTCCGCCTGCACGTTCGTCCACCAGAGCTGGTACGCGACGAACAGCAGCATCACCAGGCCGAGCGTGATGCACAGCTCGCCGACGAACCGGGCGGCCACCACGACCACCGACTCCTTGGGCCGCGCCCGCCCCGCGGCGCGCCCGCGCGCCCGGCGCCGCCCGCCGCCCGAGCGCACGGCGGTGCGGCCCTGGGCGGCCCGTCTGCGCTCGGCCCGGCCGCCGGTGGGCGGGGCCGGCTCGACGGCGGGCTCGGCGCTCTCCGCCGGCAGCCGCAGCTGGAGGGTGTGGTCGGGCAGCCAGGGGTACTCGGGGCCGCCCTCGGCGGGCTGCTCGGCCTGCTCGTACACCCCCCAGGCGTCCTCGGTCGCCGCCGTCCCGGCCGGCTGCGCGCCGTACGGGTCCTGCGCGTCCTGGTGCCGGCCGTACGGGTCCTGCGCGTACTGGTGCTGGTCGTACTGGTGCCGGTCGTACTCGTTGCGGCCGTGCTGCCCGTGCTGCGCACCGCCGTGCACCGGGGCGGCGCCGTACGCGTCCGCCTCCGGCTGGTAACGCCCCTCCGGACGCAGCGCGGTCACGCCGCTCAGCCCCGGCCGATCACCGGGGCGAGCCCGGCCGACCGCTCGACGGCGCGGGCGTCGCCGCAGTCCGCGAGCCAGTTGGCGAGCATCCGGTGGCCGCCCTCGGTGAGCACCGACTCGGGGTGGAACTGCACGCCCTCGACGGGCAGTTCACGGTGCCTCAGGCCCATGATCACACCGCTCTCGACGGTCCGGGCGGTGACCAGCAGCTCGTCCGGCACGGTGGCCGGGTCGACCGCCAGCGAGTGGTAGCGGGTCGCGGTCAGCGGCGAGGGCAGGCCGGCGAACACCCCGCCGTCCTCGTGCTCGACCAGCGAGGTCTTGCCGTGCAGCAGCTCCGGCGCTCGGCCGACCACCGCGCCGTACGCGACCGCGATCGACTGCAGGCCGAGGCAGACGCCGAACACCGGCAGCCCGATCCGGGCGCAGTGGTGGACCATCTCGATGCAGACGCCCGCCTCCTCCGGCGACCCGGGGCCGGGCGAGAGCAGCACGCCGTCGAAGCCCTCCTCCCCCGCGCGGCGGACGGCGTGGTCGACGGTCACCTCGTCGTTGCGCACGACCTCGCAGGTGGCGCCGAGCTGGTACAGGTACTGGACCAGGTTGAAGACGAAGCTGTCGTAGTTGTCCACCACCAGGATGCGGGGCGGGGTCGACTGGGTGGTCATGCGCGCGTGGTCTCCGTGGGATGCGGTGCTGGGTGGAAGTGCGGGGCCCGCCGGTTCAGCCGGCCGCGGCGCCGTCGCCGCCGTCCACTGTGACGTCGCCGAAGGGGAGCAGCGGTTCCGCCCACGGGAAGACGTAGGTGAAGAGGAGGTAGACGATCCCCAGGATCAGGAGCAGCGAAATGACCGCCCGGACCAGGGTGTTCCCCGGCAGGTGGCGCCAGATGAAGGCGTACATGCTGCTCCCTCGAGGTAGCGGACTGGGGTCAAGAGTAGACCCGGGATCAACAGCCGCGAGGCCGGTCCGTTACGGCTGGCCACCCGTCGAGCGCAGCTCGGTGGTGCCGGAGTACCCGGGAAGGGTGAGCTCGCCGTTCTCCTGGACCTTCCAGCCCAGCCCGTAGGCCTGGACGTACTGGAGGTACTTGCGGATCGTCGGGTCGGCCTCGACGGCGGCGCTCAGCGCGTCCGTCCTCCCGACCGCCTTGATCACGTACGGGGGCGAGTAGACCCGGCCCTGGAGCAGCAGGGTGTTGCCGACGCAGCGGACGGCGCTGGTGGAGATCAGCCGCTGGTCCATCACCTGGACGCCCTCGGCGCCGCCGCGCCACATCGCGTTGACCACGGCCTGGATGTCCTGCTGGTGGATGACCAGGTCGTTGACGTTGGGCTCGGCGACGCCGGGGATGCGCGCGGTGGCGTTCGGCGGGGCGTCGTTGAGGGTGACGGTCAGGCCCGCGCCCTGCAGCGGCTCCATGGCCGCGCCGAGCCGCAGGCCGTCCAGCTGGGCGGTGTCGGCGGGGCTGTGGGCCTGCTGGTCGGTGAGGTCCTGCGCCCGGGCCTGGAGGTCGGCCAGCTGGGCCTGCGCCTGCTGGTTCTGCGAGCTGCGCTGGCGGATCACGTCGCCGAGGCTGAGGAGGGAGTTGTCGGTGCGCAGGTCGGTGCCGCGGGCGGTCTGCGCGCTGACGTAGAAGAGCAGACCGGCGAGCGCGAAGACGGCGCAGGTCAGGGCACGTCCGACATTTCGGATGCCGGAGCGGCGGGTACCGGCCGGTCCAGGGGGAATCGACAAATTAGTCACCGTACCCTTATCTCCTCGGGACCCGCCGAGCCACTACGCTAACGGACGCCGGTGGCGTGTGCGGGAACGGTCCCCAGGACCCGCTCCCGCGGCCCCCGGCGACCGACTCACCCGCTGCACCTCTGCGCGGTCTCACAGCGCATCGACAGGAGATCCCCTCGTGCCGAAGTCTCGACTCCGCAAGAAGTCCGACTACACCCCGCCGGCGACGACGACCGCGGTGAAGATCAGCTCGGGCCGCGGCTGGGTAGCGCCGCTGATGCTGGCGCTGTTCCTGATCGGCCTGGTGTGGATCGTCACCTACTACGTGACCAGCGGTTCGTACCCGGTCGAGGGCTGGCGCAACTGGAACATCCTGGTCGGCTTCGGCTTCATCGCCGCCGGCTTCGGCGTCTCCACCCAGTGGAAGTGACGCTCCCCCCGCACTGAGGCTCCGCGGAGCCCGCACCGCCGCTTCGGAACGGCCCTACCCGGAGCGGCGGTTCGTCGTGCCCGAGCGCGGCCGGGAATCCGGTGCGCTTTTCTCATCGTCACACCATCACGTTTATCCACATGGTTATCCACACTGGGGAAAAGTCTCCCCAGCCTGTGGATAACTTTCCCGGTCGCGGCTTTCCCCAGCCGTGCACAACCGCCGGTGCGCCTGAGAATCGCACAGCTGGACACGCGTAGAACAGCAGTCCACAGCCCGGTCGACGCACAGCCTGTGCACAACCCCGCACCCGCTGTGGACAACCGTCCGGGCGTCACCCGCCGTACAGGCCCATCCCGGTCAGCAGCATCCCGGCCTCCACGGCCAGCGCCCCCGCCAGTGCCAGCCCCTGGACCAGGCCCCGGCGCTCGCGCGGGGCGTACATCAGACCGAACGCCACCAGCGCGCCCATCAGCAGCCCGCCGAGGTGCGCCCGCCAGTCGATGATGTCCGTGCGGGAGAAGGTGACCACCGCGTTGAAGACCAGCAGCGCCAGCACCGGGCCGAGCGGCCCCCTGGTCCGCAGCTGCAGCACGACCTGGGCGCCGATCAGGCCGAAGATCGCACCGGAGGCCCCCAGCGAGCCCAGCCAGTCGCCGTCCACCAGGAAGGCGAAGACGCTGCCGCCGAGGCCCGCGAGCAGGTAGAGCGCCAGGAAGCGCAGCCGGCCGAGCGCCTGCTCCAGCGCCGGGCCGAGGATCAGCAGGGCCAGCATGTTGGTGCCGATGTGCCACCACTCCAGGTGCAGGAAGGTGGCGGTCAACAGCCGGTACCACTGGTCCGGGCCCTCCGCGATGCCCTCCGGGCCGCCGCGCAGCGCCCCGACGCTGTACAGCGACCAGACCTGCCCCAGCTTCGGATTCAGCACGTACGCGGCCAGCACCCAGACCGCCAGGTTGACCCCGATCAGCAGCTTGGTGACCAGCGCGCCGTCCGCGGTCGGCGCCCCGCCGAACCGGGTCGTCGCCCGCCGGGCGCCGGCGTGCCCCGCGCCGACGCACTCCGGGCACTGGAAGCCCACCGCGGCCGGGACCATGCACTTCGGGCAGACCGGGCGCTCGCAGCGGGTGCAGGAGACGCCGGTCGCCGTCTCCGGGTGCCGGTGGCACCGGGGCAGCGCGGCCTCCGGGCCGGTCGCCGGGGTCCGATCCTCCGGACGCATCAGCCGTTCCCCTTCCCTGCCTGGGCGGCCAGCCTACTGCGGCGGCCCGGCCCCCGGGCGGGCTTCGGCCGTCGCGTACGGACCACTCCGGAGTGCCGGTGGACAAATCTGGATGCATGATCAGCATTCAGGTGGATATGTGCATAAAGGACGCCACCCAGGAGGAGAGGATCCCGTGACGCTCACGCACACGGCCCGCGAGACGGCCACCAGGACCAGGGACACCGCCGCCCAGTTCGCGGACGACGCCAGGCAGCGCCTCGGCCCCGCCCTGGACGCCCTCGGGCCGAAGGCCGGCCAGGCCGCCCACGCCCTCCGTGTCCAGTACGGCAAGCACCTCGCCCCACAGCTCGGCCACGCCTTCGCCGGGCTGCCGCCGGAGGCCCAGCAGAACGCCCTGAAGGCCTTCCACCGGGCCCAGGAGGCCGCCCTGGCGGCCCGGCTGTCCGCCGGCCGCGCCGCGGACCAGGCGCGCACCACGGTGGCGCCCCGGGTCCTGCAGGCCGTCGAGGACGCCCGGGCCGCCGTCGCCCCGGTCGCCCACGAGGCGCAGAGCCGGGGCGCCGCCGCACTGACCGCCCTGCAGGGCCACGTCAGCTCCGCCGAGATCAGCGACCTGGCCGCCCGCAACGCCCGCCGGCCGCAGTGCGGCCGCAGCCGGGCCGCCGGATTCGCCGTGGCGGGGGTGCTCGCGGTCTGCGGCCTGGTGGCCTGGCAGTGGTGGCGCCGGCACAGCAACCCGGAGTGGCTGGTCGAACCGCCGGCCCCGCAGGCACCCCGCCCGGCCGGCGCGCACGCCGCCACCGCCCCGGTGAACGGTGCCTCGGAGTCCGGGGCCGGCGCGGAGGCCGCCGCCCCGGAGCCGGACGGCGAGGAGCCGCCGAAGCCCGAGTGACCGGCCCGGCCCCGGCCCGGCCCCGGAACGACGAGAGCGGCTGACCCGGAGGTTTCCGGTTCAGCCGCTCATCGCGTGCTGTGGAGCATAGGAGACTCGAACTTTAATTTTGCAAAGCCGTGACCTGCGGCGATGCGCCAAAGACGCGCAAAGCTGGACATATGAGATGACGCTCGATGACTATCGAACGCGTTCGATGACGTCCGGTGCTGACAGGTCAGCACCGATGATCATGGTCCAGAACGCCAGAACCGCCCCCGTGAGCATCCTCCCGGGGGCGTCCTGCGGTTACGGTCCGTCGTCGGAACGCGATGGCCGGCCTCGCCGTACTGGCGTCCGCAACGGGCGCGGATTTCCGGGCCTCCGGGTCAGCGGGCGATGGCGTCGATCAGATCGCGGGCGCCGTCACGGATCAGCGCTTCGGCGACGTCTTCGCCGAGGGCCTGGGGGGTGAGGTGGTCGCTGGTGCGGCTGGCGGTGAGCACGGTCGCGCCGTCCGGGGTGAAGACCATGGCCCGCAGGGCGAGGCGGCCGTCCTTGAACGCGCGGGCGTATCCAGCGATCGGGCTGTTGCAGTGCCCACGAAGGAGGTTCAGCACAGCCCGCTCGGCGGTGATCTCGCGCGTGGTGAGGCGGTCGCCGAGCGGGGCGAGCAGGGCGATCATCTCCGGGTCGTCGGCCCGGCACTGGAGGCCGAGGACGGCGGCGCCGAGCGGCGGGCACATCTGCTCGACGGACAGCACCTCGCTGATGTGGTGCTGCTCGCCGATGCGCTCCAGCCCGGAGGCCGCGAGGACCAGGGCGTCGACCTTGCCGGCCTTGAGGGCGGCCAGCCGCAGGTTCGCGGTTCCCCGGCTCGGGACGAGTTCAAGGTGGGGGTGGCTGGCGGCGAGCTGGGCGATCCGGCGGACGGCGGAAGTGCCCACGCGGGTGCCGGGCGGCAGCTGGTCGAGGGTCAGGCCGCCGGGGTGGATCAGGGCGTCTCGGATGTCGGCGCGGGCGGGGTGGGCGGCGAAGACGGTCCCCGGGACGTTCAGCGGGAAGCCGGCCACGTCCTTCATGCAGTGCACGGCCATGTCGCAAACGCCGGTCAGCAGGGCCTGTTCGATCTCGCCGGTGAAGGCGCCCTTGTCGTGCAGCTCAGCCTGTCGGCCAGGTTCGAGATCGCCGGCCGCGGTGAACGGCACGAGCTCGACCTGGGCGTCCGGGTAGCGGTCGCGCAGGTCGGAGGTGACCTGGGCGACCTGGGCCAGCGACATCGGGGAGGTGCGGGCTCCGATGCGGATGGTCCGGGTGGTGTCCAGCACGAAAGGCTCCTTCCAAGGTTTCCGACATAACGTCGGAAACCGGGCGTGTTCGAGGCGAGTAGCATGCGGTCAACATCTCGTCAGATGCTGGGAGTTGGCGTATGAGCACACTGGTGGTGGGGTCGCGGGCCAGTCACCTGGCGCGAGCCCAGGTACGGGAGTTCCTGGCGCCGCTGCGGGAGCGCTTCCCCGACGTGGTCTTCCGCCACCAGGTGATCCTGGAAGGCGGTGACCAGGACCGCAGGACGGCCCTGTCGCAGGTCTCCGCCCGCTCCGGTGGGTCGGCGTTCTCGACGAACCAGGAGGCCGCCCTCGTCGCGGGTGAGGTCGACGTGATCGTGCACAGCCTCAAGGACCTGCCGACCGCCAATCCGCCCGGCCTGATCTTGCTGCCCCCGCCCGGCCGGGAGGACGTGCGGGACGCGCTGTGCGGATCGAGGCTGGCCGGCCTGCCACAGGGCGCCAGGATCGGCACCGGGGCGGCCCGCCGGATCGCCCAGCTTCTGCACGTTCGCCCGGACCTGGTGCCGGTGCCGATCCGCGGCAACGTCCCGCCGAGGCTGAACAAGCTCAAGACGATGAACCTGGACGCCGTCGTGCTGGCGGCGGCCGGACTCAAGCGCCTCGGGCTGGACGACGCGATCAGCGAGGTCCTGCCGGTCGAGCAGTTCCCCCCGTCGCCCGGCCAGGGCGCCCTGGGAATCCAGATCCGCGAGGACAACGACCTGGCCCGCGAGATCCTCTCCACCGCCGGCGACCCGGTCGTGGACGCGGAGGTGCGGGCCGAGCGGGCGATGCTCGCCGAGCTTCACGGCGGGTGCTCGGTGCCGATCGGCGCCTACGGCAAGGCCGAGGGCGACGTGCTGACCCTGCATGCCCAGGTCACCTCCGTGGACGGCAACCGTCAGGTGGAGGCCCGCCTCTCCGGCCCGCTGAGCGAGCCGGAGAAGCTGGGCGTGCAGGTGGCCGGGCTACTGCTGGACCAGGGCGCGGAGGACATCCTCGCCGCGATCCGGCCGACCGCCACCGTTTAGGCGCGCAAGCGGGCCAGGTCCAGGGCCGCGTAGGTGATGACCCGCTCGGCCCCGGCCCGCTTGAGCATGGTGAACAGCTCCGCCAGCGGACGGAAGTCCCGCTTCCCGCTGGCCGCGTCGAGCGGCGCCAGGCGCAGGTACTCGCCGGAGACGGAGAACGGCATCAGCGGCGCCTGGGTACGGCGCTTGAGGGCCGTGAGGATGTCCACCGACAGCATCCCGGGCTCCAGCAGCAGCATGTCCGCACCCTCGCCGAGGAACGCCAGGCCGGTGTCCACGGCGGTCTCCGGGCTGCGGGGGCTGATCTGGAACGGACGGCGGGCACCCGAAGCCGGGGTGGCCCCCATGGTGGTCCGGTAGCCCTCGTAGAGGGCAGAGTCGAAGATCAGGTGCGGCATGGTCGCCACGTCCCGGTGACCGGCCTCGTCCAGGGCCTGGCGCACGGCCCAGGTGGTGCCCCGGGTCATCGCGGCCGGGCCCACGATGTCGGCGCCGGCACCGGCCTGGATGACGGCCTGGGCCGCGATCAGCTCCGCCGTCGCGCCGAGGTCGACCCGTCCGCCCACGGTCAAGTGGCACTCGCCGGTGTCGGTGTGACCGCACAGGCAGTTCTCCGTCATCACGGCCATGCCGGCCTCGGTGTCCTTGACGGCGTGGATCGCCCGGACCATCAGGCTGTCCGGCGCGACCGCCCCGGTGGCCTGCTGGTCGCGCTTGAGGCTGCTGGCGAACACCTTCACCGAGCGGATGCCGGCGGCGGCCAGGTCCCGCACGGTCTTGGGGATCTCGGCGACGGTGACGGTCGGCATCGGCCGATCGGCGTCCTCGCCGGCCTCGCGGACCAGCAGGACCATGCTCAGGTCGGCCGCCGTCAGCTCGGGGCCCTCGAGGAAGCTGCGGACAGCCGGGCGGCCGTGCAGCCGGTCGGAGGCGTCGTGTGCGGTGGTGTGCTGGGTGATGGTCATCTCATCCCTCTCGGTCCGTGGTGTGTGGTGCCGAGGTGCGTGGAAGGGGGCGCCGACCGGTGTCGTCGGCGGCCGGCGCCCCCGGGCCCGCCCGCCCGGAGCCGGGGAACTCCGGGTTGGCGGGGGCTCAGGTGGTGTCGGGCGGGTCGCTGTCCGGGGCGGTGGCCACGAAGGTGCTGTGGGAGGTCTCCTGGTTGTGCACGGTGATGCCCAGCAGGCCGATCACGGTGAGGTGCCCGAGCACGAAAAGGGCCTTGACCACGGGGTGGACCGTGTCGCGGTGCTGGCCGCGGTGCTGGCCGGTCATGCCGTACCTCGCATCCGCAGGTCCGCATGCACGGTCTTGCCGAGCGTGATCGGGGTGACTCCCCACTGGCCTCGGGTGAGCTTGTGCACGAGAGCCAGTCCCCGCCCGCCCTCGTCATCCCGCCCGGCGTCCATCAGGACCGGCGTGATTCGGCTGCCGTCCGTGACCTCGATCCGCACCGTCCTGGCGGTGATCCGGGTGATCTCGACCGTCATCCGAAGCTGGCAGCCGGTCTTGGCCGCGTTGCCCGCGAGCTCGGAGGCGATCAGCTGAGCGTCGTCGATCAGCTCGTCCATGCCCCACTCGGCCAGCTTGTCGCGGACCAGGCGGCGGGCCGCTGAGGCCGACTCGGGCCGGTAGGGCAGGTGGGCGAGAGACGGCTTCTCGGTGACGGTCGCCGGGGCGGTCGCCGTGCTCACGAGGCCGGAAGCATCCGGGGGTCGGCGGCCGGGTGGAAGTCGGCCCAGCCGGCCGCCGCGGTGGCCAGGGTGCTCCGTCGCAGGCGCTCCCGGGCGGATCTGCGCGGCCCGGACGGCATCGGGGCGGGGTGCGGCGGGCGGCGGGTAGCGGCCATCACGGGCTCCAGGGGATCAGCGGTGTGGTGGAAGCACCGGTCCGGACCGCCTACGGGTCCGGACCGGGCTCATGCCCCGGGGATTCGCCTCTCGGGGGGCTGAGCACCACGATGCCGCTGATGTAAGGCCCTGAATTTCACCAGAAGTGAAAGATCGTCAGATGCCCGTTCGCGTGATCCAGGTTGACAGCCGTACACTCCGGCGGCTAGCGGAGCGTGACAGGGCGGTCACTGTTTCGCGGGCAAGCGGGTGCCGGGAGACCTGCTCGGGCGCGACCGCGAACGCGGCGTCCAGCTGATCAAGCGCAGCTTCGGGCTTGGCCATCCATCGGTAGGCGCGGGCGAGGTCGATGTGGTGGTGCCCGATCCTGGTCGGCGCCCACCCGGCCGGGAACCGCAGGCCCTTCGCGGCGGCTACCGCCTGGTCGTGCTCGCCGGCCTCCACCAGCGTCATCACCCGGTGGACCTGCACGTTCGTGGGGCCGAAGTGCAGCGACAGGTCGGGCTGTTCGCCGGTCTTGGCGGCGACCTTCTGGGCCTCGTCCAGGTGGTGCTTCATCACGTCCGTCTGCCGGGAGCGGGCGGCGACCACCGCGGAGCCGAGGTGAAGCTGACCCGTGGTTACCAGCGCACTCGGCGTCTTCGCATCGGTGCCCTCCAGGTGGCCCCGGCCGGACTCCTGGAGGCGCCGGCACGCTTCCAGGTCGCCGACGCGCAGGTAGGCGGTGACCCGCAGGTACTCGCGGGCGGCCCGAAGCGCGGGCGCCCGGTCGCCGGCCCGCTGAGCGGCCCAGTCCATCCGGGCCAGCGCCGTCGCCGACAGGTCGCTCAGCCCGATCGCGATCCCGACCGAGTGCCCGCACCGGTAGGCCTCCGACAGCAGACCCCACGCCTGGCGCTGCTGCTCGCCGGTGAACTCGTGCGCGGCCGTGTGCAGCTCGACCAGGAGCCCCGGCAGCATCGCCACCATCGGCTTGTACTTCGCGGCCTGGGCCAGCGCGTTCACCTGCCGCACCGCAGCCCGAAGCGCCGGCAGAGCCCGCGGGCGCACAGCGTCCTGCGGCGGCAGGTCGTACAGGTCGAGCGTCGAACGGATCGGCCCCATCAGCGGGACCAGTGGGTCATCGGCCATTCCGTCACTGTACGAGGGCGGCTGAAGGTCGCCCGGTTCAACTCCCAAGGCCCTGGCGACCGCTGCCACGAACTCCGGCGTCGCCGGCTTGTGCCCCGACACCACCTTCGTGAGCAGGCTGTACGAGACGTGAGCGCGGTCGGCGAGCTGCCGGTGGCTCAAACCCCTCACATCCTCGTAGGCCGCGATCCGCTGGCCGATGCTGATTCCGTCCGGAGGTGCCATGCTGGTCCCCATCCCGTGCACGCCTTGAACCCGTGTGCACGGGACCGTACCCCCGAATGCGCCCGCCCACAGATCGTTTCGGCAAGCGGCGTTGACGTCGAATCAGATCTGGCGCGACTTCCGCACCTGATCGTCGCGGGTGGTGGCCACCACGAACTCGGTCGTCGGATCGTGCGCCATACCTATCAGCCGGAAACAAGGGTCACAGGTCGGCCACGAACTGCTTCACAGGCGCACAGCCCCGGTAGCGTCAGCGGACACTACACGACGCCCCAGGGGGGGACCATGCGTATCCGTACTGCCACCGCGGCCCTCGCGGTCGGCCTGTTGGCCGCGGGCCTGACGGCCTGTTCCAGTACGAGCAGTGACAGCACGAAGGCGGCCGCGTCGGCGAGCAGCACGGCAGGTGCTCAGCCGACGTCGGCACCGGCGGCCGCCCAGGAGCCGGCACCGGCCGGAACCACGGCGGCCGCGCCCGCGCCGGCGGGTACCGGGCCGGGCGGTCTGCCGCCGAAGCCGGACGCTGCCACGACGGCCAAGTACATCGCGGCGCTCACCGCGATCGACCCGGAGATCGTCGGCGACAAGCCGGACCGCGCGGTGTCGCGCGGTCGTGATCAGTGCTCCTCGGTGGCCGAGTTCTCGAAGGACACGGCGAAGCTGGTCGACTTGACGAACAAGCGCTTCACCTCGCCCAAGCACCCGGACGGGTTCGGCGCCGAGAAGGCTGCGAAGATCCTCGTCGTCGTCCGGGCGAGCATCTGCCCGACGTACTGAACCTCGAACGCGGCGATGCGCCCAACTCCCCCGGAGGCCAGTGGCGCATCGCCTGCCGGAGACGCCTGGCGCCCGCCGCGCCAGCCGCAACACGGGTGCTCCGCGTACTACCAGCGGGGGTTACGGAATCGGTTTGAGCGGATCCAGCGTCAGCCACTAGGGTCGACTTGACCTCGGGTCAGGCCTCGCTGCCCGCTGCGCACCAACCGTTCCGGTCATGGGTGGCTGCGGAGGTAGAGCCGTCGAGCGTCCGGGTGCGCTGATTCACGCGCGCCCCCTCTTGGCGCGGCCCCAGGAAGCCGCAACTCCCCGCTCTCCAGGCGTCCGGCCTAGCGTCCGCATTCTCCGCATGTGCCCTTGAAAGGCTAAAATGACCGATATCTCCGTTTCCCCCAAGTCCGTCACCCAGGTCCTGCTCCAGGACGGCCAGTGGTACACCGTGAACACCGGAACGTTCACGATCGGCAGCTACCGGCTGCTGACCGACAACGAGTTGATGGACCACCTCCTCGCCACCGAGGTGAGCACCCCCGGGTTCTCGTTCGAGGAACCTGGCGGGCGGACTGTAACCGGGCCCCTTAGCTCGATTACAGCCATCCGCCGGTGACGGCGGCAACAGACTGACCCCTGAAGCGCCGAATCGCCCCCGCCCTGGCTCGCAGCCAGGGCGGGGGCGTGGTGTTCAGCCGTTCACCGGTTCTGGAGTTCCTTGACGGCGCCCTCGATGCGGTCGACGGCGTCCCGCAGCGAGGTCCCGCTGTTGCGGCCCAGCTCGTGCTCGATGCTGGCCAGGCGCTCCATCACGCCGGGCCGGGCGGGGACTCCGGGTCGCGCCGGCGTGCCCTGCCAGTCCTCGGACCAGGCGTCGAGGGCCCGGTGCATCCGGCGAACGGTTCGCCAGAGGACGGCGAGCAGGGCGAGCACGGTCCCGAGGGCGGTGGCCCAGGCGGCCAGGGCGTCGACCTGGACGACGCCGGTCGACTCGGCAAAGGCGGTCACGGGCGGCTCGCCGGGTCGATCCGGGTGGGCAGCAGGGCGGCCGTGTCGGCGCGGCCGATGAACACGCCGAGCGCGCCCTTGATGACGGCGAGGCCGGCCGGTACAGCTGCGATGGCGGCCGACTGGACGCTGGACAGGCCGGTGACCCCGCCGACCAGGAGCAGGCCTATGACGGCCTCCAGGTAGGTGGCGGCGGTGCGTTCGGCGAGGTCGACGAGGAGCTTGGTCATGGTGGTGTCCGATCTGGTGCGAGGTCAGGCGAAGAGTCGGCGCCAGGTCTCCGGGCCGGGGTAGCCATCGGCGTCCGCACCCGTCCAACCCTGGGCCTGCTGGAACGCCTGGACGGCCCGCCGGTCGGCTTCGCTCCACTGCGGGCCGGGGCCGATCCGGTAGGCGCCGCCGTAGCCCTTCGCGACCAGCTGCTCGCCGAGCTGGCGGACGTAGTCGTTGTTCTGCCCCGGGCCGAAGCACTCCCGACCGGGGAACGCAGGCGCGCCGCCGGGCAGGTAGCCGATGAGCTCCCGGAGCGAGGCCTCGCCCGGAACGCCGTCCGCGTCCGCACCGCCGTAGCCGAGGGAGCGCTGGTAGTCCGCGTAGTTCCCCGTGTCGGCATCCGTCCAGTCGGGCCCAGGCCCGACCTGGTAGTAGCTACCGAAGCCATGCGAGACCAGCGCCTCGCCTACGGCGGTCACCTGGGGACCCTGAGCACCGTAGCCGTACGCCAGCCCGTTGATCGTGGTCTGGTAGCGGGCCGGAGTCGGGTCCGGCGCGGGGGCGGGAGCGGGCTCGACCGAAGCGGACGGCGTACCGACGCGGGCGGACGGGACGCCGCCCAGCGCCGGGTCCGCGCTGACCGTCCCCTCCGGATAGTCGGGCACGCCGTACCCGTACGGCGACCCGGGGCCCTGACGCGGGCGCTGTCGGGCGTACACCCCGTCGCCCTGCGGCGAGCCCCCGGAGTTGGTGTTGCCCTCGATCGTCCAGATCGTGTCCTGGTCGTAGGCGACGACCACGCCGACGTGGTCCTGGCCGTGGCTGCCCAGGTAGAAGGGGCCGCCGAGCACCGGGTACTCGGTCCAGCGGCCCTGCTGCTGCCACCAGTCCACGGCCGTCGCGCACGACGCGGTGAGCGGCCAGCGCTCGGCCATACCCTCGGTCTGCGTGGCGCCCCAGGCGGTGAACGTTGCGCACCACGCCTGCCCCTGCGACCACTCGAGGCCCGGCACCGCCGGGGAGAACTTCTGGACGTTGTTCCACGAGCCGCCGCTGTCGCGACCCTCGTGGTAGCCCTCCTCGCTGGTGAGTAGGGCGACGAACTCATCACGCACGGGTGCCTCCTGGCACATGAAAGTGCCCCCGACCGGAGTAGCGCGGGGGCGGTTGGGATCGGGATGTGGGTCAGGCGCGGCGGCGGAGTTCCATCCACGACCCGGCGAGAACACGGGTCGCGGTGGCGGTGGCAACGTTCTGGGCCCACATGAGGCGCAGCAGGCCGGCGGTCGTCACGGTGACGATCCCCTCGAGCTTCACCCAGGTGTTGGCGCCCGAGGAGATGCCGAAGCCGAGGACGCTGGCGGCGGTCGCGTTGCGGATCGCGAAGAACTCGACGGGTCCGTTGGTTCCGGTGGTGATGGCGACGGTGTGGGCGCCGGTGCCGGCGAAGTGCAGCGTGCTGCCGGCGGGGAGGTCCCAGCCGAACTTCACGTCCCCGTTGCTGTCGCCGGCGCCCATGAACAGCTGCAGCTCGAACGTGTAGGTGGCGCCCGCCTCGACGGCGGCCTGCAGGTGGTCGTCGGCCTGCAACACGGTCGAGTTGGTGACCGACTCGTCGGTGGTCTTGGTGATGAACTCGGGCAACGAGGCGCGCAGGCCTGCGCCGGTGATTCTCTGGCCGGCGGCCCACGCCGGATAGGTGGACATGGTGCTCCTACAGGGCGGTGATGGCGGGCTGCCACAGCCGGACGTCCGCAGCGGCCGGCAGCGGCTTGGTGACGCCGTTGACGGAGCGGACGGCGGTTGCGGTCTGCGGGCTGGTGGTGCCGGTCAGGGCGGTGATGGTCACGCGCTCGCCGACGATGAGCACGTCGACCGGGTACTCGGCGGGGTCGGTGCTCCACAGCGGCCCGGTGGTGGTGGCGATGGACAGGGTGGTGGCTGTGGCGGTCGCGCCTGCGGCCAGCTGGCTGCCTGAGGTGTCCGCTCGGCCGCACACCGGGTCGTCCAGGACGGCGACGTTCCAGCCCCCTGCTGGCGAGCAGTTGAGGGTGAGATCCCAGTCGTACAGGCCGAGGGTCTCGGTGTAGCCCTCGACGATGAGGTCGGCCGTGGTGGGGCCGTCCGCCGGCGGCAGGCCGGTGATGGTGATGCGGTCGCGTAGGTCGATCCGGAGGGCGGCCGGGATGAGGCGTGGGGCGGCCGCGAGGTCGAGGCGGACGCTCGGGTACCGGGCGCCGTCCCAGGTACCGAGGTGCAACCGCCAGCCGGCGATGTCAGGCAGTTGGCCGTCCCGGTGAAGGCTGAGGGTCACGGCCTCGTCGTAGCGACCGACCCCAGCCGGAGGCATCTGGACCGACAGGCGGCTGGTGGTGTCGACAGCCCGCGCCGACGAGCCACCCGATCTCGTGATCGTCACGTCGTTGCGGACGGCCTGGTCGTCGTCGACCAGCTCCAGCGGCGGGGCGACATCGCCCGCCCCGAAGTCCAGCGTGATCGTCGGCCGCTGGTTGTAGGTGAGGTACCCGGGGCGGTACCAGAGGGCGATGCTGTCCCGGTGCTCGGCCAGGACGCCGTTGTCGGTCTCGGCGGCCTCCTGGAGCAGGGCGAGGAAGGTGGCCGGACGCTGGGCCCCCAGCGCGACCTCGCCGTCGATCTCGCCGAGGGTCAGCGCGGCTACGCCCTCCTCCCGGCAGAGTCGGGTGATCCGTTGGTTCGGCCGGTCACCCTCGAACGCGTTGTCGGCGTGGGAGTAGACGTCCGCCGCGCTGCCGAACACGGCGAGGTGGCCGAGCGCCATCCCATCCAGCAGGTCCCCGAGCTGGGTGTCGATCTCTGTGAGTGCTCCGATGGTGCCGGGGGCCGTACCGCTCACGGACCAGCTCGACTGGCTGCCGACTGCGAACCACTGGACGAGGAACTGCAGGTTCGCACCGACCTGGGTGACCCGGATCAGCATCTGGTGCCAGCCGCCCGCGAACAGGTTGGCCGGCTCGACCGCGTCGAGGACGGTGTTTCCCGCAGCGTCGAGGGCGTACAGGTGCATGCTGGTGCCGCTCAGCGCGCCCACGTCGAGGACCCAGGTGGCAGCCGTTCCGGAGGTCTTCCAGGTGAGGAGCCGAGAGGTCTGAGCAGGGACGGTGGCCGCTCGATACAGGAAGTTGATCTGCCAGACGGTCAGCGGCGTGCTCGGTGCCGGGACGACGCCGTGGAAGCGCGCCCCGGTGCGCAGCACCGGCAGCGGCTGGGAGCCGGCGAGGTCCGAGTCCGCTCCGAACTCGATGGCGGTGACCTCCAGCGGGTTGACGCCTGGCAGCGGGGAGTACGCCTGGCTGGCGCCTCGTTCGTCCTCCAGCGGCCAGTAGGCGAGCGGCTGCCCACTCGGAATGCTGCGACGCAGGGTGGACTGCAGGGGGGCCGCACCTTGACCTAGACGGCGCATGATGCCGGCGGCCTGGACGGGAACGAAGACGTCTGTGCCGGACACGTCCCGCCGGGGCGGCCAAGCGGCGACCTCACCGATGAACCTCGCTACCCGGTTCGTGATCTCGGCGCCGTCTGCGATGGTCCAGGTCCGGCCGGAGCTGTCCGAGAACGAGCTGGCGCCCGGGGCCTGGACGGTGAAGTCGGGTGTAGCGACGGCCGACCCATCGATGCCGGCGCGAACCTCTGCTCGAAGGACGTGCAGCGGTAGCGTACTCACGGCGGGTACCAGGGTGTTGTCGCCGATCACCAGGGGCGCCGTTCCAGGGTGGATCGACGTCGCCCCCGCGGTGACGACTGCATCTCCGAGTTGGGTCCATGGACCGCTCGTGCTGGCCGCGGTGTAGAAGCGGACCGTATGGCCTCCGGTGCCGTTGTCCACGTCAAGGGTCGCGCGCAGGGCCATGCGGCCGGCCTGCGTCGGCTGGACGGCCTGCGTGGATCCGATCGACCGGAAGGTCGCCCCAGTTCCGTCCGCGCTCCACTCGAGGAACAGGAAAGCGTTGCCGACCATGAGTCGCCAACTACGCTGCTCCCCAGTTGAGTTGTCGTAGCGGCTGATGACCTCGTGGTACTGCTCATCGATGGGCAGGCTCCAGAGGCCGTCGAGATCGACGCGGACGTCCAGATCGCCGGTGATGCGGAGTACGGGGGCATCGGGGGTCGTGGCGCGGCCGCCGGTGGTGCCCGGGACGTCGAGGTAGGCGCTGGCGCCGGGCACCGACACCCGGATCGGGGTGTTGCGGCCGAGGAGCCCGTAGTAGGGGCTCACGGGGTTGCGGGGCGAGTACTTGCCCGAGCGGTTGTCGAGGGTGAGAGTGCACTTCGCGGGGTCCACCCGCGAGCCCTCGTCGTGTCGGCCTCGCTCGATGTGGATGCGGTCGCCCAGGCGGACGTCGGACGTGACGTCGATCCAGGTGCCGCCCAGTTGCAGATCGACCTGAACAGCAAGCGGGGTGGTGGGGAAGGCCATGCGGCGCCCCTTTCTACGTGAATGCGGCCTGCGCGCTGCCTTGGCCGGTGACGCGGACGAGGCGTCGCATGAGGCGCTGCATGTCTGAGTCCGCACCGGTGGTGTCGAGGACGATGCGGATCTCGGTCGGTCCGGCCCCGGCGCGGGAGAGCGGGGTGACGGTCGCACCGCCGGGCAGGTCGAGGAGTTCAGGGCCGGCCTCGCCGACGAGGACGGTGCCGCTCCCGGTGATGTGGCCGCCTTGGGCGAGCATCGGGATGTGGGGCATCGAGAAGCCCCGGCCGCCGACGCCGGGGACCCAGTCCGGCAGGGTGAACGAGAGCCGTCCGGCCGTCCGGTTCCAGAGGCTGGCGATCTGGTTGAAGCCCCAGCGGAACGGCGCGACCAGGATCTCGCCCAGGGACTGGAAGCCGGTCGCGATGCGGCCGGGCAGTGCGGCGACGAAGTCGAAGGCGGCCCCGGCGCCGGACTTGATCGCGTCCCAGTGGCGCACGATCCCGAGGACGGCCCAACCGATCGGTCCGGTCAGGATGCCGAGCAGCAGCGGCCAGTTGGAGGCGATCCAGTTCCAGACCCAGGAGATGCCGGCCCAGACGGTCTGCCAGCAGCTGGTCACGATGTCGCGGAACGTCTCGGAGTGCTGCCAGAGCAGGACGACGGCGGCGACCAGGGCAACGACCGCGATGATCATCCAGGTGACGGGGCTGGCCGACAGGGCTGCGTTCCAGGCCCACTGCGCCGCGGTGGCTACGCCTTGGACGCCGGTCCACAGGCCTTGGGCGGCGGTCCACGTCATCGTGGCGCCCTGGACGAGGAGGATCGCCCCGGCGATGACGCCCAGGACGATGGCGATGGGTTGGAGCCAGGTGGAGTGCGTCTGTCCGAACTGCACGATCTGGCCGCCCACTTCGGCAAGCTTCACGGTGGCCTCGCGCTTGAACTTCTCCAGCGCGGCCGCAGGGTTGTCACCTACGGTCTTGGCCATCTGGTCTGCTGCGCCGGCGACTTCGCCGAGCCCCTTCTTCGCGGTGGACGGGTCGAGGGCGTACAACGCGCGCTGCATGTCCTCGGCCTTCGTGCCGAACAGGGCCAGGGCGATGCTGCTCTGATCGACGGGGTTCTTCACCGCCCGCAGGCGGTCGAGGACTTGGTCGAGCGCGTTCGCCGCACCCGGGCCGCCCTGGATGAACGCCTGCTGCATCACCTTCGCGTTCAGGCCGAGGTCCTTGAACGCATCCACGCTCGCCTTCGATCCCGACTGAGCGATGAGCGTGAACTCCTTCAGGCTGTCCGCGACCACGTCGGCATCGCGGGCGCCCGCGCGAAGTCCCTGCGCCAGCAGGCCGGTTGCCGTCGCGCCGTCGAGACCCAGCTGGCGGAACTGCGTGGAGTACTCGGTCAGCGTGTCGGTGAAGTCGCCGGCCTTGTCGACGCCGGCCTGGAACCCCTTGGTGATGACGTCGAACGCCTCGTCGGCGTCCTTGACGAGACCCGTGCGGATGAGCTGTCCGGCGGCCGCGGTCGACTCGGACACCTCCACGTCGAACGTCTTCGCCAGCGCGAGGGCCTTCGTGGTGATCTTCTCGAGGCCTTTACTCGCGGCGTCGCCGCCGATGTTCTGGATGACGCCCTTGATCGCGTCGTTGACCTCCGCGGTGGACTCGCCCCAGGCCTGCTTGTAGACGTTGGCGCTCACCTTGGCCAGTTCGCCGGCGCGCTCGGCGCCGACGCCGAGCTGCGCAGCGAGTTTGTCCGAGGCTGCTCCCATGTCCAGGGAGTCGGCGATGCCCTTGCTGAGGGCGCCGGCGGCAGCGGCCGAGATCCCGGCCGCCGCGGTCGCGATCTTCTCCTTCATCTGGCCGAGGACCGCGGTCGCCTTGTCCTTGGCGATGAGGTTGAACACGAGCGAGGTGTCGGAGGCCATGTCACCTCCTCGCGGTCGCTGCCTTGCGGTTCTCGTCGAGCTGTCGTTCGTAGGCGTCGAGCCAGGCGAGCAGTTGCTCAGCCTCTTCGACCGTCAGCAGCTGCCATTCCCAGGGTCGGACGCCGAGCAGATGGGCGGCGTCGCCGAGTCGCTTCAGCCGGCGATCGGCGGCAGGGCTTTTCCCTCGGGCTCGTCGTGGGCCTCGGCGATCTCCTTGTCGAGCTGGGCGAGAACCGCGTCCCGCTGGTCGGCCGGGACGCTGTCGGCGGCCTGCTCGCGGATCATCTGCAGCTCGGCCCGGGAGTGTTCCAGGCGGAGCTCGTCCCAGGCGAAGTCGACGTCCTCGAACCGGGTGGTGGGGTGTTCTCGCTTGAGGAAGACGAACAGCAGCGCGCGTCGGCACAGGCTGTTGCCCGAGATCACGGCCTTGGTGAAGTCGGAGAAGTCGCGGCCGGTCAGGCGCTCCAGCTTCTCGCGCTCGGCCGACATCAGCTTGGTCGGCTGGTACTGCCAGCGCTGGGGTTCGTCGGAGCCTTCGGGCTGGTAGACGAGGTACACGGTTCTCCTATCGGGTGCGGGAGGCGATGCGCTGGGCCATGGCCTCCATCGCATCGGCGACGGCCTGGCGGTAGGCGGCGGCATTGGGTTCCATGGCGCGGTCGAACCAGTTGACCTTGCCGTGTTGGACGCGCCAGGCACCGCGGCCCCAGCTCTGGGTTCGCCAGCCGGCCGCTCGCTGGGTGCGCTTGGCGGCGTTGGCGAAGTTGCGGACGCCGGGGATCTTGCGGGCCTTGACGCGGGCGCCGGTCCAGCGGCCGCCCAGCTTCACCTCGGGACGGATCTTCTTGGCGATCGCCGAGCGCAGCGCGGGCGCGGCGGTGGTGGTGGCGGCCATCGCCATGATGCCGCTCTTGGCCTGCTCGGCTGCGGGCTTCAGCGCGTCGCGCATGCCCTTGGCGAGTTCCTTGCGCAGCTGCTTGCCGTCCTCCTCGCCGCGCAGTGCGGCGGTGAGCGCGTCGAAGCCCTCGAAGGTGACGGCAACGTCGACCGGGTTCTGGCCGGCCATCAGCTGGTCGCGCGGGTGACGGCGCCCGAGGTCGGGTAGCTGACGCCGACCGTGGCCTCGTCGCCGACGCTGCCGTTGATCGGGGACCACTCCTTCACCAGCACGTTGCCGGTGTACTTGGGGTTGGAGGTGCTCGCGACGGCCTGGTCGGGGCGGACCTCGAAGGCGACGACCTGGCCGAGCAGCGGCCACATGATCGAGTCGAGCTTGGCGGCAGCGAAGTCCTGGACGAACTCGCAGGCCAGGGTGCCGGACTTGAGGCCGCCGATGACGGTCTTCCAGCCCTGGCTGGCGTAGGTGGTGACGTCCTTCTCCTCGACCTCGACGGCGAGTTCGGCCTTCTTGGTCCACTCGGACAAGGGGCTGCCGTTGAGGCTGAGGTACTCGGCGGTGAGGACCATGGTGGGCATGGGTGGGGCTCCTTAGGCGATGCCGAGGGCGGCGACGAACGCGAACGAGGGGGCGGTGCCGGCGATGGTCCAGGCGATGCGCCACCAGTCGTCGGTGACGGCCGGGCCGCCGATGGCGAGGGCCTGTCCGCCGAGGCCGGTGACGGCGTCGAAGGTGGACCGGGTGGTCGCCGAGGTGAAGGCGGCGTTGTCGTCGCTCTCGATGCGGGCGGTCAGCGACGGGGTGGCCCCGGCGGCGGAGAGCACGTGCAGCGTGGCGTACAGGCGCCGCCCGGCGGGGATCGGGCCGATCTGGAGCGCGGTGCCGGCGCCGTTGCTGGAGCGGGCGGTACCGGGCGGGTGGGCGATCTGGCCGCGCACGGTGACGCCGGTGCCGGCCCCGTTGCCGGTCCAGGGGGCGAGGTCGCCGACCGCACCGCCGAGGGTGTAGTCGGTGCGCAGGGCCTGGGTGAGGTAGGCGAGGGAGCCCACCGTGGCTTGGTCCGGGCAGACCGTCCAGGGGCAGACGGCGCCGAACTGGGCCCAGGTGGCGTCGTCAACCAGCCCGGGGTCGCCGGCCTCCCAGAGGCCCTCGGCGGTCAGCTTGCTGGAGCGCAGGCCGCCTTGCACCTGCTTCCAGCGGCCGGAGCCGTAGGTGGTGCGGTCCTTCTCCTCGACTTCGGCGGAGAGTTCGACCTTGTTGGCGGCAGCGGTGAGGTCGGCACCGGCGACGAACAGCCTTACGTCGGTGAGGACTTGGGCGGGCATGGGATCACGTCCTTCCGTCACCGATGACGCGGATGATGACCTCGGCGCCGACGTACTGGATGCCGGCGTGCTCGTACCAGCGGTAGCCCTGGACGCGGACGACGTGCAGGTCGTCGGCCAGGCCTCCGAGGGCGGCCTGGCCGGGCGCGCCGCGAGCGGCCTCGATGGCCCTCTTGAGGCTGGCCGGGCCGGCGCCGGACAGCATGCCGTCGAGGATGGCCTGGGCGTTGCGATCGTCCTGCCGGCCGACCAGGCAGCGGCACGTGAACTCGGCCTCGTCCCGGCCGCGCCCGAAGGTGCGGTCATACTCGACGGTGTACTCGCCGACGAAGAAGTGCGGGGCGGTGACGGCGTCCGGGGTGTAGCCGGTGCAGGTCAACTTGGCGGCTCCGGTGGGGAGGATGACCGCGCGGGCGGCGTCGGCGATGGCCGCGCGGACAGCGGCGAACTGCACGTGGCGCCTCCTATCCGAAGCCGGGCAGGATGTAGTGCTCGATCAGGGCCCAGACGTCCGGGTCGCGGCGGGACAGCCGCACAACGCCCCACTCGGCGGAGCCGGTGACGCCCTCCGGTGAGTCCTTGCGCCGGAACAGGCGGGCGGCCTGGATCAGGGTGGCCTGCACGACGTCGTCGGGGACGGCGGGCCAGCCCCAGCGGGCGGTGACCCGCACTCGGGTGCTGCCACTCCCCCACGTGCCGGCCGGCATGACGAGTGCGGTGACCGGTCGGCCGCGCACGAGCGCGTTGTCCGGGCCGGTCTCGTAGCCGGTGATCGCCGTCCAGACGCCGCCGGTGCCGGCTTCGACGAGCAGGCCGGCGGTGTCGCCGAGGTCGTCCACGATCAGCCGTTCGCCGCCATCGGCGGCCAGTACGCGGCCGTTGGGGTTGTAGGTGCGGGCAGTCGCCGCGGCATCGAGGTAGAAGCGGCGCCCGCACGAGGCGTCGATCGACCGCGCGGCCGCGCTCAGGGCCTTGGCGAGCAGGGAGTCGCGGGTGGTGTCGGCCGGGTCCATCTGGAGGGCCAGACGTAGGTCGGAGATCGTGGCGTATTCGTTGGCCACCGGTCACCCCCGGACGATGTTGCCCTCGGCGTCCCGGGGCAGCCGCGGGCGTCCGCGGCGACGCGCGCCGGTCCCCTCGTCGACGGCCTCGTCCTGGTCGTCGTCCGGCTCGGTCTCGGGGCCGTCCTGGTCGTCGGGACCGGTGTTCTCCGGCTCGGCCTCGAGGTCCGGGGCGTCCTCGTGCTCGACGGCAGCGGCATTGCGGTGGGTCACGAGCTGGTGGGCCTCGGCCTCGGGCAGGTCGAGGACGGCGCCGGGAGGCGGCCAGTCCTGACCATCGCGGGTGCCGGACATCTGGACGAGCATGCGCACGCGCACGGGTCAGCTCCTCGCTGTAGTGAAGACGGTGCTGGGGCGCCGGCGCGCGGGTGCGCGCCGGCGCGGGTCGGTCAGGTCGCGGCGCCGGCGAAGTGCTTGATGGCGCCGGTGGTGTCGACCTGGTCGCCGTCGCCGCGCAGGATCGCGCGGTAGGTGATGAGGTCGGAGTTGAAGGCGTAGTCGTCGGAGCGCTCGAAGCGCACCGCCGCAACCTGCCGCACGAAGTACGTCGAGAAGTCGCCGAACAGGATCGACTTCGCGGTGACCGCGGTGGCCGGCATGTTCGGGTCGGTGTACAGGGGCTTGCCGAGAATGGTGTCCGGCGCTCCGGACAGGCCCGGGGTCCACAGGTATGCGCCGGTGGTGTCCTTGAGCTTCCGGACGGCGGCAACGGTGGTGTCGCGCATCATCCAGCCGCACGAGGCGCTGGCCCGGTACGGAGCGATGACGGAGTAGAACAGGTCGATCAGGTCGTCGGCGTTCGGCGCGCCGGCGACGCCGGTCGCGCCGGTCTTGCCGAGCGAGGCTGCGGTGAGCACGCCGTTGGGCTGCGAGGAACCGGTGCCGGTGACGAGCTGGGCGCCGAATCCGTTGCCGATCGCCCTGCCGGCCTGCGTGGCGAGGTAGCCGACGAGGTCGACGGCGGTGTCGTTGGCCAGTTCGTGCGAGACCTGGAGCAGCAGTCCGTACTTGTAGGCGTCGAGTGGCACCTGGCCGAAGGTCGGGTCATTGGCAGGCAGGTTCCCGGCCTCGGCGACGATCGACGCGTTCGCGCTGTGCGCGGTGGTCTTGGGGACCTGAATCTGCTCGCCGGTCGAGGTGGTCAGGACCGTGGGCCCGGCGGCGAGGACGCCAGACACCTCGATCATGTGCGCGACGAGCCGGTTGTAGAAACTGATCGGAACCGTGTTGGCGCCAGCGGCCGCGGTGAGCTTGGACAGGGTCCGGAGGTCCATCGGCATCGGGCCATCGGGCCGGATCTCGAACGCGCGGGTGCCGGACTGACCGGTCAGCCAGGAGCGGACCTGTTCGGCCTCGCCCTGAATCTGCGGGGTTCCGCGCTCGGCGGGCCGGGACAGCAGGTCGGCGAACGCGGCCTCGGCGTCGGCCGTACGCTGCTCGGCCGCGCGCATGTCCTGGACTCGCTCGTCGATCCGGTCGAGGTCGGCGTTCAGGCGCTGGTAGGTCTGCTCCTCCTCGCCGGTCAGGTCGCGCTGCTCGGTCTCGGCGGTGTCGAGCAGGGCCTTCGCCTGCTCCCAGATGTTGGCGCGGCGCTCCTGGAGCCGCTTGATGAAGTCGCTCAACGTGCCCTCCCTGGGCATGGCGGTGTCGCCCGCAGGCCGAGGCCAGGGGCGGTGGACGGGGTGTCGAGGTGGGGGTCGCCCTGCCTCAGGGGGTGCGGCGCCGGAGAAGGTCGGCGCGCCGCTGCCGCAGGCTCACAAGCGGGTGGGGGTCGCCCTGCCCAGCCGGAGCCATGTCGATGACGGCGGCCGCGGGGGTGCGGCCGAGGAATCGGGCCAGGCCGTCACCCGCAGCGGCGGCCCGGACCTCTTCGACGGTGGCACCTGCGTGCTCGGCGAGGGAGCGCAGGCCGGTGTCGGTGTCCAGGTAGGCGGGGGTGTTGACGGGGGCGACGTCGACCAGCTGGCCCGACAACAGAGTGCGTAGCGGGAAGCCCTGGTCGGTCATGCTCCAGTCGTCTTCGAAGGTGTAGAACGCGAAGCTGCTGCGGGTGACGTCGCCGCGTTGGACCAGCTCGTACACGTCGGCGCGGGCGGACGGCAGGTCGGCGCTGTAGTCCAGGCCGACGCCGTCCACGACCAGGCGCAGGGTGCCGCCGGCGATGGTGCCCAGCAGGAAGTCGTCGTCGTGGTTGTAGCGGGCCATCGCTTCGGGCCAGCCGTCGCCCTCGCTCTTGGCGAAGAAGCCGGGGTCGATCCGCTCGACGAAGCCGCCGAGGTTCCGCGAGAGCTTGTTGAACTTGGCGGCGTAGCCGCCGATGGTCATCTGCCCGGTGGTCGCGCGGACCTCGACCAGGCCGCGCGCCGAGCGGCGCTCTGCCGTACTCATCAGCCCTCCAAGGCCGGCGTCGTGGTGGGGGTGGCCGCGTGCTGCGAGCCGTAGACGTCGCCGCCCGCGCCCGGGGGCAGCGGGGACAGGTTCTCCAGTGCCCGGATCTCGTCCCGGTTCCGCCAGCCCTGCTCCAGGGCCATGCCGTGTGCTCGGTACCGCTCGATGAGGGACGTCCGGATCATCGCGTCGGCGTTGAACTTCACGAACTCCCGGCCCGGCATCAAGTTCGACAGCACCGACTCCAGCCGCACCAGCCAGGGGCGCAGCGTGAGCGTGATCAGCTCGTTCGCCGCCGCCTCGACGTTGGTGTAAGTCATCGAGCCACCGGAGTCGCCGCCCACCATGGTCGGCGGGACTCCGTAGATCGCGGCGATCTGTGAGGCGGTCAAGCGCATCGTCTCGATGAACTGGCTTTCCTCGGGGGAGACTTGCAGCGCGGTGAAGTCCCAGTCCGAGCCAAGTACGAGGGCCTTGCGGGAGCGGATGCGGGCGGAGATTCGGTCGCTGATCTCCTCGGACTCGTCCCGGGTGATCGTCCGGGACGCGTTCTTCAGAACGGCTGGCGGGGTGCCGCCGTTGGTGAACCACGACAGGCCGTAGTCGGTGGTCTGGAGGCCGACACCGATGGTGCGGGCGAACACGGCGACCGGGGACAGTCCCTTGACCTCGCCGGGCAGCACTACCCAGGGAATGTGCAGCAGGTCCGCGTCGGGCACCTGCCGTCCCTTCCAGTAGAAGGCCGGCCGAACCGGGTCGGCGTCGTCGACCCAGACGTCGTCGGGGCTCAGCCACTCGATCATGGTGGGAAAGCCGAGGGCGTCCCGTTGGGTGATCAGGCCGTAGGCGTTGCCCCGCAGCGCGAGGCTGAGCACGAGCTTCTGGAGCCACGTGACCAGGTCGTCGCGGGCAGCCGGTGCCCAGAGGAGCTGGGGAACGTAGGTGACAGGTTCGCGGTTGGCCCCATCCCGCCGGTACAGCTGGAGCGGCAGCGAGGCGACTTGCTCCGAGATCAGGCGCACGCACGCGAACAGCGGGATCAGCGAGACTGCCCGCTCGGTGGATACCTGGCTCGGCGTCGGGCCACTGGCGCCCCACGGCAGCGAGGTGATTGCCCGCGTGGACGTGCGCGCAATCCAGCGCCACGGCGCCGCCAGCGCTCGGCCCCACCGGACCATGCGGCTGCTGGACATCGGCAACCCCTCCTTCACAGCACGGAGTCGAGGACGTCGTAGTCGTCGCCATCGACGAGGTGGGCCCGGGTCTCCCAGGCCCAGCGGGCGAGGGTGACGGCCACCAGCGGTGAGATGTCCACGGTCGAGATCCGCCGGCCCCAGGCCCATGCCTCGCCGAGCGGGCGGGTCTTGGCGCCGCGGATCGCCTCGGCGATCTCGGGCTGGGCGATGTGCCGCACGGTGTGCTGGGTGATGGCGTCGACCAGTTGCCCGCAGGCCGCGGCGACGTCGGAGGCGCCTGGCACCGCGAGATCTCCGCGCCCAGGCTTTTCCACATCCTGTGGACGAACGAAGCCGGCCTTGTCGAGCTCGACCAGCAGGGAGCCGGCCGGGCCCTTGACGTCCAGGGCGATCGCCACCGGATCCCATCGGTCGGCCAGCTGTACGAGCCGGTCGACGATCCAATCCGTGCCGGGGCGTCGGTCGATCACCTCGAGGTGGCCGACGCCGTCCGCCCGCAGGCCGTAGCCCGCGATGCTC
This sequence comes from Streptomyces rubellomurinus, assembly GCF_000961885.1. Lineage (GTDB taxonomy): Bacteria > Actinomycetota > Actinomycetes > Streptomycetales > Streptomycetaceae > Kitasatospora > Kitasatospora rubellomurina. The sequence continues at coordinate 35,102 of NZ_JZKH01000039.1, forward strand.
GCCCAGTCCCGCGACGGGGTGACGTCCACGGCGAAGGCGATGTTGCCGGTCAGCTGGGACTGCTCGTCGGCGAGGCCGTCCCACACAGCCATGTCGATGACGCCGTTGCCTTCGGTCATCCGCGGCAGCCACCCTCCCAGGCGCTCGACAATGAACTTCTCGCCGAGGCCGGACGGCAGGGACTCGCCCCGCACGAACTCCTCGGCGATGCGGTGGCCCATCGCCGGGTTGCACGCGTACCAGAGGTCGACGTCAACGGCAGCCCGGCGGCGGTGGTCCGGGTCGGTCGGGTCGAGGTCGGTGCCCCAGTCCATGTGCATCATGCGCGGGTCGGTGCCGGACTCGCCGTCGTCGCGCAGGCTGTAGGCCCAGGCGTCAGCCGTCATCGGTGGGGTGCCGAAGAACCAGACCTGCGGGTCCGGCCGAGCGGCCATGGTGGGCAGTTGGGCTGCCATCTGCTCGGGGACGATCTCCTGAGCCTCGTCCATCACGTTCTTGTCGCCCGAGAAGCCGCGGCCCGACCCGCGCGAGCGGGCGATGAACCGCAGCCGGCCGCCGCCCGCCGCACGGGTCAGCTCGATGCCCTGCTCGCCATTGGCCTGCCAGTACCGATTGACCCGCCGGTCCAGATCCGGGGTGGACTGGACGAGCTCCTTGATCCGGAGGAAGCCCTCTTGCGCAGTCTTGTACTCGTGCGCCGAGTGCAGGATCAGCCGCTCGCGGGTGAGGAACAACCATCCCAGCTCAAGGGCCTCGATGATGCCACCCTTGCCGTTCTGGCGGGGCACCCACACGCTGTTCTTGAACGTCGCCCACGAGCCGTTCGGGCGCTCGCCCAGGCCGTGCGTCAGCACGAACTGCTGCCACGGGTCCAGGAGCAGGCTGGCCGAGCGGGCGAGGTCGATGAACTCAGGTGCCGCGCTGCTGACCGCCGGCGGGAACGTCGCCACCCTGGGCATCTGCGCGCCGAGCCGCACGGCGCTTGGAGAGGTCGTCAACCGCGCTCACCTCCCGGCCGCCCGGTATCGACTCCAACTCGGCGATCGTCGCCCGCAGTTCCTTGGACACCACGGCGACCGCCGGGCCCTCGAGGCCTTCCAGCTCCTGGGCGAGCTTGTCCCGAACGGCTTCCAGCGCAGCGCGCCGGTCGCCCGAGGCGGCCGCCGAGTAGACCGACCCGGCCATGATCACCTCCGGCTGATCTCGCGGGGAGAGATGCGGAAGGGTGGGCGCGGGGCCTTCCGGCCGGCCCACCCAAAAATCGGCATCACCCCAAGTCACGAATTTATGATCACCAGTTCCGGGACGTACGCACAGCCTTCGTGATCGCGCGGTTGCCCCTCTCGGTGTTGCACAGCCGGCCGCACGTCCGACACGGCGCGTTGGCACCGTGGGCCGGCCTCATCAGGTGCGGGTCGAGGGGCTGGCCGGGGTCGAGGCTCACCGGGGTGAGGTGGTCAGCCTCGCCCGCGCCGTCGTGCCCGCAGATGTGACAGACAGTCCCGTAGATCGCGAACATCTCGCGGCGTGCGCGCTGGTAGGGGCGGCCCTTTCGGTGCCGGCTGACTGCCATGGGCACCTCCATTCCCGGGAAGGGGGTTGTTTCCGGAGAGGAGGGGGTGCCTTCAGGCAAGTACCCGTAGAGGCAAAGCGGCTGCCGGGTTTTCCAAGTCGGGGGTGATCACCGACCATCCGGCACTAGGGTTCGGCCATGCATCTTGCAGGACAGATAAATTGGGGCGACGTCCCTACCTGGGCCGGCTTCGTAGCAGCGGCAGTTGCGGCCGCTTTCGCGGCTGCCGGGTTTGTCAAGCTCAGGGAACAGGCCGAGGAGCAGAGCACGTTCATCACCGAGCAACGCGCCCTCATGGCAGAGCAGATGGCCACTTTGACGCTTGAACGCAAGGAGCTGCGCGCAGTCGCTGAGGATCGGATTTCCAGCCAGGCTCGTCAAGTCAAGATGGATGTCCAGGAGTTCGACCGCACGATGGTCGCCAGGGTCTTCAACAAGAGCGGGTGGACCATCCGCGATGTTGCGGTGAAGTTCGGTTCCCACACACCCATGATCCATGAGGTGTCCCGAGAGAACTTCTCAGTGGTCTTGGGCGAGTACGAGGGCTCCGTGCCAATGGTCGGCCCTGACCACGTATTCGAGTTCTGGCTTCAGGACCAGCCGATGAACGTGATGCTCGAGTCACGTCCGGTACTTCACTTCCGAGACAGCCAGGGCGCCGAGTGGCAGCTCGACGAGTACGGGGATCTGAAGCCGGTCCGGCAAAGCTGATCCCCAGACGGCGGCCTGTCGCCCCCCGCACCGTAACGACGAAGGGCCCCGCAGTTGCTGCGGGGCCCTTCGGTGGTCTCGTTCACCTGAGTGCGGACACACGGGTGGTAGCAAGATCGTTGCATCGTGCTGGCGCGCTGGTCAAGCGGGTTCGCCGCGGCTGGCTTGCCAGCGGTAGACGAGGCGCAGCGCTTGGGCGGCGTCGAACTCGGGGTAGCGGGTCGTGCCACCGATTCGGGTGAGGCTGCCGCGGTGGACCCAGGAACGGATGGTTGGGGCAGGAACTCCCAAGCGACCGAGGTCGGCGGCGGTGATGCGGCCGGTGGCCGGCACCCGATTGCGGAGGACGATCACGAGCTGGGCACCTGGGTGGTGCTGTTCAATTTGATCACCACGGCGGTCGCGTCGTCGCGGACGCCGTCCGGGCCGGGTTCCGCAGCGGCGACCAGCGCTTGGGCCAGCGTCTGCGGAGCGTCCTGGTGCTGAACCAGCAGAGTCCGCAGGACGTCGTGCGACAGCTGGTCGTGTACTCCGTCCGTGGTCAGCACGACCGCCAGCGGGCGGTCAGTCCAGGCTTCAGCGACGGTGGCCACGCTCGCTGTGGCCACCGTGGTCCGCACCCACTGCGACGCACGTCGGGTGATCTCGCCGTCGTAGCCAGCCATCGCCAGCTGTGTCGCGAGGTTGTGATCGACAGTCAGCCGTTGCACCTGCCCGTCCTCCGTCAGGACATACGCCCGACAGTCTCCGACCCAGGCGATCCGGACGCGTTCGTCGCCCGGCTGCGCGACGGCGACTATGGCGACGGCGTCGGGCTCGGTCTCGTCGCCGGCACCGGGGTCTGCCACCAGTTCGGTGCCGGTAAGCAATCCGGCCAGGGGGCCCCGCCGAGCAGCGATACGGGCCGTGACGTCGGCGATAAGCTGCGCGATCGCTGCCACTCGGAAGCTGTGCCCGATCCCGTCGACCACGGCCACCGCGGTGGTGCCGTCCGCATGGACGTGCACTGTGACGGCGTCCCCGCTCGGCGCCACGGTTCCCTCTCGAGTGGCCGTACCGGTCACCACGTGGTCATTCGTCATGAGGCCACCTTGGTACGGGCAGTGGCCCCGGAGCGGCACAGCTGCGTGACACGGGACGGGTCGCGGCCGAGCGCCAGGGCAACGTCAGCTCGAGGAACACCACCGGCGCGCAGGCGCCGCACGAGGGCGTCCCGCTGGTGATCGTCGTCCTGGTGCTCGTCGGCGCGAGCGGCGGCCCGGGCCAGGTGGGGGAGCGCGCTCACCCCGAGAGGTGAGCCATCGTCGGGTATCGGCAGCCAGTCGGCGAGTTCCTTGTCGGCCTGTTCGAGGTGATGCGGTGCGTCACCGGGGGCGCGCTGGGCAAGCTGGGTCCACCCGATGGAGATGCTCGTGGGTCCGGGCTTGGGGGTGATGATGCTCACCAGCTGCCGGCGGCCACTGGTGGGGATGCTCACTTCGCCCCGGGCGTAGGCGGTGTGCCCGCTGATCCGCCGGGGGCTGGGCTGGTCGCTGATCTGCATGGTCAGGACGGTGGTACCGGCAGGGGTCGTCTCGACGCCCCAGATGGTCACGGTGCCAACAACAGCCCATGGACCGGCGATGCCGAGCAGATGGGCGGTGTGGACCGCACCGGGGATGAACGGGCTCACGATGGCGGCTCCGTATTGGTGAGGGCGCTCACCCTTGAGGTGAGCGCGGTGCGGATGGTGGCTTGAGGTCGAGGGCGGCGTAGGCGCGGGTGAAGGTCCGGGCTCGGCGGTGCTTGGCGGCCAGTTCGGCGTCGGCCGGTGCACGGTGCGGGTGCTCCTCGAACCGGGTGGGCTCGGTTCAAGCGGCCGACCGGTCGTCGGTGCGGGTCTGTTCCAGGCGGCGGCGCAGCGCCAGCCACTGAAGCTGGCCCCACTCGGTGCCGCAGCGGGCGCAGCGGACGATGACGCCGCCGTACGGCATCTCGAGGCGGCCGCCGCAGGCCTCGGTGCTCCCGGGGTTGGCGGGGTGGCGGCCGACGAGGGTGGGGCGGTCGGTGGGGGCGATGTGCCGGGCCGCGGCCCGGTGGAGCTGCGCGACCTCGCGGGCGAGGTCGCCGGCGGCCAACCAGTCGAGCTGGATGTAGGCGAGGTGGTCGCGCAGGCCGAGGGCGGCGCGGCGCAGCCGGCCGGCCTGGTCGCCCCAGGGCGAGGGCCAGGGCAGTCCGGCGTCCTCGTGCAGGGCTTGGCGCCACGTCTCCAGCACGGTGACGACGCCGCCGGGCGCGATCAGGTCGAGGACGTCCAAGTCGACGGGCAGCGGTGCATCCGGCCCGGCCGGGGCGGTTCCCAGACGATCGGGCACCTGGGAGGACGGCCGGAGGTAAGCGCTCAGCGCGGTGTACATCGCAGGCAGGTCGGCCAGGTGCTGGCCGAGGCGGAGCGTGCACGTGCCGCAGAGCCGGCCGGTGGTGTCGCGGGTACAGGTGAGGCAGGCCGTCATGGTGGTCCTCCTGGTGGTGCAGGCCGACCGGAGCCGGGCGGCGAGACGATCGGGTGGGTCAACGGGTGCCGGGCGGCGGGTACGCGGCGGCGATCCGGTCCAGCTCGGCGGTGAGGTCGATGCCGGCGTCGTCGAGGGCGGCGTGCAAGCGGGTAAGGGCGGCCGCCTCGGTGCGCATGACAGCGACGTGCTCGTCGGTGCGTCCGGCCGGGTCGGCGGACGCCGCCCAGACCTGTTCGGCGCACACCCGGGACATGAGGCTGAGGGTGGTGTGTGCCGAGGACGCGCGGCGGGCCTGACGGCGGGCCTCGGCGACCGCGGCCTGGTGGGCGGCGCGGGCGCGGCGCAGCTGGGCGAGAGTCTCGGCGTGGCACTGGGCGGCGCGGCGCGCGGTGGCCCGGGCGCCGCCGGCGGTGCGCCGGGCCTGGGCGTGGTCGGCCTCGGAGTGCTCCCACAGGCGCAACAGGACGCCAGCCTCATCGGGGCCGAGTCGTACGGCAGCGCGGCGGACGAGGTGGTCGAGGCGGGTCCGCTCGGTGTCCGTGAGCGCGGGCGGCGTCGGCCGGCGGCGACTCATCGAGGACGGGGTGCTCACGGATGATCGATCTCCTTCGGGCGTTGGTGGGCGGCGCGGGGGTGGCGTCAGGCCGCGTTGGCGGGGTGGTGTTCGCGGGCGCGGCGGCGGGCGGCAAGGTGCTCGCGCAGTGCGGCGCCGGTGGCCGAATCGGCCTCGGGAGGCCAGCGGCTGCGGGCCGTGTCCGCCGCGCACATCGCGCACGGCGCCGTCACGGCTTGGTGGACGGTGCACACCGCACGCCGCTGCGCAACGGGCACCAGGGTGGCGGGGGCCAGCGTCGCGCCGGTGACGCCCTGGTGCTGCGCCAGGCGGCGAGCGGCGGTGAGGTCACGGGCGTGCTCGGTACGGCCGGTACAGGTGGTGCAGGTGGTGTCGGCAGCGGTGTCCCAGCCGGATTCGCACTCCGGCCGCTCACAGCCGCGCCGGGTCAGGCCCCGTTTGGCGAGCCAGCCGTACGGTGACCGGATCTCGGCCAGGTCTGCGCAGGCGAAGCGGCGGACCAGGCGGTCGGCGACCCGCTGAACATCGCCCTCGACGGCGTCGATCGCGGCGCCGGTGGCGCGGGCGGCCTGCCGCTGTTCCCAGCGACTCATCCGGACCAGCAGGCCGGGTGCCTTGGACAGGACGCGATAAGCCTCGGCGGTAATCAGCAGCGGTGGAAGGTGAGTTGGCTCCTCCGGCGCAGCCGATGCACGGCCCGCCAGGGCGGCGGGCTCGCGGGTGCACGCGGGCGCGGGCGCGTCGCGCGGATCTGACGTATCGGCTCCACCGGAAGAGCAACCACCCACGGTGGCAGGCCTGTTGAGGAGATCTTGTTGGGGTGATCTTGTTCGGGGAGCCGATCCGGTAGGGGTAGCGGGAGCCGAACCAACAGGGGTGGTGGGAACCGATCCGGCAGGGGTCGGGTCCGGCTCGGCGAAGAGGGCCAGCTGGCCGATGCACTCCTCGTGCTGCACGGAGGACCTCTGAGCGGCAGCCGGCGATCCGGCGGCCGGACGGCGGCGGGGCTCGGGGAAGAGGCCGAGCTGGGTGGGTATGCCGGGGATCGGCGCGGGGTGGACGGTGTAGCGGGCGGCGGCGCCCGCGGTGTCCTGGCGGGATATCCAGCCGGCGGCGGCCAGTTCGGCGACGGCAGCCCGAGCGGTACCGGGGGCGATGCCGGCCGTCTTGGCGATGCGCGCCATGCTGGTTCGCTCACCGAGGTGCTCCCGTACGGCGAGTACGCAGTAGGTGAGGAACATCGCGCCGGCGAGGGTGTTGCGGGAGTAGGCGCTGACGCACACCATCAGCTCGTCCTCGGCGATGGAACCGAGGACGCGCGCCGAGGTGCCGCCGGGGCGCTGGACGGCGCGGACCATGCCGAGCGTCTCGGCGGTGCGCAGGCCGGCGGCGACGGTGCGCGGGTGCAGGGAGAGGCCTGCGGCGAGGGTGCGATCGGCCGCCCAGCAGTAAGCATCGGCCCCGCGTGCGTAGTCGCCGACCGCGGTGACGGCCCGCAGGGTGTCGCCGGTGGCGAGCGGCAGCCAGCGCGCCGGGAAGCGGGTGACGAACGGCGCTGGGGTCTGCCCGGTGCCGGTGGACGGGTCGGGCAGGACAGCGGCGGCGGCGGGCCGCGGCATGGTGCTCCTGTCGGGTCGGTGTTGGCACCCGAGGGGCGCGGGTAGGTACCGGCGCCCCTCGGGCCGTACGGGGCTACTGCTGGCGGAAGCCGGCGCCGTCGAGCGCGGCGGCCAGGCCGTCGACCTCGTCCAGGTCGACGCCGGCGCCCGCGAGGACGGCGCGCAGCCGGGCCTGCCGGTCTTCCGGCGCTGCGTCGTCGTCGAACAGGCCGGGCTGCCGCGGGTCCCGGCGAGACGGCCGACCGTCGTGGTCGAGGTAGTAGGTGCTCGCCGGGGTCTCGCCCTTGGGCGCCTTGAGGATGGTCGACATAGCGACGCTGAGCGGCCCACCTTCGACGCTGCCCTTCGGCGGTTCGACGACGACCAGCAGCGCGAGACTGCCCTTCTTCCCGTGCCGGGCGACCGAGTTGAGCAGTTGGTGCAGCTCGGCGGAGGCGACGTCGTGGACGCGGCCGCCCATGTGCTCGGCCAAGACCTCGGCGAACGGCGCGGGGTCGGGGTCGGGGCGCACCTCGCCTGTGGTCAGGTTCAGCGAAGCGGTGGTGGGGGTGTTGCTCATCAGCGGGAGTCCTCTCGGAGGCGGAGGGGGCAGATCATCAGGTGGGCGGGCCCAGTTACCCGGACCAGGCGGATCACGGCGGCCTCGCCCATCGCGGCATCGCGGTGGCCGCATGGGCACTCGTAGTCGGCGTACGGCGCTCGGGCTCGACTCCCGAACACGACGTGCAGCCCGAGCAGCCGGGGAGCGCGTGCAGTGCCCGAGTCGGCGGTCACGGCAAAGGACCGGGTCTCGGCACGCTGCCGTTCGGCTCCGGCCGGTAGCGCGTCGTCTCGTTCTCGGCGCGGGCCTGGCCCCGCTCGTACACCAGTTGCTCGACCCACGCAGCGGCCAGGCACAGCACGGCGAGGACGCACAGGACGAGGAGAACGCGGCTCACCGGTACGCCTCCGGGTAGTCGGCCGGGCGCAGTTCGGCGAGCGCGACGCCGACCGTGGCACAGGCGCCGGAGCAGTACCACCGGCCCGGTTCGCGGGATCCGACGACGCGGATGTACGTCCAGCCGAGGCGTCCGATGCCGGGGGTGCTGCTGTCGCCGCCGCAGGCCTCGGTCGGGCACTTCGCGGTGAGCGTCCGCGACGGGACGGTCGGCCGCTCGCCGGCCAGGCCGTTGTTCCACTCCCGCGCGCTGGGCGGGGCGGGCTTCTTCGCCTTCGCCCGCTCGCGAGTCCAGGTGTTGTAGGCGGCCCGGCACCCGCACTCGTCGTCGCCGTCGATGCCGACGCTCCGGTAGCGGTGCTGGTTGTAGCCGCGGACGGTGCCGTGCTCGATCGGGTCAGCAGAGCGCCTGCGGGTGCTCATCCGATCTCACCCGCCGTCAGCCGCACCGGCACCGCCGTGACGTAGTACTCCGAATCCGTGCCGTCCGTCTCGAGGTACTCGGTCTCGCCCTCGTCGTCCACGGGCAGCCAGATCATCCGGGCCTCGGGCTGGACGACGGTGGCGTCCAGCAGGCACCGGCCGCGGGCGGCCTCGCGCGAGGCGTACAGGCCCAACGATTCGGCGTCCCACTCGGCCCGGTACACCACCGGCAGCACGGTGCGCAGCAGGCCGGCGTCCGTGAGGGCTCGCACGATTGCGGCCGGCGTCGGGTCCTGCCCGAGCATCGCTTGGATGACCAACTCCGCCGTGCGCACGATGTGCTGGGTGCCAGTCACGACGTCACCACCGGCGCCTTGGCGTGGACGTAGGAGGTGATCGCGACACGGACGCCGTCGACAGTGCACGAGCCGGATCCGGTCACCGAATCGGGCAGGGATGCCGGCTGCCACTCGAGCGTGGTGCCGAGCTGGCTGGCCCAGGCCTCGAGCGCCGACCTGTCGTTGTAGGCGGTGAGCACCACCCGGGGGCCGTCGTCCCACCGAAACCGCTCGACGGCCGCGGTGGTGGGTGCCGGCGTGAGCTGCTGCGTGAGACGCAGTGCGACGGCGTGCGCGGCGACGAGGGGGTCGACCGAGTCCGTTGTGGGCGAGGGCTCGGCCGGGCGCAGCTGCTCCAGTTCGTCCTCGGCGGCGGACAGGTGGCGGTCGAGGATGACGATCTCGGCGACCAGCGCGCGCAGCACCGGCGCCATGAGGCGCACCAAACGGCGCACGTGGGCGCGGCTGGCGGTGCGCCACTTCCTGGAGGCCGGGACCAGGTGGTCGATGTCGAGGGCATACACCGCGGCGAGGGCCTCGATCGGCATGGGCGGGGTGCCGTCGTCCAGGATGCCGGCGAGGGCCGACGTCGCGGAGTCAGTGTCCGCCGGGCGTTGAGCGTTGCTACGCTCCATGGGAGTTCACTTCCTCGTAGAGGTGGGTTGGACCAGGCGGGCCGTCCAGGTGTGGAGCCGGGGACGGCCCGACCCATGTCTGGGGTCAGTCGGTGGTCTGCCGGGCGGAGGCCGGGCGGAGCCTGACGTACTGCCGGACCTCGCCGGGGGTGTCGCCGTCGACGGGACGGGACACCCGGACGACGTGCAGGCCAGGGGCAGTGCGGAGCGCCGCCAAGGCGGCGGCGGCGACCTCGGGTGATCCGGTGATGCGGATCTGGCTACTTGCGTGGGTGCGGCCTCGGGCGGTCGGGCTGGCCATGGGAGATCAGGCCGCGGGGCGGGCGCCGAGGGGGACCGGACCGACCTGTACGACGACGGTCGACAGCTTGGTCTCCGGCTGGACGCTGTAGATGTTGCGGATCTCGGCCACGTTCTCGGCGCTGAATCGGACGGCCCTGCCGTACTTCTCGTGCGGCAACTCCCTGATGTGCCGCCTCAACCAGCTCTCGGTGATGCCGAGCACCTCGGCGAGGCCGGCGTAGTCGAGGAGGGGGGACATGCGTGCTCCCTTGGTGCAGGTCGATGCGGCTCGATGCCGCTCGCGTTCGCGAACACGAACATACCTGCCCGCGTTCGCGAACGCGAGCACCTGCGGGAGTCTTAAGAAACGATCAAGTGATGCTTTGGCTCGTTCTTGACCACGAGAGGTAGCGACGCTGGGGCTAGCCCACTGTTAGCCTCGTTCGCGAACGCGAGCACGCGCCGCTGCGCCGGCCTGCGCCCGCGAGTACCTCCCGAACCGACCGGGAGGGAAGCACGCGAATGGAGAAAGATGCCTGACAAGGACGGGCCACCCACGGATGCGCTGACCGCTCTGGTCCGCCAGGCGGCGAGTCAGCCCGGGGCTTCGCTCCGAGGGCTGGCGCGACTCACGATCGACCCGGAAACGGGGTACAAGATCGGCCAGACCTGGCTTCACGAGCTGATCCACGGCAACATCTCCCGCGCGCCCGAGCCGAAGTTCCTGCGGGCTCTCGCGGCCGGCATCGGCCTCCCGCTGGCCCGCGTGCAGCAGGCCGCAGCCGCGCAGTTCCTGGAGTACACCGCGACCGAGCTGTCCGACCTGCCCGAGGACGCGAAGGTGATCGTCGGGCACCTTGCTGGCATGGACCCCTCAGAGTTGCCCCAGGTCAGAGCCGTGGTGGAGGCCCTGCTGGCAAAGAAGGGTGAAAATTCATCTAATCCGGAGGTTTAGTTCCGGATGCGTCGACACTGAGAAGCTAACTCCTGGTCGCAGCGAGTATTCGGGTGTACGTTCGATCCGGCCTCGCGAGGAGGGCGGCCGGCGGATTCTCGCCCGCCGGGACTAGGGGGGTATGTGTGAACACTGTCACCTACGAGGCGGAGCTGGACGACGGCGCCCCGCTGGTTCTGGTGGCCCGCACCAACACGCTGATCATCGTGGGTGACCCGCGAGTCGTATCGGCTGACCGCCTGGCTGGGATCGCCGGCCAAGCCCGGGCCGTGATGGCGAGCTGCGCCTTCTCCCCGCGCACCGCCGCAGAGATGCTTGCGCCCCACATCCAGCAGTTGATCAAGGGCGACGCGATCGGCCTCCCCCCGGCTGACCTTCCGTCCTCGTGACCGACGCGACGGCGCCCCCGCTCCCCCGAGCGGGGGCGCCGTCGTTTCCGGCCTATGTCGCAGCGAGCGCGGCGACCCGCTCCGATTCGGCAGCCCGCTCCAGCTCGACGGCCTGGCGGACGTCCTCCGGCACCTCGGGGGCCAGCGCGGCCTCCATGCTGAACGCGACAGCGGCGACCAGGTCGTCGTCCAGGACGGCCAGAAGGTGCCCGTACTCATCGATGGTGGTCTGGATGGACTCGTGCCCCAGTCGGGCCGAGATCGCCGGCAGGGGGACGTTCCGGGCGATCAGCCATGCGGCGTGCGTGTGACGGCAGTCGTGGACACGCGGCTCCTTGAACATGCCTTCGGCGCGCGCGGCCTCCAGCGCCGGGAGCCACCGCAGCCGGCGGAACACCGCGGGCAACCAGGCACCCCCCTCGACGGCGGTGAACAGCAAGTCGGTCTTCCGCTTGCCCCGGCAGGCACGGGCCAGGATGGAAGCCAGGTAAGGGGTCAGGACGAGCGTGCGGCGGCTCTTCACGCTCTTCGGCGGGCCGGTGAAGCGTCGACCGTCCTCGTCCTCCTTCCAGGTCCTGGAGACCCTCAGGATGGGGCGCCCACCGACGTGGTCGAAGTCGCGGACCTGGAGCGACGACACCTCGCCCCAGCGCAGCCCGGTGCCGAGCAGAACCTGGACGAGGTCGACGACGTCAGCGGCGAGGTGCCGCAGGATCAGGCCGGCCTCCCAGTGCTCGAGGTAGGTCTTTTCCTCGCAGTCGCCGTCGTCCTTGCGCGGCAGCCGGGTGTCGGAGCACGGGTTGTAGCGGCGCAGCGGGTGCTGACCCTTGGTGGCGCTGCCGAGTATCGCGCTCAGGAGCCCGTGGTGGTCCCGGACCGTCTTGGCCGAGTAGGCCTTGCGCACGCGCTCCGGGGGATCGTGCGGCGCCGGGTCGCCGGCGGCGAGGGCGTTGATCCAGGCCTTGACGTCGTCCTCGGTGATCGCGTCCGGCCCGTCCACGATCACCTTGTCGCGGAACCAGGGGACCATGCCCTCTCGGACCAGCCGGCGGTACTTCCGTTTGGTGCCGCCCTCCACTCCCGTGAGCAAGGTCACGTAGTTGAGCGCGTAGTTCTCGAAGTGATGGGCGGGGTCGACCTCGGGCTCGGCGGGCTGCTCCTGGACGAAGCCGCGGCCCCGCACCCAGCCGGGGGGCCACTTCTCCCCGTAGCCCTCGACGAGCTTCTTGAAGTCCGCGGCGGAGTCCTCGTCGCCGAACCGCTCGCTCTCCTGTTTCCCCTTGGCAGAGCCCCCGTCACGCCATGTAACCGTGTACACGGGGCCGCTGCGCTTGCGTTCGCGAACGCGAATGGATGCCATGCGTCGAACATACGCGAACGGTGCTGACGAATCTGCTGACGAGTTCGGGAAAACCAAAGGGCGGCTGACCTGTTTCACCAGGTCAGCCGCCCTTTAGGCGCTGTGGAGCATAGGAGACTCGAACTCCTGACATCTGCCTTGCAAAGGCAGCGCTCTACCAACTGAGCTAATGCCCCTCGACGGCACGGCGCGTGCCAACGGGCACTAGCGTACCGGGTTCCGGCGCGAATCCCCGCGCCGTCCCCTGCGGAAGAACCGGCCGGTCCGGTCGTTCGACCGGGCCGACCGGATCGGGAGGCGCGGTCCGCGCCTCCGAAGATCGTCGATCGTCAGATCGTCCGGGGTCAGCGACCGGCCGGAACCGGGTCGGTGGCCTCGGTCCACAGGTCCTGCTCGGCGCGGTCCGCCTGGACCTGACGGTAGACAAAGAAGCCGCCGAGGGCGACCAGGGCGACCAGGAGGAGCTTCTTCACCGCGGGACCTCGTCCTTCTTGCGTTGGTGGACTCAGGAGCCGGTGCTCCGGCCGGATCGACCGGGCCGACGAGTCCAGATGTGTTTCGAGCTCGAATGGGCGGCCGGATACCGGGCTGCCCTTGCGGCCGATGATACACACCGGTGTCCCAATCGTGACCAGCCACCGGGGAGGTCAATCCGGCGGCCCGGCCCGAGGATTGACGCCGTACCTCGTCAGAGCCGGTCCCGGTCCGCCGCGGGAACGCCGAAGGGCCCGGAACGGATCGCCATGGATCGTTCCGGGCCCTTCGGGGCGGTGGGCCTAACAGGACTTGAACCTGTGGCCTCTTCCTTATCAGGGAAGCGCTCTAACCGTCTGAGCTATAGGCCCGCGCTGCACGAGAGAGCGTACCGGATGGTGCTCCGATCCGCGGAACCGCTCGCTCGTGATGAAGGCGGAAGGCCCCGGAGTGGATCACTCCGGGGCCTTCGCGGTGGTGGGCCTAACAGGACTTGAACCTGTGGCCTCTTCCTTATCAGGGAAGCGCTCTAACCGTCTGAGCTATAGGCCCTTGCCGCACTGAAAGATTAGCGGACCGACCGCCGATCCCCCAAATCCGTATCGGCCGAGGTCGCGGCGGGGACAGCGGCGGGGGCACCGGCGGCCGGGCGCAGCAGCCACTCCTCCCGGGTCGACGGCAGGCCGGCCGGGCCCTCGGCGGTGGCGCGGACGGCGAGGATCTGGTTCACCCCGATCCGGTTCTGCTCGAAGGCGAGCGCGGAGGCGGCCATGTACAGCCGCCAGACCCGGGCCCGGCCGCGGCCGACCAGCCGGACCGCGTCCGTCCAGTGCGCCTCCAGGTTGGCCACCCACTCGCGCAGGGTCAGCCCGTAGTGCTCGCGCAGCGACTCGACGTCCCGCACCTCGAAGCCGGCCTCCTCCAGCCGGGACACGGTGGAACCGACCGGCGACAGTTCGCCGTCCGGGAAGACGTAGCGGTCGATGAAGGGGCTGGGGCGGTGCGGCTCACCGGGGTGGTCGGGGCGGCGGGCGATCTGGTGGTTGAGCAGCCGGCCGCCGGGCACCAGCAGCCGGTGCAGGCCCTCGGCGTAGACCCGGTACTGCTCGGACCCGACGTGCTCGGCCATCCCGATGCTGGAGACCGCGTCGAACGGGCCGTCGGTGATCTCCCGGTAGTCCTGCAGCCGGACCTCGACCCGATCGGCCAGGCCGGCCTCCTCGATCCGGCGGCGGGCCAGCGCGACCTGCTCGGTGGAGATCGAGACGCCGACCGCGGTGACGCCGTAGTGCTCCGCCGCGTGCAGCAGCAGCGAGCCCCAGCCGCAGCCGACGTCGAGCAGGCGCATCCCGGGCCGCAGGCCGAGCTTGCGGCAGACGAGGTCGAGCTTGGCCTCCTGGGCGGCCTCCAGGCTCTTCGCCGCCGGCGTCCAGTAGGCGCACGAGTAGACCATCGAGGGGCCCAGCACGAGGCCGTAGAACTCGTTCCCGACGTCGTAGTGGTGGCTGATGGCGGCGCGGTCCCGGCCGCGGCTGTGCAGCCCGCCACGGGGCTTGCGGACCTCCTCCGGGGGCGGGGTGGGCTCGGGCCCCACCGCCCCGGCCCGCAGCGCGACGGCCAGCGCCCGGCGGCCGGCGGCGCCGAGCACGCCGCGCGGGCCGAGGTCCAGCGTGCGGATCTGCGGCAGGTCGGCGAACCGGCCGACCACCGACAGCAGCTCGTAGAGGTCGCCGCCGGGGGCGACGTCGAGGTCCCCCGCGACGTAGCCGCGGGCCAGGCCGAGCTCGCCCGGCTGCCAGAGCAGGCGGCGCAGCGCCCGGCGGTTGCGCAGCACGAGGGTGGGCGCCCCGGGCGGCCCGGCGATGCTGCCGTCCCAGACCTGCAGGCGCAGCGGGGCGGGAATCCCCAGTAGCCCGTCCAGGGCCTCGACCAGTTGACCTGCGAGCTTCGCCACCGCGCGCCTCCGTCCAGCCGTCCTGCGGAACGTCACCTCACCCGGTCGGGCGGACCGGGGGCGGCCTGCGGCACTCCCAGGAGCGGAACGGGCGGCGTCCAGCTTGTCCCACCGCGGCCGGCCCGCTTCCGGGCGGCGCGCCGCGGGCGGCCGGCTGTCACCCGAATGCCGACGGGCCCCGCAGGCTGCAACAGCCTGCGGGGCCCGGTGATTCCGCGCGCGGGCGGACGGTTGACCGGCGGTCAGATCACGGCGACCGGGGTCATTCCTCCTCGGCGAGGGTGAGCTCGATGCCGCCGGTGAAGCCGGCCGCGGCGTTGTAGATGAACGCCGAGAGGGTGGACAGCGCGGTCAGCAGGACGATGTCCACCACGGCGATCAGCGTGGTGAACAGCATGACCTTGCCGAAGCCGATGTAGTCCATCAGGTTGAGCGCGCTGGAGGCGTTCTCCGCGCCGCCGCCGGTGACGTCCTTCATGGTCTTGGTCAGCGAGTCGAAGACGCCGAGCGAGTCCAGCGTCATCCACAGCACCGCCGCGGCCACGATGATGATGATCCCGACCGCCACCGACAGCAGGAAGCTGACCTTCATCACGGACCACGGGTCGACCTTGGTCACCCGGAGGCGGGCCTTGCGGGTCCGGCCGAAGCCGCCGGCGGGCGCCGGGCTGCCGGCCGGGCGGCGGGCCGCCCCGGGCACCGGCGTGCCGCCGGGCGGGGTGTTGCCGCCGGTCCGGGTGCCCCGGGCCGGGGTCGGCTGCCCCTTGGTGTACGTGGTCGGCTGGGAGAAGCCGCCCGATCCGCCGGCCGGGCTGCTCGGCGGCGGCGGCGTCTGGCCGCCGTAGGTCTGGCCCGACCCGCCGACCGGTGGCATCAGCGAGGTGGACGCGGCCGAGTGCTCGGTCGGCGGCTGCGGCACGCCGTACGAACCCCCGCCCTGCGCGCCCGGACGGCCGCCGGAGGGTCCTCCCGCAGCACCCGTGGCTCCACTCACCTGGTCCTCCCGCACTTCCCACCAGGGCGGCGCCCTGGTCCGTCACTCGTCATCCAGCGCCCGGCGGGATTGCCCGGAACTGGTCGGCGCGCCGGCGCCGTCGCGCCCACTCTCTGGACGCGACGGCACCGGTCCGCGGTTCGGTTCAGACCTCGGCGTCGCCGCCGACCGCCGTCCCCGTTCCCTCGGCCGTCTCGGTGGACTCGGTGCCCGTCACCTCGTCCTCCGCCGTCTCCTCGTCCTCGGCCTCGGCGTTGCGGGCCATGCCGACGACCGCATCGCGCTTTCCGAGGTTGATCAGTTGGACGCCCATGGTGTCACGTCCGGTTTCACGAACCTCGGAAACCCTCGTGCGGATCACCCCACCCGAGAGGGTGATCGCCATGATCTCGTCGGTGTCGTCGACCACCAGTGCGCCGACCAGCGAGCCCCGGCCCTCCACGATCTTCGCCGCCTTGGTGCCGTAGCCGCCGCGTCCCTGGACACGGTACTCGTCCACCGCGGTCCGCTTGGCGTACCCGCCGTCCGTGGCGGTGAAGACGTACGTGCCCGGACGGACGACGTTCATCGAGAGCAGCTCGTCGTCCTCGCGGAACGCCATGCCCTTGACGCCGGAGGTGGCGCGGCCGGTGGGGCGCAGGGCGTCGTCGGTCGCGGTGAAGCGGATCGACTGGGCCTTCTTGGAGACCAGCAGCAGGTCGTCCTCGGAGGAGACCAGCTCGGCGCCGATCAGCTCGTCGTCCTGGCCCTCCTCGTCCTGGCGCAGGTTGATCGCGATCAGGCCGCCGGAGCGCGGGGAGTCGTAGTCCTTCAGCGGGGACTTCTTCACCAGGCCGGCCCGGGTGGCGAGGACCAGGTACGGCTTGTCCTCGTAGGTGCGCACGGCCATCACCTGGGCGATGTGCTCCTCCGGCTGGAAGGCCAGCAGGTTGGCGACGTGCTGGCCGCGGGCGTCGCGGCCGGCGTCCGGCAGCTCGTAGCCCTTGGCGCGGTAGACCCGGCCCTTGTTGGTGAAGAACAGGATCCAGTTGTGGGTCGTCGTCACGAAGAAGTGGTCGACGATGTCGTCCTGCTTGAGCTGGGCGCCGCGCACGCCCTTGCCGCCGCGCTTCTGCGAGCGGTAGAGGTCGGAGCGGGTCCGCTTGACGTAGCCGCCACGGGTGATCGTGACGACGATGTCCTCCTCGGCGATGAGGTCCTCGATGGAGAGGTCGCCGTCCGAGGGGATGAGGGTCGAGCGGCGCTCGTCGCCGTACTTCTCGACGATCGCGGCGAGCTCCTCGGAGATGATCTCCCGCTGACGGGTCGGCGAGGCGAGGATCGCGTTGTACTCGTCGATCTTGCGCTGCAGCTCGTCGTGCTCGTCCGTGATCCGCTGGCGCTCCAGGGCGGCCAGGCGGCGCAGCTGCATCTCCAGGATCGCGTTGGCCTGCAGCTCGTCGATGTCGAGCAGGCCCATCAGGCCGGTGCGGGCGGCGTCGGCGCTGGCCGAGGCCCGGATCAGCGCGATGACCTCGTCGATCAGGTCCAGGGCCTTGAGCAGGGCGCGCAGGATGTGGGCGCGCTCCTCGGCCTTGCGCAGGCGGAAGGTGGTGCGCCGGACGATGACCTCGACCTGGTGGTTGACCCAGTGCCGGATGAAGGCGTCCAGCGACAGGGTGCGCGGCACGCCGTCGACCAGGGCCAGCATGTTGGCGCCGAAGTTGGTCTGCAGCTCGGTGTGCTTGTACAGGTTGTTGAGCACGACCTTGGCGACCGCGTCGCGCTTGAGCACGACGACCAGGCGGGTGCCGGTGCGGGACGAGGACTCGTCGCGGACGTCGGCGATGCCGGCGATCTTGCCGTCCTTGACCAGGTCGGCGATCTTCAGCGCGAGGTTGTCCGGGTTGACCTGGTACGGCAGCTCGGTGATGACCAGGCACTGGCGGCCCTGGATCTCCTCGACCTCGACCACGGCGCGCATGGTGACCGAGCCGCGGCCGGTGCGGTAGTAGTCGTCGATCCCGCGGCGGCCGACGATCAGCGCGCCGGTGGGGAAGTCGGGGCCCTTGATCCGCTCGATCAGGGCCTCGAGCAGCTCCTCGTTGGAGGACTCCGGGTTCTCCAGGTACCAGAGCGCGCCGGAGGCGACCTCGCGGAGGTTGTGCGGCGGGATGTTGGTGGCCATGCCGACCGCGATGCCGGTGGCACCGTTGACCAGCAGGTTGGGGATGCGCGCGGGCAGGACGGTCGGCTCCTGCGAGCGGCCGTCGTAGTTGGGCGCGAAGTCGACGGTCTCCTCGTCGATGTCGCGCATCATCTCCATGGCCAGCGGCATCAGCTTGCACTCGGTGTAGCGCATGGCCGCGGCCGGGTCGTTGCCCGGGGAGCCGAAGTTGCCGTTGCCGTCCACCAGCGGCATCCGCAGCGACCACGGCTGGGCCAGGCGGACCACGGTGTCGTAGATCGAGGTGTCACCGTGCGGGTGGTAGTTGCCCATGACGTCGCCGACGACGCGGGCGCACTTGTAGTAGCCCTTCTCGGGGCGGTACCCGCCGTCGTACATCGCGTAGAGCACGCGGCGGTGCACCGGCTTGAGGCCGTCGCGGACCTCGGGCAGCGCACGGCTGACGATGACGCTCATCGCGTAGTCGAGGTACGAGCGCTGCATCTCGGTCTCGAGCTCGACCGGCTCGATCCGCATGGTCGCCTGGGCGGTGGCCTCGGCGGCCTCGGGGGTCTCGGGCTGTTCGCCGTCGGGACGGTTGTCGTCGACCACTGGTGGTCAGTTTCCTTTCACGCGGACTGGTACGTGCGGGGCCTGGGGTGCAGGCGCGTCACACGTCCAGGAAGCGGACGTCCTTGGCGTTGCGCTGGATGAAGGACCGGCGGGCCTCGACGTCCTCGCCCATCAGCACGGAGAACAGCTCGTCGGCGCGGGCGGCGTCCTCCAGGGTGACCTGGAGCAGCAGCCGGTGCTCGGCGTCCATGGTGGTGACCCGGAGCTCCTCGGCGTTCATCTCGCCGAGACCCTTGAAGCGCTGGATCGCGTCGTCCTTGGGGAGCCGGCGCCCGGCCTCGACCCCGGCGGCGATCAGCGCGTCGCGCTCGCGGTCGGAGTAGGCGTACTCGAAGTCGTCCTTGCCCCACTTGATCTTGTACAGCGGCGGCATGGCGAGGTAGACGTACCCGGACTCGACCAGCGGCCGCATGAAGCGGAACAGCAGGGTGAGCAGCAGGGTGCGGATGTGCTGACCGTCGACGTCGGCGTCGGCCATCAGCACGATCTTGTGGTACCGCAGCTTGGACTCGTCGTAGTCCTCCTGGATGCCGCAGCCGAAGGCCGAGATCAGCGCCTGGACCTCGGTGTTCTGCAGCACCTTGTCGATCCGGGCCTTCTCGACGTTCAGGATCTTGCCGCGGATCGGCAGGATGGCCTGGGTGCGCGGGTCGCGGCCCTGCTTGGCCGAGCCGCCGGCGGAGTCACCCTCGACGATGAAGATCTCGCACTCGGACGGGTCCTTGGACTGGCAGTCCGAGAGCTTGCCCGGCAGCGAGGCGGACTCCAGCAGGCCCTTGCGGCGGGTCAGGTCGCGGGCCTTGCGGGCGGCGACGCGCGCGGTGGCGGCCTGGATGGACTTGCGGATGATGTCCGCGGCCTCGTTGGGGTTGCGGTCCAGCCAGTCGTTGAGCTGCTCGTGGACGACCTTCTGGACGAAGGTCTTCGCCTCGGTGTTGCCGAGCTTGTCCTTGGTCTGGCCCTCGAACTGCGGCTCGCCGAGCTTGACCGAGATGATCGCGGTCAGGCCCTCGCGGATGTCCTCGCCGGAGAGGTTGTCGTCCTTCTCGCGGAGCAGCTTCTTGTCCCGCGCGTAGCGGTTGACCAGGCCGGTCAGCGCCGCGCGGAAGCCCTCCTCGTGGGTGCCGCCGCCGTGGGTGTGGATGGTGTTGGCGAAGCTGTAGACCCCCTCGGTGTAGGAGGAGTTCCACTGCATCGCGACCTCCACCGAGATCGCCTTGTCCTTGTCCTCCGCCTCGAAGTCGATGACCGAGGGGTGGACGACCTCGCCCTTGCGGGAGTTGAGGTGGGCGACGAAGTCGGCGATGCCGCCGTCGTACTTGTACGTGACGGTGAGCGGCTTGCCGTCCTCGTCCACGTGCTCGGGGCGCTCGTCGGTCAGCGAGATCTGCAGGCCCTTGTTGAGGAAGGCCATCTCCTGGAAGCGCCGGGAGAGCGTCTCGAAGGAGTAGACGGTGGTCTCGAAGATGTCCGGGTCGGCCCAGAAGGTGACGCTGGTACCGGTCCGGTCGGTGGCCTCGTTCTTGACCAGCGACGCGGTCGGCGCGCCCATCTTGTAGTCCTGCGTCCAGCGGTGGCCGTCGGTGTGGATCTCCACCGCGAGCCTGGTGGAGAGCGCGTTCACCACCGAGACGCCGACACCGTGCAGACCGCCGGAGACCGCGTACCCGCCGCCGCCGAACTTGCCGCCCGCGTGCAGCACGGTGAGGACGACCTCGACGGCCGGCTTCTCCTGCCCGGGGACGATGCCGACCGGGATGCCACGTCCGTTGTCGACCACCCGCACGCCGCCGTCCGGCAGGATCGTGACGTCGATGGTGTCGGCGTGCCCGGCCATGGCCTCGTCGACGGAGTTGTCCACGACCTCCTGCACCAGGTGGTGCAGGCCGCGCTCACCGGTCGAGCCGATGTACATGCCGGGACGCTTGCGGACGGCGTCGAGGCCCTCCAGCACCTGGATGTTGCTGGCGTTGTAGGACTTCTCGCCCTGGACGGTCTGGTCTGGGGTCTGGCTGGGGTTGCCGGAATCGGCCACGAAGCGCCCTCTCTGGCACAGCACGGGCCGCAACCCCGCCCCCACGGGCGAGCGTGCGACCACGGCGTTTCGACTCGGTTGCCACTAGCAACAGTGTTTGCCCCTCAGTCTACCGGTAGGACTGACAGAGATGGGCGTTTGGCAGCCCTTGAAGGCAGATACGCCGCCCTGAATCCCCTCTGCACATGTCCCGATACTCGACCGGGGGGCCCAGAGCGCCTGGAAGGGCTGTCAGGGGTTCCGGAAGATCCGCATCCGTTCCGAACGCGGCCGGCGCCGGTCAGCCCCAGGTGTCGCCGGGCCCCTTGCTCCCCGGCGCACGCAGCCGGCCGTAGCCGCGGACGGGCGCGGCCGGGCCGAGCACCTTGATGGTCCGGACCGTGCCGTGGCCCAGCTCGTGGTTCAGACGCGCCACCAACTGCCGCGCCAGCCAGCGCAGTTGGGTGGCCCAGGCGGTGGAGTCGCACTGCACGGTGAGCACCGCGGCGGCATCGTCGTAGGAGGAGGGGTGGCAGTGCGCCGCGATGTCCGGGCCGACGATCTGCGGCCAGCGGCCCATCACCCCGCCGACCGCCGCCGAGGACTCCCAGCCGCGCTCGGTCAGCAGCCGGTTCAGCGCCGCGCCCAGCGGGACGGGGTCGCGGCCGTCCGAGCGGGCGCCGCTGCGCAGGCCGTACCGCTTCGCCTCGCGCTTCTGCTGGACCTGCTCGCCGCGCTGCTTGGCCTGGGCGCGGGCCGCGCGCAGCGCCGAGCGGGCGAGGTCGGCGCCGGTCGGCTCGGGAGCTGGTCCGGGAGTTGGTCCGGGAGAGGTCTCCGCCGGCTCGCTCACGGCGATCTCCTTTCCCCAGCCTGTGGACAACGCTGAGCGATCCAGCGTACGGGAGCGCACGCGCGACGGGCCGCCGGGTGCGCCCGGCGGCGGGACTGCGGGGGAGGGGCGAGTGGGGGAGCCGGGGGCCGGGGGGGCCGGGAGCCGGGGGCCGGCTCAGGCGTCGATGCGGCGGACGGCGCCGTCCGCGACCGCGAACCGGGCGCCGGCCAGCGCCTTGGGCACGTCCTCGGCGACGGCGGCGGTCACCAGCACCTGCTCGCCGTCCGCGACCAGCTCGGCCAGCCGGTCTCGGCGGGCGGCGTCCAGCTCGGCGAACACGTCGTCCAGGATCAGCACCGGCTCGCCGCCGTCCGCGCGCAGCAGCTCGTACGAGGCCAGCCGCAGCGCCAGCGCGAACGACCACGACTCGCCGTGGCTGGCGTAGCCCTTGGCGGGCAGCGGGCCGAGCTTGAGCACCAGCTCGTCGCGGTGCGGGCCGACCAGGGTGAGGCCGCGCTCGACCTCCTGCTTGCGGGCGGACCGCAGGGCGTCGAGCAGCTGCTCCTCGGCCTGCTCGCGACTGGTCGGCAGCTCGGCGCCCTCGAAGGAGCTGCGGTACTCCAGGGTGGTCTCGCCGCCACCGGGGGCCAGCTGCCCGTACGCGGCCGACACCAGCGGCTGCAGGGCGGCCACCAGCTGGATCCGGAAGGCCGTCAACTCGGCTCCGGCGCGCGCCAGGTGGCCGTCCCAGACCTCCAGGGTGGACAGGTCGGCGCCCTTGCCGCCGCCCGCCCGGCGGGCCATCGCGGCGGTCTTCAGCAGGGCGTTGCGCTGCTTGAGCACCCGCTCGTAGTCCTGCCGGACACCGGCCAGCCGGGGCGCCCGGGCGGTCAGCAGCTCGTCCAGGAAGCGGCGGCGCTCGCCCGGATCGCCCTTGACCAGGGTGAGGTCCTCGGGGGCGAACAGCACGGTGCGCAGCAGGCCCAGCACGTCGCGCGGGCGGACGTTGTCGGAGCGGTTGATCCGGGCCCGGTTGGCCTTGCCCGCGGTGAGCTCCAGCTCGACCAGGGTGGCGCGGCCGCGGTCCACCACCGAGGTGCGGATCACGGCCCGCTCGGCGCCCAGCCGGATCAGCGGGGCGTCGGTGGCGACCCGGTGGCTGCCCAGGGTGGCGACGTAGCCGATCGCCTCGACGAGATTGGTCTTGCCCTGGCCGTTGGGCCCGACGAAGGCCGTCACGCCCGGGTCGAGGGGAACCTCGGCCCGGGCGTACGACCGGAAGTCGGCGAGCGACAGATGCGCGACGTGCATGGCTGTGGACTGCGCTCGCCTTCTATCAACAGGGCTGTGGAGCCCGGTGGGGATTACTTCGACTCGACCGCGTGGCCGCCGAACTGGTTGCGCAGCGCGGCGATCATCTTCATCTGCGGCGAGTCGTCCTGGCGGGAGGCGAACCGGGCGAACAGCGAGGCGGTGATCGCCGGCAGCGGCACGGCGTGGTCGATCGCGGCCTCGACGGTCCAGCGGCCCTCGCCGGAGTCGGCGGCCCAGCCGCGCAGCTTGGCCAGGTGCTCGTCGTCGTCCAGGGCGCGGACGGCGAGGTCCAGCAGCCAGGAGCGGATGACCGTGCCCTCCTGCCAGCTGCGGAAGACCTCGCGCACGTCGGTGACCTCGGGCGCGGCCTCCAGCAGCTCCCAGCCCTCGGCGAAGGCCTGCATCATCGCGTACTCGATGCCGTTGTGGACCATCTTGGCGAAGTGGCCGGCGCCGACCTTGCCGGCGTGCACGTTGCCGAACTCGCCCTCGGGCTTGAGCGCCTGGAAGATCGGCTGGACCTTGGCGACGTGCTCGGCGTCGCCGCCGTACATGAGGGCGTAGCCGTTCTCCAGGCCCCAGACGCCGCCGGAGACGCCGCAGTCGACGAAGCCGATGCCCTTGGCGGCCAGCGCCTCGGCGTGCTTGATGTCGTCGGTCCAGCGGGAGTTGCCGCCGTCGACCACCACGTCGCCGGGGGAGAGCAGCTCGGCGAGTTCGTCGACGGTCGCCTGGGTGGCGGCGCCGGCCGGAACCATCACCCAGACCACGCGCGGGCCCTGGAGCTTGGTGACGAGTTCCTGCAGGCTCTCGACGTCGGAGACGTCGGGGTTGCGGTCGTAGCCGATGACGGTGTGGCCGGCGCGGCGGATCCGCTCGCGCATGTTGCCGCCCATCTTGCCGAGACCGATGAGGCCGAGCTCCATGACCAAGTCCTTACCTGTGGTGACGTGCCTGCCGGCGGCGCCGTTGCCGCACGCCCCGAGCCTACGCTTCCGGCCGGGACGGGCTCTGCGCAGCCGGGCCGACCGGGGGAGACGTCCACAGGCTGTGCACAGCGGGTGTGCACAGCCTGTGGATCACGCCGGGGACCGGGATCAGCCGGCCCCGAGCATCAGCCGGAGAGGCGGACCGGCATGATCAGGTACTGGTACGCCTTGTCCTCCTCGGCGTCCACCGCGGCCTTGCCGCTGAGCAGGGCCGGCTTGGTCGGCGTGGTGAAGCTCAGCTGGGCGTAGGCGGAGTCGATGGCCTTGAGGCCCTCCTCCAGGTAGCCCGGGTTGAAGGCGATCGAGATGTCGTCGCCCTCCAGGTCCGCCTCGACCCGCTCGGTGGCCTGGGCGTCGTCGCCCGAGCCGGCCTCCAGGGTCAGCACGCCCTGCTCGAAGCTGAGCCGGACCGGGGTGTTGCGCTCGGCGACCAGCGAGACGCGCTTGAGCGCCTCCAGGAAGGGCTGGGTCTGGATCGCGGCGACCGCGCTGAACTCGGTCGGGAAGAGGCTGCGGAACTTGGGGAACTCGCCCTCCAGCAGCCGGGTGGTGGTCCGGCGGCCGGCGCCCTCGAAGCCGATCAGGCCCTCGCCCGCGCCGCCCGAGGAGAGCGCGATGGAGACGTTGTCGCCGCTGCCCAGGGACTTGGCGATGTCCTGCAGGGTCTTGGCGGGCACCAGGGCGACCGCGGAGATGTCCGACTGCTCGGGCTTCCACAGCAGCTCGCGGACGGCGAAGCGGTACCGGTCGGTGGCGGCCAGGGTGATCCGGTCGCCCTCGATCTCGACCCGGACGCCGGTGAGCACCGGCAGGGTGTCGTCCCGGCCGGCGGCCACGGCGGCCTGGCTGACCGCGGAGGCGAAGACGTCGCCGGAGACGGTGCCGGTGGCGGTCGGCATCTGGGGCAGCGCCGGGTACTCGTCCACCGGGAGGGTGGGGAGGGTGAACCGGGAGCTGCCGCAGACCACGCTGACCCGCTGGCCATCGGTGGAGATCTCCACCGGCCGGTTGGGGAGGTTGCGGGAGATGTCGTTCAGCAGGCGGCCGGAGACCAGGACGGTGCCGGCCTCCTCGATGTCCGCCTCCAGCTCGACCCGGGCCGAGACCTCGTAGTCGAAGCCGGACAGCGCCAGGCTGCCGTCCTGGGCCGTCAGCAGCAGGCCGGCCAGCACCGGCACCGGCGGCCGTGCCGGGAGGCTGCGGGCAGCCCAGGCCACCGCCTCCGCGAGGACGTCACGCTCCACCCGGAACTTCACCGGTAACCGCCTCCTGGATCGAGCGCTCCCGCTCGCACTCTGGTTCGTCTGATCTTGATCGTCGGATCGCCTGTCCGCCGAGCGATGCCACTCCGCTTCCAGTCCGCAGAGGACAGTCTGACGTACTCCACCGACAGACGGGGCAGACGGGCGGAAGCAAGCCGAACAAGTGTCGGGGCGCGGTTGTCCACAGATTTCGGGCCCACCCACTTGGAAAGCAGTTCCGAGCTCTATCTGTGTAGCGGTAGTAGTAGGGCCTGTGGAAACCGTGGATAACCCCGTTTCCGCAGGTCAGCGCCCGAATTTTGTCCACATCGGCTGTGGACGGCGGCTGTGGACGGACAGCCCGTGCTGTGGACGGCGGAGCGTTACCCACAGCCCACGCTCGGTATCCACAGGTTATCCCCAGGACTGTCCCCAGATCCGGGCCGGGTTATCCACGGCGGCCGGTCAATTTTTCGTGACGCCTTTCACACCAGGGTATGAACAGGGCCCCAAGGTTGTCGAACTGTGGACGCCGCTGTGGACAAGCTGGGGATAACCGCCCTCATCCTGGGGACAAGCGGTGGATAACCCGGACGGCCTACTGGCAGCCCGTCAGTTGTCCACACCCTGTGGATAACCGTTGTGCACAAGTCCACAGGCACCTGACCTGCGCGGAAGAGCGTAGCGGTGGCCGAGCTGTGGACGAATTCTGGATAACTCCGGGAGCCCCGGCCTGTGGACGGTGTGGAAGGCCCCGTTCCTGTGGACAACGGCCTCGCGCTCCCCGGGTTTTCGAATCACCGGTCAGTTGTTCGGCGCGGGCTGTGGATCGGTGGCCGGTCCGTCGAGGCATCTCTGCCCGGCCGACGCGCCGCGCACACCTGGGAATGCGCGAAAAGGGCGTCAGGATCGCTCCTGACGCCCTTGCGTGGCGCTGCCCGCGGCCCTGCCGGGCCCCGCCGCTAGCTCTTGATGCGGTTGGTGAGTTCGGTGACCTGGTTGTAGATCGAGCGCCGCTCGGCCATCAGCGAGCGGATCTTGCGGTCCGCGTGCATCACCGTGGTGTGGTCGCGGCCGCCGAACTGCGCGCCGATCTTCGGCAGCGACAGGTCGGTCAGCTCCCGGCACAGGTACATCGCGATCTGACGCGCCGTCACCAGCACGCGGCTGCGCGACGATCCGCACAGGTCGTCGACGCCCAGGCCGAAGTACGCGGCGGTCTGCTGCATGATGACCTGCGCGGTGATCTCCGGGCCGGCGTCCTCGTCCCCGCCCGGGATCAGGTCCTTGAGGACGATCCCGGCCAACTCCAGGTCCACCGGCGCCCGGTTGAGGTTCGCGAAGGCGGTGACCCGGATCAGCGCGCCCTCCAACTCCCGGATGTTGCGGGTGATCCGGGACGCGATGAACTCCAACACGTCGGCGGGGGCGTTGAGTTGCTCCTGGATCGCCTTCTTGCGCAGGATCGCGATCCGGGTCTCCAGCTCCGGCGGGGTGACGTCGGTGATCAGCCCCCACTCGAAGCGGTTGCGCAGCCGGTCCTCCAGCGTGGTCAGCAGCTTGGGCGGCCGGTCCGAGGAGAGCACGATCTGCTTGTTCGCGTTGTGCAGGGTGTTGAAGGTGTGGAAGAACTCCTCCTGGGTGGACTCCTTGCTCGCCAGGAACTGGACGTCGTCCACGAGCAGGATGTCCATGTCCCGGTAGCGGCGGCGGAAGGTGTCCGCCTTGCCGTCCCGGATCGAGTTGATGAACTCGTTGGTGAACTCCTCCGAGGACACGTAGCGCACCCGGGTGCCCGGGAAGAGGCTGCGCGAGTAGTGCCCGATGGCGTGCAGCAGGTGGGTCTTGCCCAGCCCGGACTCGCCGTAGATGAAGAGCGGGTTGTACGCCTTGGCCGGCGCCTCGGCGACGGCGACCGCCGCCGCGTGCGCGAAGCGGTTGCTGGCGCCGATGACGAAAGTGTCGAAGAGGTACTTCGGGTTCAGCCGGGCGGCCGGCTCGTCCTTGCGCGAGCCGCCGGCCGGGGGAGCGCCGGGCGGGGCGGGCACGCCGGGGACGCCGGGGCGCTCGGGGGCGCGCTCGGCGGGAGCCTTCTCGGCCGGGCGGCCGCCGGTCGGACGGGAGCCGGGGGAGCGGCGGCCGGCGCCGGCGCGGGGCTGCTCGTTCGGGCCTGGGCCGTAGGCGCCGCCGAACAGGTCGCCCTGGGTGGTCGAGGGCGGGCTGGGGACGGGCCGCGGCGCCTGGCGGGGCGCGGCCTCCTCGTGGTCGCGGTACGGCGCCTGCTGCTCCTGGTAGCCGGGCCAGGACTGCGGGCCCGGCTGGCCGCCGTACGGCGCCGGGCGCTGCTCGTAGCCGCCGGTGTCGTAGCGGGGGCGCTCGTAGTCCTGCGGCTGCTCGTAGTCCGGCTCGTAGGGCTGCTGGTAGCCCTGGCCGCCGTAGCCGCCGGTGCCCTCCTCGGCCGGGCCGGGGTACGGCTCGACGGGCGGCTGCGGCGCGGGCGCGGGGGTGCTGGGCACGGCGTTGGCGTCGACCATCACGGCGATCCGCACCGGGCGGCTCAGCTCGCGGCTGAGGGCCTCGGTGAGCTGCGGCAGCAGCCGGCCCTCCAGCACCTGCTTGGCCCGCTCGTTGGGGGTCGCCAGCAGGGCGGTGTCGTGCATCATCCACATCGGCTGGGTGCGCTGCACCCACTGCTTGTCCATCTCCCCGACGTCCGGGTCGTTGACCAGCCGCTCGACGACCCTCGCCCAGACCGGGACGAGGTCGCTGTTGACATCAGCCACTGGTGCACGCTTTCCGATGAACAAACCAGACAAGTCCTGCAACGGTAGTCAGCGAACAGAGCCGGATCAAGTCGTTGTCCACAGGCTGTGGGCAACCCGGGGCGGGGAGGTCCGGTTTGACCCTCGGACCCCGTCCCGCGTACCGTAACCAGGTCGAGTTGTCGATGGCCGCTGCCGCATGTCCGCGGGTCCACCCGCTCCATAAGGCGCGCAGCACGGGCGCCGTGGATTGCCTGAAACCCCAGCCGAACTGGGGCGATGGGCCGGATTTCCGAAACATGGGGAGATCACGCGGACGCACGGTGACGGCCAAGCGACTCCCCGTCATCCTACGATTCACCTCAGGAGCCCCCGAGTGAGCAAGCGCACCTTCCAGCCGAACAACCGTCGTCGCGCGAAGACCCACGGCTTCCGGCTGCGTATGCGTACCCGCGCCGGCCGCGCCATCCTGGCCGCCCGCCGTGGCAAGGGCCGCGCCAGCCTGTCCGCCTGATCCACGCCAAGGGTCTGTTGTGCTGCCCTCCGAGAATCGGCTGCGGCGGCGCCAGGACTTCGCGACCGCGGTGAAACGCGGTCGCCGGGCCGGCCGGCCCCTGCTGGTCGTCCATCTCAGCAGAGAGGACGTCCAGTCCGGGCCGACCGACCGGACCAGCGACTCCCGCCCGCACGTCGCCGAGGGGACTCCTTCGGCGCGTGCGGGTTTCGTCGTGAGCAAGGCCGTCGGCCCGGCGGTCGTTCGCAACCTGGTCAAGCGCCGGTTGCGCCATCTCATCCGTGATCGTCTGTCCAGGCTGCCCGCCGGTAGCCTGATAGTGGTGCGCGCGCTGCCCCCGGCCGCGTCCGCCTCGTACCAGGACCTCGAACGGGATCTGGACGCGGCGCTCAAGCGGCTGCTGAGGGCGGAGCCCACCGCCGCGGCGCCGACGGGAGCAGGGCGATGAAGTACCTGCTGATGGGTCTGATCAGGGTCTACCAGTGGACGATCAGCCCACTGCTCGGTCCGGTCTGCCGCTACTACCCCTCCTGCTCGCACTACGGCTACGAGGCCGTGAAGGTGCACGGGGCGGTCAAGGGCGGCGGGCTGACCGTGTGGCGCATCCTGCGCTGCAACCCCTGGTCGCCTGGCGGGGTGGACCACGTACCGCCGCGCAAGCACCCGGTGTGGCACCGCCGGCTGCGCGATCTGCTGAGCCCCAAGAGCGGGACCGCCGAGCCGGAGCCGGTGGCGAAGCCCGATGCCAAGGAGTCTGACCGGTGACCTTCGGTTTTCTGAGTCCCCTCTACACGGCGGTGTCCTGGATCATCGTCCAGTTCCACTCGCTGTACAGCAACGTCTTTAGGTTCGATCCGGACGGTGGCTGGGCCTGGGGCCTGTCCATCGCCTCGATGGTCGTCGTCATCCGGATCTGCCTGATCCCGCTCTTCGTGAAGCAGATCAAGGCGACCCGGGCCATGCAGGCGATCCAGCCGAAGATGAAGGCCATCCAGGAGCGCTACAAGAACGACCGGCAGCGCCAGTCCGAAGAGATGATGAAGCTGTACAAGGAGGCGGGTACCAACCCGTTCTCCAGCTGCCTTCCCATCCTCGTGCAGGCCCCGTTCTTCACCGCCCTCTACGGCGTGCTGGCCAAGGTCGCCAAGGGTCACGACATCGGCGTCATCCACGGCGACCTGCTGCTGAGCGCCGGCAAGGCGCACATCTTCGGTGCCCCGCTCTCCGCGACCTTCGTCAGCAGCGGCGAGACCAGCGTCAAGATCGTCACCGCGGTGATGATCATCCTGATGTCGCTGTCGCAGTTCATCACCCAGCGCCAGCTGATGACCAAGAACGTCGACCTCACGGTCAAGACGCCGTTCATGCAGCAGCAGAAGATGCTGATGTACGTCTTCCCGGTCATGTTCGCCGTCATGGGCATCAACTTCCCGGTCGGTGTCCTGGTCTACTGGCTGACCACCAACGTCTGGTCGATGGGCCAGCAGCTGGTCGTCATCCACAACAACCCGACCCCGGGCAGCAAGGCCTTCCAGCACCGCCAGGAGCGGCTGAAGAAGGCCGGCCGGCTGCGTCCGGACGGTACGGAGATCAAGGGCGCGCTCTGGGGCATGCTGCCCCCGTCCAAGGCGGCCATCGAGGAGGCGGCCTCCGCCGCCGCGGTCGTCGAGGAGTCGGTCCGGGCGAGCCGCCAGCAGCCCCGCCGGCAGACCAAGGCCCAGCGCCAGCAGGGCGGTGCCGCGCAGGTGACCGAGGAGGCCCCGGCGGAGCCCGCCGAGGACGCCGTCCCGGCCGAGTCCGGTGCCGAGCCGGCCGCCAAGCAGACCGCGGCCAAGGCCGGCGGCCCCAAGCAGGGCACCAGGCAGCAGCCCAAGCGCGGCGGCCAGCGGCCGAAGAAGAAGTCCTGACCGGTCCCGGACCTGTCGTGACAGCGCGCAGAGCTTCGTTCCCGGCCCACCAGACTGGGCCCAACTCCGAAGGAGTCCATCAGTGACGGAAGGCACCACCTC
Organism: Streptomyces rubellomurinus; assembly: GCF_000961885.1. GTDB lineage: Bacteria > Actinomycetota > Actinomycetes > Streptomycetales > Streptomycetaceae > Kitasatospora > Kitasatospora rubellomurina. The sequence goes on from NZ_JZKH01000039.1 coordinate 65,269, forward strand.
CGCCGTCGAGACCGAGGCCGCCGCCGGCGCCGACGAGAGCCTCGTCGCGCGTCTGGAGCAGGAGGGCGACATCGCGGCGGACTACCTGGAGGGTCTGCTCGACATCGCGGACCTCGACGGTGACATCGACATGGACGTCGAGGGTGACCGCGCCCTGGTGTCCATCGTCAGCGACGGCAACGACCGCGCGCTGCAGCGCCTGGTCGGCCAGGACGGCGAGGTGCTGGAGGCCCTGCAGGAGCTGACCCGGTTGGCCGTGCACCGGGAGACCGGCGAGCGCAGCCGCCTCATGCTGGACATCGCCGGCTTCCGGGCCCGCAAGCGCACCGAGCTGGCCACGCTCGGCGCCAAGGCGGCGGAGCAGGCGAAGAGCTCCGGCGAGCAGGTCAAGCTGCGGCCGATGACGCCCTTCGAGCGCAAGGTCGTCCACGACGCGGTCGCGGCCGCCGGTCTGCGCAGTGAGTCCGAGGGCGAAGAGCCCCAGCGGTGCGTGGTCGTGCTGCCGGTCTGAGCCGGGCAGCTCGACACTCGGTCGCCTCGGCGGCCGATGGGCTTCACCGGACGCGACCCCGTCCGCCTCGTGCGGGCGGGGTCGTCGTCCCTTCGCGGGGCACGGCGTTCGGCGGGAGATGTTCCACGTGAAACAGTGCGATGAGCGGGTCGGTGGCGATCCGGGGATCGGAGAGGTCGAGATGGACACGGACAACGCGGCTGCCGGCCGGTCGGGGGCGGCTGACGTGAACCGGGCCGCCGAGGAGCGGACCATCGTGGAGCCCGAGCTGGACGTGCTGGCCGAGGCCCCGGCCGCCGCCCGGGAGGTGTTCGGCGACCGCTTCGACGCCGCCGTCCGCTACACCGAGCTGCTGGCCACCGCCGGGGTGCAGCGCGGACTGATCGGGCCCCGCGAGGTGCCCCGGCTGTGGGACCGCCACGTGCTCAACTGCGCGGTGCTGGCCGAGCTGCTGCCGAACGGCACCACGCTGTGCGACGTCGGCTCCGGCGCTGGCCTGCCCGGCATCCCGGTGGCGCTGGCCCGCCCGGACGTCCAGGTGACACTGCTGGAGCCGCTGCTGCGCCGCACCACCTTCCTGGAGGAGGTCGTCCGCGAGCTGGGGCTGGAGAACGTCACGGTGCTGCGCGGCCGCGCCGAGGAGATGATCGGCAAGCTCGCCGTGGACGTGGTGACCGCCCGCGCGGTGGCCCCGCTGGACCGGCTGGCCGGCTGGGGGATGCCGCTGCTGCGCCCGCACGGGCAGATGCTGGCGCTCAAGGGTGACAGCGCCGAGCAGGAGCTGGCGGACTCCCGGGCCGGGCTGGCCAAGCTCGGCGCGGTCGAGTCCTCGGTCATCTCGGTCGGCGAGGGCACCCTGGAGACCTCCACCCGGGTGATCCAGGTCAAGGCGGGGGAGAGCCCCGGCGGGGTGAAGGCGGCGACCCGGCGGGCCAAGGCGGCCCGGGCCGGGCGCAACGCCGGCACCCCCCGGACGGGCGGCGCGGGCGGCGGCCGGGGCGGGCGGCGCCGCAGCCGCTGAGGCCACGGCGTCGGCACGCCGGTACGCCGGGACAGGCATGATCCACGGGCGGACGGCCCTCCTGAACGGGAGGGGCGTCCGCCCGCGGTCGTTCCGGTGACGGGTCGGGCCGACCCCGGGTCATCGGAGTGTCGCAACGTCAGATTTCCGACATAGCGGGCATGGTGTTCCACGTGAAACGTCGCTCCTTGCTCTCCGGAATCTTGGCCCGCGGCCGGGCTGCGACTGTCGCCGCTCCGGTTCCACGTGAAACACTGGCGCCCATGCAGGACTCGGAGACCGTCGACCAGATCGACGACACGCCCATCGCGCGGGCTGCCCAGGCTGCGGTTCAGGCGATCGGCCGAGCGGGGGAGGGGCTCCCCCGTCCCGCCAGCACCCGGGTGATGGTGGTCGCCAACCAGAAGGGCGGGGTGGGCAAGACCACCACCACCGTGAACATGGCCGCCTCGCTGGCGATGCACGGCCTGCGGGTGCTGGTCGTCGACCTCGACCCGCAGGGGAACGCCTCCACGGCCCTCGGTATCGACCACCACGCCGACGTGCCGTCCATCTACGACGTCCTGGTCGAGGGCAAGCCGATGGCCGACGTGGTCCAGCCGGTCCGGGACGTGGAGGGGCTGTTCTGCGTCCCCGCGACCATCGACCTGGCCGGCGCCGAGATCGAGCTGGTCTCGATGGTGGCCCGGGAGAGCCGGCTGCAGCGCGCCATCGCCGCCTACGAGCAGCCGCTGGACTACATCCTGATCGACTGCCCGCCCTCGCTGGGCCTGCTGACGGTCAACGCCCTGGTCGCCGGCCAGGAGGTGCTGATCCCGATCCAGTGCGAGTACTACGCGCTGGAGGGCCTCGGCCAGCTGCTGCGCAACGTCGAGCTGGTGCGCGCGCACCTCAACCCCACGCTGCACGTCTCGACCATCCTGCTCACCATGTACGACGCCCGGACGAGGCTGGCCGCCCAGGTCGCCGAGGAGGTCCGGACCCACTTCCAGCACGAGGTGCTGAGCACGGCGATCCCCCGCTCGGTGCGCATCTCGGAGGCACCCAGCTACGGCCAGACGGTGCTCACCTACGACCCGGGCTCGACCGGGGCGCTCTCCTACCTGGAGGCGGCCCGCGAGCTCGCGCAGCGCGCGGTGGGCCCGACCGGCTCGCTGGTGGGTCAGCAGCGGGACGGCAGCGGGACGACGGCGGTTCGGGGCACGGAGCCCCGGTGGCACGGCACGACGGAGGGTCAGCAGTGAGTGGTGGTCGCAGGGGTCTGGGACGAGGACTCGGGGCGTTGATCGGTCCCGCGGCCCCGGCTGACGGCGGCGCGGTGCGTCCCGCCGCCTCGCCCGCGCCGACCTCGGTGGTGGCGACCGGAGCGACGTCGCCGGCCTCGGTGCCGGTGCTGCCGGGCGGCCGGGGCACGGTGGCGGCCCGGGCGGCCGCGGGCAAGCGGGCCATCGAGCAGCCGCAGGCCGATCAGCCGGTGGCGGCTCCGGTGGCCGGTGCCTTCTTCGCCGAGCTGCCGCTGGACTCGATCACGCCCAACCCGCGGCAGCCGCGCGAGGTCTTCGACGAGGACAAGCTGGCCGAGCTGGTCGTCTCGATCAGGGAGGTGGGCCTGCTCCAGCCGGTCGTGGTGCGCCAGACCGGGCCGGACGGCTTCGAGCTGATCATGGGTGAGCGCCGCTGGCGCGCCTCCCGGGAAGCCGGCCTGACGCTGATCCCGGCGATCGTCCGGGCCACCGAGGACGACAAGCTGCTGCTGGACGCCCTGCTGGAGAACCTGCACCGGGCGGAGCTCAACGCGCTGGAGGAGGCGGCCGCCTACGAGCAGCTGCTGCACGACTTCTCCTGCACCCACGACGAGCTGGCCGACCGGATCGGCCGCTCGCGCACCCACGTCACCAACACCCTGCGGCTGCTGAAGCTCGCGCCGACCGTGCAGCGGCGGATCGCCGCCGGGACGCTCACGGCCGGCCACGCCAAGGCGCTGGCGGGCATCCCGGACGCGGAGCGCCAGGAGGAGCTGGCGAAGCGGATCATCGCGGAGGGGCTCTCGGTGCGCACCACCGAGGAGATCGTCAAGCTGATGGGCTCGGAGGCCAAGCCGAAGCGCCAGACGCCGAAGGCGGGCAAGCTGATCACCCCGGCCTTCAACGAGCTGGCCGACCGGCTCTCGGACCGCTTCGACACCCGGGTCAAGGTCGAGGTCTCGCAGCGCGGCGGCAAGCTGGGCAAGGGCAAGGTCGTGCTGGAGTTCGGTTCGGTGGACGACCTCAACCGGATCCTGGACAGCCTGGCGCCGGGCGAGGACGGGCTGCGGCTGTCGCAGGGCTGAGCCCGTCCCTCGGGCGTGACCGATGGGTGCATGATTCGCGTGAGCGGTTGTTTCACGTGGAACATGCACCCATCGGTGTTGGTGGGGGCATGCTCGACCTGCTCGACCGTGAAGTGGAGGAGGTGCACGGGGTATGGGACGCCGGGTCGTTCCGCTGACGCTGGACAACCTCGCGGATCTGCCGACGACCTGCCGCTCCTGCGTGTTCTGGGAGCTGGATCCGGTCAGCGGGAGGGCGGCGGTGGAGTCCGGCAAGCCCGAGGCGGAGAAGGAGGGGTGGATCTCCGCGGTGCTGCTGGAGTGGGGCTCGTGCGGCCGGATCGTCTACGTGGACGACCAGCCGGCCGGGTTCGTGCTGTACGCGCCGCCCGCGTACGTGCCCCGGTCGCAGTCCTTCCCGACCAGTCCGGTCTCCCCGGACGCCGTTCAGCTGATGATCAGTCGGGTGCTGCCCGGCTACCAGCGCCAGGGGCTGGGCCGGGTGCTGGTGCAGACGGTGGCCAAGGACCTGCTGGGGCGCGGGGTGCGGGCGATCGAGGCCTTCGGCTCGGTGGGCCGGGTGCCGACCAGCTGCGTGCTGCCGGCCGACCACCTGCTCGCGGTGGGCTTCAAGACCGTCCGGCCGCACCACCGCTACCCGCGGCTGCGGCTGGAGGCGCGGACCACGCTCTCCTGGCGCGGCGGTGCGGAGGGGGCGCTGGAGCGGCTGCTCGGCGCCGGGCGCAAGGAACCGGCCCTGCGGCCGTTCTGAGCCTCCGGGGCCCCGGAGGACGCGCCTCGGGAACGGGCCGGAGACGACGACGGCGGCGGGGCTCCCCTCGGACCGGGGGAGCCCCGCCGCCGTGCGGCAGGCGGTGGCGGACCTAGATCAGGCCGTCCAGCTCGCGGAGCAGAGCGGCCTTCGGCCGGGCACCGGTGATCTGCTTCACCGGCTGGCCGCCCTTGTACAGGATCAGCGTCGGGATCGAGATGACGTTGTACTCGGCAGCGGTCTTCTGGTTCGCGTCCACGTCGAGCTTCGCGACGGTCAGCTTGTCGCCGTGCTCGGCGGCGATCTCCTCTAGGACCGGGGCGACCTGGCGGCACGGGCCGCACCAGGTGGCCCAGAAGTCGACCAGGACGGGCTTGTCGCTCTCCAGGACATCGGCAGTGAACGTCGCGTCGGTGACGGTGGTGGTGGCGCCGGCCACGGGGACTCCTCGGGTAGGACGGAGGGGGTGCTGCCAGGACAACAACGGACGGGGGAGTTCTGTTTCTGCCTGGCCGGGGGAGGGGTGCCGGGGGTGCTCCGGGTGTTCCCCGTGGAACACCCCCGGGAGGCGCGAGGGGGCTGGGGCTCAGACCGCCACGACGGCGGCCTTGGCCTCCAGGTCGTCCAGCGCGGCGAGGTAGCGCTCGGCGTCCAGCGCGGCGGAGCAGCCGGTGCCGGAGGCGGTGATCGCCTGGCGGTAGGTGTGGTCCACGACGTCGCCGGCGGCGAAGACGCCCTCGATGTTGGTCCGGGTCGAGGGGGCGTCGACCTTGAGGTAGCCCTCCTCGTCGAGCTCCAGCTGGCCCTTGAACAGCTCGGTGCGCGGGTCGTGGCCGATCGCGATGAACAGGCCGGTGACGTCGAGCTCGCGGGTCTCGCCGGTCTGCGTGTCGCGCAGGGTGACGCCGCTCAGCTTCGGGTCGCCGTGGATGGCCTCGACCGCGCTGTTCCACTCGAAGCGGATCTTCGGGTCGGCGAAGGCGCGCTCCTGCATCGCCTTGGAGGCGCGCAGGGCGTCCCGGCGGTGGATGATCGTGACGGACTTGGCGAAGCGGGAGAGGAAGGTCGCCTCCTCCAGCGCGGTGTCACCGCCGCCGACCACCGCGATGTCCTGGTCGCGGAAGAAGAAGCCGTCGCAGGTGGCGCACCAGGACACCCCGCGGCCGGAGAGCTTGTCCTCGTTCGGCAGGTCCAGCTTGCGGTGCTGCGAGCCGGTGGTGACGATCACGGCGCGGGCCCTGTGCACGTTGCCCTCGGAGTCGGTGACGGTCTTGACGTCACCGGTGAGGTCGACGGCGACGATGTCGTCCGGGACCAGCTCGGCGCCGAACTTCTCGGCCTGCGCCCGCATGTTGTCCATCAGCTCGGGGCCCATGATGCCGTCCCGGAAGCCCGGGAAGTTCTCCACCTCGGTGGTGTTCATCAGCGCGCCACCGGCGGTGACGGCTCCCTCGAACACCAGCGGCTTGAGGGAGGCACGGGCCGTGTAGAGCGCTGCCGTGTACCCGGCCGGGCCGGAACCGATGATGATCACGTTACGGACGTCGCTCACTGCATCTCCTGGTTCGCATCGCGACCCGCGTTTGCTGCGGGGAGGGCGGTCCTGCTCCGCCGCCCGGGACAACGACTGACCAGTGTCCCGCATTCCCAGGCGGATCAGTACCAGGTGCCCGAAGTTCGGGAGCGTCGCGCCGCCCTGGTCGTCGATCGCATGGGCACGCCGCCCCACGGCCGGGGGTCCGTCAGCGGACCGGGACGGTCCGGTGCAGCAGGACCGGCCCGCAGTCGGCGGAGCGCAGGTAGACGTCGGCGTGCGCCGCGTCCCCGGGCACCGGGTAGACCAGCACGTCGACCGGGGCGCCCTGGTAGGTGCCCCGGTCGGTGGCCAGCGGGGTGCCGGCGGCGGGAGCCGGGCAGGCCGTCGCGGCGGATCCGGTGGCGGCGTGGGGGGCCGGGGCGGGCGAGCCCTGGGCCGGGGGTTCGGCGCCGCCGTCGGTGGGCTGCTCGGCGGTGGACCGGCCGGGCTCGGCCGGGCGCAGCCCCGGGGCGGTGGCCGAGCGGGTCAGCAGCTGCTGGATCTGCGCGGTGAGCCGGTCGTCCTGGTAGGCCGTACCGGCGGCACCGGACGTCCGGGGGCTCTGCGCGGCGGCCACGTCCGGCCGGGGCGCGGCGGCGGTGGTGGACGCGCCGCGGCCGGTGTCGCCGGGGACGAGCCACAGGACCCCGCCCCAGGCGAGCGCGCCCAGCGCGGCGGCCGCGCCGGCCAGCAGGCCGAGCCGGCGCCGCCGCCGGGGGCGGCCGGGGCCGGTGGCCGCGCCGGAGCGGCCC
>NZ_JZKH01000381.1 GCF_000961885.1 Streptomyces rubellomurinus
CCAGTCGACGGGCAGGCCGGCGACGAAGGCGGCGGACAGGGCCGTCACCAGGCGTTCGGGGCCGCCTTCGTCGCGGCGCAGGGTCTCCAGGACGGCGGCGCCGGGGGTGTCCTCCAGCTGGTCGGCGAGGGGGATGGTGAGGCCGGGGTGGGGGCTGCACTCCAGGAACAGGGTGTGGCCGTCCGCGACCGCCGATGCGACCGCCGTGTCCAGGCGGACGGTGCCGCGCAGGTTGTCGAACCAGTACGAACCCGCCAACTGCTC
>NZ_JZKH01000382.1 GCF_000961885.1 Streptomyces rubellomurinus
GTCGATCGCCATCGCCTGCTCGATGACGGCGTCCAGGTCCTCGGGGCGCTCGCAGCGCAGGCCGACGCAGCCCATCGCCTCGGACAGCTTGACGAAGTCCGGGATGCGGGTGCCCTGGGCCGGCGGCTCGATGCCGTCGTGGTCGGGGCCGGAGTGCAGCACGGTGTTGGAGTAGCGCTGGTTGTAGAACAGCGTCTGCCACTGGCGGACCATGCCGAGGGAGCCGTTGTTGATGACGGCGACCTTGATCGGGATGCCGT
>NZ_JZKH01000383.1 GCF_000961885.1 Streptomyces rubellomurinus
GCCCGGCGCGTACCGCGGGCACGGTCGTCAAGGACGAGGGCGAGGGCGGCAAGCAGCTCGCCGCCTTCCTCGCCGACCAGAAGTTCATCTAGTCCCACCGTTTCGCGCATCCAACGATCGATCAGGAGCAATGAATCATGGCTGAGATCCTGGTTCTGGTGGACCACGCCGACGGTGCGGTCCGCAAGCCGGCCCTGGAGCTGCTGACCCTGGCCCGCCGCATCGGTGAGCCGTCCGCCGTCGTGCTCGGCGCC
>NZ_JZKH01000384.1 GCF_000961885.1 Streptomyces rubellomurinus
CCCCGCCCCGGCGGCTACCTCGCCAACCTCAGCCAGGGCGGCAGCGCCGAAGCCAACGACGACCACCACCTCGTCGCCGACCACTGCCGGCGCATCGCCGAGTCCCTGGGCGCCCAATGGCTGTGCGTCGACTGGCTCACCACCCCCGCCGGCCCCGTCCTCAACGAATGGAGCACCGCCCACGGCGGCTTCACCCACCTGCCCCAGCCCCAGCGCGACCAGGTCGCCGACGCCTTCTTCACCTGGATCCAC
>NZ_JZKH01000385.1 GCF_000961885.1 Streptomyces rubellomurinus
ACCGGGCCCTCCAGGACCAGCGGCTCCACGAGCGCCAGCTCCTCGACCCGGCCCGCGCCGAGCTCACGGCCGGCGGCCAGGACGAGGTCCAGGATCCCGGTGCCGGGGACGAGCACCGTGCCGAAGGCGGCGTGGTCGCGCAGCCACGGCTGGCCGTTCGGCGCCAATCGGCCGGTGAACAGGTGGCCCTCGCCCTCGGCCAGAGCAGTCGCGGCGCCCAGCCAGGGGTGAGCGGACGCCTCCAGGCCCAT
>NZ_JZKH01000386.1 GCF_000961885.1 Streptomyces rubellomurinus
GGTGTTGCGGCCCTCGCGCAGGTAGCGGAAGGCCTCCTGGCCCCGGCGCACGTCCCAGGAGCGGATCGGCGAGGGGACGAGCACCTTGCGCTCGAACAGCCCGGCGAGCTCGACCAGCATCTCCTGGATCCGCTCCGGCCCTGCGGCGGTCACCAGGTCGTACGAGCGGTAGCGCACCCCGGCGTGCTGCCGGGCGACGGCCTCCGGGTCGCGCAGGTCGGTCTTGCCCATCTCCAGGAACCGGCCGCCG
>NZ_JZKH01000387.1 GCF_000961885.1 Streptomyces rubellomurinus
CGGCGGCCGGTTCCTGGAGATGGGCAAGACCGACCTGCGCGACCCGGAGGCCGTCGCCCGGCAGCACGCCGGGGTGCGCTACCGCTCGTACGACCTGGTCGCCCAGGCCGGGCCGGAGCGGATCCAGGAGATGCTGGTCGAGCTCGCCGCACTGTTCGAGCGCAAGGTGCTCGTCCCCTCGCCGATCCGCTCCTGGGACGTGCGCCGGGGCCAGGAGGCCTTCCGCTACCTGCGCGAGGGCCGCAACACC
>NZ_JZKH01000388.1 GCF_000961885.1 Streptomyces rubellomurinus
GGCGCCGAGCACGACGGCGGACGGCTCACCGATGCGGCGGGCCAGGGTCAGCAGCTCCAGGGCCGGCTTGCGGACCGCACCGTCGGCGTGGTCCACCAGGACGAGAATCTCAGCCATTGCTCAATGTCTCCGTGTTTTCGCTGGATCGGGGTGGGACTAGATGAACTTCTGGTCGGCGAGGAAGGCGGCGAGCTGCTTGCCGCCCTCGCCCTCGTCCTTGACGACCGTGCCCGCGGTACGCGCCGGGC
>NZ_JZKH01000389.1 GCF_000961885.1 Streptomyces rubellomurinus
CCGAGGCTGGTGCGGGTCTCGGCGGCGGACGCGTCCGAGCGGGTCGTGCTGGACCCGGAGCGGACGGTCCTCGTCACCGGCGGCACCGGTGAGCTGGGCCGGGAGCTGGCCGAGCACCTGGTGCGCCACCACGGCGTGCGTCACCTCGTGCTGACTTCCCGCCAGGGCGAGGCGGCCCCCAGCGCCGCCGATGTCCGGGGCGCACTGCTGGCCGCCGGTGCGGAGAGCGTGCGGATCGAGGCGTGCGA
>NZ_JZKH01000390.1 GCF_000961885.1 Streptomyces rubellomurinus
GGCCTTCGGGGCCAGGACGCGGGCGAAGCGCTCGGCGCTCTGGCCGGCGAGCAGGCCGTCGTCCAGGACGGCGGCCAGGTGGAACACCGAACCGAGCGCTCCACCAAGGCCGTTGACGACCGCCGCGATCTGCTCACGGTCGGCGACATCGCACGCCTCGATCCGCACGCTCTCCGCACCGGCGGCCAGCAGTGCGCCCCGGACATCGGCGGCGCTGGGGGCCGCCTCGCCCTGGCGGGAAGTCAGC
>NZ_JZKH01000040.1 GCF_000961885.1 Streptomyces rubellomurinus
GTGCTCGGGGGCGTGGGTGGGGGCCGGCTCGGCGCTGGTGGGGGCGGCGCTGGGGGTGGCGCTGGGGCTGCTGGTGCCGGTGGCGGTGGGCCAGTTGCCGGTGTCCTGGTTGCCGCGGCCGTTCTGCAGGTCGAACTGCTGGGTGGGGGTGCCGTCGAGGGCGGCGGCCATGTAGGCGGTCCAGATCTTGGTGGGGAAGGCGCCGCCGTTGATCCGGGTGAGGCCGGCGGTGCCGGCGAGCGGTTCCTTGGCGTGGGTCTTCGGGTTCTCGCGGAACAGGCCCACGGTGGTGGTGAGTTCGGGGGTGTAGCCGGCGAACCAGGCGGAGAGGTTGGAGTCGGTGGTGCCGGTCTTGCCGGCGGCGGGGCGGCCGAGGTCGAGGGCGGCGGCGCCGGTGCCGCGGGGGCTGACGACGTCGCGCAGGACGTCGGTGACGTTGTCGGCGACGTTGCGGCCGACGGCGTCGGTGGCCTTGTGCTCGGGCATCTTGGGGACGTCGACGGCGCCGCCGGGGTTGACGCGTTCGAGCTTGAGGACGGACCACGGGGTGTGTGCCTGGCCGTGGTTGGCGAGGGTGGCGTAGGCGCCGGCGAGGTCGAGGGCGCTGGGGGTGGCGGTGCCGAGGGTCATGGAGGTGTTGGCGGGGTCCATGCCGCGGACGCTGTCGGGGATGCCGAGTTTGACGGCGGTGTCGCGGACCCGGGCGAGGCCGGCGTCGACGCCTTCCTGGGCGTAGACGGAGTTGACGGACTTCACCATGGCGTAGCGCAGGGTGATGCTGCCGTAGTCGACGCCGTCCTCGTTGGGCGGGGCGTACGGGGTGGGGCCGCCGGTGACGGCGCGTTCGCTGCTGCCGTCGTAGCGGCTCTCGGTGGTGATGGGGCGGCCGTCGAGGGTGTGCTGGGCGACCAGGCCGGCGGCGAGGTCGATGGGCTTGAAGGTGGAGCCGATCTGGTTGTCCTGGCGCAGGGCGTCGTTGAAGGGCTGCTTGGCGTAGTCGGGGCCGCCGTAGACGGCGACGACGCGGCCGGTGGCGGGTTCGACGGAGGCGCCGGCGACGCGGACGTCGGTGTCGGTGTCGGGGCGCTTCTGGGGGTCGAGTTCGTCGGTGAGTTCGTCCTGGACGGCTTTGACGAAGGCGTCCTGCTTGGGCTTGTCGAAGGTGGTGGTGATGCGCCAGCCGCCGGCCTTGAGGGTGGCGGCGTCGATGGTGCCGGTGGAGACGAGGTAGTCGTCGGCGACGCCGACGAGGTACCCGGCCTGGCCGGAGAGGCCGGTGGCGGGGTGGGGGTCGAGCGGTTCGGGGAAGGTGGTGGCGGCGCGGTCGGCGGCGGTGAGGAAGCCCATCTGGACCATGCCGTCGAGGGTGTAGTTCCAGCGGGCGACGGCCTTCTCGCGGTTGGCGGGGGTGGCGGTCTTGACGTCGTAGATGCTGGGGGCCTGGAGCAGGGAGGCGAGGTAGGCGCCCTGGCCGAGGGTGAGCTGGGAGGCGTCGACGCCGTAGTAGGCGCGGGCGGCGCTCTGGATGCCGTAGGCGCCGCGGCCGTAGTAGCTGCTGTTGAGGTAGCCGGCGAGGATCTCGTTCTTGCTGCGCTGCTGGTCGACCTTGAGGGCGATGAGGAGTTCGCGGCCCTTGCGTTCGACGGTGCGGTCCTGGGTCAGGTAGTAGTTCTTGACGTACTGCTGGGTGATGGTGGAGCCGCCCTGCATGCCCTTGCCGGTGAGGCTGTTCCAGCCGGCGCGGAGCATGCCCTTCAGGTCGATGCCGCGGTTCTGGTAGAAGGTGCGGTCCTCGGCGGAGACGACGGCCTGCTGGGTCTGCAGCGGGATCTGGTCGATGGTGACGTCGGTGCGGTTGACGGCGCCGGTGCGGGCGATCTCGGTGGTGCCGTCGGCGTAGAGGTAGATGTTGTTCTGCGCGACGGCGTGGGCGTTGGGGTCGGGCACCGGGACGATCACGTAGAGCACGGCGAAGGCGCCGACCGCGAGCAGCAGCAGGCCGGTGAGGGTGCCGAGGGTGATCCGCCAGGTGGGGAGCAGCCGGCGCCAGCGGGGGAGGGCGCGGCGGGCCGCGCGGCGGGCGGCTCGTTTGGCCTGGCGTCGGGTCGCGATGCTCATGCCGCGATTATGTGCTATTTGACGTGCGATCAGTGTCGGGCGGGGTGGGTGCGCGGCTCCGGGAAAACCGGGTGCGGGCCCGGGAGCCCGGCGGTACGGTGAAAGATGCAAACCGCATAGCGAACCCGTTTCGGCAGCTCCGCCCGTTCGGCCCGGTACCCCCGGGGTCGGCCGGTCGGAGCCGTTGGGGCGTGCGCGGACGCCGTCGGCACCGGTCGGGCGTCCGCCCGTCGAGGCGTACCTCTCTGCGCCCACATTTGTCGATAAGGAGACAATATACTCTACGCCGCCGTGGCTCGCGGCGCCTTCCGCCGCTACTCCACCTATCGGGCCGCCACCCTGGCCGGCACCTTCACCAACACCGTCTTCGGCGTCATCCTGGCCTCCTCCTTCCTCGCCCTCTGGCAGGCCCGCCCGCACCTCGGCGGCTACGACCAGAGCCAGGCCGTCACCTACATCTGGGTCAGCCAGGGCCTGCTGGTCACCGTCGCCGTCTGGGGCGGCGGCTTCCAGGACGAGGTGCAGGACCGCTTCCGCAGCGGCGACATCGCCGTCGACCTCTACCGCCCGGTCGACTTCCAGGGCTGGTGGCTGGCCACCGACCTCGGCCGGGCCGGCTTCCAGGTGCTCGTCCGCGGCACCGTGCCGCTGCTGTTCGGCGCCCTGGTGTTCCGCACCCGGATGCCCGAACAGCCACTGACCTGGGTGTTCTTCCTGCTCTCGGTGCTGCTCGCGGTGCTGGTCAGCTTCGGCATCCGGTTCCTGGTCTCGATCACCGGCTTCTGGCTGCACGACTCGGACGGGATCCGCTCGGTGATGGTGGTGGTCTCGATGTTCTTCTCCGGGATGCTGCTGCCGATCGCCCTCTTCCCCGGCTGGCTCGGCACGCTCGGCGAGGCGCTGCCCTGGGCCTCGCTCGTCAAGGTGCCCACCGACGTCTTCCTCGAACGGTCCTCCGGCGCCACGCTGGCCGGCGCGCTCGGTTTCCAACTCGGCTGGGCCGCCGCCCTGCTGGCCGCCGGCCGGGGCGCGCAGTGGCTCGCCACCCGCAAGGTGGTGGTGCAGGGTGGCTGAGCGGCTGATCGTCGCGGACGGCCTCGCCGCCCGTACGGCCTGGGCCGTCCGCTCCTGGTGGCTCTGCGCCCGGATGTGGATGCGCTCGATGGCGGCCTACCGGGCCTCCTACGTGCTGGGCGTGTTCTCCGGCATCGCGATCCACGCGCTCGACTTCGCCGTGCTGGTGATCATGTTCCTGCACACCGACACCCTCGGCGGCTGGAGCCTGCCGGAGATCGCCTTCCTCTACGGCACCTCCGCCCTCTCCCTCGGCGTCGCCAACCTGCTGGTCGGCTCGGCCGACGCGCTCGGCCAGCGGATCGTCGCCGGCACCCTGGACAGCATGCTCGTGCGGCCCGCGCCCGCGCTCTCCCAGCTGTGCGCCGAACGCTTCTCGCTGCGCCGCCTCGGCCGCCCGCTCCAGGCCGCGATCGTGCTCGTCTGGGCGCTGACGGCCCTCGACGTGCACTGGACCTGGGACCGGGTGCTGCTGGTGCCCGTCCTGCTGGTCTGCGGCACCGCCATCTTCGGCGCGGTCTTCGTCGGCGGCGCCACCGTGCAGTTCTGGTGGGGCGAGTCCAAGGAGATCCAGAACTCCTTCACCTACGGCGGCGCCACCCTGCTGCAGTACCCGCCGACCGTCTTCGCCAAGGAACTCGTCGCCGGCGTCGTCTTCGGCATCCCACTGGCCTTCGTCAACTGGCTGCCCAGCCTGCGCATCCTCGACCGGCCCGACCCGCTCGGCCTGCCCACCGCCTTCCAGTACGCCTCGCCGGTCGCCGCCGCGCTCTGCGTCACCGCCGCCGGGCTCGCCTGGCGGGCCGGGCTGCGCGCCTACCGCGGCACCGGCAGCTGAACCCTCCTCCCGTAAGGAAGAACCGTGGCACTGATCGAACTCCAGGACGTCCGCCGCAGCTTCACCGTGCGCACCCGGACCGGCCGGTTCAGCCGGACCAAGCGCGAGGTGCGCGCCGTGGACGGGCTCAGCTTCACCGTCGAGGCCGGCGAGTGCGTCGGCTACATCGGCCCCAACGGCGCCGGCAAGTCCACCACCATCAAGATGCTCACCGGCATCCTCGTCCCCAGCAGCGGCCGGCTGCGCGTCGCCGGCGTCGACCCGGCCCGCGAACGCGTCGCGCTGGCCCGCCGGATCGGCGTCGTCTTCGGGCAGCGCACCACCCTGTGGTGGGACCTGCCGCTGCGCGACTCCTTCGAACTCGCCCGCCGGATCTACCGCATCCCCGACCAGCGCTACCGCGCCAACCTCGACCGCTGCATCGGCCTGCTCGACCTCGGCGGCCTGCTGGACACCCCGGTGCGCCAGCTCTCGCTCGGCCAGCGGATGCGCGGCGACCTCGCCGCGGCGCTGCTGCACGACCCGCAGGTGCTCTACCTGGACGAGCCGACCATCAGCCTCGACGTGGTCAGCAAGGGCCGGGTGCGGGAGTTCCTGCGCGAGGTCAACCGCGAGCAGGGCACCACCGTGCTGCTCACCACCCACGACCTGACCGACATCGAACAGCTCTGCGGTCGGGTGATGGTGATCGACCACGGCCGGGTGGTCCACGACGGCGGCCTGGACGGGCTGCACGCCGCCGGGCGCAGCGAACGCACCCTCGTGGTCGACCTCGCCGAGGCCCGGCCCCCGATCGAGGTGCCCGGCGCCCGGGTGGCGAAGGTCGACGGGCCTCGCCAGTGGCTGGCCTTCCCGGCGCAGGAGAGCGCGGCGCCGATCGTCGCGGCGGTGGCCGCGCGGTACCCGCTGGTGGACCTGTCCGTGCGCGAGCCGGCCATCGAGGACGTGATCGCGCGGATGTACGCGGAGGTCGCCATCGGCTGAGCGGATGCGCTGCTGCTGAGCCGGGGAAGCCCGTCAGTCGGTGAGGAGCAGCAGCAGCGCGGCGCCGCCCGCCAGGACGCGGGAGGCGGCGCCGTCGACGTAACACTCGACAGGCCCCGAGCGGTGGTCGCGGTGCACGTACACGTCGTTCCCCCTGTCGCCGAAGACCGTCACCGATACGGGTGACGGACGTGACCCTCCACGAGCGTGTCGAGTTGACCATGCGTCACACGCCGCACCAGGACCGGAGGCCCGCCGCCCGATGACCGTACCCGACGTGACCGTGGTGGTCGCGGTCTACAACACCCTGCCCTACCTCACCGCCTGCCTGGACTCGCTGGTCGGGCAGTCCCTGGCGCAGCAGCCGGGCCGGATGGAGGTGGTGGCCGTCGACGACGGCTCCACGGACGGCGGCGGGGAGCTGCTGGACGAGTACGCCGCCCGCCACCCCGGGCTGTTCCGGGTGGTGCACCAGGCCAACTCCGGCGGCCCGGCGGCCCCCACCAACCGCGCCCTGGACCTGGCCCGCGGCCGCTACGTGCTCTTCCTGGGCGCGGACGACTGGCTCGGCGAGGAGGCCCTCGAACGCCTGGTGGCCGCCGCCGACGCCTGGGGCTCGGACGTCGTGGTGCCCAAGCAGGTCGGCGTGAACGGCCGACTGGTGCCGCAGGGCATCTTCCACGCCGACGCCGAGTCCGTCCGCTTCACCGACTCCGCCCTGGCCTGGGCCCTGGCCGACACCAAGCTCTTCCGGCTCGACCTGATCCGCCGCCACGGGCTGCGCCGCGACGAGACGCTCAAGGTCTTCTCCGACCAGCCGTTCACCCTCGAAGCCTGCCTGCGCGCCCGCAAGGTCTCCGTCCTCGCCTCCTACGACTGCTACCACCTCGTCCTGCGCGAGGACCGGGGCAACGTCACCGAGCGCGCCGGGGTGCTGGACCGGCTGCGCGGGATCGCCGCGCTCCAGCAGGTCGCCGCCGGAATCGCCGAGCCGGGCGGGGAGCTGGACGCCATCCGGGCCCGTAGCTTCGCCTGGGACGTGCCCCGGCTGCTGGCCGACGGCTTCCTGCTGCTGGACGGCGCGGAGCAGGGCCGGGTGTGCGCCGAGGTGGCCCGGCTGGTCGAGCGCTTCGGCGCCCGCGAGGTCTACGACCGGCTGCCCGTCGCCGTCCGGCTGCGGCTCGAACTCGCCGCCGCCGGACGGCCGGAGGCGCTGCGCGACCAGATCCGCTACGAGGCCGCGCACGGCGAGCCGCCGGCCGTCCGCGACGGGCGGCGGCACTACGCGGGCTACCCGGCGTTCCGGGACGCCCGGCTCGGCCTGCCGGACGAGCTGTTCCTGCTGCGCGAGGAGCCGCCCGCCGTGGCCGCCGTGCCGCTCAACCTCGCCCAGCAGCTGTGGCGCGGCCTCGTCCCCGAGCAGCTGCGGCGCGGGCTGCGCCGCCACCCCGTGTGGCGGCGGCTGGCCGACTCGGTGAACGGGGGCCGGGGATGAGGCCGGACGGAAACCCGGACGGGAGCCCGGACGTGGGCACGGACGCGGGCAAGGACGTGGGCCTGGACGTCTGCGTGGTGGGCCTCGGCAAGCTGGGCCTGCCGCTGGCGGTGCAGTTCGCGCTCAAGGGCCACCGGGTGACGGGGGCGGACATCGCGCCCGAGGTCGTCCGCAGCGTCAACCTGGGCGTGCCGCCGTTCCCCCGGGAGGAGGGCCTGGACGAGGCGCTGAAGCGGGTGGTCGCCGAGGGGCGGCTGCGCGCCACCGCCGACACCGCCGCCGCGGTGGCCGCCTCGGAGGCCGTCGTGCTGGTCGTCCCGCTGGTCACCGGCGCGGACGGCACCCCGGACTTCGCCCTGCTCGACGCGGCCACCGACGCGGTCGCGGCCGGGCTGCGCCGGGGCACCCTGGTCAGCTACGAGACCACCCTGCCGGTCGGCACCACCCGGGAGCGCTGGGCGCCCCGGCTGTCGGCCGGCTCCGGGCTGGCCGCCGGGCGGGACTTCGCGCTGGTGTTCAGCCCGGAGCGGGTCCGCACCGGCCGGGTCTTCGCCGACCTGCGCCGCTACCCCAAGCTGGTCGGCGGCCTCGACGAGCGCTCCACCCGGCGCGGCGCCGCGTTCTACCGGGCGGTGCTGGACTTCGACCCGCGCCCCGACCTGGCCCGGCCCAACGGCGTGTGGGAGCTGGCCTCGGCCGAGGCCGCCGAGTTCAGCAAGCTCGCCGAGACCACCTACCGGGACGTCAACATCGCGCTGGCCAACCAGTTCGCCCGGTACGCGGACCGGGTCGGGGTGGACTTCGCCGAGATCGCCGACGCCTGCAACTCGCAGCCGTACAGCCACCTGCACCGGCCCGGCATCGCGGTCGGCGGGCACTGCATCCCGGTGTACCCGCGGCTGTACCTGTGGAACGACCCGGCGGCGACGGTGGTCCGCGCCGCCCGCGAGGCCAACCTGGAGATGCCCGGGTACGCGGCCGGGGTGCTGGCCGGGGCGGTGCCCGGCGGCCTGGCCGGGCAGGGGGTGCTGGTGCTCGGCGCCGCCTACCGGGGCGGGGTGAAGGAGACCGCGTACTCGGGGGTGTTCCCGCTGGTCGCGGCGCTGCGGGCGGCGGGCGCGCGGCCGTACGTCGCCGATCCGCTGTACCGGGCGGAGGAGTTGGCGGCGCTCGGGCTGCCCCCGTACGGCGGGGAGCCGGTGGTGGCGGCGGTGCTGCAGGCGGACCACCCGGAGTACCGGGAGCTGGCGCCGGCCGACCTGCCGGGGGTGCGGGTGCTGCTGGACGGGCGGCGCTGCACCGACCCGGCGCGCTGGGCGGGGCCGGGGGTGCGGCGGATCGTGCTTGGCGGGGCGTGAGGAGAGGGCTGCTGCTCGCCCGCTCGCCTCCGGGCGCTCTGGCCCGGCGCCGACACTCGTCGCTCCGGCACTCCCTCCTTCGTCGGTCGCTTGTCGCTCCTCGCTTTCGGCACCGGCGCGCCCTTCGGCTCGGGGCGGGGCGGCGCGTGATCGCCGTCCGCGCCTCCGTTCGCGCCGGGCAGCGGGCAGACTGGCGGAGTGACTGACGAAGCCTTCAGCAGAACCGGCCCCGGGGTCCGGTTCACCGCCGCCGACGAGCTGAAGCGGCGCGGTGTCCGCCGGATGAAGACCATCGCGACCGGCCTGCTGGCCTTCGCCACCCTGGTCTTCGCCCTCTCCACCTGGGCCAAGGCGGCCGGCGCCGGCTCCTGGGCCGGGTACGTGGCCGCCGCCGCCGAGGCCGGCATGGTCGGCGCGCTGGCCGACTGGTTCGCCGTGACGGCCCTGTTCCGCCGCCCGTTCGGCCTGCCGATCCCGCACACCGCGATCATCCCGACCAAGAAGGACGCCTTCGGGCGCTCACTCGGCGACTTCGTCGGCGAGAACTTCCTGGCCGGCCACGTGGTGCGCACCCGCCTCGCCTCGCTCGGCATCGCCCGCCGGCTGGGCGACTGGCTGGCCGCGCCGGGCAGCGCCGAGCGCGTCACCAAGGAGGCCTCCGCCGCGCTGCGCGGCGTGCTCGCGGTGCTGCGCGACGACGACGTGCGGGCGGTCGTCGCCGAGGCCGTCACCCGGCGGGCGGCCGCCACCTCGGTGGCCGAGCCGATGGGCCGGATGCTGGGCAAGGTGGTCGCGGACGGCGGGCACCACGGGGTGGTCGACCTGGTCGCCGTGCGGGCGCACGACTGGCTGACCGCCAACCACGAGGACGTGGTCCGCAAGGTCACCCAGAAGACCCCCGGCTGGACGCCGAAGTTCCTCGACCACCAGGTCGGCGAGCGGGTCTACAAGGAACTGCTGCGCTTCGTCACCGACATCCGGGACGACCCGGACCACCCGGCCCGCGGCGCGGTCGACAACTTCCTCGCCGACTTCGCCACCGAGCTGCAGACCGACCCGGAGACCATCGCCCGGGTCGAGCGGGCCAAGGGCGACCTGCTGGCCCGCCCCGAGGTGCAGGACCTGATCAACTCCACCTGGGCGGCCGTGCGGACCCTGGTGATGGGCGCCGCCGAGGACGAGGACAGCGAACTGCGCCGGCGCATCCGCGAGGGCGTGCGCCGCTTCGGCGAGCGCCTGGCCACCGACGCCAAGCTGCAGGCCAAGGCGGACGGCTGGCTGCAGGACGCCGCCCAGTACCTGGTCGACACCTACCGCGCCGAGATCACCTCGCTGATCTCCGAGACGGTCGCAAGCTGGGACGCCGACGACGCCTCCCGCAAGATCGAGGCCAACGTGGGGCGCGACCTGCAGTTCATCCGGATCAACGGCACCGTGGTCGGCGCGCTGGCCGGGCTGCTGATCCACACCGTCGCGGTGGCGCTCGGCGGCTGAGCGTACGCTGGCGGCGCGCGGGCACGCGCGGAGACGACGAAGAAGGAAGAAGGGAACCCACCGTGGTCCAGCCGGACGGAAGTCGGATCGGAAACCCCACCGGGAACGCAGGGAACGCCGGGAGCGCCGGGAGCGACCGGGGCATCGAGGCGTTCATCGCCGGGATGCCGAAGGCGGAACTGCACGTCCACCACGTCGGCTCGGCCTCGCCGCGCGTCGTCGCCGAACTCGCCGCCCGCCACGCCGGGCGCTCCAAGGTGCCGACCGACCCGGCGGCGCTCGCCGAGTACTTCACCTTCACCGACTTCGCCCACTTCATCGAGGTCTACCTGAGCGTCGTGGACCTGGTCCGCGACGCCGAGGACGTCCGCGCGCTCACCTACGGCGTGGCCGAGGACATGGCCCGCCAGAACATCCGGTACGCGGAGCTGACCATCACCCCGTACTCCTCGGTCAGGCGCGGCATCCCGGAGGTCGCCTTCATGGAGGCGATCGAGGACGCCCGGCTGCGCGCCGAGAAGGACCTCGGCGTGGTGCTGCGCTGGTGCTTCGACATCCCGGGCGAGGCCGGTCTGGAGTCGGCCGAGGTGACCGCCCGCCTGGCCACCGAGCTGGGCCCCGAGGGCCTGGTCAGCTTCGGCCTCGGCGGCCCGGAGATCGGCGTGCCGCGGCCGCAGTTCAAGCCCTACTTCGACCGGGCCCGGGCGATCGGCCTGCACTCCGTCCCGCACGCCGGCGAGGCCACCGGGCCGCAGACGGTCTGGGACGCGATCCGCGAACTGGGCGCCGAGCGGATCGGGCACGGCACCCAGTCCGTCAAGGACCCGGCGCTGGTCGACTACCTCGGTGAGCACCGGATCCCGTTGGAGGTCTGCCCGACCTCCAACATCGCCACCCGGGTCGTCGAGCGGATCGAGGACCACCCGATCAAGCAGATGGTCGACGCCGGGCTGCTCGTCACCGTCAACAGCGACGACCCGCCGATGTTCGGCACCGACCTCAACACCGAGTACGCGGTGGCGGCCCGGCTGCTGGCGCTGGACGAGGCCGGGGTGGCGGCGCTGGCCCGCAACGCCGTCGAGGCCTCCTTCCTGGACGAGGCCGGGAAGAAGCGGCTGGTCGGCGAGATCGACACCTACCTGGCGGGCTGGCAGCGCTGACGCCCTTCCCGCGTTCCTCCTGCGTTTTCGCTGGTGAGCCGCCCCGTCGACCTCGGTCGGCGGGGCGGCTCCGTCGTTGGTGCCACACTCTTTCGAGTGATGGTGCCACTGTGGCGCCAAATGGGCTGGACGTGGTGCCATCGCCGTGCCATGCTTGAGCCATGGACCTCACGCCGTACGTCGAAAACCTCCGGAACGAGCTCGCGGTGGCCGCCGCCGCCGGTGGGGACGAAGCCCGCGCGCTGGCCGAGCGGCTGACCCTTCCGCTGGAGTCGGCCACGCGGCTCACCCTGCTCAACGCGCTCTCGGCCGCCATGGGCGAAGTCACCCGCGACCTCGCCCCGGGCTCGGTGGACGTGCGCCTGCGCGGACTCGACCCCGAGTTCGTGGTGACGGTGCCGCCCGGCTCGGACGCCTTCCACGGCGACGTGCCGCCGGTGGCGCCGCAGGCCGGCCCCGTGGTGCCGTCCGCGGCGCAGGTGGCACCGCCGGTGGCGCCATCGGCGGTGCCGGAGTCGGACGAGTCGGGCACCGCCCGGATCAACCTGCGCCTGCCGGCCCACCTCAAGGCCAGGGCGGAGGAGGCCGCCGGGCGCGAGGGCCTCTCCCTCAACGCCTGGCTGGTCCGGGCCGTGGCCGGCGCGCTGGACGGCGGCAGGCCGGCCGCGCGCCCGGCCACCGACCTCGGCGGCCGCTCCCCGCGCGGCATCGGCGGCCAGAGCTTCACCGGCTGGGTCCACTGACACCTCCGTAGCCCCCGCACCTTCCAGACCCCTCGCACCTTCGACGTCACCCCCGCTCCGACCAGCGGGAACACCCACACGAGCCAAGAGGACGGGACAGCCATGCCTTCGTACGAGACCAACGGACCGATCTCCGCCACCTTCGACTTCGAGATCGGCACGGTCCGGATCACCGCCGGCAAGCGCGCCGACGCCGTGGTCGAGGTCCGGCCCACCAGCGACTCCCGGGAGGCGGACGTCAAGGCCGCCCAGCTGACCCAGGTCGACTTCACCGGCGGCCGGCTCGTCGTCAAGGGCCCCAAGCAGCGCACCGTGTTCTCCAGCAAGAAGGGCTCGATCGACCTCCAGGTCGAGCTGCCGGCCGGCTCCGAGGTCGAGCTCGACAGCCCGATGGCGGACGTCGTCACCGAGGGCCCGCTCGGCGACCTCCGGCTGAAGACGTCCATGGGCCGGGTCCAGGTCGACCGGGCCACCAGCGTGCGGCTCAAGGCCGACATGGGCGACATCCGGCTCGGCACGGTCGCCGGGGACACCGAGGTGTCCGGCGCCGGCCGGATCGAGATCGGCACCGTCACCGGCACGCTGACGGTCAAGAACAGCAACGGCGACACCGAGGTCGACGAGGTGCACGGCGAGCTGACCGCCAACGCCTCCAACGGCCGGATCCACGTCGGCCTCGCCGAGGCGGGTGTGGACGCCAAGACGGCGAACGGCCACATCCGGGTCGGCCAGGTGGTCCGGGGCAAGGTCTTCCTGCAGGCCGGCGTCGGGGACGTGGAGGTCGGCGTCGCCGAGGGCACCGCGGCCTTCCTCGACGTGCACAGCAAGTTCGGCGCCGTCCGCAGCGACCTCGGCACCACCGAGGGCCCCGGCGACGCCCGGGAGACCGTCGAGGTCCACGGCCGCACCCAGGTCGGCAGCATCGTGATCCGGAGGGCCTGATGGCGGCGATCCCGACGACGGCGGTCTCGACCGCCCTCGCGATCTCGGCGGTCGGACTCACCAAGTCCTACGGCGACAAGCAGGTGCTCAGGGGCATCGACCTGGAGATCCCGGCCGGCACGGTCTTCGCCCTGCTCGGGCCGAACGGCGCGGGCAAGACCACCACCGTGCAGATCCTCTCCACCCTGATCCCCGGGGACGGCGGCTCGGCCCAGGTGGCCGGCCACGACCTCGTCCGGGGAGCGGACGGCGTGCGGAAGGCGATCGGGGTGACCGGCCAGTTCTCGGCGGTGGACAACCTCCTCACCGCCGAGGAGAACCTGATGCTGATGGCCGACCTCCACCACCTCCCCCGTCGGGAGGGGCGGAGGCGGGCGGAGGAGCTGCTGCGGCGCTTCGACCTCACCGATGTCGCCGGCACCCCCGCCACCACGTTCTCCGGCGGCATGCGGCGCAAGCTCGACCTGGCGATGACGCTGGTCGGGGACCCGAAGGTGATCTTCCTCGACGAGCCGACCACCGGGCTGGACCCGCGCAGCCGGCGCACCATGTGGGAGATCATCCGGAGCCTGGTCGCCGACCACGGGGTGACGATCTTCCTCACCACCCAGTACCTGGACGAGGCCGACGAACTCGCCGACCGGATCGCCGTCCTGGACGGCGGGCGGATCGTCGCCGAGGGCACGGCCGAGGAGCTGAAGCGGATCGTCCCGGGCGGGCGGATCCGGCTCCAGTTCGCCGACGCCGCCCAACTCGGCGCGGCCGCCGCGCTGTTCGACTACGCCACCGTCGACGCGGAGGCCCTGCGGCTCGACATACCGGGCGACAACTCGGTGCTGACCGTCAAGGCCGTGCTGGACACGCTCGACAACGCCTCGGTACGGGCGGAATCGCTGGTCGTGGAGACGGCCGACCTGGACGACGTGTTCCTGCAACTCACCGGGGAGGGTGGGCAATGAGTTTGACCATGAACTACGCGGCGCGCGACTCGCTGACCCTGCTGCGGCGCAACCTCAGGCGCGCGCAGCGGTATCCGGCGATGACCTTCTCCGTGGTGGTCATGCCGGTGATGATGCTGGCGCTCTTCAACTACGCCTTCGGGGGCGCCCTCGGCGCGGGCATCGGCGGCGGGAGCTACATCGACTACGTGACGCCGGGCATCGTGCTGATGACGGCGACCTCGGGGGCGGTCGCCACCGCGGTGGCCGTCTGCGTCGACATGACGGAGGGCATCGTCAACCGGTTCCGGACGATGTCGATATCCCGGTCGGCGTTCCTGGCCGGGCACGTGATCGGCAGCGTCATCCAGACGGTGATCGCCCTGGTGCTGGTGACCGGCGCGGCCTTCGCGATGGGGTTCCGCTCCAGCGCCGGCCCGGTGGAGTGGCTCGCGGCCGCCGGGCTGCTGCTGTTCGTGACGCTGGCGCTGACCTGGATCTCCGCGGGGATCGGGCTGGTGTCGAAGACGCCGGAGAGCGCGAGCAACACCCCGCTGCCGATGACCTTCCTGCCGTTCCTCGGCAGCGCGATCGTCCCGCCGGACTCGATGCCCACCGTGCTGCGCTGGTTCGCCGAGTACCAGCCCTTCACCCCGATCATCGAGACCCTGCGCGGCCTGCTGATGGGCACCGAGATCGGCGCCGTCAGCGCGTGGAGTTCCCTCGGCTGGTGCACCGCGCTGACGCTGGCCGGCTTCTTCTGGTCGCGGAGCGTCTTCTACCGGCGGTGACGGGGGTACGGCCGGTGGATGCCCACGGCCCGGGCGGCGGACCCATCCGCCGCCCGGGCCGTGGCCTATCGAGTGGCGCCGGGCCGGGCGGGCTGAGTCCGGGCCGGGGCCAGACCCTCCGGGAGCGGGAGATCGCGCAGCTCGCGGATCAGGGCACGGACGGCCGGGGTGGGGGCCAGCTCGGGAGTGGTGACGTAACCCACCAGGCGGGTGGGCGGGTTGGGGTCGAGGGGCGTGACCGCGAGGCCGGGCGGGGCGCCGAGGAGGGCGGTGGCGGGCATGATGGCCATGCCGAGGCCCTGGGCGACCATCGAGACGGCCACCGCGTCGTCCTCGACGTCGACCGTCGCGGGCGGGATCCAGTCCTGCTCCCGCCACCACCGCCGGGTGTAGGAGCCGCAGTTCTCGTCCCAGTCGACCAGCGGCAGCCGGCGCGGATCCGGGTGGCCCTGCGGGTGCGCCAGCGCGTACGCCTCCTCGTACAGCCGGGCCGTGACCAGGCCGGGCACGGGCGGCGGGCCCTCGGCGGGGAGGGTGGCGAGCCCGAGGTCGGCCCGGCCGTCCGCGACCTCCCCGGCGGTGCCGCGCCCGATCTCCCGGACGATCCGCACCCGCGTGCCGAGGCCCGGGTGGCGCTCGGCGAGCCGGGCGAGGACGGGCGGCAGCAGGTGCGCGGCGACGCTGCGGAAGGCGACGATCCGCAGGGTGCCGGTGAGCGGCCCGTCCGCGCCCGCGCCCCGGACCTCCGCCCCCATCGTGGCCAGCAGCCGCAGGACGCGCCGGGCGTACCCGACCGCCCGCGCGCCGGCCTCGGTGGGTCGCGCGCCGTGGCGTCCGCGCTCGAACAGCACCGCGCCGAGCTTGCGCTCGCAGCCGCGCACGGCGTGCGACACGGCGGACTGGGTGGTGCCCAGGCGGGTCGCGGCGGAGGTGAAGGTGCCCTCCTCCTCGACCGCGACCAGGACGCGCAGCTCGTGCGGGGCGAGGTCGGTCATGCGCCGACCCTATCGGGTTCCATCGATCCCGCTCATGGAAGCGGCTGTTCCATCGACGCGTACCCCTGCCCGAGGGGTGGGCCCGGTTCCTAGCGTGAGCACCGTCAACGACAGAAGCCACCGTCAGTTCGGAGCCACCCGATGTCCCGCCCCACCGCCCGCGCCGTCCACCTCGTCGCCCGTCCCACCGGCGCGGCGACCGCCGAGCAGTTCGCCTTCGTCGAGGAGCGGGTCCCCGCGCTGGAGTCCGGCGAGGCGCTGGTCGAGAACCTGTACCAGTCCGTCGACCCGTACATGCGCGAGGAGATGGACGAGGGCGGCTGGGACCTGCACGCCCCGCTGGAGGGCCGCACCCTCGGGCGGGTGGTCGAGTCCCGCACCGACGCCCTGCCGGTCGGCGCGCTGGTCTTCCACCGGCAGGCCTGGCGCACCCACGCGGTGGTCACCCCCGAGCGCGCCCACCTGCTGCCCGTCTTCGACGGCGTCCCGCTCAGCAACCACCTGTCCGTCCTCGGCGGCACCGGCCTGTCCGCGTGGGTCGGCCTGACCAGGATCGCCCGGTTCCAGCCCGGCGAGTCGATCTTCATCTCGGCGGCCGCCGGCGGCGTCGGCACCGCCGCCGGCCAGCTCGCCCGGCTGCTCGGCGCCGGACGGATCGTCGGCAGCGCGGGCTCGGCCGCCAAGGCCGCCCGGCTCGTCGACCACCTCGGCTTCGACGCCGCCTTCGACTACCACGACGCCCCGCTCGCGGACCGCCTGCGCGAGGCCGCGTCGGACGGCCTGGACGTCTACTTCGACAACGTCGGCGGCGACCACCTGGAAGCCGCGATCGGCGCCCTGCGCGACCACGGCCGCATCGCCTGGTGCGGCGCCGTCGCCCAGTACGACGACCTCCGGAACCCGCCGGCCGCGCCGCGTAACCTGTACGACGTGGTCGGCAAGAGCCTGCGCCTGGAGGGCTTCCTGGTCCGCAACCACCTCGACGCCCGCCCCGAGCTCTACGACTTCCTCGTCCCCCACCTGCGCTCGGGCGCGGTGGTGGCGGAGGAGACGGTCGTGGACGGCTTCGACCGGGTGGTGGACGCGTTCCTCGGCGTGATGCGCGGCGCCAACACCGGGAAGATGATCGTCCACCTGGCCGACT
Source organism: Streptomyces rubellomurinus (assembly GCF_000961885.1). Lineage (GTDB taxonomy): Bacteria > Actinomycetota > Actinomycetes > Streptomycetales > Streptomycetaceae > Kitasatospora > Kitasatospora rubellomurina. The sequence goes on from NZ_JZKH01000040.1 coordinate 16,075, forward strand.
GAACCGCCCGGAACGGGCAGTGGGCCCGTGCGTTCGCCGTCACGGGGGTGCGGCGAACGCACGGGCCGTCAGCCGTCGCGGCGGCGGGCGAGGTGGGCGGTGACGTCGGCGGCCACCTCGACCTGCGGCGGCAGGGCCGCCAGGATCCGCTCGAACACCTGCTGCCGGTCGGCGGGCGGCAGCATCAGGTACGCGGAGACGGTGGAGAGGTGGCCGACGTAGTCGTGGGCGGGCATCGTCAACCGGCGCTCGATCACGTGCTGCTGGACGTCGGTGAAGCTGTCGGACCGCTGGAGTTCGGTGCCGGGCCACAGCATCGCGGCGTCCCAGGGGGTGCCGTCCGGGGACGGGATCTCGTCGGTGGCCAGGAACGGCGCCCGGGCGGCGCTGACGGCCTCCTGCGCGGCGGGGTCGGCGAGTTGGACGGGCCCGCCGAAGGAGGCGAAGACGCCGCCCGGCTCCAGCAGGGCGGCGGCCCGCTCCCACCGGCCGTCCGGGGACGTCCAGTGCAGGGCGGCGGCTGCGTAGAGGAGGTCGTACGGGTGGTCGGGTCGGATCTCTTCGAACGTGGCCTGCTCCGCGCGGACGTTCACGGGTGCGTGCCGGCGCAGTTCGGCGAGCATGGCCGGGTCGGGTTCGGTCGCGGTGACGGCGATGCCGTGTTCGGCGAACAGGCGGGTCGCCTTGCCGGTGCCCGCGCCGATTTCCAGCGCGGTCCGGATCGGGCGGCCCGCGTAGGACGCCACCAGGTCGTGGAGCGCGGCGGGGTAGCCGGGGCGGTAGCGCTCGTAGGCGGCCGCGATCGCTCCGAAGCTCAGGGCGCGTTCAGACATGGTGTGCATCCTGGCAGTAGGCCTGGGTCACCGGAAGCTCGCCGCGTTGTCCCGGGCCCAGGTGCGGAAGCTTCGGGGCGGGCGGCCGAGGACGCGGTCGACGGTGTCGGTGACGCGCTCGGGTTCGCGGGTGAAGGACTCCCAGGCGCGGAGGCGGGATTCGACGAAGGCGGCGTTGCCCCAGGCGGCGGTGAGGTGTTCGCGGGCGACCTCGGGAGGCAGGTCCTCGAAGCGGACGTTGATGCCGGCCTCTTCGCCGATGATCCGGGCGAGTTCGGCGTGGGAGAGCGATTCGGGGCCGGTGATCAGGTACTTGGCGCCCGCGTGGCCGTCCTCGGTGAGGGCGCGGACGGCGACGGCGGCGATGTCCCGCTCGTCGATCAGCGAGCGCCGGGCCTGTCCGTAGGGCCAGCGGACGACGCCCTGGCGGATCTGGTCGGCCCAGCCGAGCATGTTGCCCGCGAAGTCGATGGCCCGGACGAAGGTCCAGGAGAGGGAGGAGCGGCGGATCAGGCGCTCGATCTCCTGGTGGAAGATCGAGGGTGACTCGTCATCGGCGAGGTCGGCGACGTCGGTGGAGAGGTAGACGACCCGGGTGGCGTGCTCGGCGATCGCTTCGACGATCGGGCGGGGGTCGATGCCGGGAAGGCCGGGCCACATCAGGTAGACGCGGTCGACGCCGGGCAGGGCGGCACGGATGGTGGCGGGGTCGGAGAGGTCGCCGGTTATGGATGTGGCGCCCTCGATCGATCGGGCCGGATCGCGGACCAACGCCCTTACGGAGTGGCCCCCTTGGGCGAGCTCGCTGACGACGTGCCGCCCGACACTTCCGTTCGCCCCGATGACAAGAATCTCTCCCATGCCGAGCCGCAACACGGGGGAGTGGCGATCTATGCCCGGGAACGAGGACGGGGTCCGACACCGAGAAGGTGTCGGACCCCGTCCGATGGAGCGCCAGGCCCGGGTTGCACGGACTCTTCCTACTGAAAGTAGGACGTGCTCTGGTAGCACCGCTGACGCCTGGCGAGGGATCGTGTCCCTCGCAACGAGAAGAAGATTAGCAGCTCAGCGGGCGTAGATCGAATCGGGGGCGGCTAGAGGTCGAACTCCCCGTTGCGGATGGCGGAGACGAGGTCGCGCCACTCGGCAGGAGTGAGTTGGGCGATGGCAGCAGGCTGAAGGGTGCTGCGGACGTACACGCTGTCTGAGGTGATGGCTACCTCTGGGCAGTTATTGCCATCGCCGCACGCGCTGGGCTTCCGCCATGCGATGTCTTCCACAGGGGCCTCACAGGCTGTTCATGATGCTGGAGATCGCGTCACGAGAGGCAGACGGATCGAGCGCACGATCACGCATCGCCCCGAGAATGCTGCGGTAGTTCTCCAGCTGGTTCATCTCGGTCAGGAACGCTGGCGATCCTACGGAGTCCAGCTGGACTGTATCGAGCCGGGGTACGGGCCCGCTTGCATAGAGCACAGCCTGCCCGGCGCCCTTGAATCCGCCGGCCTTGAACTCCAGAACGCGCAGTGTCACGTTGGGGGCCTCGGAGAGTGCGAGGAGCTGCTTCAGTTGCTCCCTGGCGACTGCCGACCCTCCGAACTCCATGCGTAGCGCGGCCTCATGGACAATCGCTTCGTATTCAAGTGGGTCGCTGCGTGTCAGGAGCTCGGCCCGCCGCATTCGGTTCTCAACTCGCGCCTCGATGTTCAGCGGGCGCAGCGGCGGATAGACCTCGCGGAAGATCGCCCGAGCCGTGTCCTCGGTCTGCATGAGCCCTGGCACATGGCAGATCTGATAGGTCACCAATGCCCGTGAGTAGTGCTCGACCTCGGAGATCTCAAGAATTCCGGCAGGGACCAGCCCCCTGTGCTCCTCCCACCATCCCTTGGTGCGGTCGGCGGCCATCTCGGCGACCGCGTCGACGTATACGGCGTCGGCCTCCTCGTACTCGGAGGCGAGCGCGAGGACCCGTTCCCCACTGATCGGGTAGCTGCCCTGTTCGATCAGCGTGATCTTGCTGCGGTCCAGCCCGAGAACAGCGGCAGCGTCTCCAGCCGTGCGCCCGGCGGCTTCTCGCATCTTTCGCAGCTCGATGCCGACGCGCTTCCGGCGTGCGGTTGGAGTAGGTGGCATCTCCCCAGCATCCATCGTTCGGGCGCGACGAGTCCAGCGAACAGATAGGCACACTTTCCGTAGTCGGCTAGCAAATTTGCTATCCGCTGCCCTACAGTCAGTGACGCACCCATCACCGATGCGGCTGCCAGTAGCCGCTCGGCGCATCCCTCCTTCCTCTGGGAGACCCTGTGCGCAACCTCAACTCCCCTTCCCTCACCCTCTCCCGTGACACGCTCCGCTCCGCGATGTCCCGCGAGGGGTGGCCGCCCTCGGCCGCCTTCGACGCCGAGCTCGCCATGGTCGAACTCATCGTCAACGCCTGGCGCCACGGGGACACGGCCTCGCCCGCCGTCGTCATCCTCCTCCGACCCGACACCCTCCGCGTCACGGTCTCCGACCGCTCCCCGCTCCTCCCCGAGCAGCGTCCGACCTCCCTCCTCTCCGAGACCGGCCGGGGCCTCCAGCTCGTCGCCGGACTCACCCACCGCTGGGGCGTCGACCCCCAGGAACTGGGCAAGTCCGTCTGGTTCGAGCTGCACCAGGGCGGTGCCGCGTGAGCGCCCACCACCCGATCCACCCCGCCGACCCCGCCCTCTTCCACCTCACCGGCCGCGAGATCGCCGAGCTCATCGTCGAACTCCGCACCGAGGGACGCGAGTTCGGCCTCCTCTGGCCGTCCGCCGAGCCCGGCGAGGCCAACCTGCACGGCCGCCGCCTGGTCAACCTCGGCAACATCCCGGCCAGCACCCTCATCAACCTCCTCGCGCTCCTGCGCGAGTACAAGCGCACCCGGGACGGCGCCCGGGAGTAGCGGAACACTCCAAGATCAGCTCGCGATCCTTGTCCCCGCCCGCCCGCAGCCCGTCTCCGCCCTGTCGCAGACTGGCAGGACCGCAAGGACCAAGGACCAAGGACGGCCATCGTGAGCGAGCGCGTTCTCACCCCCCGCAACCGGGGTTTCCTCTTCCTCGATTCCCACCCGGCGGGCTGCTCGCAGCTGGTGGCCGACATGTGGCAGGCCTGCCCCGAGCCCGCCACCACCCCCGAGGGCGACGGCCCGGTGGCGCTGATCATCGGCTCCTCTGCCGGGTACGGCCTGGCGGCCACCGTCGCCGGCCTCAAGCGCGCGGGCATCCGTGGCGTCATGGTCTCCTTCGAGAAGGCCCCCACCGCCCGCCGCACCGGTACGGCCGGCTGGTACCGCACCGCCGCCACCGCCGACCTCGCCCGCGCCGCCGGCCGAGACCTGGTCTTCCTCAACGGCGACGCCTTCTCGGACGCCATGAAGGACGAGGTCGCCGACCTCATCGAGCAGCGCTTCGGGGGCCGACTGGACTACCTCATCTACTCGGTGGCCGCACCCCGCCGCACCGACCCGGACACCGGCGTCACCTACTCCTCCGTCCTCAAGCCGATCGGCGCGGCCAACCGCACCCGGACCCTGGTCTTCGACGACCAGGGCGCCCCCGAGGTGCGCGAGGTCGAGACCGGCCCGGCCGAGGGCGACGACGTCGAGCAGACCGTGGCCGTGATGGGCGGCGCGGACTGGGAGCGCTGGATCGACCACCTGGCCGGTCGCGGCCTGCTCAACGAGGGCTTCGCCACCGCCGCGCTCTCCTACATCGGCTCGCCCCTCACCGCCGCCATCTACCGCCAGGGCACCATCGGCGCGGCCAAGGCCCACCTGGAGGCCACCGCCCGTACGCTCGACGACCGCCTCGACAAGACCGTGGGCGGCCGGGCGGTGACCTCCGTCAACGGCGCGGCCGTCACCCAGTCCTCCACCGCCATTCCGGGCATCGCCCTGTACCTCGGCCTGCTGCGTGCCGTCCTCGGCGACCGCCTGGTCCCGCCGGTGCACCAGCTCGCCTCCCTGTGGGACCAGTTGACCGGCGCCACCCCGCTGGTCCTGGACGACGAGGGCCGCGTCCGCCTCGACACCTGGGAGCTCACCGACGACGTCCAGGCGGCCGTGGCCGAGCGCTGGGAGGCCGCGACCACCGACTCCATCGCCGGTCTCGCCGACCTCGACTGGTTCCGCGCCGAGGTCCAGCGCCTGTACGGCTTCTCGGTGCCGGGCATCGACTACACCGCCCCGGTGGCCACCGAGATCCCCTGGCCCGACACCACCCGCTGATCACCCTCGCTGACCACCCCCGCTGCGCAGGAAGTCGACCCCGCCGACTTCCTGCGCAGCGCGGCGTCTCAGGACAGCGTGCCGAGGGCGTGCACGCCGGTACGGGTGCTGCGGTAGACAGCCGTACCGGCGGCCGCCAGCGAGACGCGGGTGTACTCGGTGTCGGAGCGCAGGTCGTCCGGCGCGTCCTGCCATTGCTGCTTGCCGGTGTCGAGGTCGAAGGCGAACAGTCGTTCGTCGTTCGTCCCGACGTACGCACTGCCGTCTGCGACGGTCATCGAGCTCTCCCCGCGGCCCAGGCCGAGGGTCGTGGTGGCCGTCCAGCGCGGCTCGCCGGTTTCCGTGTCCATCGCGCTCAGAGTGTCGCCGCTGAGGAAGCAGACCGTTCCGCCCGCGGCCGACACCGCGCAGTTGGTCGCGCCGTGCCGGCGCTGCCAGCGCACCCGGCCGGTGGCCGCGTCCAGGGAGCAGACCCAGGTGCCGGTCCTGTCCTCGGTGGCGTACGTGAGCAGGAGGGCGCCACGGTGGAGGACGGGAGTGTTGTAGGCGCCGAGGACGGAGCCCTGGGCCCAGCGCTGCTCGCCGCTGCGCGCGTCGAAGGCGCGGGCGCCGTACTCCCGGCCGACCGCGTACACGGTGTCGTCGGCCAGGGCCAGGTAGCCTTCGGGGCCCAACGGCCTGCTCCAGCGGCGCTCGCCGGTGGCCGCGTCGTAGGCGTTCAGCGCGCCGTCGTGGGCCGCGAACACGCTGCCGCCCCTGATGACCGGGCCCTGCCCCCAGGTGAGACCGGTCCACCGCGCGACCGGCACCTGCCAGCGCACGTCCCCGGTCGCCGCGTCGAGGGTCTGCAGGCCGGTCGGGGCGGCCACGCTCAGCACACCGTCCCCGACCGCCGACGGGCGGCCGTAGTTCTCGGTCATGGGGTCGGCCGCGCCGACCGCCCGGCTCCAGCGGACGGCGCCGGTGCGCGGGTCGAGAGCGCGCAGGTTGCCGTCGTACCCGGAGACGAAGAGGCCGTCCTGCGGGCCGCCGGACAGGACGACCCGCCCGCTCGCGGCCGTCGTGCTCCACAGCCGGGGGCCACGGGCGGCGTCCCGGCGCGCCCACCACCGGGCCCCGCCCGCGACGGCGAGCGCGGCCGCGCCGCCCGCGGCGCTCAGCAGCAGCCGCCTGCGGTCGATCTGGGGGCGGGCCGGCCGGTCCTGCGCCGCTGCACCGGAGTTCACGTCGGAATCGGAGTTCACGTCTCCTCTGACTTCGTACCCGGACCCGATGGTTGCGTGACGTCTCGAACCTTTTCGGCCGTCCAGCGGGCCGACGAGGCGGTCCGGCCGTGTGCGCCTGCGTAGGTAGTGGCCGGGCCGACTACCTACGCAGGCATTTCCTCGCTTATGCGATGTGCTCCCGAATGAATTCGCCGATCCGCTGCGGAAGGCCGGGCGAGAACAGTGTGTGCCCCATTCCCGGAATCGGCCGGAATCGCGAACCGGGAATCCCCTCGGCCAGGGCCCGGCCGTGCGCGAGCGGGCGCAGCGGGTCCTCCGTGCCGTGCAGGACCAGGGTCGGAGCCTCGATCGTGGACAGCGGGGCCAGGCGGTCCTCGGTCATGGCGCGTCCGGCCAGGTCGTGGTTGAGGGCTGCCGCGTGGTTGCCGGTCAGGTCGAACGAGGTCTCCACGAAGCGGCGGGCGGCGGGCTCGTCGAACGGCAGGGCGTCGCCGTTGAGCACGCGCCACGTCTCGACGTTCGCCGCGACGTACTCGTCCCGCGTCCCCTGGGGGAGGGTGGCGCGGTGGGCGAGGTGCGCCAGGAAGCGGGCGGCGGGCGGCGGCAGGTCGTCGGGGTCGGGTGCCTGGCCGGCCAGGGCGCGGGCCCAGGCCGGGCCCGGGCTGTGGCCCATCGGGCCGGTCATCATCGCGGTCAGGCTCAGCACGCGTTCGGGGCGGTGCACGGCCAGCCACTGGGCGATCGCGCCGCCCAGGGACGCTCCGACGACGTGCGCGGCGGCCGCGCCGTGGCCGTCGAGCACCGCCGTCGCGTCCGCGGCCAGGTCCGCCAGCGCGTAGGGGTGGGTGGCGAAGTCCACGCACGTGGACCGGCCGGTGTCCCGGTGGTCGTAGCGGATGACCTGGCGGCCGCCGGCCACCAGGACGTCCACCAGCTCGTCCGGCCATCCGATGCCGGGCGCGGCCGTGCCCATCACCAGCAGGACGGCCGGGTCGTCCGGGGAGCCGACCCGTTCGGTCCGGAGTCGCAATTCACCGGATTCGACGAATAACTCGGCGCGTGAAGTCATGGCCGCCAATCTAGCGAATGGCCAATCAATTATCCATCGTCGCGGGAATATGACTTTCGATCATTGTCGTGATAAAATAAGGGACAGTTGCCGGGCTTGCGACGCCTCGAATTCCTAGCCGAGCGAAGCCAGCGCCGCGGGCCGCACCGCGCCGGAGGCAGCCGAGCCGCGCAGCAGGGCGGCCAGGTCGTGGGGCGGCGCCTGCTCGCTGGTCGGGGTCGCCGCCGCGATCCGGTCCAGCCGGAAGCCCCGGCCCGCCTGCCGGGTGCGGCACCAGGCGATGAGGTACCACTTGCCGTCCGCGGTGAGCAGCCCGGCCGGTTCCACGGCGCGCTCGCTCTCCCGCCCGGCCGCGTCGACGTAGGCCAGCCGCAGCACCGTGCCGCCGGTGAGGGCCTGTTCCACCGCGGTTCGGACGGACTCGGCGGTGCGGGCCGGCAGCGCGACGATCCGTGCGGCGAGCTCCTGGGCGGCGAGCGAGGCGGGGCCGGTCATCGAGGCCGCGATCTTCTGGGAGGCCGTGCGGGCGGCACCGGCGTAGGGGGCGGAGGCGTCGGCCGCAGCGAGGGCGGCGACCAGGGCCGAGGCCTCCTCGGTGGTGAAGCGGATCGGCGGGAGGGTCATCGCCGGGTCGATCGACCAGCCCCCGCCCCGCCCGGAGGTGGCGCGCACCGGTACGCCGGCGTCCATCAGCGCCTGGAGGTCGCGTTGCACCGTGCGCGTGCTGACCTCGAACCGCGTGGCGAGCGCCGCGACCGTCAACGGCCGCGGCGCCGCCGCGCGCAGCTCTTCCACCAGTGCGTAGAGCCGAGGAGTGCGATTCACGGGGCTCGACGTTACCGGCGCGCCGTGACCCGGCGCGCCGTGGCCCGTCACGCCGTGGCCAGGAAGTCCCGCTCGCGCCGCAGCTCCCGCTCGGTGACGGTCAGCGGGAACAGGGTGAAGCCGTGCATCGCGCCCGCGACGACGCCGAGTTGCACGGGCGCACCGGCCGCCCGCCACCGCTGGGCCAGGAAGAGCGAGTCGTCCAGCAGCGGGTCCTCCGAGCCGACGACGATCCGGGCCGGCGGCAGGCCGGCCAGGTCGGCGAAGAGCGGCGAGACCTCCGGGTCGCGGCGCTCCTCCGGCCCCATCCCCGGTGTGAAGAGTCCGTAACTGCCGCGCAGCGCGTCGGTGTTGCTCAGCAGTCGCCTGGATCCGAACAGCCGTTGGCTCGGTGTCATCGAGAGGTCGTACGGGCCGAAGAACAGGTGGGCCGCCCGGAAGGCGCCGGTGATGCCGTGCCGGTCGCGAAGGCGCAGCAGGGTCAGCACGCTCAGGTGCGCGCCGGCCGATTCGCCGCCGATCAGCAGCCGCCCGGTGCCGAACTCGGTGGCGGCGTGGTCCACCAGCCAGCGGGCGGCCCCCTCGCAGTCGTCCGGCCCGGCGGGGAACGGGTGCTCCGGCGCCAGGCGGTACTCCACGCTCACCACGGCCAGCCGCGCCTGCACGGCGAGCCTCCAGAGCCGTTCGTCCTGCCCGTCCGCGGAGCCGAACGCCCAGCCGCCGCCGTGGATGTGCAGGTACACGCCGTCGACCTGATCCGGGACGAACGTCCGGACCTTCACGCCGTCCGCGACGGTACGGTCCCGGCCCTGCGGCAGTCTCACCGGCGGTGTGTCGCCGGCGAGCCGGTTGCGCCGCAGGAGTGCCAGCAGGGCCGCGTCCGGTGCTCGGCCGCGAACGGGACGGCTCGCGGCGGCCGTCTCGAACTGCTCGTTGAAGGCCAGGGTCTCGGCGAGGCAGTCCTCGTCTGTGATCGTCATGCGTCGAACGTTCGCAGCCGTCCGCGACAACACCCTGTCACCCTTTTCCGGTGACCTGCGTCACGGTGTCGAGTCGTCCGGTGGCGGCATGGCTCCTCGGCTCAACCGGACACGCGCACCACGTACTTGCCGAGCGCCCGCCGCTCCTGCATGGCGTCGTGCGCGGCCGGGACGGCTTCCAGTCCGGCCAGTTCGGTGACCGGCAGGTCGAGCCCGCCGCCCGCGAGCAGGTCGAGGACCCGGCGGATCGCGCGGCCGAGTCGCGCGGGGTCGCCGGCGGCCATGGCGCGGTGGCTGAAGCCGGTGACGGTGAGGTTGTCGGCCATCAGGCGGCCGAGCGGGGGCAGGGCGTCGAGGGCGCCGCCGCCCGCGTTGCCGAACAGGACGATCCGGCCGCCGTGCGCGGCCAGGTCGAGGTCGAGGTCCAGCGCCTCCGTGCCGAGCGGGTCGAGCACGAGGTCGACGCCCTTTCCGCCGGTCGCCTCCCGGACGGCGTCGAGCAGGTCGGCGTCCCGGGCGAAGGCGTGGTCGTAGCCGGCCTCGACGGCGGCGGCGGCCTTCTCGGGGCGGCCCACCGTGCCGATCAGCCGGCCGCCGCCGAGCAGCGGGACGAGCTGGGCGATCGCGTGTCCGATCCCGCCGCCGGCCGAGTGCACCAGCACGGTGTCCCCGGCGGCGAACCGGCCGGCGTCGCCGAGCAGCAGCATCGCGGTGGCCAGGCCGAGCGGGACGGCGGCGGCCTCGCGCAGCGGCACCCCGTCCGGAACGGGCACGGTGAGCACGGCCGCGGCGATCGCGACCTCGGCCAGCCCGCCGCCGACCGGCGCGGCCACCACCCGGTCGCCGACCGCCAGGCCGGTGACGCCCTCGCCGAGCTCCCGGACGGTGCCGGACACCTCCTTGCCCGGCAGGTGCGGCCACGCGGCGGTGTAGCCGCCGTCGCCCCGGCGGGCCATCACGTCCACGAAGTTGAGCCCGGCGTAGGCGACGTCGATCGTGACCTCGCCGGGGCCGGGGCGCGGCGCGTCGATCTCCTGGACCTGCGAGTTCTCGCTCCCGCCGGCCGCCGTCATCACCAGTGCACGCATGTCGGAACCCCCTCCGTTACGATGTTCTACGAACATCGAATTTGGTGTTGCGACAGTGGTACCACTCCGTTTCGGTGATTGTCGAACATCGCAGCTCAGAGAGGTCGTCACATGCCCCGAAGCACCCGCCGCCGACCGGCGCTCGCGCACCCCGAGCCCGAGCAGATCGATCTCTTCGACGTTCTGCACGCGCTCTCCGACCCCACTCGGATGACCATCGTGAGTGTGCTGCGCGCCGAGCCGGAGCGCGTCTGCGGCACCTTCCCGGTGAACGTCGCGCCCTCCACGCTCAGCCACCACTTCAAGGTGCTGCGCGAGGCCGGCCTGATCCGCCAGCGGGAGGAGGGGAACCGCCGGTTCAGCGCCCTGCGCGCCGTCGACCTGGAACAGCGCTTCCCCGGCCTGCTCGACAGCATCCTCGCCGCCCACGCCCGGACGGCGGAGGAGGCGCAGGAGGCGCAGGAGGCCGAGGAGGGCGGCGGGGCCTGACGGCTCGGCGCGGCGACCGGAAGGCCGGTGAGCGGAAGGCCGGTGCGCGGAAAGCCGACGACCCCGGCCGCACGGGGGTGGCGGCCGAGGTCATCGGTCGAAGGGAAGCGGGCCGGCGCCTGCTTCCGGTCAGGTGGTCGAGGTGGCCTCGACGGTGACGGCGGCACGCTGGCCCGTCGTCATGCCTCCAGCCTCCCACCGGAACCGGCACCGCCGCCTCCGACCTGCGACGGGCTTCGCGCCGCCGCCTCCCCCCGGTGGGGGAGGGCCGCCTCCACCCGGGAGCCGGGCCGCTCGGCGCCGCCGTGGGGTAACGGGGGCGGGCGCGTGCAGCCGCTCGGTGCAGCTGCTCAGTGCGGCCGCTCAGCGCAGCCGCGAGGAGGACAGGATCGACGCCAGGTGCGCCACCACCATCCCCCAGGTGATCGCCGTGATCCCGGCGAGCGTCCACCGCGTCGCGTCCAGGTTGTGCAGCCCCGCGTCCACCGCGGCCGCCGCCAGCAGCACCAGGGACGCCTCGATGCCGTTCGTCACCCGGTGGATCTTGAAGATCGAGGCGAGCCGGCGGGCCGTCGCGATGCCCTGCGAGCGCGGCTGGGTCGACTCCTCGTCCGCCGGCGCCTGCCCGCTCCGGGCCCGGGCCACGTCCACCAGGTCCGTCGAGGCCTTCAGCAGCACCACGCCCAGCGCGGCCGCCAGGCCCGCCGACACCCACAGGTCCGAACCGCCGCGAGCCGCCCGGACACCGGCACCGATCATCAGCGCGGCGTCCGCCAGGTAGGCGCCGAGCCGGTCCACGTACACCCCGGCCATGCTGAACTGGCGCTTCCAGCGCGCCACTTCGCCGTCCACGCAGTCGAACAGCAGGAACAGCTGGAACAGCACGGCGGCCAGCACCGCACCGGTCAGGCCGGGGATCAGCAGGGCCGCGCCGCCGCCGACCCCGCACACCACCATCACCCAGGTGAGCGTGTTCGGCGACACCGAGGTGCGTACCAACTGCCGGGTGGTGCGCAGCGAGAGGGCCCGCATGTACAGCCGGCCCGCCCAGTGTTCACCGTTGCGGCTCTGCAGCTTGGCCTGCGGCTGGCACACCTCGCGCAGATCGGCGAGCGCCGGAGCAGCCACCATGACGAATTCCCTCCACCTGTTCTGGAACCTGGCCCGAAACGACCACCACGAAGGCTAAGGCCTGCGGGAGGGCGCTCCGACCAGCCCCCGGAGCCCGCCGGCGGCCCCGAAAACCGGTGGGCCGCCCAAGGCCCCCGGGCTAGGCTGCGCGGGTTCGCCGGAACCGGAGCCCCCGGGCCCGATCGCCCGCTCCCGCACGCCGGTTGAGGCGGTTCGACGCGGCCCCGGGGCGGATGACGAGGAGCACAGCACCATGGTGACCACGGGCGCCCCGCAGAGCCCCGAGCCGGCCCGACTCCTGGACGGCCACCGGCCGCAGGGCCCGGCCGAGACCGCCGACCTCGCCCGGGTCCGCCCGCGGGCCGACGCCCCGGACGCCTGGGAGCGCGCCACCCCGCTGCACTTCACCGCCTCCGCGCTGATCGTCCACCCGCCGACCCGCCGGGTGCTGCTGCGCTGGCACGTCCGCCAGCAGGCCTGGCTGCAGGTCGGCGGCCACGGCGACCCGGGGGAGACCAGCCCGCTGGACATCGCCCTGCGCGAGGGCCGCGAGGAGACCGGCCTCACCGACCTCGCCCCCTGGCCGGACGCGGCGCTCGTCCACCTCGTCGTGGTGCCCGTCCCCGCCTCGCCCGTCGAGCCCGCGCACGAGCACGCCGACCTGCGCTTCCTGCTCGCCACCGCGACCCCGGACGACGCCCGCCCGGAGAACCCGGCCGCGCCGCTGGAATGGCTGACCATCGAGGAGGCCAAGGAGCGGACCACCGAGGAGAACCTGCGGGAGACCCTGGACCGCGCCGCCCGCCTGCTCGCCTGACGCCCCGCCCGTTCACCTGCTCGCCCGACGGAGAGACCCCCCGATGCACACCGACCAGATCCTCATCTTCGACGCCGACGACACCCTCTGGGAGAACAACGTCATCTTCGAGCGGGTCACCGACGCCTTCCTGGACTGGGTCGCCGCCCCGGCCGAGCGGGAGCGCACCCGCACCCTCCTCGCCGGGATCGAAGCCGCCAACGTCCCCACCCTCGGCTACGGCGCCGGCTCCTTCCGGCAGAGCCTCGCCGACTGCCTGAGCCGGCTGAACGGCGACCGCACCCCCACCGCCGCCGAGCTGGCCCGGATCGACGACCTGCTCGCCCCGCTCACCCGGCGCGGCGGGATCGAGCTGATCCCCGGCGTCGCCGACACCCTCGCCGCCCTCGCCGGCCGGCACCACCTGCTGCTGCTCACCAAGGGCGACCAGGAGGAGCAGCGGGCGAAGGTGGCGGCCTCCACCATCGACCACCACTTCCGCGGCATCCACATCGTGGCCGAGAAGTCGACCGGCACCTACCGGGAGCTCACCGCCGAGCTCGCCCTCGACCCCGCCCGCACCTGGATGATCGGCAACTCGCCGAAGTCCGACATCGCCCCCGCCCGCGCGGCCGGCCTACGCACCGTCTTCATCCCGCACGAGCACACCTGGGTGCTGGAGCACCAGGAGCTGCGCCCGGACGAGGCGACGCTGCGGCTCACGGCCTTCCCGGAGCTGCTGCGCCACTTCTGAGCGAGCCGGACGAGCCGGACAGTCCGGACGAGCCGGACGGCCCGGACGAGCCGGACCGCCAGACGGCCGGACTACACGGCGAGCGCGGCCGCCGGGGCCGGAACGCCCCGGTACAGCCAGGCCCGCTCGGTGGCCGACCAGACGCTCGTCGTCAGCAGGTAGAGCGCCGCGGCCACCGGCACCAGCAGCGCGAAGAACACCGACCCGAACGACAGGTACGGCAGCAGCGCCGCCCCCGGCTGCGGGGTGGTCTGCGCCGCCGCCGCACGCCGGGCCCGGCGGTAGTTGACGTACCCGACCGCCGCCAGCCCGGCGTACAGCACCGCGAACACCGCGACCTGCCCGGCGCCGTGCGCGTTCCCGACGTGCAGGCCGAGCGGCACGCCGAACAGGGTGTGGTCGAGCAGGTCGTTCGGGGTGGTGAACAGCCGGTACATCACCGAGAAGAACGGGATCTGGACCAGCACCGGCAGGCATCCGGCGACCGGCGAGACCTGCTCCTTCCGGTACAGCTCCGCCATCGCCTCCCGCAGCTTCTCGGGGCGGTCCTTGTGCTTGCGGTTCAGCTCGGCGATCTTCGGCGCGAGCTTCGAACGGGCCTTCTCCCCGCGCGCCGCCGCCCGCGCCAGCGGGTGCAGCGACAGCCGGACGACGAGGACGAACAGGACGATCGCGAGCGCGGTCGGGACGACGTGGGCGAGTGCGGCGACGGCGGCGTGGGCGACGGCGACGGCCGGGTCGAGAACGGCGAGAACGGACATGGTGAAGCGAGCCCTCCGGGGTCTCAGGACATGAGTGGTCGACGGAGGACGGCCGCGCGCAGCTGCCGACAGCAGGTGTGCGGGAGTACGGGGGGAGTACGGGTTACGCGGCCGCCGGGGCCGCGCCCGGTGCCCTGGGGCGTCGCCTGCCCCGGGCGTCCGGATCACGCTGCGGAAGGAACGCCGTACGGAAGGCCCGGCGCCGCAGCACTCCGCTGCGCACCACGGCCGGCGCCCGCGCGCCCAGCAGCCGCGCCCCGGCGAGTGCCCCGGCGACCGCACCGGCCACCAGGGCCACGGCCGCGGCGGCGGCGACGGACGTCAGCGCGCCGCCTTCGGTCACCAGGTCCCCGGTCAACACCCGGAGCAGCCCGAGCAGCATCGCGACGACGCCCACAGCGCTCCCCCCTTCGGTGTCCGGCCGGTTACCACTGCCATGCATGCGTTCAGCACGACGATCGTACGGCCCGACGGGTTCCCGCCGTCAACGGGTTGTCGCGCGGGGTGTAGCCGCCGGTGCTACACGGGGCTACCGTGGAGGACATGAAGACCATTACCCAGCGGGAGTTCCGGAACAACTCCGCCGCCGTGATGGACGCGGTGGAGGCCGGGGAGACCTTCCACATCACCCGGAACGGGGTCGAGGTCGCCGAGCTGCGGCCGGTCACCGGGCGGCGCCGGCTCACGGCCGAGGAGCTGGTCGCCCGGCACGTGAAGCTGCCCAAGGTGGACTACCAGCAGATGCGCAAGGAGGCCGAGGAGTACTTCGGCCCCGAGGACCTGATCGGCGACGAGGGCGACGACCCGTTCGAGCGCCGGCGTGGCTGAGCGCCGCCGCGCGTCCCGGCGCCGGCCGGCCGGGGTGCTAGACACCTGCGTCTACATCGACCTCGCGCTGCTCAACCCGGCCGACCTGCCGGCCGTGCCCGAGCTGACCGCGATCACCTTCGCCGAGCTGCAGCAGGGCGTGTCGATGGCCCGCGACCCGGCCAGCCGCGCCGCCCGGCTGGAGGTGCTGGGCGCCGCGATGGCCGACTTCGACCCGCTGCCCTTCGACGCGGCCGCCGCCGCCCGCTACGGGACGCTGGTCACGCTCACCATCGCCGCCGGGCGGCAGCCGAGGCCGCGCCGGATCGACCTGATGATCGCCGCCGTCGCCTCCGCGCACGGACTGCCGCTCTACACCCGCAACGTCTCGGACTTCCGCGGGCTGGGCTCGGCGGTGGAGGTCATCGGGGTGTGAGGGCGGCGCTGCCGTCCCGCTCGACCCGGTCGGCCAGGGCGGCCGCGTACCGGTACGCCTCCGCCCGGTCGCGGCTGCGCAGCAGGACGGTGTTCCCGCCGGCCTTGCCCCGCTCGCTCCCCGCCTTGGCGGCCACGGCCCAGCGCGGGCGGCGGAGCAGGGCGAGCACCAGCCAGCGGAGGCCGAAGTTCAGGCCCACCAGGAGGGCGATGGGGATCAGCAGCAGGACCCCCTCGCCGGTGCCGCCGCCTCCGTCGAGGTTGCGCATGGGCTCGTAGGCGTGCAGCCTCCCGGCAGTGGCCCGGAACCGGCCGAGCCACACCACCGCGATCCGCACCGGCTGCCCGTCCGGCCCGGTCACGTCGACGAAGCCGATGGACCCGCTCCGCCTGCCCCCGCCCCAGGACTCCCGTTCCCGGGCGGTGCCGGTGACCCGCTGCTGCTCGCGCGCCTCGGCCTCCCCGGCGGCCTGGCGCTTCTCGAACTCGGCGTTCCAGGCCTTCTCGCGCTCCTTCTGCCCGGCCGCCCACTCCTGCTCGCGCCGCCGCCGCTCGTCCGCGTCGGCCGGTGCCCGCCACCCCCGCTGATCAGTCATCCGGGCAGCCTAAAGGACCGGCAAAGTAGCCGTCAGCCCGGTCAGCCCGGTCAGCCCGGTCGGCCCGTGAGCCCAGCCGTACCCGTCAGCCCAGCCGGACCGTCAGGCCCGTCGCGGCGGCGCCGCGGGCGGCCTCCAGGACGGTCAGCGTCGCCACCGCGTCGTACGGGTCGACCGGCGGCGGGGTGCCGGGGGCGGCCAGGGCGGCGGCGACGCCCGCGTAGAAGGCCGGGTAGTCGCCCGGGTCGGTGGGCAGCGAGATCGCCGACCCGTCGGTGCCCAGGGTGCCGTACCGCTCGGGCCGGTCCACGCCCCACGGCCGGCCGCCGCCCGGGCGCAGGCCGGCCCGCAGGTCGGCCTCCTGCGGGTCCATGCCCGACTTGACGTACCCGGCGGTGTCGCCGAGCACCCGCAGCCGGGGGCCGGTCAGCGGGGTGACGGCGCTGGTCCACAGGTGCGAGCGGGTGCCGGAGGCGTGGGTGAGGGCGAGGAAGGCGTCGTCGTCGACCACCGCGCCGTCGCGCCGCACGTCGATCTCCGCGTAGACCGTCTCGACCGGGCCGAACAGGGTCAGCGCCTGGTCGACCAGGTGGCTGCCCAGGTCGTACAGCGTGCCGCCGGCCTCGGCCGGGTCGGCGAGCTCGCGCCAGCCCGGCTTCGGCTTGGGCCGGAACCGCTCGAAGCGGGACTCGAAGCGGTGCACCCGGCCCAGCGCGCCGCCGCGCACCAGCCGGCTCGCGGTGAGGAAGTCCCCGTCCCAGCGCCGGTTCTGGAACACCGACAGCAGGACGCCCCGGTCCCCGGCCAGCCGGCACAGCTCCAGCGCCTCGGCCGCCGTACCGGCCAGCGGCTTGTCCACCACGGTGGCCAGCCCGGCCCGCAGCGCGGCCCGGGCGAGCGGCGCGTGGGTGCGGTTGGGGGTGGCGACGACCACCAGGTCCAGCGCCTCCGGGTCGGCCAGCAGCAGCTCGGGGGTGTCCACCGCCCGCGCGCCGGGGTGCTCGCGCGCCAACCGCTCCCGGCGCTCGGGATTGGCGGTGACCACGGCCTCCAGCCGCAGCCCCGGCGTGCCGGCGATCAGCGGCGCGTGGAACGCGGACCCGGCCAGGCCGTACCCGACCAGCCCGACCCGCAGCGGACGGGAGATCTCAGCAGTCATGCGCCCACTCAACCACGCCCCGCCCGATTGCTCCCGGTATCTCCCCAGGTGCCGGATGGACGGCGTCCTCATGCCCGAGGGCACGCCGATCCCCGGCGCGGAGGAGTTCCTGTGCAGGCTGCGGGAATCCGGCAATCCGCTCCTGGTCCTCACCGACAACGTGTACGGCTGGACAGTCCGGCGTGCTCGGCGAGCCGGTCGGAACGGGCCCGGGGTGCTCGGCACCTGGAAGTCGCTCGGGATCACCGTGCTGCCCCGCTGACCGATCCGGTGGGCACTGCGGGCCGCGCCGATGGACGACTACGCTGGTCGGCGTTGGGGCAGCCTGTGGCGCCCGGCCGGCCGACGGTGTCCGGTCCGGAGCGATGTGCGAGATCGTTCAGAACCGTTGCAAGACCGAGGGAGACACCTACGTGGCAGAGCGCAAGCCCATCGAGTCGTGGCTGACCGACATGGACGGGGTCCTCATCCACGAGGGCACGCCCATTCCCGGCGCGAAGGAGTTCCTGCGCAGGCTGCGGGAGTCCGGCAAGCCGTTCCTGGTCCTCACCAACAACTCCATCTACACCCCGCGCGACCTCAGCGCCCGGCTGGCCGGCATGGGCCTGGAGGTCCCCGAGGAGTGCATCTGGACCTCCGCCCTGGCCACCGCGAAGTTCCTCGCGGGCCAGCGCCCGGGCGGCACCGCGTACGTGATCGGCGAGGCCGGCCTCACCACCGCGCTCTACCAGGCCGGTTACGTGCTGACCGACAACAACCCCGACTACGTCGTCCTCGGCGAGACCCGGACGTACTCCTTCGAGGCGCTCACCAAGGCGATCCGCCTGATCAACCAGGGCGCCCGGTTCATCTGCACCAACCCGGACGAGACCGGCCCGTCCACCGAGGGCGTGCTGCCGGCCACCGGCTCGGTCGCGGCGCTGATCACCAAGGCCACCGGCGTGGAGCCGTACTTCGTCGGCAAGCCGAACCCGCTCATGATGCGGGAGGCCCTGAACACCGCCGGCGCCCACTCGGAGAGCGCCGTGATGATCGGCGACCGGATGGACACCGACATCGTGGCCGGCATGGAGGCCGGGATGGAGACCATCCTGGTGCTCACCGGCCTCACGGCGGCCGAGGACGTCGAGCGCTTCCCGTACCGGCCGACCCGGGTCGTCAAGTCGATCGCGGACCTGGTCGAGCTCGTCTAGCCTCTGCCGTGCCATCGCGGGCCCCGCTCCGGCCGAGTGCCGGGGCGGGGTCCCGCGCGTCACGGGTGGGGGAGGAACGGGCGGATGAGCACGGCAGTGGAGGCGGCGGAGAAACGGGTCACCTGGGCCGAGTTGTACTTCGACCTGGTCTTCGTCTTCGCCATCACCCAGGTCTCGGCCCTGCTGCACCACCAGCACGACCTGGTCGGCCTGGCCGAGGCGCTGGTGGTGTTCGTCCCGGTGTACTGGTGCTGGGTGGGCACCACCGTGCAGGCCAACATCCGGGACGTGGACAACCCGCGCGACCGCCTGGGCATCCTGCTGGTCGGCCTGGGCGGGCTGTTCATGGCGCTCGCCGTCCCCGGCGCGTACGGCCGGCGCGGCCTGCTGCTCGGCGTCGCGTACTGGCTGGCCCGGCTGGTGCTGCTGCTCCTGGTGGCCCGCCTCCCGGGTGTCTGGCGCGGCCCGTACGGGGTGGCCGTGCTGGTCAGCGGGCCGCTGCTGGTGGCGGGCGGGCGGGCTGCTGCCGGACGGCCCGCGGCTGGCGCTGTGGTCGCTGGCCGCGCTGTGCGACCTGGCCGCGCCGCTGGTGTTCCGGCGGCGCCTCGCCGTGGTGGCCTACCACCCCGCGCACATGCCCGAGCGGTTCGCGCTGTTCCTGCTGGTGGCGCTCGGCGAGTCGGTCGTCGGGATCGGCGGCCCGGCCGCCGCCGCCCGGCTGGACGCGGCCGAACTCGCCGCCGTGGCGGCCGCGTTCACCATCTCGGCGGGCCTGTGGTGGCAGTACTTCGTCTACGCGGCGGACGCGATGCGGCACGCCGTGGAGACCGCCGACTCGCGCCGGGACGTCATCCGGCGGATCTTCCAGTACGGCCACCTGGCCCTGGCCGCCGGGGTGATCGGGGTGGCGGTCGGCTTCGAGGAGACCGTCGCCGACCCGGGGGAGGCGCTGGGCGCCGGCTCGGTGGCGCTGCTGTACGGCGGCTGCGGGCTGTACCTGCTGACCTTCGGCTACACCCGCTGGATGATGTTCCGCCGGGTGGCCGTCACCCGGCTCGTCGCCGCCGCGCTGGTGCTGGCGCTGCTGCCCGCGATGGTGCGACTGCCCGCGCTGGTGGTGCTGGTGGTGCTGGCCGTGCTGCTGGTGGCGCTCAACGCGGTGGAGCACGTCCGGGTGGCGCGGGCGGCGGCCGGTGCTGCCCGGGAGATCGCGGCGGAGGAGTCCGTGGCCGTTCCGGCGGACCGGTCTGTCGGTGGGCCTGTGTAGCGTTCGGGGTGAAAGAGGGCGTGCGGCACAGCAGCCGCGGTGTGGGAGGTAGATGTCGTGACGGAGACGGTCGAGGCGGGCGCGGTCGAGGCCGGCGCGGGCGGCGGGCTGGAGCTGCCCGAGTCCTGGCGCGCGGTGCTGGGCGCCGAGGCGGAGAAGCCGTACTTCGCGCAGCTGGCGGACTTCGTGGCGGCCGAGCGCGCGGAGCACCAGGTGTTCCCGCCGAGCGGCCAGGAGTTCGCCGCGCTGGAGGCCACGCCGTACGAGAAGGTCCGGGTGCTCGTCCTCGGCCAGGACCCGTACCACGACGACGGCCAGGCGCACGGCATGAGCTTCTCGGTGCTGCCCGGCACCCGGACGCCGCCCTCGCTGCGCAACATCTTCAAGGAGCTGGACGCCGACCTGGGCATCCCCGCCCCCGACAACGGCTACCTGATGCACTGGGCCGAGCAGGGCGTGCTGCTGCTCAACGCGGTGCTCACGGTCCGCGCGCACGAGGCCAACTCGCACAAGGCGAAGGGCTGGGAGAAGTTCACCGACGCGGTGATCAAGGCGGTGAGCGCGCGCGAGGAGCCGGTGGTCTTCGTGCTGTGGGGCAACTACGCGAAGAAGAAGCTGCCGCTGATCGACACCGAGAAGCACGCGGTCGTGCAGGGCGCGCACCCGTCGCCGCTGTCCGCCAGGCTGTTCTTCGGCAGCCGCCCGTTCTCGCAGATCAACTCGGCGCTGGACGGCTTCGGCGGCGAGCCGATCGACTGGCAGGTGCCGAACCTGAAGCAGGTCTGAGCCACCCCGGGGGGGCGTGGCCGCGGGTGGACTTCCGTCCGCCCGCGGCCACTTGGCGTTCACCGATGCGGGCCGTGCGGCCGCCCCGGGTGTGCTTAGCTGGTGCCGGCAGGGCCCAGGCCTGGAGCGGGGGAAGGGCGGTACGTGCACGTGCTGGGACGGGCGGGAGCGCTTCGGTGGGCCGCGCTGGCCACCGCACTGGCACTGGCGGGGTCCGGCTGCAGCGGCTCGGACGGCGCGGCGCCGAGCGCCCCGGCCGCGGCGCCGCCCGTCGCGACCTCCCCCGCGAACGTCGGACTGCCCCAACTCCCCGGCCAGGCCTTCTACGTGTCCGACCGCACCAACGCCGCCCGGCAGCTCGCCGCGCTGCGCGGCCAGGGCCGCACGGCGGACGCCGACAGCCTGCTGAGGATCGCCGCCCAGCCCTCCGCGCAGTGGCTCGGCGAGCAGGACGCCCGGGAGATCGCCGAACAGGTCAGCCGCCGGGCCACCGAGGCGGACCGCACGGCGGTCTTCGTCGCCTACAACATCCCGCACCGCGACTGCGGGCTCTACTCGGCCGGCGGCGCCGCCGACGCCGCCGCCTACCGCGCCTGGATCACCGGCGTCGCCGAGGCCCTCGCCGACCGCCGCGCCTGGGTGGTGCTGGAGCCGGACGCCGTCCCGCACACCCTGGACGGCTGCGGCGTCAAGGGCGACCAGGCCGCCGAGCGGTACGGCCTGCTGGCCTTCGCCGTCCAGGAGTTGAAGAAGCGCCCGAACGTCCGGGTCTACCTGGACGCGGGCAACCCCGGCTGGGCGCAGGACCCGGCCGAGCTCGCCGGCGCCCTGCGCAAGTCCGGCATCGCCGCGGCGGACGGCTTCGCCGTCAACGTCGCCAACTTCTACGAGACCGGCCGGAACGCGGCCTACGGCGGCGGGCTCTCCGCCGCCCTGGGCGGGAAGCACTTCGTCATCGACACCAGCCGCAACGGCAACGGCCCGCTGGGCGGCGACTCCTGGTGCAACCCGCCCGGGCGGGCGCTCGGCGAGCGGCCGACCGCCGACACCGGGCGGCCCGGGGTCGACGCCTACCTGTGGGTCAAGAACCCGGGCGAGTCGGACGGCGAGTGCGGCCGGGGCGAGCCCCGGGCGGGGGAGTTCTGGCTCCCGTACGCCCTGGGGCTGGCCCGGGCCGCCCGCTGAGAGGGCCTACGCCTTCACCTCGACCCAGCGCGCCACCGAGGGCGTGCCCTGCCCGTCCGTCAGGAACAGCATGTACCAGCCCGGCGGCAGCAGGTTGGGGTTGGCCGGCAGGGCGAGCGAGACCCCGTCCGCAGTCCGCCCGGTGATGTCCAGGGCCACCGAGCGCTGCTCGACGTCCGTCGCGTGGGTGACCGAACTCGGCCGGATCAGCTTGGCGGTGGCCACCGCCTCCGGCCGCGCGGTGCCGACCCGGACGGTGCCGCCGAGCTTCGCCGCCCCGGGAGCGTCCGTCACCTGCGGGCGGTCGCCGTGGTACAGGTACGGCGGCGTGTAGATCTCGATCCGCTGCTCGAAGCCGCCCGGCTGGGTCTCGGCCTTGTCCGCGAACAGCGGGTTGGAGCCGAGCACGGCGACCCGCCCGTCCGGCAGCAGCACCGCCTCGGAGTGGTAGTCGCGGCCCACGGTCGGCTCGGCGGCCTTCTTGAAGGTGTTGGAATCCGGGTGGTACACCTGCGCCTTGAGCAGGTCGCTGTCGCCGCGGCCGCGGTAGCCGCTGGAGCCGCCGGTGGTGAACACGGTGTCGTCCGGGAGGATCACGCTGTTCAGGTAGCGGGTGCCGCCGGCCGGCAGGTCCGGGCCCGGGGTGAACACGGGCTGGGCGGCCGAGAGGTCGGCGATGTCGGTGCGGGCGGTGGACAGCGGGGACTCCCCGACGCCCCCGCCGCCGAGCAGCATCACCTTCTGGGACTGCGCGGGCGGCAGCAGCACCGAGGAGGAGGTCTCGGTCAGGTTCTGGTCGCGCAGGCCGGGGACGGGCTGGAAGCTGTTGTCCGCGAGGTTCCACACGCCGGGCTGGCGGCCCTTGTCGGCGGGGCCGTAGCCCGCGTTGGAGCCGGAGTAGAAGAGCTTCCCGTTCGCCGTCAGGAAGATCGACGGGTAGGTCGGGAAGTAGCGGTCGGGGCCCTTGGCCCAGGTCCTGGTCTTCGGGTCGTAGATCTCGTTGTCGTTGCCGTTGAGGATCTCGCCGGTGTCGTCCAGGCCGGAGACGGTGACCACCCGGCCGTCGCCCAGCCCGGTGAGGGTCGGGTACCAGCGGGCGTGGGCCATGTCGGTGACCTGCTCGTACAGCTCGGTGTCGGGGTTGAACTCGAAGGCCGAGCGGATGCCCTGGTACTCCTGCTTGTCCAGGGTGATCTTGGCGCTCTGCCCGTACAGGTTGTGCGCGTCGGCCCCGGCCAGGCCCTTGATCCGGTACTGGGCGGGCGCGCCGGAGACCCAGTCCTGGCCCGCGCCGAGGGCCTCGACGAAGACGCGCGTCTCGCCGGCGGTGACCCTGGTCTGTGCGCCGGCGCCGGACTTCGTCGCGGCCGGGACGGTCACGTCCGCGGTGGAGGCGTACTCGCGCCCGTTCGGGGCGACGAAGACGGTGCCCTTGGGGAAGCTCCGGGCGCGGTCCGGGCTCTCGTTGCGGACGCGCATCACGCCGCCCGCCTTCTTCACCGCGCCGTCCAGCTTCTCGTACCGGGCGGTGCCGCCGGCGACCAGCACCCGGCCGTCCGGCAGGGAGGTGTGGCCGCCGCAGAACATGTCGGCGGGGGTGGGTATCAGCTTGTAGGTGTTCGCGGCCGGGTCCCAGAGCAGGCTCTTGAAGGTGCCCGCGTTGAACTGCTTCTCGTCGTTGCCGGAGCCGGCCACGATGAGCACCTTGCCGGTGCGCAGCACGGTGGCGTGCACGGCGTTGACGCGGAACTCGGCGGGCAGGCCGAGCGTCTGCCAGTGGCCGTACTCCGCCTTGTAGCCGGGCTGGTTGATCACGTAGTTGTGGTACTGGTCGTTGGCGAAGCCGAGGACGGCCGGGGCGTTCATCCCGGCGACGGTCAGCGCGACGGTGCTGCCGAGGGCGAAGCGCTTGGTCCGGCCGGTCTTGTGGATCTTCTGGATCTTCACGGTGCTGAGGTCCCCTCAGGAGGCTGGCAGGGTGCCGGGCGTGGGGCGGGCCGGCTCAGTGGGGTCCGCGGCCGGCCCGGTCGGGCGCGGGCAGGCGCAGCGGGACGGTCGGGCTGTCGAGCGGACCGCCCTGGGCGGGCACGGTCGGGGTCGGCGCGGTCGAACCCGGCGCGGTGGGCGCTGCCTTCGGGGCGCGGGCGCCCGCAGGGCGGGCGTGGCGCGGGCCGCGCTTCTCCAGGACGACCCCCGGGGCCGTCGTGGCGCCGGTGACGGTGAGGGTGGCGGTGGGCTTGCTCCGGCGCCGCCGGACGCCGTCGGCGGCCAGCACCAGGATCGGCAGCAGGGTCAGGCCGAGCGCGATCGCGGCCCAGGTGCGCATCGCGACGTGGTCGTAGCCGGTGCGGAAGGACGCGACGAGGGCGCCGCCGAACACCAGCGTCCAGAACAGGTGGTAGCGGAAGGTGCCGAGCCGGTCGGCGCTGGCCGAGCGGCCCTTCGGGGTGACCACGAAGCGGTTGCGCCGGCGCACCAGCGCCTGCAGCAGCGAGGCGGCGTAGACCGGGCCGCAGAGCGCCGACATCACCATGCCCGCGACCCCGGAGGAGCCGGCCGGCTCGTGCGGGCTCACGTTGTGCTTGCGGTTCCAGGTGTAGAGCAGCAGTTGGAGCGCGGCGGCGTCGCTGTAGAGCATCATCCAGATCTCCGAGGAGACGTGCACGCCGGAGGATCCGAAGCCCAGGTAGAGAACGCTGGAGACGCCGCCGAGCAGCCAGGTGAGCGCCGCCATCGGGTAGAAGGCCAGCATCAGCGTGTAGTTGAGCAGCCGGCCGGGCGACAGCCGCCACACGAGCCGCCAGTACCGGGTGAACAGGGTCTCGTAGGTGCCGCGGCTCCAGCGCAGTTGCTGGGAGAAGAAGTCGGTCCAGGAGGACGGGCCCTCGCCGACCGCGAGCACGTCCGGGGTGTACACGGACTTCCAGCGTTCCCCGGTCTCCGGGTTCCGGCGCGCGTGGAACTCCAGGCCGGTCGCCATGTCCTCGGTGACGGAGTCGGACAACCCGCCGATCGACCGGAGCGCGCGGATTCTGACGGCGTTGTTGGTGCCGACGAACATCGGCGCCCCGTAACGGTTTCCGGCGCGCTGGACGAGTGCGTGGAAGAGGTACTGCTGGCTCTCGGAGAATGCGGTCACGGCCGAGCCCGAGCTGCGGTAGTTCCCGTACACCTGCGGGCCGACCACGAATGCCACGTCCGGATCGCGGAAGTAGCCGAGCATGCGTTCGCAGAAGTCCGGGAGCGGCACGTGGTCGGTGTCCACGGAGACCCAGAAGTCGTAGTCGTCGCCGTGCGCCTGGAGCCAGGCGTTGTAGTTGCCGTGCTTGGTCCCGGCGCGGAAGCGGCCCTTCGGCCGGTTCCAGTGCGGGTGGCCGAGGCGGCTGAAGTGGCGTACGCCCAGCTCGGCGCACAGGGCCTGCATGGCAGGATCGTTTCCCTCGTCCAGCAGCCAGACGTCGTACGGGCCGTCGTGCCGCACGCCGCGCGCCGCCAGCAGCGTGGCCCGCACCATCTCCGGCGGCTCCTTGCCGGGGACGCGGGTGGTGAGGAAGGCGACCCGGGTGCCGGCCTCGGGCGTCACGGGCACCGGATCGCGGGCGGCCAGGGTGGCGTGGGTGTTGGAGACGACGTTGACCAGCCGGAACACCTCGACGACGGCGATGATCCCGATCATCACCTTGTCGCCCAGCAGGACCAGGACGTTCGTCTCGTCGGCGCGCTCGGGCCAGTGCTCCGGCAGCAGCAGCCACACCAGCAGCACCGCCTCCAGCAGCGGGGCCGCCACCAGCAGCAGGGCGGCGCGGACGCGGTGCGGCTCGCGGCGCAGCAGGCTGCGGTACCGGACCCGGTAGGGGGCGGTCGGGGCGGCCTTCGCGGCGCCCGGGTCGGGGCGGTAGACGCCGCCGAGGTCGTCCGGTTCGGTCGCGGGGCCGGCGAGGCGGCTGAAGTGGACGTAGTCGTACGGGGCTTCGGGCGTGGGAACGGTGGCCAGGGCGTGGTCGATCCGTTCTCCGGCACTGCTCTCCCGGGCCGTTCCGACGTCCCCTCGTCGTGAGAACGGCATGGTCATGTGGCTCTCCCCCCGGAGTGTTGCGACGTGTTTCGTCGTGAAGTTCCGGAACAGACCACCGCCCGGCGAACTGCACTCATCAGTGCGGTTTCCGGGCGTTCCAGCACGTGAATCGTGCGGCGGGTTCAGCTATTCGTCTGTTCCTCCACGCGTTCAACTCTCCTGGAACGCAAGGATGATTGCAACCGATCGGAAAAATGATCACCACTCAGGCGTGAAAATACTATGGTTCCAGGCCATCCTGACGCGCGAAGGTGATAGCGGCCCGAATTCGCTCCGGCCGCGCGAGTGCGCGGCCGGAGCGCGCGGGGTGGCACGCGTCAGCCCGCCGCGTCAGCCCGCCGTGCCGAGGAAGGCCTCCCAGCCGCCGGCCGGGGCCTGGCCGACGCCGAGCGAGCGCAGCTTGCGCAGCGTGGACTGGTCCTGCACCTCCAGCCACTCGACCAGCTGCTTGAAGGAGACCAGCCGCACCTCGGGCTTGCCCGCGATCGTCTTGAGGGTCTGCTCGACGGCGTCCATGTAGATGCCGCCGTTCCACTGCTCGAAGTGGTTGCCGATGAAGAACGGCGCCCGGTTGCTGTTGTAGGCCCGGTCGAAGCCCGCCAGGTAGGAGTTGGTGGCCTGGGTGCGCCAGTCGTTGTACTTGGCCGGGTCGCCCTTGGTGCTGCCGGCGGACTGGTTGGCCAGGATGTTGTAGTCCATCGACAGCACCTGGAAGGTGTGCCCGGGGAACGGGATGCCCTGCAGCGGGAAGTCCCAGACCTTGCCGTCCTGCACCTTCTGCGGCCATATCTGCAGGCCGCCCGGCGAGCTGGCGTCGTACTTCCAGCCCAGCTTGGCGATGGTCGGCAGCAGGGCCTTCTGGCCCTCCAGGCACGGCGTGCGGCCGCCGATCAGCTCCTTCTTGTAGTCGAAGGGCAGTGGGTCGACGTCGGTGAAGCCGGTGTTGGTCCGCCACTGGGTGACGAAGCCGATCGCCTGGTCGATCTCGCTCTGCCAGTCCTCCGGGGTCCACATGTTGACCCCGTTCTTGTCCGGGCGGCTGGAGCAGAAGTGCCCGTTGAAGTGGGTGCCGATCTCGTGCCCGGCCAGCCAGGCCTGGCTGACCAGCTTGAGGGTGCTCTTGACCGCGCCGTCCGACAGGTACGGGATGTCCGAGGCGCCGACCGAGTGCTTCGGCGGGTGGTACAGGTCGGACTTGCCCTTCGGCAGGGCGTAGATCCCCGACAGGAAGAAGGTCATCGTGGCCTTGTACTGCTCCGCCAGCTTCAGGAACCGGGGGAACTGGCCGTCGTCGGTGCCGCCCGCGCCGTCCCAGGAGAACACCACGAACTGGGGCGGGCGCTCGCCCGGCTTGAGCTTCTCCGGCTTGGGCTGGTTCGGCTGCGGGCCGGTGTCGGCGTTGGAGCCGTCGCCGATCGGGGTGCCCTTGGGCACCTGCGCCTTGGTCGGGTCGCCGGTGGCGCCCTGCGGGGTGCCCGCGTCGCCGCCGGGCGGCGCGGACGAGGAGCCCTGGCCCGAACCCGACCCGCCGCTGGAACAGGCCGCGACCGCGCCGAGGGCGGCGGTCGCGGCGGTCGCACTGAGCACCGTCCTGCGCGAGATCTTGGTCATGGTCTCCCCTGGTTGCCGACGCCGGTGGGTGAGGCGGCGGGGGCCGCACCGGTCAAATCGGGCAATTGATGAACATTCCGCCGCAAGCATGTCATGTGGTCGAAGCCGCCACCAAGGCCGCCCGGGGGTCGCCCGAGCTCGGCCGAGGTCGCCCGGGGGTCGCCCGGGGTCGTACGGCTCCGACGACGGTGTACACGCCGGACGGGCCGGTCCGGGCTGCGGCGACCGGTCGTCTGTTGCCGTCCTGTGACGCTTCGCTCGCCGCACCGCCAGGGCAGTACGGTACCGCCGGTCCGTCCGGATCGGTCAGGGTTCGTCAGCGGCCGGTAGGATCCGTCGCCCGTCCGGGCAGACTTCCGGCCGCGGCCCCCGGGGCCGGCCTCAGAGCGCAGCCAGCCGCCGGTTGCGGCGCACCACGCGGGCGATCGCGGTGCTGATCGCGGTCGCCGCCGCGCAGGACACCGCCATGCTCAGCCAGGCCGTGTCGAACCAGTGGCTGTTCAGCCAGCCCAGCGTCACGATGTACGCGGCCCAGACCAGCGCCGCCACGGCCGACCAGCGCAGGAAGCGGTGCGGATGCGCGGGGGAGTGCCCGATGGCCACGTCCAGCACCGTCCGCCCGCCCGGGACGAACCGGGCGATCACCACCATCGCGGCGGCCCCGCCGTGCGGGCGCTCGACCAGCGCCTGCTGGACCCGGGCCACGCTCGCCGCCAGCTTCGGCCGGCGGGCGAGCCGGCGCTGCAGCAGCGGCGCGCCGCGTCTGGCCAGGTGCAGCAGCAGGACGTCGCCGAGGAAGGAGGCCACCGCCACGCCCAGGCCGAGCAGCACCGGGGCGCCGTCGATCCGCGCCGTCTTGAGCACGGCCAGGATCACCAGCGTCCCGCTGGGCAGGAACGGCAGCAGGGCGTCCCCGAGCACGGCGCACAGCGCCAGGGCGCAGATCCACGAGGATCCGATCGCCGCCACGAAGTCCAAGGCCCTAACTCCCTCCACCGCCGCCCGGGGGAGCAGGTGGCTGCTGGGTCAACGCTAGCGTCTCGACTTTTCATGCCCTGAAGCACCCCGGGGAAGCCGCGGTTCCCGGCCAATGCGTGAACGGACGGTCCCGGCGCGGTGTTCCTGCGCGGTGTTCCCACACGTCCCCTCCACCACGGCACGAGCCCCCCCCCGGGGCGAGGTGCCGCACGCAACGCCCGCCCTTCCGGATCCTTGCCGGGTCCGACGCCGGACGGCGGGAACAGCGGGCCCGCGGCGGTGGTTGACCCCGGTCGGCAGCAGCGACCGCGGGGCCACCCGAGCCCGTGCGGTCGCCGACGACGGGAGCCGGCGGCCAGGCCGGCCCGAGGACAGCCCGGAGGACGGACGGCATGACCAGCGAGGACCAGCAGACGCACGGAACCGGGCCGGGAGCCGAGGCGGCGATCCGGGGCACCGCGCGCGGCACCGCCCCCGCCCCGCTCTCGATCCTCGACCTCGCCACGGTCGGCTCCGGCTACACCCCCGCCGAGGCCCTGGCCGCCACCACGACGCTGGCCCGGGAGGCCGAGCGCTGGGGCTACCACCGCTTCTGGGTGGCCGAACACCACGGCATGCCCGGCGTGGCCAGCTCCTCCCCGCCCGTCCTGCTCGCCCACCTCGGCGCCCGCACCACCACCCTGCGGCTCGGCTCCGGCGGCGTCATGCTGCCCAACCACGCCCCGCTGACCGTCGCCGAGCAGTTCGGCCTGCTGGAGGCCCTGCACCCCGGCCGGATCGACCTCGGCCTCGGCCGTGCCCCCGGCACCGACCCGGCCACCGCCCGGGCGCTGCGCCGCGGCCGCACGGACGGCCCGGACGAGTTCCCGCAGCAGCTCGCCGAGCTGACCCACTTCCTTGACGGCGACTTCCCCGCCGGCCACCCGTACCGCGGGCTGACCGCCGTCCCCAAGGGCGAGGGCCGCCCGCCGGTCTGGCTGCTCGGCTCCTCCGGCTTCAGCGCCCAGCTGGCCGGCCGCCTCGGCCTCCCGTTCGCCTTCGCCCACCACTTCAGCGGCGCCAACACGATCCCCGCGCTGGACCTCTACCGCTCGTCCTTCCGCCCCTCCGCGGTGCTCTCCGAGCCGTACGCGCTGATCGGCGTGACGGCCGTCGCCGCCGACGACGAACCGGCGGCCCGCCGCCTGGCCCGCTCCGCCGCCCTCGCGATGCTCCGGCTGCGGCGCGGCACCCCCGGCCCGATCCCCACCCCGGAGGAGGCGGAGGAGTACCCGTACAGCCCGGCCGAGGCGGACTTCGTCGACACCTGGTTCGAGAACGTGGTGCTCGGCGCCCCCGGCCGGGTCGCGGACGGCCTGGAGGCGCTGCGCAAGCGCACCGGCGCGGACGAGCTGATGGTCACCTCGCACGTCCACGGCCACGAGGCCCGGCTCCGCTCCTACGGCCTGATCGCCGAGGCGTACGGCCTGACCGCGTCCGTTGCGGAGGCGTCCGCTTAGGAGGCGGCCGCCGGCCGGCCCTCGCGCAGTATGGCCGCGACCAGCTCGGCCTCGCCCGGCCGGGCGAAGTACCAGCCCTGGGCGGTGTCGCAGCCGGTGAGCCGCAGGCGCTCCGCCTGGGCGGCGCTCTCGATCCCCTCGGCGGTGACGGTCAGGCCCAGCGTGTGGGCCAGCTGCACCATGGCGCCGACGATCTGCTCGTCGGCGTCGCTGCGCCGGGCCCCGGGCCCCGGGAGGTTCGGCCGGGCGGCCGGGGCCGGGTCCCGGAAGCTCTTGATGAAGGTGCCGTCGAGCTTCAGCACGTGCACCGGGAGCCGGGACAGGTAGGCCAGGTTGGAGTAGCCGGTGCCGAAGTCGTCGATCGCGATCCGCACGCCCATGTCGGCGAGCGCCTGGAGGGCCTGCGAGGGCCGGCCGCCCGGGCCGAGCAGGGCGCTCTCGGTGATCTCCAGCTGGAGCAGCCGGGCCGGCAGCCCGGTCCGCTCGAGCGCCCGGGCCACGTCGGCGACCACGTCGGAGTCCCAGATCTGCCGGGCGGCCAGGTTGACGCTGACGAAGGTCTCCGTCTCGGGGAACTCGGTCAGCCACCGCCGCGCCTGCCGGCAGGACTCCTCCAGCACCCACTTCCCGAGCGGCACGATCGCGCCGGACTCCTCGGCGAGCGGGATGAAACGGTCCGGCGAGAGCGTCCCGTAGCGGGGGTGCCGCCAGCGGACCAGGGCCTCGGCGCCGTGCACGGTGCCGTCCGCCAGGCCGACCAGCGGCTGGTACTCGATGGTGAACTCGCCCCGCTCCAGGGCCGGCCGCAGCGCGGTGGCGAGCAGCTGGCGGGTGAGCTGGTGGGCGCCGCGGTCCGGGTCGTAGAGCGTCCAGCGGGCGCGGCCGTCCGCCTTCGACCAGTACAGCGTGGCGTCGGCGTCCTTGACCAGGTCGGTCGGGGTGGTCTCGTGCACGGACCGCTCCACCACGCCGACGCTGGCGGTGACCACCAGCCGGTGCCCGGCGATGTCGAAGGGACGTTCCAGCAGCTCCAGGATCCGGGCGGCCACCGCCGTCAGCTGCTCGTTGCCGAGGCTGTCGGTGACCAGGAGGGCGAACTCGTCGCCGCCCATCCGGGCCACCAGCGGGGCGCCGGGGCCGGTGAAGCCGCTGCGCAGCCGGGCGGCGACGGCGATCAGCAGCTGGTCGCCGATGTGGTGGCCGAGGGTCTCGTTGATCGCCGCGAAGCCGTCGAGGTCCAGGTAGCAGACGCCCACCCGGCGCCCGTCCGCGCTTCCGGAGCCGTCGGCCGTCGCGTCCGCGGCGGTGAGGCAGGCGGCGTCGAGCCGTTCGAAGAAGGACGTCCGGTTGGGCAGCCTGGTCAGCGGGTCGTGCAGCGCCTGGTACTCCAGGCGGTCGCCGAGCCGGCGCTGCTCGGTCAGGTCCTCCACCAGGGCGAGGATGTAGAGCGGTTCGCCGGCGCCGTCCCGGATCAGCGAGACGGTGAGCTTGCTCCACACCGTGTGGCCGGCCCGGTGCCGGAGCTGCTTCTCCACGCGGAACCGTTCCCGCCCGCCGTCGACGAGCTCCGGGAACAGGCTGCTCGGCATGCCCTCCGGGTCGACGATCTCGTGCAGGTGGGTGCGGACCAGCTCGCCGACGCTGCGCCCGACCAGGGCGGCGAAGGCGGGGTTGACCTCGATGATCCGGTCGTCGGGCCCGATCAGCGCCATGCCGATGACGGCGTCGCAGAAGGCGGCGCGGAACCGGGACTCGCTGGCGCGCAGCGCGGCCAGCGGGGCCGCCTCGCCGGACGGGTCGGACGGGCTGGGGTGCGCGCCGCCGGTGAGCGGGGCCGAGCAGGTGGGGCAGAGCAGCACCTCCGGCTCCTCCAGCGTGCCGCAGGCCGCGCCCGCGCCGGCCGTGCCGGGGCGGTGGTGTGGTGGCTCCTCGTGCTGCACGCCCGAGTGGTGTGCGTCGGCCCCCTCGTTCTGGCCCGGCACGGCATGCTCCCGTCCGCTGCTGACGCTCGATGCTGGTCAGGCCGGCCGAACGGGGCTCCGGCGGCCGGCTCCGCACTCTGTCGCGGTCCTCGGAGTCGGTCCGCCGGCGGGGCGCCCGCCGTGGGGCGCTGTCGCGCGGTGACCCGCGTGAAGAACAGGGCGCTGCGGCCGATCATAGGCCGCGACGGCAACGCGCGGTGACCGCCGCCAGGGTGATTCAACCGCTTTGTGATCATGTGTGGCGGTATGCGCGCACGCTCCCGGTGCACATCACATGACGTGCGCCGGGAGTGTGCGCGCCGAAGCCGCGCCCCCGGGCGCCGGTCGCGCGCCGGAACGGGCCGGATCGGACGGGCGCGTCCGGCGGGGGCTCGCGCCCCCCCCGGAGGGGTCAGCCCAGCGAGGCCGTCAGGGTGATGGTCGTGCCGGTCAGGGCCTGGCTGACCGGGCAGTTGGCCTTGGCGTCCTCGGCGGCCTTGACGAAGCCGGCCTCGTCCAGGCCGGGCACCTCGCCGACGACGGTCAGGTGGATGCCGGTGATGCCCTTGCCGGGCTGGAAGGTGACGTCGGCCTTGGTGTGCAGCTTGGCCGGCGGGGTGCCGGCGCCGGTCAGGCCGTTCGAGAGGGCCATCGAGAAGCAGGCCGAGTGGGCGCCGGCGATCAGCTCCTCCGGGCTGGTCTTCCCGTTCGGCTGCTCGGCGCGGGCCGGCCAGGAGACGGGGAACTCGCCGATCCCGGACGAGTCGAAGGTCACCAGGCCCTTGCCGTCGAGCAGGTTGCCTTCCCACTCGGTGTGCGCGGTGCGGGTGGTTGCCACGATCGGTACCTCCATCACTGGGGGGACTGCTGATACGGGGACTGCGGGGTCGTCGCATCCGGTCATGCGCGCAACAGCCTACGGGCCGTGCGCGCACCACCGGTCCAGCGACGTGTCCGGATGCTGGAACCGGGCCGTCCGGCATGGGGATCCGGAGCGGGTGCCCTGTTAGATTTGCCCGGGCCCGAGCCCGGCCGCCGTACGGTCGGGCGCCCCACCCAGACACCGGGAGCCGCCCCGATGACGGACCACCCCACGACCCCCGCCGCCGGCCCGACCGAGGGGATCGACGACGCCGTGCGGGCGGAGCTGACCAGCCTGCGCGAGAGCATCGACAACATCGACGCGGCCGTGGTCCACATGCTGGCCGAGCGGTTCAAGGCGACCCAGCGGGTGGGCCGGCTGAAGGCCGAGCACAAGCTGCCGCCGGCCGACCCGGTGCGCGAGCGGGACCAGATCAAGCGCCTGCGCGAGCTCGCCGCCGGGGCGAAGCTGGACCCGGTCTTCGCCGAGAAGTTCCTCAACTTCATCATCGCCGAGGTGATCCGGCACCACGAGGCCATCGCCCGCGCCTGACCCGCCCCGGGATGTCGGGGGCGGCTAAACGCCCGATTTCTCCACGCTCCGGGGTTGGCGTAGCGTGCAGGTTTCCCCAGCCGGAGAGGTGGAGCAGCGACGATGGCGGTGAACCTGCCCGAAACGCCCAGCGGGTCCGACCCCGGTCCGGCCCCGGACGTCGCCGCCGAGGCCGCCGGGCGTCCCGCTCCCGGTGGCCGGGCCGAGGCCCGGCGCCGTGCCCGCGGCATCCGCGGCCGGAAGGCCGGGCGGCCGGGGCGCAGGCCCCGGCCGTGGTGGATCGAGCTGCCGGTGATGGTGGTGGTGGGCCTGGCGGTCGCGCTGCTGATCAAGACCTGCCTGTTCCAGGTGTTCACCATCCCGTCCGGCTCGATGGAGAACACGCTGCGGGTCGGCGACCGGGTCGGGGTGAACAAGCTGGCGCCGCTGACCGGTTGGAAGCCGGAGCCGGGGCAGCCGGTGGTGTTCAAGGACCCGGGCGGCTGGCTGCCGCCGCAGCCCGCCGACTCGAACCCGCTGACCGGCGCGGCGAGTTCGGTGCTCTCCTTCGTCGGGCTGGTCCCGCCGAAGGACGACAACTACCTGGTCAAGCGGGTGATCGCGACCGGCGGCCAGACCGTGCAGTGCTCGGGCACCACGCTGACCGTGGACGGGAAGAAGGTCGACGAGCCGTACCTGCACCCCGGCGACGACTCCTGCGCGGGCCTGGACTTCGGCCCGGTGACGGTGCCGGCGGACCACATCTGGGTCGAGGGCGACCACCGCAGCGACTCGGCGGACTCCCGCTACCACCAGCGCGGCCCGGGCGGCGGCGCCGTGCCGGTGGACAACGTGGTCGGTCCGGTCGCGGCCGTGGTGTGGCCGGTCGGCCACTTCGACTGGTTCGGCTGGGTCGGTCGCTGACCGCCTGGCTGATCGTCTGGCTGATCGCCTGGCTGATCGCCTAGACCGAAGCCCGCTCCGGCGCCGGGACGTCCGTCGTTTCCGGCGCCTTGCCGGTCTGGGCGGCGAAGGCGCCGGCCAGGACGAGCAGGCCGCCCGCGATCTGCGGCAGGCCCAGGTGCTCGCCGAGCAGGACCCAGGCCAGCACGGTGGCGACCACCGCCTCCAGGTTGGCCACCACCCCGGCGACCGGCGGCGAGAGGTAGCCGACCGAGACCACGCCGGTCAGGTAGGCGAGCACGGTCGCGACCAGCACCATCCAGGCGGCCGGGAGCAGCGCGGGCAGGGTGTGCCCGTTCATCACCACGGACCCGCCGAGCGGGCTCCAGTCGGCCTGCCAGGGCCGGGTGAAGGCGGTGAGCAGCACGGCGCCGATGAGCAGCCCGAACGCGCTGACGGCCAGCGGGTCGACGGGGCGTTCGCCGCGCCGCCCGGCGTCGGCGAGCACGAAGTAGCCGACCTGGCAGCAGGCCGCGCCGAGGGCGAAGAGCACGCCCAGCGCGTCGAAGCTCAGGCCGTTCCACACCTCCACCACGCAGGCCAGCCCGGTCACCGCGACGCCGGCGCCGATGGCCGCGCCGCGGCCGATCGGCCTGCGCTGGACGAACTTGACGTAGCCGATGAGCAGCGGCGGCCCGAGGTACTCGATGAGCAGCGCGACGCCGACCGGGATGCGGGAGATCGCGGCGAAGTAGCAGGCCTGGACGCCGGCCACCGCGAGCAGGCCGAAGCCGAGCAGCAGGCCGGGGCGGCGCAGGACGGCGTCCCGGTGCCGGTAGGCGATCGGGAGCAGGGCGACGGCGGCGCCGGTGACCCGCAGCCACACCACGTGCAGCGGGGACAGGCCGGCCTCGATCAGCGGCTTGGCGGCGGTGCCGGAGCCGCCGAAGGCGACGGCGGAGACCAGGGCGAGGGTGAGGCCGAGGGTGCGGCCCGAGGGCCGGGCCGACGAGGCGGTTGAGCTGAGCACCGACGCATTCTGACAGTCGTACCGGCACCTCGGTAAGGTGCCATTCCGTCATTCGGTCCTGCTCTGAACTGTCCGTAGTGGCGTGGTCGCCGGCGGCCGGCGACCACGCCACTACGGGGGACCTAGTTGCCCGCCGCGGCACCCGTGTTCGTGCCGGTGCCCGTGTCCGTGCCGCCCGTGGGCTGGGTGGTCGGCTGCGTCGTCGGCTGGGTGGTGGGCGGGGTGGTCGGCTGGCCGGTCGGGGTCGGCCGGGTGGTGGGCCGGGTGGTGGGCCGGGTGGTCGGCTGCGTGGTCGGGGCCGTGGTCGCCCCGCCGCCGGTGCCGTTGTTGCCGCTCCAGCCGGTGCCGTCGTTCGGCGGCGTGCTGGCGCCGCCGGTCGGGCCGGTGGACGGGGTGCCGGTCGGCGTGCTCGGCGCGGTCGGCAGGTCGGTGGCGCCCGCGTCGCCGGCGTCGTCGGCCGGGGTCGCGAAGTCGCTCACCGGCTGGCCCTTGAGCGCGGCCTTCATGTAGCTGGTCCAGATCTGCGCCGGGTACTGGCCGCCCGCCGCGCCGTCGATCCCGCCGACGCCGCTGAGCGAGACCTGGGCGCCGGTGCCCGGGTCCTGGCCGAACAGCGCGACCGAGGTGACCAGCTCGGGGGTGTAGCCGACGAACCAGACGGACTTCTGGTCGTCCGTGGTGCCGGTCTTGCCCGCCACCGGACGGCCCAGTGCCTTCGCCCGCCAGCCGGTGCCGCCCGGGTCGCTCACGACGCCCTGCAGCATCGAGGTGACCTGGTTCGCGGTGTCCGTGCTGATCGCCTGGGTGGTCTTGTGCGCGGGCAGCTGGACGGCCTCGCCCTCGCGGTCCACCGACTGCACCATCCACGGGGTGATCTGCTTGCCGCCGTTGTCCAGCGCGGCGTACACGCCGGCCATGTCCAGCACGCTCGGGGTGGCCGCGCCCAGCGGGATGGACGGCACCGGGTCGAGCCCCGGGGTGTTGGCGGGCAGGCCCAGCGCGATGCCGGTGTCCTTCACCTTCTGCAGCCCGGTGTCCTGGGCGAGCTGGGCGAAGGCCGAGTTGACCGACCAGTCGGTGGCCTGCTGCAGGCTGATCTGGCCGTAGCTCTTGTCGCCCTCGTTCGGCGGCGCGTACGGGGTGCCCTTGCCGCCGCGGACCTTGCGGCCGCTGGTGCCGTCGTAGACCGTGCGCGGGGTGACGGTGCGGCCGTCCTGGGTCTTGGCGTTGTTCTCGAACGCGGCCGCCAGGGCGATCGCCTTGAAGGTCGAGCCGGCCTGGTAGTCGCGCCGGGTCGCGTTGTCGACGTAGTGCTTCACGTAGTCGACGCCGCCGTACAGGGCGACGACCGCGCCGGTCTTCGGGTCGACGGAGGCGGCGCCGGCCTGCGCGGCCGCGTCCTTCTTCCGCTTGTCCGGGTTCAGGGTGTCGTGCAGCTGCGCCTGGACGGAGTCCTGCAGCGCCTGCTGGCGGGCCGGGTCGATGCTCAGCTTGATCGTGTAGCCGCCCTTGGCGAGCTCGGTCTCGTTGATGATCCCGTTCGAGGTGAGGTACTGGGTGGCCGCGTCCACCAGGTAGCCGGCCTGGCCGGACAGGCCCGGGTTGGGCTGCGGGTCCTTGACGTCCGGGAACGCGGCCTTGGCCCGCTCGTCGGCGGACAGCCAGTTCTCCTTGACCATGCCGTCCATCACGTAGTTCCACCGGTTGACGGCGTTCTGCTTGCCGGCCGGGGTCGCGGTGGCCACGTCGTAGGCGCTCGGCGCGTTCAGCAGGGTCGCCAGGTAGGCGCCCTGGGCCGGGTTGAGCGCGGACGCGTCGAGGCCGAAGTAGGCCTGGGCGGCGGCCTGGATGCCGTAGGCGCCGCGGCCGTAGTAGGAGGTGTTCAGGTAGCCGGCGAGGATGTCGTCCTTGCTCTCGGTGGCGTCCACCTTGACGGCGATGAACAGCTCCTGCACCTTGCGGCTGATCGACTGCTTCTGGTTCAGGTAGGTGTTCTTCACGTACTGCTGCGTGATGGTGGAGCCGCCCTGGGTGCCCTCGCCCTTGGCGGTGTTGAAGGCGGCCCGCACCAGGCCCTGCACGTTGACGGCGCCCTCGTTGTAGAAGTTGCGGTCCTCGGCGGCCAGCGCGGCGTGCTGCGCGGCGGGGGAGACCTTGTCCAGCGTCACGTTCTGCCGGTTGGTCTGGCCGGTGCGGGTGATCACCGAACCGTCCGAGTACAGCCAGGTGTTGCTCTGCGCGACGGCGGTGGCGTTCGCGTCCGGCACCTTCACCAGGGCGATGCCCAGCGCGAACAGGCCGACGCCGAGCAGCAGCGCGCAGACGAAGCCGAGCAGCGTCATCCGCCAGGTGGGTATCAGCCGGCGCCAGCCGGTGCGCTTGGGGCGGCGCGGCTTCTTGCCGCCGACGGCCGGGCCGGTGGACCGCTTGAGCCGCTTGACCGGCCGGAGACTGATCGACGGCATCCGGCCGCCCTGGGCGTTTCGGGACAAAGCGCGGCCTTTCCTGCGGGCGGACTCGCCGGCCTGCACAGACTGGGGGCGACGGTACGGGGACCTTCGTCCCGATTCCGGTGTACTGCCCAGGACGACCCGGCGGGCCGAATGGCTCCGCCCGAGCGGCGATCGAGACCGACATCACACGCAAAACGGACGTCGAGGGCCAAAAAAATTCGAGGAGCCCCTCGCTGCTGCGAGAGGCTCCCCGATGTCTGTGCGCCGCCAGGGACTCGAACCCCGGACCCGCTGATTAAGAGTCAGCTGCTCTAACCAACTGAGCTAGCGGCGCCTGCTGACCTGGAAAACAATACACGGTTCCGAGGGGTGCTCCGGACCATCCGGGGCCACGGCCGTCCGAATCATCCCTTTCCTGCCGATTGGGGTGGAGTCGGCCCGGGGCTAGGGTGGAACGGTGCCCAGCCCCCGGCCAGCACACCGCGAGCCGTCGCTCCCCTCCCCGGACCTGCACGACGAAAGGGCCCGCTTCCTGCGGATCGGCGGGGTGCCGCTGCACGTGCGCACCGAGGGCAGCGGCCCGGTGTGCCTGCTCACCGGCGGCCTCGGCAGCAGCTGGTTCGACTGGGACCTGGTCGTCCCGTTCCTCACGCCCTACCGCACCGTCGTCCGCTTCGACCGGCCCGGCTACGGGCTGAGCGCCCCCGAGCCCGCCGCGGGAGGGCCCGCGCCCACGGCGGCCGGCGAGGCCGAGCGGATCCGGGCCGTGCTGGACGGCCTCGGGCTGCCCGGGCCCTGCACCCTGGTCGGCCACTCGCTGGCCGGCTTCCACGTCGAGGCCTTCGCCCGGCTGCACCCCGAGCGGACCGCCGCCCTGGTGCTGGTCGACGGCAGCGTCGAGCCGGCGGCCCGCCCGTACCCCGCGCCCGGGGCCCGCGACCTCGCGGTCCGCGCGCTCGCCGGGGCCGCCACCGCCGTCGCGGTGCCCTACCTGTTCGGCCCGGCCGCCCGCCGGGCGGCGGCCCGGCTCTCCACCGTCCGCCACGAGGACCTCGCCCCGGCGCCGCTGGCCCGGCACTGCTACCGCACCGGACGGGCGCTGCGCGCGCTGCTGCGGGAGAACGCCCGCTACCTCGACGTCGCCGCCGAGCTGGACGGGCTGCGCCGCACCCGGCCGCTGCCCCCGGGGCTGCCGGTCACCGTCCTGGCGGCCGACGACGGCTGCCGCAACCGCCGCACCGAGGCCCGGCTGGCCGAGCAGCGGGAGCTGGCGGCGCTGCTCGGCGCCGAGTACCGCAGCACCGCCCCGGCCGGGCACCTGGTGATGTTCGACCGCCCGGACGCGGTGGCCTCCGCCGTCCTCGAAACGGGCTGAGCCCCCGGGGCGACGCGGACGCCGGCCTCAGGCGCTCGCCGCGGACCGGCGCCGGTCCAGGGCCCGCTTCACCGCGCCGGCGACCGGCAGGCTCCGGGCCAGCTGTCGCACCGCCCGGCGGGTCGGGGCGCCCGCCGCTCCCGGGTAGAGCCGGCGGTCCAGCCGGGCCGCGCCGATCAGCCCGGCCAGCTGGTGGTCCCGCTCCTCGGCCGGGGTGGCGGGGCCGGAGTCGGCGGTGCGGGCCAGGGTCGCCGCCACCCGCCCGGCGATCAGCGCCGCGGTGTCCGGCCGTACGGCGGTCCAGCGGCGGTGGGGCAGTCCGAGGAATCGGTGGGTGGTGACGGTGAGCGCGCCCTGCCCGGTCAGCCGGTCCAGGTGGTACCGGGGGCCGGCGCGTCGGGGCAGCTTGCGGAGCGCGTGGTCGAGGGTGGTCGGCCGCCGGGCCTCGCCCGCCCGTTCCAGCTCGGCCAGCACCCCGGGGGCGAACTCGTCGCGGTCGCCCGGCGCCCGGAAGCCGGTGATCCGGCGGCCGTCGAGGGTGATCGCGCCGCCCAGGTGCAGCTCGGCGAGGGCGGCGCCGGCGATCACGGTCGGGAAGGTGGTGGGGAGCCGAAGCCGTCCGGTCGTCGGTTCGGCGCAGAGCAGCAGCAGGTCCTCGGCCAGGGGGCGCGTGTCGAAGGAGGTCATGGGGACTAGCACTACCCGCCCCGGAAACGCCTCAGGCCGCCCACCGGAGTGGACGGTCTGAGGTTGTCGGGTGCGCCGCCAGGGACTCGAACCCCGGACCCGCTGATTAAGAGTCAGCTGCTCTAACCAACTGAGCTAGCGGCGCTTGCTGACGTGGAAGACCTTACATGCCGCCCGGCCGATCCGCCGAATCGTATCCGGATGGTGACCGCGAGTGATCGACGGACGCCGGGGTGGCGGTCGAAGTGCTGGTGGAAGCGGTGGTGGTGGACGGCACGGCGGGCGCTGGCGAGCAGCGCGGTGATCACGAGGCGGGTGGCGCGGGCAGCGGAGGGTCGGTCGCGCCGCCCCCGCCGTTCCGCCACCAGCCTTGACCTTCCGCGTTGCCCGCAGGCCGCCCGTGTCGTGGGGCCCCGCGGGGCCCGCGCTCGCTTCCAACCGGGCACGAATGTAGCGGGGTGCTCCGGCCGGTCGCCGCAGCGCGCGCCGGGCGCGCCCGGAAACCCGCCGGGCTGTCACCCACTTCGCGCACCGCGCCGTCAACTACGGCTGACGGTAAGGAAAAAAGGGACATTCTCCATCATCTCGACCGTGTTCGGGCCGGGTTGACGCGGGTGTTCGGGTCGCTGCGGCGCGTCGCGCCGGTGCGTGCGTCCGGCCCCCGCCGCTGCCAGGATGCGCGGGACAGCCCACCCCGGCACCCTGTGGAGCAGCACCGATGGCCAGCGATTCCGCCGCCGCAGCACCGCGACCGCACTACGTCGATCCGCGCCCGGTGCGCCGGATGGTCCCGCGCGACCGCGACGAGCCGCACCGGGTGGCGACCCCCCTGGAACTCTTCTTCGACCTCTGCTTCGTGGTCGCGGTCGGCCAGGCCGGGCGCGAGCTCGCCCACGCGCTGGCGGCCGGGCACTACGGGGACGGCCTGCGCGGCTTCGTGCTGTCCTTCTTCGCGATCTGGTGGGCCTGGATGAACTTCACCTGGTTCGCCTCCGCCTACGACTGCGACGACGTGCCGTACCGGGTCACCACGCTGGTGCAGATCGCCGGGGTGCTGATCCTCGCGGCCGGGGTGCCGCGGCTGTTCGCCACCCACGACCTGGCGCTGCCGATCACCGGGTACGTGGTGATGCGCCTCGCGATGGTCACCCAGTGGCTGCGCGCGGCGGCGAGCGAGCAGGGCGAGGCGCGTCGGGTCGCGCTGCGCTACGCGGTCGGGATCACGCTCTGCCAGGTCGGCTGGGTGGTGATGCTGCTCCTGCCCGACGCCGCCCGGCCGGTGATCATTCCGGTCGGCGCGCTGTGCGAGCTGGCCGTGCCGGTGGTCGCCGAGCTGCGGACGCAGACCGCCTGGCACCCGCACCACATCGCGGAGCGGTACGGGCTGTTCACCCTGATCGTGCTCGGCGAGACGGTGTCCGCGGCGACGGTGGCGGTGCAGTCGGCGGTGGACGAGCACGAGGGGCTGGGCCGGCTGCTGCTGGTGGCGGTCGGCGGCCTGCTGATCTGCTTCGCCGCCTGGTGGATCTACTTCGCCCGGCCCGTCCACGGCCACCTGCGCTCCAACCGGCAGGCCTTCGCCTGGGGCTACGGCCACTACGTGGTGTTCGCCTCGGCGGCGGCGATCGGCACCGGGCTGGAGGTGGCGGTCGAGTCGGCCGTGCACAAGACGGAGATCTCCGAGACGGCCGCCACCGCG
The DNA here is from genome assembly GCF_000961885.1 of Streptomyces rubellomurinus. GTDB lineage: Bacteria > Actinomycetota > Actinomycetes > Streptomycetales > Streptomycetaceae > Kitasatospora > Kitasatospora rubellomurina. The sequence continues at coordinate 57,371 of NZ_JZKH01000040.1, forward strand.
ACCGTCACCGTGCCGACCGCCGTCTACCTGCTGACCGTCTGGTACCTGCACTCCCGGCACACCAAGCGCGGCCTGCTCGCGCAGGCGGTGGCGCCGACCACGGCCGTCCTGGTGCTGGCCTGCACGGCGTTCGGCGGCTCGGGGGTGCTGGCGGCGGGCCTGGTCTGCGCGCTGATGGTCGTGGTGGGGGTGGTGCTGCACAGCCGGGAGACCGCGGCGGCCTGACCGGAAACCGCTCCCGGGCCTAGACCCGGTCCTGAACCCGGTCCTGGGCCCGGTCCTGGTCCCTGTCCAGCAGCACCGGTTCGTGCCGGGCCAGCCAGGCCAGGTACGCCGGGTTGACCTTGGCCAGATCCAGGTAGGCGGCTCGCAGGTCGGCGTACAGCGCGTCCAGGGCGGGCGGGCTGAGCACCCGCGGCCGCCAGGTGAACAGCAGCCGGACGGCCAGCGGATCCCCGTGCACCGGGCGGACGACGGTGCCCGGCCCGGGCAGGGAGGTCGGCTGGCAGTGCCGGACGGCCTCGCCGGAGGCGACCAGCTCGGCGGCGGTGGCGTTGTCCCGCACCTGCACCACCCGGGGGTTGAGGCCGGCCTCGCTGAACACCCGGCGCATCGCCGCGTACTCGTGGTCGGCGGTCGGGTCCACCATCCAGGTGTCCCCGGCGAGGTCGGCCAGGTGGACGACCGGCCGGGCGGCGGCCGGGTGCCCGGCGGAGAGCGCGACGAACTGCGGCTCGCGGGCCATCAGGACGCGGTGCTCGGCGTCCGGCGGCACCCGCAGCGGGAAGCCCTCGCTCTCGTACACGAAGGCCACGTCCAGCTGGTCGGCGGCGACCATCCGCAGCAGCGCGCTGGCCGAGATGTCGACGTGGATGGTGGTGTCGGTGTCCGGCAGCCGCTCGTGCACCCGGCGCAGCCAGGCCGCGACCGCCCGGCTGCCGACGCTGCCGATGCGCAGCCGCCGGTGCCGCCCCGAGCCGGCGGTCTCGCGGGCCTCCTGGCGGGCGGCGGAGACGAGGGCCGCCATCTCGGCGATCACCGGGCGGGCCCGGGACAGCACCGAGTGGCCGAGCGCGGTGGGCCGGCTGCCGGTCTGCTCGCGGGTGAACAGGCTTCCGCCGATGGCCCGTTCGATCCGGTGCAGTTGGGTGGTGAGGGAGGGCTGGGTCATGCCGAGCTGGAGCGCGGCCTTGCGGAGGCTGCCGGTGTCGGCGATCGCGCACAGCACCCGCAGGTGTCTCACGTCGAGCTCCACGTCCGGAGCATAGACGCCGTCGACCGGCCTCGCCAAGGACATGACAGACACTCAACTCCGCCGAGTCCCGCGCCTCCTCCGCCATAAGGCCGGGCTATCGCCGGTTGGCATCATCCGCGACGGCCCCCGGCGGGTCGAAGCTCGGGGCAGCACACCGCCCCGGCCCGGCCGGGGCGGCCCCCACCGCGCGCCACCGCCGTCCGCCGGCCCCCACCGGCCCCGGCGGGCCGGCGCGTCGCGAGCCACGGAGCCCCCACATGAAGCGATCAGTGCTGTCCGCGACCCTCGGCCTGGCCCTCGCGGCCGGCCTCGCCGTCCTGCCCGCCACCGCGGCGTCCGCCGCCCCGGCCGTGCCCGCCGCCGTGCAGGGCTACACCGCCTCGGCGAACTCCGGTTCGGCGCATGCCGGTTCGACCTACGCCGGTTCGGCCCAGGAGGCGGCCGACAACCAGGCCTTCTTCCGGGCCGTGATGGCCTCCGCGAAGGCCAAGCAGGCCGCCAACCCCTGGCTGCAGACCATCACCGTCACCTACGACACCTCGGGCGCCCCCTCCTTCACCGACCAGATCGCCAACGCCGCGCAGATCTGGAACGGCTCGGTGCGCAACGTCCAGCTCCAGCAGTCCAGCGGCACCGGCGACTTCTCGTACTACGAGGGCGACGACAGCCGCGGCTCCTACGCCAGCACCGACGGCCACGGCCACGGCTACGTCTTCCTCGACTACTCGCAGAACCAGCAGTACGACTCGCTGCGCGTCACCGCGCACGAGACCGGCCACGTGCTCGGCCTGCCGGACCACTACTCCGGTCCGTGCAGCGAGCTGATGTCCGGCGGTGGCCCCGGCCCGTCCTGCACCAACCCGTACCCCGACAGCAACGAGCGCAGCCAGGTCGACGACCTCTGGGCGAACGGCGTGGCCACGGCCAAGTAGGGCCGGCCACCAGGGAGTTCGGGCACGGCGGGCCGACCGGCCGGAAACGGTCGGCCCGCCGCTCGTAACTTCCCCGCCGGGGAGCCTAGCCGCCGGCCGAACGGAATGCCAGGGGCATGGGCGGGTCAAGGCCGCTTAAAGCCGCCTCAAATCCCGGGGAATCACGGGCTATTGGATCGGGCTATCGCCGACTGGCATCATCCGCTCGCCCCGGGGGCTGCCCGAAGCTCTGGGAACACCACCCGTTCACCGGGTGCCCCCCGCGCCGGCCCCCAACCCGGCGCGGCACTCCAGGGATTCGGAGCCCCCACATGAAGCGATCCGTCCTGTCCGCGACCCTCGGCCTGGCCCTCGCGGCCGGCCTCGCCGTCCTGCCCGCCACCGCCGCGTCCGCCGCCCCGGCCGCCCCCGCCGCCGTGCAGGGCTACACCGCCTCGGCGAACTCCGGCTCGACGTACGCCGGTTCGTCCGCCGAGGCCGCGGACAACCAGGCCTTCTTCCAGGCCGTGATGGCCTCCGCGAAGGCCAAGCAGGCCGCCAACCCGGGCCTGGCGACCGTCACCGTCACCTACGACGCCAGCTCGGCGCCCAGCTTCCGCAACCAGATAGCCCAGGCCGCGCAGATCTGGAACAGCTCGGTGCAGAACGTCCAGCTGCGCTCCGGCTCGGCCGCCGACTTCCGCTACTACGAGGGCAACGACAGCCGCGGCTCCTACGCCAGCACCGACGGCCACGGGCGCGGCTACATCTTCCTCGACTACCAGCAGAACCGGCAGTACAACTCCGTCCGGGTGACCGCGCACGAGACCGGCCACGTGCTCGGCCTGCCGGACCACTACTCCGGGCCGTGCAGCGAGCTGATGTCCGGCGGCGGCCCCGGCACCTCCTGCACCAACCCGTACCCGAACGGCACCGAGCGCAGCCGGGTGAACTCCCTCTGGGCCCGCGGCTGACCCGGCACCCGTGAGTGACCCCGGGCCGGCCGACCCCCGCGGCCGGCCCGGGGCGCTGCCCTCCGGGACGCTGCCCTCCGGGGCGGTGTCGGTGGGGCGTGCGAGCATGCGGGCGAGACCCGTCCCGAAAGGTTCCGCCATGCCCCGTGCCGTCCCCGACCAGCTCGCCGACCTGCCGTACGCCGACCTGCTGCGCCCGCACACCGGGCCGCTGCGCGCCGACGCGCGCTACGACACCGCGCACTTCGACGGCGGCGAGCACACCGACGAGTCGGGCGCCGGCGCGGCCTTCCTGGAGTGCGCCTTCACCGGGGTCGCACTCAGCGGCGTCAAGCTGCGCCAGGCCCGGTTCAACGAGGTCTGGGTGCAGGCCGGCCGCTGGGTCGCCTGCGACCTGAGCGACAGCGACTGGCAGGACAGCGCCGTCACCGGCGGCGTGCTGGCCGGTATTGCCGGGTACGGCTCGGCGCTGCGCCGGGTGGTGTTCCGCGGCTGCAAGCTGGAGGCGGTCAACCTGCGCGCGGCGGTGCTGCGCGACGTGGTCTTCGAGGACTGCCTGCTGCGCGACGTGGACTTCGGCGAGGCGAAGCTGACCGGGGTGTCCTTCCCCGGCTCGACGCTGGAGGAGGTCCGGCTGCGCGGGGCCACCCTGAGCAAGGTCGACCTGCGCGGCGCCGCCCGGCTCGACCTGCCGGACGGCCACCAGGGGCTGCGCGGCGCCCTCATCAGTTCCAGCCAACTGCTGGACCTGGCGCCGCAGTTCGCCCATGCGCTGGGGATCCAGGTGAAGGATGTCTGAACAACTCGTTCACCGGTCGGTCGTTCGGCGATGGGCCGGTGAACAGTCCGCCAAAGCTTGAGCGAGGGGTCTGTCCCGCCGCTCCCACCTGCGCAACGATGCTCGCCGTTCGGGTGCTGGGACACGACCTGTATACACACCTCGGGATTGGACGGGCCGGTCAGATGGCAGAGCTGAATCGCAGGAAGTTCATGGCGCTCTCCGCGAGCGCCGCGGCGGGAGCGGCGGTGACCGGCGGGTCCGTCGCCGCCGGCGGCAGCCCGGCGGCGGCCGCGACGACGAGCACCACCGGGACCATCACCGACGTCCAGCACGTCGTGATCCTCATGCAGGAGAACCGGAGCTTCGACCACTACTTCGGCACGCTCAAGGGCGTCCGCGGCTTCGCCGACCGGGCCGCCATCCAGATCCCCGGCGGCTACAGCGTCTTCAACCAGCCGAACGGCCTGTTCGCCCGCCAGTACCCGTGGGCGCTCAGCGCGAGCAGCGGCGAGCAGATCGCGCAGTGCAACGGCGACCTCTCGCACGCCTGGTCCGACCAGCACAAGGCCTGGAACGGCGGCAAGATGGACTCCTGGGTGTCCGCCAAGGGCACCGTCCGCACCCTCGGCTACCTGCAGCGCGCCGACATCCCGTTCCACTACGCGCTCGCCGACAACTGGACCATCTGCGACGCCTACCACTGCTCGGTGCTCAGCGCGACCGGCCCCAACCGCACCTACCACTGGTCGGGCTGGATCGACCCGGCCGGCACCGCGGGCGGCCCGGCCTACGACGGCGGCGACGAGAAGGGCCTGCACTGGCAGACCTACGCCGAGGCGCTGGAGAACGCCGGCGTCAGCTGGAAGGTCTACCAGAACGCCGCCGACAACTTCGGCGACAACGCCCTCGCCTACTTCAACCAGTTCTCCGGCGCCCCGGCCGGCAGCCCGCTGGCCGTCAAGGGCATGGGCTCCGTCCCCAAGGTCACCGGCCGGACCCCGGACGACATCGCCGCCGCGATCAAGGCCGACGTACTGGCCGGCACCCTGCCGCAGGTCTCCTGGATCGTCGCCGACCAGCAGTCCTCCGAGCACCCGTACGCCACCCCCGAGGACGGCGCGCACTTCGTCCACCTGGTGATGGACGCCCTGAACGCGGACCCCACCGTGTTCAACTCGACCGTCCTGCTGCTCAACTACGACGAGAACGACGGCTTCTTCGACCACGTCCCGCCGCCCGCCGCGCCCGCCGGCACCGCGGACGAGTTCTACAACTCCACCAACATCGGCCTCGGATTCCGCGTCCCGCTGATCGCCATCTCCCCGTGGAGCCGCGGCGGTTGGGTCAACTCCGAGACCTTCGACCACACCTCGGTGCTGCGCTTCCTGGAGGTGTGGACCGCCGCGCTCGGCCGGCCCGCCCGGTGCGCCAACATCAGCGCCTGGCGCCGGAAGGTCTGCGGCGACCTCACCTCGGTCTTCGACTTCGCCAACCCGGTCTACGGCATGCCCGCGCTGCCCGACACCTCGCAGACCATCGGGCTGTCCACCTGCGGCCCGCTGCCCAACCCTTCGCCGACCAACAACGCGCTGCCCGCCCAGGAGCCCGGCACCCGCCCGGCCCGCGCCCTGCCGTACCAGCCGAACGCCAACCTGGACCACTGGGACACCAACGCCGGCGGCGTCATGCACGTCTGGCTGAAGATGACCGACGACGGCGCCGCCCGCGCCGCGCACTTCTCCGCCTACGCCAACGCCTACCGCGGCGGCGGCCCCTGGCAGTACACGGTGGACCCGGGCGGCCAGGTCACCGACTTCTTCAACTGCGGCACCAACGGCTTCGGCAACGGCAAGTACGACCTGTCCGTGGTCGGCCCGAACCGCTTCCTGCGCCGCTTCACCGGCGACCTCACCCAGCCGGGCAAGAACGCCGCCGTCACCGCCTCGTACGCGGTCGAGCCGGGCACCGGCAAGCTCGCGGTCTACTTCAGGATGGCCAACGCGGGCAGCACGCCGATCACCTTCACCATCACGTCCAACAACTACCGCACGGACGGCCCCTGGACGTACCAGGTCCCGGCCGGCGGCAGCGTCAGCGACTTCTTCAACGCCGTCGCCTACAACAACGGCTGGTACGACTTCACCGTCACCGTGGACGTCGACGGCAGCTGGTCGCAGCGCTTCACCGGCCACCTGGAGACGGGCGCGGCCAGCGTCAGCGGCTGATCCGCACCGCTTACGCGTACGGGCCCCGGGGGAACCACGGATCGTGGACCTCCCGGGGCCCGTACGGCGTCAGCAGGGTGACGGTCAGCGGCGCCGCCGCGTACTCGGCGAGCAGCACCGCGCCGTGCCGGGTCACCAGCTCGGCCTGCACCGGCACCGGCAGCTTGCTCAGCGCCCGGCGCAGCTGCAGCGCGTCCCGCCGGCTGACCGGCTGCGGGGCGCGCAGCACCAGCCGCAGCGGGCTCAGCGGACCGGTGACCGGTACGCCGGAGGCGAGCTCGTAGCCGACCGCGCCGATCGGGCCCCAGGGCAGCCGGTGGTCCGCGACCAGCCGTCCGGCCTCCGGCAGCAGGGCCAGGGCGGGGACGGCGGCGATCCGCTCGGGGGCCGGCCGGCCGTGCCGCTCGGCGAGCCGCTCCGGCCGCAGGGTCCGGGCCACGGCCGCCCAGGGGGCCAGCGCCTCCAGCCGCTGCCCGGGGCGGGGGCCGCGCACGGTCACCGGGATCCAGTGCTCGGGCGCCGCCTCCGGGTCGCGGGTGCAGCGCCGCGGGTGCGGCAGGTCGGCCGGGGCGCCGGTCACGGCGGGTGCCCGGCCGACCGTCACCCACGGGTGGGCGCGCAGCACCGTCCGCGCCCAGTCGGGCAGTTCGCCGCCGGCCACCGGGCGCAGCGAGCTGGGGCACTGCATCAGCAGCAGGTCGTGCGGGCCGGGCAGCCGCCCGTCCAGCGCGGCCAGCGGGCCGACCTGCCGGCGCGGCCCGTCGTGCGGGTCGTCGATCGCGTTCCTCACACCGCCACCCTGCGCCCGGCGCGGGCCGCCGGGCCACGGCCGTTGGGCGCGACCGACCGGGACCAAGGACCCAACGGGGCCGATGGTTCGAGGTGCATCCGTACGGCCCCGGTGTGAGAGTGGGGGCAGCCCGGCATTCCGTCGTTCCGCATTCCGTCGTTCCGGAGGAGGAGTCATGGGCATCTTCGACAGGTTGTTCCACCGCGCCCCGCACCACGAGGAGACCGGCGCGGACGCCGCCCAGCGGGCCGCCCTCGCCCACGACGAGGCCGCCGACGCGTACACCGACGACGTCGAGCGCAGCCGGGAGTCGCAGGAGCGGACGGCGCAGGACGAGGCCGACCGGCGTGCCGCCGAGAACATGACGGCCGAGGGCGACCCCTGGGGCTGAGCCCCTTCGAGTCCTACCGGCGAGTCCCACCGGCGAGTCCTACCGGCGAGTCCCACGCGAGTCCTACCGGCCCCGCGGCGGCAGCGGCGGGCGCCGCAGGTCCGGCCGGGGCGTGTCCTCGGGCGGGGGCGTCGCCGCGGGCGCGTCCTCCAGCAGCTCCAGGGCCAGCTGGACGGCCGCGACCAGTTCGGGGTGGTGGCCGCGCGCCCAGTCCCGGGGGGCGCGCAGCACGTGCACGTCCGGTTCGACGCCGCGGTTCTCCACCGACCAGCCGAGCCCGCCGCCGAACCAGGACGCGTTCTTCGGCACCGAGATCTGGGTGCCGTCGCCGAGGGTGTGCCGCCCGGTCATCCCGACCACCCCGCCCCAGGTGCGGGTGCCGATGACCGGGCCGAGGCCGAGCAGTTTGATCGCCGCGATGACGACGTCGCCGTCCGAGCTGGTGGCCTCGTCGGCGAGCGCGACCAGCGGGCCGCGCAGCGCGTGGCGGGGCCAGCGGACGGGCCGGCGGTCGCGGCTGAAGTCCCAGGCGAGGACCTGCCGGGTGAGCTTCTCCAGGACGAGTTCGGAGACGTTGCCGCCGGCGTTGCCGCGCACGTCCAGCACCAGGGCGGGCTTGTCGAGTTCGCGCCGCAGGTCGCGGTTGAACTGCGCCCAGCCGGAGCCGCCGAGGTCGGGGATGTGCAGGTAGCCGCACCGGCCGTCGCTGAACTCCCGGACCAGGGCGCGGCGCCGGGTCACCCAGTCCTGGTAGCGGATGGGCCGCTCGTCGGTCAGCGGGGTGACCGCGATCCGCCGCACCGGGCCGTCCGGGCCGGTGCGCAGGGCGAGTTCGACGGTGGTGCCGCCGGTGCCGGCCAGCAGCGGCAGCGGGCCGCGGTGCGGGTCGACCGGGCGGCCGCCGACCTCCAGCAGTTCGTCGCCGTCGCGCACGCCCTGGGCGGCGAGCGGGGCGCGGGCGCGCGGGTCGGAGGACTCGCCGGGCAGCACCCGGTCGAGCAGCCAGCGGCCGTCCGGGCTGCGGTGCGCGGTGGCGCCGAGCAGGCCGAGCGGCTGCTGGCCGAGGGTGGGGCCCTCGCCGCGGCGGGAGGGGGTGACGTAGGCGTGCGAGGTGCCGAGTTCGCCGAGGAGTTCGCGCAGCAGGTCGGCGAAGTCGTCGGGTGTGCAGACGCGCTCCAGCAGCGGCTCGTACTGGGCGACCAGGGCGGGCCAGTCCAGGCCGGACATCCGCTCGTCCCAGAACTGGTCCCGGACGATCCGGGCGGCCTCGTGGTAGGCCTGGCGCCACTCGGCGGCCGGGTGCACGGTGTGGGTGATCCGGCGCAGGTCGACGGACGTCCCGGCGGAGGGCGCGGTGGCGGGGACGATCCGCAGGGTGCCGGCCGAGTAGACGGCGATGGAGCCGCCGTCCCCGGACACGGCGTAGCCGTCCAGCTTGTCGACCAGGGTGGTGCGGGTGCCCCGGGCCAGGTCGAAGTGCTCCAGCGAGGGGCGGGCGGAGGTGTCGTCGGGGTTGGCGAAGGTCTGCCCGAGGGTGCCGGAGATCGGCCAGCGCAGCCAGACCAGGCCGCCGCGCACCGCGTCGGTGGCCGAGTACTTGGAGGAGATCACCGGGAACTGCAGCAGCCGTTCGCCGATGCCCTGCGGGTCGACGCGGACGGTGCCGTCCCCGCCGCCGTTGCCGCGCGGGGTGCCGTCCTCGCTCGGGGCGGCGAACGGGGAGGGCGTGTCGGCGGCGAGCGGGACGAGGTACGGGCGGCAGCCGAGCGGGAAGGAGAGGTCGCCGGTGTGCACGTCGTGGACGGGGTCGAAGCCGCGCCAGGACAGGAACGCCAGGTAGCGGCCGTCCCGGGTGAAGACCGGCTGCTCGTCCTCGAAGCGCCCGTCGGTGACCTCGGTGATCGGCGCGGGCGCGTCGGTGCGGGTGAGCCGGATGCGGCGCAGCGAGCGCCCGGCGACCGGCTGGGACCAGGCGATCCAGTGCGAGTCGGGGGAGAAGCGGGCGCTGGAGACGGGCCCGTAGCCGGAGGCGGCGAGTTCGCGGACCGCGCCGTCCGCGGCGGAGACCAGCAGCAGCCGCCCGTCCGAGGAGGCGACGGCGAGGCGGGTGCCGTCCGGGGCGGCGGTCAGTTCCAGGACGCGGCCGAGCCGGCCGGCGGCGAGCACCCGGTGGCGGTGCTTCGGGCCGCTCTCGTGCCCGGGGGCGGCCTCGTGCCCGGGCAGCGGCATCACCTCGATCGCGTCGGCGCCCTCGGCGTCGGTGATCCAGGCGGCCTCGCCGGTGTGCCCGAGCACCACCGGCAGCCTGGTCCGCACGCCGGGGGTGTCGGCGAGCGCGCGGGCCGGGCCGTCCTTGTGGGTGAGCCAGTACTGGCTGCCGCGCACGGTGATCACCCCGGCCCGGCCGCTCTGGTCGCAGGCGAGGTCCTTGACCTGGGCGGCGGCGCCGACCTGGTACGGGCGGCGGCCGGCCCGGGCGCCGCCGAGCGGGACGTGCAGCCGGCGCGGGGCGGGGGCGTCCAGGCCGTCCAGCAGCCAGAGGTCGCCGGCGTGCTGGTAGACGATCCGGGTGCCGTCGCCGGCGGCCTCGCGGGCGTAGTAGGAGGCGTGGTCGGTGTGCCGGCGCAGGTCGGTGCCGTCCGGGCGGCAGGAGTAGACGTTGCCGATGCCTTCGTGGTCGGAGAGGAAGGCGATCCGGTCCCCGTGGGGCCCGGCGACGGGCATGGGGGAGGAGAGGTGGCCGGGGTGGTCGGGCAGGATCCGCTCGCCGTCGACCCAGAGCCGGCCGGTCGCGCCGCCGCGGTAGCGCTTCCAGGCGGCGGGCGCGTGCGGGGCGGTGCCGGTGAGCAGGACGGTGCGGGTGCGGCTCATCTGGGCGTCGCCGACCGGGCCCCAGGGCATCCGGCGGCCGGGGGAGCCGTCCGGCGGCAGGGCGTGCGCCCAGGTGTAGTGGCCGAAGGGCTCGTGGTAGGAGGTGACGGCCAGCACCTCGCCGTCCGGGAGCCAGCCGCGCACCCGGGTGTCCTGGCTGCCCCAGAAGCTGAGCCGGGCGGCCTCGCCGCCCCCGACCGGGGCGGTCCACACCTCGGGGGTGGGGCCGAGCCAGCTGGTCCAGGCGAGGACGGTGCCGTCCGGGGAGAAGCGGGGGTGGCTGACCCGGGTGCGGTCGCAGGTGATGCGCCAGGCCCGGCCGGTGCCGCCGTCGCCGTCCAGCGGGGCGACCCAGACGTCGTCCTCGGCCGTGAAGGCGAGCAGGTCACCGTGCAGGTGGGGGTGGCGGAGGTAGCCGGGCTGGGTCACCTCTCCATCCTTCGACGGGGTGTCACCCCCGGCAACCCGGGCGGGCTGACTGCGACCGGTCCGGACCGTTGACGGCGTACCGGCGGATCCCCTTCAGTGGTCTCGTCCAACTCGGGTGCCGGGCCGGGGGTGTCCGAGGGCGCGCCGGGGCACGCGCCAGTGGCGAATCCTCCTCCGTGCTTGAACCTGACACCGGTGTGAGGTCCGAGCATGGCCCCATGGCGACCACACAGCTCACAACCACGGTATCCCGCAAGGACTTTCCGCTTCCGGCGCTGCTCGCCCTGGCCACTGCCGTCTTCGTCACCGCGCTCACCGAGACCCTGCCCGCCGGCGTGCTGCCCGGCATGGGCGGGTCGCTCGGGGTGAGCGAGTCGGCCGCCGGGCAGACCGTCACCGTCTACGCGGTCGGCACCGCCGCGACCGCGATCCCGCTCACCGCGGCCACCGCCGGCTGGGGCCGCAAGCGGCTGCTGCTCACCGCGATGGCCGGCTTCGCCGCCGCCAACACCGTCACCGCGGCCTCCGGCAGCTACCCGCTCACCCTGGCCGCCCGCTTCCTCGCGGGCGTCGCGGCCGGCCTGGCCTGGGCGCTGCTGGCCGGGTACGCGCGGCGGCTGGTGCCGGCCGACCAGCAGGGCCGGGCGATGGCGGTGGCGATGGCGGGGGTGCCGGTGGCGCTGTCCCTGGGAGTGCCGGTCGGCACCTTCCTCGGCCACGCGCTCGACTGGCGGGTGCCCTTCCTGGCCATGACGGCACTGGCGCTCGGCGTGGTCGGCTGGATCGCGGCCCTGCTGCCCGAGCAGCCCGGCCGGGCGGTCGGCGAGCGGCCGGAGGCCGGCGGGGGAGTGCGGCGCGCGCTCGCCGTGCCCGGGGTGGTCCCGGTGCTCGCCGTGACGGTGCTCCTCGTGCTCGCCCACACCATCCTGTTCACCTACGTCGCCCCCTTCCTCGACCGGGCCGGCCTGGACGGGAGCGTCGGCACCGTGCTGCTGGTCTTCGGGCTGGCCTCGCTGCTGAGCATCTGGTTCGTCGGCGCCCACATCGACCGCCGGCTACGGCAGTTGACGATCGGCGCCGCGCTGCTGATCGCCCTGGCCGCGGGGCTGCTCGGCCTCTGGTCGCACAGCGCGCCGCTGGTCCACCTCGCCGCCCTGCTCTGGGGCCTGGGCTGGGGCGGCGCGCCGACCCTGCTGCAGACCGCGGTCGGCGACGCGGGCGGCGAACGGGCGGACGCCGCCCAGGCGATGCTGGTCACCCTGTGGAACGCGGCGATGGCGGGCGGCGGGGTGGTCGGCGGCCTCGTGCTCGGCCGCCTCGGCACCGGCGCGCTGCCCTGGACGGTGCTCGCCCTGCTGCTGCCGGCCCTCGCGGTGGTCCTCGCCGCCCGCCGCCACGGCTTCCCCGCCGAGCGCGGTCGGGCCGTCCGGGTCTAGCCGTCTGGGTCTAGCCGAACAGCAGCACGTTCGCCTCCGCCGCCACCTCGGGCGACGCCTTGGCGAGCGAGCCGGCGCCGTACGGCGGCTGCGGGTCGTACTCGATCAGCAGCTGGATCGCCTGCGCGGTCGTGTCCCCGGCGAGCCGGCCGGTCAGCGTCAGCGCGAGGTCGATCCCGGCCGAGACCCCGGCGGCGGTGGCGTACTTGCCGTCGACGACGACCCGCTCCGCCCCGGTCGGCTCGGCCCCGAACCGGCTCAGCTCGTCCAGACAGCACCAGTGCGAGGTGGCCCGGCGGCCCTCCAGCAGCCCGGCGGCGCCCAGCAGCAGCGAGCCGGAGCAGACCGAGGTGGTCCAGGTGGTGGTCGCGTCCACCCGGCGCACCCAGTCGAGCAGCGCCTCGTCCGCCAGCTGCGCGTTCGTGCCGGGCCCGCCGGGCACCAGCAGCAGGTCGGCCGAGTCCACCTCGTCCAGGGCGGCGTCCGCGGTGAGCGCCAGGCTGCTCATGTCGTTGCGGACGGGCCCGCGCTCGGCGGCGGTGAACACCACCTCGGCGCCCGGGATCCGGGAGAGCACCTCGTACGGGCCGACCGCGTCCAGGGTGGTGAACTCGGGGTAGAGCAGAACGGCGATGCGCATCATCGACCTCCATCGGGAGTGGAACGGAAGCGGCGTCGGTACTCGGCGGGCGGGGCGGCCAGGGACCGGACGAAGGCGCGCCGCATCGCCTCCGGGGTGCCGTAGCCGCAGGAGCGGGCGATCTCCTCGATGCCGTCCTCGGTGTCCTCCAGCAGTCGCCGGGCGGCCTCCAGCCGGACCCCGTCCACGTAGCGGCCCGGGGTGACCCCCACCTCGGCGGCGAAGGACCGGGCGAAGTGCCGCGGCGACAGCGCCACGCGGGCGGCCAGCGCCTCGACCGACAGGTCGGTCTCCGGGTGCTCGGCGATCCACCGCTGCACCTCGCGCAGCGGCTGCCGGGCCGCCACCTGGGCGGCCAGCTGGGTGCTGAACTGGGCCTGGTTGCCCGGCCGGCGCAGGAAGACCACCAGGTGGCGGGCGATCAGCAGCGCGGTGTCCCGGCCGAGGTCCTCCTCGACCAGGGCCAGGGCCAGGTCGATCCCGGCGGTGACCCCGGCCGAGGTGGCGACGTGCCCGTCCCGGACGTGGATCGGATCCGGGTCGACCGCCACGTCCGGGAACCGCCGGGCCAGCTCCTCGCAGTACGCCCAGTGCGTGGTCGCCCGGCGCCCGGCGAGCAGCCCGGCCTCGGCGAGCAGGAAGGCCCCGGTGCACACCGACACCACCCGCTCGGCCCGCCCGGCCAGCTCCCGGATCCGCGCGACCAGGTCCGCGTCCGGGCGCTCGTCCGGGTCCTCGTCCAGGTCCGGGTCCGCGTCCTCGTCCGGGCCCCCGGGGCGCACCCCGCCCGGCACCACCAGGGTGTGGACGGGGCCGACCTCGGCCAGGTCCGCGTCCGGCAGCAGCCGCAGCCCGCTGGAGCTGCGCACCGGCGCGCCGCCCGGCGAGGCCGTGGTCACCCGGTACGCGCCCGGCCGCCGGGCGGCCGCGGCGGCGCCCGCGAACACCTCCACGGGGCCGGTGACGTCCAGGCTCTGCACGCCCTCGTAGAGGACGACGACCACGCTGCGCGCTCTCATGCGGCCAGCCTGTCAGCGGGCCGGGACGGCAGCAATGACCTGCTTCCCACCTTTCCTGCCACCGGCAGGCAGGTGCGTACGGCAAAACGCCGGAAGGCCCCTCGCTCTCGCGAAGGGCCTTCCGGCTGTCTGTGCGCCGCCAGGGACTCGAACCCCGGACCCGCTGATTAAGAGTCAGCTGCTCTAACCAACTGAGCTAG
>NZ_JZKH01000391.1 GCF_000961885.1 Streptomyces rubellomurinus
CGCAGCACCAGGGTGTTGACGAAGAACCCGACCAGCTCGTCCAACGCCTCGTCCGCACGCCCCGCCACCGGCGTACCGATCGGAATGTCCGTACCGGCGCCGAGCCGCGACAGCAGCACGGCCAGACCAGCCCGCAGCACCATGAACAGCGTGCAACCGCACTCCCGCGCCAACCCCGCCAACCGGCCGTGCAGTTCGGCATCCAGCACCACCGGCACCGACGCCCCCGCATAACTCGCCACCGC
>NZ_JZKH01000392.1 GCF_000961885.1 Streptomyces rubellomurinus
CATGATCCCGGTGGACTACGCCTCGCACTCGGCCCACATGGACGCGGTGCGCGACGAGGTCGCCGAACTGTCGGCGAGCGTAAGGCCGTTGGCTGGCCGTGTCGCGATGTACTCCACGGTCACCGGTGAAGTGGTCGCCGAACCGGAGCAGTTGGCGGGTTCGTACTGGTTCGACAACCTGCGCGGCACCGTCCGCCTGGACACGGCGGTCGCATCGGCGGTCGCGGACGGCCACACCCTGTTC
>NZ_JZKH01000393.1 GCF_000961885.1 Streptomyces rubellomurinus
CATGATCCCGGTGGACTACGCCTCGCACTCGGCCCACATGGACGCGGTGCGCGACGAGGTCGCCGAACTGTCGGCGAGCGTAAGGCCGTTGGCTGGCCGCGTCGCGATGTACTCGACCGTGACCGGCGAAGTCGTCGCTGACCCCGAGCAGTTGGCGGGTTCGTACTGGTTCGACAACCTGCGCGGCACCGTCCGCCTGGACACGGCGGTCGCATCGGCGGTCGCGGACGGCCACACCCTGTTC
>NZ_JZKH01000394.1 GCF_000961885.1 Streptomyces rubellomurinus
CGCTGGGGTTGCTGCCCCCGCGTGGGCGGCATCGGCAAGTTTGTCTGGGCCCTGGTCGCCCCCACCACCGCAGTCGCGGCCTGAGAGAGGAAGCCCCCCATGCGACTCGCCCTCACCGCCCGCCACCTCTTCGACACCGGCGCCACCCCCGCCCAGGCCTACGCCACCCTCGCCCGCCGCACCCGCGAACCCCTGCGCTCCGCCCGCGCCGTCTGCACCGCCCTCGCCATCCCCGCCGCCGA
>NZ_JZKH01000395.1 GCF_000961885.1 Streptomyces rubellomurinus
GTCGATCGCCATCGCCTGCTCGATGACGGCGTCCAGGTCCTCGGGGCGCTCGCAGCGCAGGCCGACGCAGCCCATCGCCTCGGACAGCTTGACGAAGTCGGGGATCCGGGTCGCCCCCGTGCCGGAGTGCAGGGCGGTGTTGGAGTAGCGCTGGTTGTAGAACAGCGTCTGCCACTGGCGGACCATGCCGAGGGAGCCGTTGTTGATGACGGCGACCTTGATCGGGATGCCGT
>NZ_JZKH01000396.1 GCF_000961885.1 Streptomyces rubellomurinus
CACCCTGCTGAACGTGTACGGCCCGACGGAGTCGACGGTCGCCGCGACGGTGAGTGGCAGCGGGCTGAGCGGTTCGGCGACGCCGTCGCTCGGCAAGGCGGTGCTCGGCACTCGGCTGTACGTGCTGGATCCGGGTCTGCGGCCGGTGGTGCCGGGTGTGGTCGGCGAGCTGTACATCGCCGGCGACGGTCTGGCGCGCGGCTACCTCAAGCGTCCTGGGATGACGGCCGAG
>NZ_JZKH01000397.1 GCF_000961885.1 Streptomyces rubellomurinus
CACCCTGCTGAACGTGTACGGCCCGACGGAGTCGACGGTCGCCGCGACGGTGAGTGGCAGCGGGCTGAGCGGTTCGGCGACGCCGTCGCTCGGCAAGGCCGTGGTGGGTACCCGGCTGTACGTGCTGGATTCCGGTCTGCGGCCGGTGGTGCCGGGTGTGGTCGGCGAGCTGTACATCGCCGGCGACGGTCTGGCGCGCGGCTACCTCAAGCGTCCTGGGATGACGGCCGAG
>NZ_JZKH01000398.1 GCF_000961885.1 Streptomyces rubellomurinus
TTCCTTGAGAACTCAACAGCGTGCCAAAAGTCAACGCCAGATATGTTGACATCCCCGGCCTCAGGTTTCCTGGGGTTGGAGATTCCTTTTGAAATAAACACTAGCGAGGACGCAGTGCGCGGGGCCGCCCTATTCCGGTGGTTGCCGTGCCGCTCAACGCGGGTGTGAACCGGATTACCGGTAAACATTCACGGAGAGTTTGATCCTGGCTCAGGACGAACGCTGGCGG
>NZ_JZKH01000399.1 GCF_000961885.1 Streptomyces rubellomurinus
CGGATCTTCACCTGGTGGTCGACCCGGCCGAGGTAGTCGAGCTCACCACCGGCCGACTGCCGCACCAGGTCACCCGTGCGGTACATCCGCGAGCCGACCGGGCCGTACGCGTCGGCAACGAACCGCTCGGCCGTCATCCCAGGACGCTTGAGGTAGCCGCGCGCCAGACCGTCGCCGGCGATGTACAGCTCGCCGACCACACCCGGCACCACCGGCCGCAGACC
>NZ_JZKH01000400.1 GCF_000961885.1 Streptomyces rubellomurinus
CGGTGCAGTTCCAGTACAAGATGCGGGCCAACCGGATCGACGGACTCGTCCCGGCCTCACCCCAGTTCATGCGCCCGCGCATCCAGGGCATCACCACCGAGACCGGCGAGCGCATCGACGTCGTCTACACCGACCCCGAGTGCTCCCGGGTCAACAACCACATGCCGGCCTCCGAGGACACCAACTCGATGGCCTGCATCCCCGTCCACTGGTACCTGCCCGG
>NZ_JZKH01000005.1 GCF_000961885.1 Streptomyces rubellomurinus
CCCCGCGCCCGGTCGGCACCGGCCTGGCCGAGCTCGCCCCGCCGCGCCCGCTCGGCCCCGCGGCGCTGCCGGCCCTGCCCGCGCAGCAGCCGGTCCCGGCCGAGGCCCGTGCCGCCGCGCGTCCGATGGCCGAACTGCCGCCCGCCCAGGACCGCGCCGCCGAGGGGCGGCCGCCGGCCGCCGCGCCCGGGGAGTCGGCCGACGTCCGCCGACTGCTGGTCTGGCCCGAGCCCGACCCGGCCACCCAGCAGGCGCTGCAGGCCCGCGGCTACCACCCGGTGATCGTCCGCTCCCGCGAGGAGGTGGACGCCCAGGTCGCGGCCGACCCGGCCGCGCTCTTCGTCGACCCGCTGACCGGCCCGATCACCCGCACCGCGCTGCAGTCGCTGCGCACCGCCGCGCTCAACCGGCGGATCCCGGTGCTGGTCACCGCCGGCCTCGGCCAGGCCACCCGGGACGCCGCGTACGGCGCCGACCCGGCCGTGCTGCTGCGCGCCCTCGCCCCGCGCGACGGCGAGCACCACGCCCCGCGGGTGCTGCTGGTCGAGAGCGACCCGGACATCGCCGCCGCCATGATCAGCAGCCTGGAGCGGCGCGGCATGCACGTCGAGCACGCGGCGGACGAGAACGACGCGGTGTCCCGGGCCAGCAGCGTGCAGCCCAACCTGGTGGTGATGGACCTGCTGCAGATCCGCCGCCGCCGGGTCGGCCTGCTGGACTGGCTGCGCGCCAACGACCGGCTGCACCGCACCCCGCTGGTGGTCTACACCTCGGTGGACCTCGACCCGCGCGAGCTGCCCCGGCTGCGCACCGGCGAGACGGTGCTGTTCCTCGCCGAGCGCTCGACCGGCGCGGACGTGCAGTCCCGGATCGTCGACCTGCTCGGGCGGATCGGCACGATGGGCGAGGCGGGCGTCGCCGCCGCGGGTTAGCCCCGGTGCTCGGGAACGCGAGGAGGCCGGTTCCACGTGGAACCGGCCTCCGTCCGTCGGCGCCTACTCCTTGCCGAGGACCGTGACGTCCAGCTCGCCCGCCGCGTAGCCGGCCCGGATCACCTTCTTGTCGAACTTGCCGACCGAGGTCTTCGGCACCGACTCGACGATCGCCCAGCGCTCCGGCAGCTGCCAGGAGGCGATCCGCTCGGCGAGGAAGGCCCGCAGCTCCTTCAGCCCGGCCGTCGCGCCCGGGCGCAGCACCACGGTGGCCAGCGGGCGCTCGCCCCACTTCTCGTCCGGAACGGCGACCACGGCGGCCTCGGCCACCTCGGGGTGGGCCATCAGGGCGTTCTCCAGCTCGACCGAGGAGATCCACTCCCCGCCCGACTTGATCACGTCCTTGGCCCGGTCGGTGAGGGTCAGGTAGCCGTCCGCGGTGATGGTGCCGACGTCGCCGGTGCGCAGCCAGCCGTCCTCGGAGAACTTGTCGTCCGGGCGGACCGGGTCCTGCCCGGCGCCGCCGTAGTACGCCGCCGCGATCCACGGGCCGCGCACCTCCAGCTCGCCGGCCGCGACGCCGTCGTGCGGCATCCGCTCACCGCCCGGGCCGATCAGCCGGGCCTCGACGGAGGCCGGGAAGAGGCCCTGGGTGATCCGGTACGGCCACTCCTGCTCGGGGGTGAGGCCGCCGGGCGGCTGGGCGAAGGAGCCCAGCGGGGAGGTCTCGGTCATGCCCCAGGCGTGCAGCACCCGGATGCCGTGGCGCTCGTCGAAGGCCTTCATCAGCGAGGGCGGGCAGGCGCTGCCGCCGATGACCACCATGCGCAGGCTGGAGGTGTCGTAGTCGCCCGCGTCCAGCTCGTCCAGCAGGCCGCTCCAGATGGTGGGGACGGCGGCGCTGACGGTGGGTCGGACGGCGGCGATCATCTCGGCCATCGGCTTGGGCTGCAGGAAGCGGTCCGGCATCAGCAGGTTGGCGCCGGACATGAAGGCGGCGTGCGGGATGCCCCAGGCGTTCACGTGGAACATCGGCACCACCGGCAGCGCGGTGTCCTGCGCGGTGAAGGCGAAGTTGTCGCCGGTGTTGACCTGCATGCAGTGCAGGTAGATCGAGCGGTGGCTGTACAGCACGCCCTTCGGGTCCCCGGTGGTGCCGGAGGTGTAGCAGAGCGCGGCGGCCTGCCGCTCGTCGATGTCGGTGCGCCACGGGTAGCTGGTGGGCCGGCCCGCGATCAGTTCCTCGTAGTCGTGCACGGTGCCGGCGAAGCCCGCGAGCAGGGAGCGGTCGCCGGGGCCGCTGACCACGATGTGCTTGAGCGTCGGCGCCAGCTCCGGCAGGACGGCGGCGAGCAGCGGCAGGACGCTGCCGTTGACGATGATCGCGTGGTCGGCGGCGTGGTTGACGATGAACGACAGCTGCTGGCCGGGCAGTCGCAGGTTGAGGGTGTGCAGCACCGCCCCCATCGAGGGGACGGCCAGGTACGCCTCCAGGTGCTCGGCGTTGTTCCACATCAGGGTGGCGACCCGGTCGTCGGCGCTCACCCCGAGCTCGTCGCGCAGCGCGTACGCGAGCTGGGCGGCGCGGGCGCCGACCTCGGCGTACGTCCGGACGACCGGGCCGGTGCCGTCCCAGGTGGTGACGGTCGACCGGGCGTGGATCGTGGACCCGTGCTCCAGGATCCTGGCGACGGTGAGCGGGACGTCCTGCATCGTGCTGAACACGGGTCCTCCTTGACCGGGCGGCTCTGGCGGCTGCGCCTGCGGGCACCTACTGGGCGGTAATGCGCGCGGACGTGCCCGATTGTGCCGCTCCGGCCGCACGCTGTCAGCCCTCCGGCCTGGTTGCGAGCATCACGGATTCGCCCCGTTTTGGCCCGGCAGCGGGCGGGCGAGGCGAAGGCTGTGGGCCGGGTCGGGGAGGTAGGCCGGGTCGACCGCCCAGCCCTGTTCGGCGGCGATGCGCAGGGCCTGCTGGGCGCCGATGCCCCGGTAGGTGGCCCGGTTGAGCCGGATCCGCTGCAGGGTGCCCGGGTTCGGGACGGTGCCGGCGGCCGGGGCCGGCGCCTTGGCGTAGCGCTTGAGGATGCGGCGGACGTGGCGCTCCCAGGCGGCCGGGCTGTTGGTGAACTCGGCCCGGAAGGCGCGCGGGCCGACCGTCCAGCGGGCGCCCCAGCGGTCCCACCAGTCCGGCTCGGGGTGGCTCACCCAGCAGGTCAGCAGGCCGAACACCGGGACGTAGACGAGCTGCGCCACCGCGATCAGCGGCAGCAGCGGCGCGAAGCGGACCGGCTGCGGGCCCCACGGGGTGCCGGGGGCGGCCGGCGGGTCCTGCGGGGAGGGCGCGGGGACCGCCGCCGGGGCGGGGAAGGCGCGGGCGAGCCGGACGTGCTCCCGGTCGGCCCCGGAGTCGGCGCCGCGCCAGCCGTACCGCTCGGCGAGCCGGATCACGCCGACCGCGCCGAGGCCCCGGTACAGCCGGGCCGCCAGCTCGATCCGCACCTCCCGGCCGTGGTCGGGCAGCACCGTGCCGTCGCCGGCCGCGTACTTCGCCTCGGCGGCGGCGATCCGGCGCGCCAGGATCGGCGTGACGTACCGCTCCCAGACCTCCGGACGGCCGCTGAGCTCGGCGCGCAGGCGCCGCGGCGGGATGAAGCTCCGGTTGACCCGGAGCCAGCCGTCCGAACTGGGGCCGTCGATGTTGGCGTTGCCGAGGGCCGCGACGATCACGAGGAGGAAGACCAGGACCAGGCCGAGGATCCAGAGCGGGGCGTAGATCCACTGCAGGACGAACTGGAGCAGCACGAGCGCGCGGTTGCGGCGTGGCAGCGGGCCGGCCGGGCCGGACGGGCCGCCGGGGTGCGGGGGCCGCGGTTGGGCGGCGCCCGGCGGTGCGGCGAACTGCGGTGCGGCGAACTGCGGCGGGACGTACGGCTGTTGGCCGTACGGCTGCGCGTACGGGTTGTTCGGCACCGGCTGCGGCGGCACCGGCTGCCCGTACGGGTCGTGCCGCGGTGCGGCGCCGTACCCCTCGGCTCCGCCCGGCTGCTGGCCGTTCGGCATGCCCGTCCCCCTTCGGTCTGCGCTGAGTGGGGAGCAACCCTATCCGGGGGCGGGCCGGCCGGGGAGTCAGTCGGCGGTCGGACCGTCCACCTGGTCGCGGTCGACGGTGAGGGCGGCGCCGCCGTAGCTCTCCTCGACGTTGCCCCGGTACTGGTGGACGCGCTGGTGCGGGGCCCAGAGGTCGGGGGCGAGCCGGCCGGAGCCGCCGGTGTCGGCCTGGTCGTCCCAGCGGGCGTACCAGAGCGCGTCGGGCAGCGGGGAGCTGCCGGCCCGGGCGGCGGCGGCCAGGTCGGCGACGCCGGAGTCCAGGCTGGAGTAGAAGCCTGAGCGGTAGCCGGCCGCGTGCAGGGCCTCGGTCCAGCCGAGGGTGAACTCGACGACGGCCTGGCCGCAGGCCGGGTCGCGCATCGGGTAGGACTCGATGTCCAGGTAGACCGGGGCGCCCCGGCCGAAGCCGAGCGAGCGGAGCGCGTGCGCGGCCTCGTCCGCCTCCTCCCGGCCCTGGCGGGCGGCGTTCGCCGGGTCGATCCGCTTGGGCTTGTGGGTCGGGTCGGCGCAGGGCGCCTGCAGGCCGACGTGCACCGGCAGGAAGTGCCAGCCCATCGCCCGCGCCTGGCGGACCCAGTCGGCGGTGAGCCGGGGCTGGGCGCAGCCGCGCTGGCCGCCGCTGACGTAGATGCCGAGCGCCCCGTACGGGGAGGCGCCGCGCCAGGCCCGCAGGGTGTCGAGCGCGGGGGCGGAGCAGGCGTCGAAGGCGGGGCCGGACCAGGTGTCGCGGACCTTGGGCGGGCCGATCCGGTCGGGCAGGGTGACGGCCCGGATGCGCGGGACGGCGGCGGCGGCCGGGGCGGTGGCCTCGGCGCTCCCGCCCGTCCCGCCGGCGGCCAGCAGGAGCACGAGGGAGGCGGCGAGCAGGGCCGCGGGGCGGAGATAGCGCACCCGGCCTTGATACTGACGGACCATCGGACGAACGCCGCAACCACGCCGCAGTGCCCGCGCGAGTCCACCCTTTCGGGGGCACCCGTCCGCTTCCGTCCCGATTTTTGTAACGAGCTTGCTCGCTCCTCACTCCTTACGGCAAACTCGTCAGCATGCCCACCTCCCGTCCCAGCGAAACCGCTGCCCCGACGTCGGCCGCCGCCGTCGCCGAGGCCCTGGCCATGCCGCCCGCCCCCAAGGGCGAGCCCGCCGGCGAGCGGGGCAGCTGGCGACGAGCCGGGGAGCCCGGCTCCGCGGCACCACCCGGGGTGGCCCCCGGCCGGTCGACCGGCCGGATCGGCACGATCCTGCGGCGCCCGGAGAGGATCCCGGCGCCGCTGCTGTGTCTGGCCGCGATGTTCCTGGTGCAGACCGGCATCGCGCTGTCCAAGCCGCTGTTCGGCCCGCTCGGGGTCAGCGGCACGACCTTCCTGCGGCTCGGCTTCGCCGCCGTCATCCTGCTCGCCGTCACCCGGCCCAGGCTGCGCGGCAAGCGGCCGCGCGACCTCGCGGCGGCCGCGCTGCTCGGCGTGGCCTCGGCGGGGATGACCTACCTGTTCGCCGGGGCGATCGACCGGCTGCCGATGGGCACCGCCGCGACGATCGAGTTCCTCGGCCCGCTGGCCGTCGCCCTGTTCTTCGCGCGGCGGGCCAGCCACCTGCTCTGGGCACTGCTCGCGGCGGCCGGGGTCGTCCTGCTGACCCTGCTCGGCGAGGGCGGCGACGGCGGCTCGCTGGACCCGGTCGGCCTGCTCTACGCCTTCGGGGCGGCCGCCTGCTACTCGGCGTACATCCTGTTCACCGACCGGGTCGGCGCCGTGTTCGAGGGCTTCCAGGGGCTCGCGGTGTCGATGACGGTCGGCGCGCTCGCCCTGGCGCCGTTCGGGTTCGGCGAGGCCTGGGACGGGCTGACCGCCCCGGGCGCCTCGCCGCTGCTGCTGCTCGCCGCGGTGGCCGGGGTCGCGGTGCTGCTGCCGGTGCTCCCCTACACGCTGGAGATGACGGCGCTGCGCCGGATGCCGCAGCGGGTGTTCAGCGTGCTGGTCAGCCTGGAGCCGGCGGTCAGCGCGCTGGTCGGGCTGGTGGTGCTCGGCCAGCTGCTGGGCGTGCCGCAGCTGGCCGGGATCGGCTGCGTGGTCGCGGCCAGCGTGGGCGCCACGCTGACCGGGCGGCGGTAGCAGCCGGTCTTCACCCGGGCGCCACGAGCGCCACGGGCGTCACGGGCGTTACGGGCGCTACGGCCAGAGCAGGGCGCGGGACCACTCCGGGGTGCGGACCGGGCCGGTACGGGTGTAGCGCAGCCGGACGTGCCGGCGCCGGGCGTCGCCCTGCCAGAACTCCA
The DNA here is from genome assembly GCF_000961885.1 of Streptomyces rubellomurinus. GTDB lineage: Bacteria > Actinomycetota > Actinomycetes > Streptomycetales > Streptomycetaceae > Kitasatospora > Kitasatospora rubellomurina. Next base: position 6,316 of record NZ_JZKH01000005.1, read on the forward strand.
CCTCGTGCGCCCACAGGGTGTAGACCGCGTGGCCCGGCGCGACCAGGTCCGGGGCGGCCTCCAGGCGGCGCTGGGCGACCTCCATCGCCTCGTCGTACTCGGCGAGCGTGCCCAGCTGCTCGCTCTGCCGCCCGACCATCGCGGCGGCCCGGGCGGCGGGCGAGCGGGTGGCGAACTCGGCGGCGGCGACCAGGTCGGCGGCCCGCTCGACGGTGCCGCGCACGCGCACCTGACGGCCCAGCTGCGGCCAGTAGACGGTCAGCGCGGCGGCCGGGTGGTCGGCGAGCTGGCGGCCCTTGGGGCTGTCCGCGGTGGCCGAGAAGTTCCAGCCGGTGCCGGCCGCGTCGACGTCGCGCAGCACCAGCACCCGGGCGTCGGGCATGCCGTCCGCGTCGACGGTGGAGAGGGTGAAGGCCTGCGGGTCGAGCACCCCGGCGTCCAGCGCGGTGGCGAGCCACTCCACGAACAGCGGGCCGGGCTCGGCGGGGGCGGCCTCGTGGTCGAAGTTCGGCAGCGGGCGGGCCATCGGCGGGCGGCCGAGCAGCAGCTCGGGGACGGAACCCGGGCCGGGCGTGCGCTCGGGCTGCAGCGGTCGCGCGTACGGCTCCGGTGCGGACCGGTCCGCGCGCGGGCCGGTCAGGCCCTCCTCCTCAGCCATCGCGTGCCCCTTCCCTCCGGTCGCCGCGGTCGCCACCCCGGCCGGGCCGTCCTGCGGGCCCGGGCGCGTGGTGCGCTGTCGGAGCGCAACGGTACCGCCGAGGGCCGACGACGCCGGGCCCGGGCCCTCGCTGGGCGCGTCCGGGCAGGCGGGGGCGGGTGGGGCGGACCGGAACGCGCGTGTGGGCGGTGCCGGTGTCGGCACCGCCCACGGGACCGGTTCGCGGAGACCCTTTCCGCCGGCCGGACATGCGCTTGTCGTCTCTTCGTCGTTCGCTGTCGTTCGCTGTCGTCCTCCGTCGCGTGCGCGACCGCTTCGGGCCCCGCCGCGGATGCTCAGCTCACCCGCGGCCGGCCACCTCGGGCGCCCCCGCCCTCGGTGGTGCCCGGCGTCGTCAGGGGAAGACCGGGGCGAAGATGACGTTGATGTTCTTGTTGCCCTGGCCGCCCATGACGTTCCCCGCGTTGTCCTTCACCGCGAGGGTGTTGTTCTGGTTCGAGGCGCCCGAGCCGGTCGCGGTCTGCTGGGTGGACACGTAGTTGCCGTCGACCCCGCCGAAGACGTTGCCGGTGCCGACGTTGGACACCACGCCGGCGTTGGAGCCGGCCGCGGCGCCCGCGCCGTTGTCGGCGGCGGCGGCACCGGCGCCCGCCAGCAGCAGCCCCGCCGCGAGCGGGGCGGCGAGCAGGAATCCGGCCACCCGGCGGGTGTGGATGCGAGCCATCAAAGCCTCCAAGAAGCTGTTCATCATGCAATGGTCGAGCAGGGTGCGTGGGAGTTCGCCGGCCAGACGAACGCCCATGGCTGCGACGCCGAGGGACAGGCTTCCGCAACAAATCGACAAAGCGCGAGTTCCCGGAACGATTTTCGCCCGTTCGCGTGATATCCACCGGGGCGGTGAATAACGACCACGGGAACGGACAGCGCGCCGACACACCACCACCGAGCTGGGATTTCGCCCGGACGGTGGACCGTGGGGGACGCTCGCCGACCAGCGCGCCGCCGTCGCACGAGCCGCCGAGCGCACCACCCCGGCGCGCTCGGCCCGCGCATGCGCCCCCGAAAAGTTCGATCACCCTTCCATGTCGATATTTCCGGCCATTTCTGTACGATCAGAAAGTCACACCGGGAGGAGGGTGCGACAAAGGCGTCGAGCGGCGTTGAACATCAGACCATCTTGCCCGGGTTGAGGATTCCCAGCGGGTCGAAAACCGCCTTCAGCTGCCGCTGCAGGCCCAGCGCCACCGGCCCCAGCTCGCGCGCCAACCACTCCCGCTTCAGCAGCCCCACCCCGTGCTCCCCGGTGATCGTGCCGCCCAGTTCCAGGCCGAGCGCCATGATCTCGTCGAAGGAACGCTGCGCCCGTACCGCCTGGTCCTCGTCCGAGGCGTCGAAGATCACGATCGGGTGGGTGTTGCCGTCCCCGGCGTGGCTGACCACCCCGATGGTCAGTGCGTGCCGCTCGGCGATCGACGCGACCCCGTTCAGCATCTCGGCCAGTCGGGAACGCGGCACCGCCACGTCGTCGATCATCGTCGTGCCCAGCCGGTCCATCGCGGGCAGCGCCAGCCGCCGGGCCTCCAGCAGCAGGTCCGACTCCGCCTGGTCCTCGGCCGGCACCACCTCCGTCGCCCCGGCCGCCCGGCACAGCTCCGCGACCCGGGCCGACTCCGCGACGCGGTCCGGCCCGTCGAAGGCCACCAGCAGCAGCGCCTGCGTCGACTCCGGCAGGCCCATCCGCGCCAGCTCGTTGACGGCCCGCACCGAGACCGCGTCCATCAGCTCCATCAACGACGGCGTCAGGCCGCTCGCCATCACCGCGCAGACCGCCTCCCCGGCCGCGTCCGCGCTCGGGAACTCCGCGGCCAACGCCAACTGCGGCTCCGGCGCGGGACGCAGCGCCAGCACCGCCCGGACCACCACGCCCAGCGTCCCCTCCGAGCCCACCAGCAGCCGGGTCAGGTCGTACCCGGCGACGCCCTTGGCCGTCCGGCGCCCGGTGGACAGCAGCCGCCCGTCCGCCAGCACCACGTCCAGGCCGAGGACGTACTCGCTGGTCACGCCGTACTTCACGCAGCAGAGCCCGCCCGCGCCGGTGCCGATGTTGCCGCCGATCGTGCAGGACTCCCAACTGGACGGGTCCGGCGGGTAGGCCAGGCCGAACTCGGCGGCCGCGCGCGACAGTTCGGCGTTCACCACGCCCGGCTCGACCACCGCGATCCGGTTCACCGGGTCCAGCTCCAGGATCCGGTCCAGCTTCACCGTGGACAGCACGATGCAGCCGTCGACGGCGTTCGCGGCCCCGGACAGCCCCGTCCGGGCACCCTGCGGCACCACCGGGACGCGCAGTTCGGTGGCGGTGCGCAGCACGTGCTGCACCTGCTCGACGGACTCGGGGAAGACGACGACGGCGGGCGTGCCGGCGGCGCAGAAGCCCGCCATGTCGTGCCGGTACGCGGCGGTCACGTCCGGATCCACCACCACGGCCTCCGCCGGGAGCCCCTGCGCCAGTCGGTCCGTCAGGTCACTCATCGCCGCCTCCGCTCACCGTGCGCCGCCCCGCCTCTGCACTCTGCCCGGAGGGGCGGAGGCGGGCAAGTGGGCCTCGCCCGGCGGCGGGCCGGGGGATATCGGGTGCCCGTGACCGCGGGTTCAGGCGCGGCGGAGGGTGGGGGTGGCGAGGGCGGTGAGGCCGGCGGTGGCGGTGGCGAGGGCGCACAGGAGGACGGGCAGGGTGGCGCCCGCGCGGTCGGCGAGCAGGCCGAGCAGGCCGTTGGCGAGCACCAGCGCGAGGCTCTGCACCAGTGTCAACAGTGCCTGCACGCGCGAGAGATGGGACGACGGGGCGCCGCCCAGCACCAGCGGCCCGAGGTGGTTCGCGAACAGCCCGGAGCCCGCGCCGGCCACCGCGCCGCCCACCACCGCGACGGCCGGGGCGGGGGCCAGTGCCAGCAGCGCGATGCCCGCCGACGCCGCGCAGAGCCCGGCCGCCGCCCCGACCCCCGTGCGGGGCAGCGTGCCGCGCCGGGCGACCAGGCCCGCGACCGCGAGCACCCCGGCCGCCTGTCCGCCGGTCACCAGTCCGGCCGTCCCCGCCGCCCAGCCGTGCGACCGGGCGAGCAGCGGCCCGAGCAGCGACAGGACCGGCAGGACGGCCCCGGCGGCGGCGCCGGTGAGCAGCAGCGCGGCCCGCAGCAGCGGGTCGCGCCGGGCCAGCCGGACGGCGGAGGCCGCCTCGCGCAGCAGGCCGCCGGTGCGCCCGGCGGACGGTTCCGTACCCGCCGCGCGCGCCGGGGGCCGGATCCGCAGCAGGACCAGCAGGAGGACGCCGAAGCCGACCGCGTCCGCGGCCGCCGCGCCGGACAGCCCGCCGGCCGCGACCAGCAGGCCACCCAGCGGCGCCCCGAGCAGCACGGCGCTCTGCCCGCCGGCCTGCCGCAGCGCGAGCGCCCGGGGCAACTGCTCGGCGGGCACCAGCCGGCGCGGCATCGACCCGCTCGCCGGGAGGTGGAACGCGTCGACCGTCCCGGTCACGGCCGCCGCCGCGACCAGCAGCCCCAGCGGCACGCCGCCCCGGCCGCCGGCCGCGACCGCCAGGGCGACGGTCGCGGCCAGCATCACCGCGCCCCCGGCGAGCATCACCCGCCGGGCGCCGAACCGGTCCGCGACCGCACCGCCCAGCAGGACGAGCGCGGTGCGCGGCACGGTGATCGCCGTCAGCACCAGCCCGGCCGCGCCGCCGCCGTGCGCGGAGGCGGCCCAGCCGAGGGCGAAGTACAGCGCGGCGTCGCCGAGCAGCCCGGCCTGGGTGCCGACCAGCCAGAGCAGGTACGACCGGGGCAGCGCGGCGCGCGGTGGGGCTCCGGCGGGAGCGGTCGCGGTGGTCACGCCGGGCGACGCTAGGGCCCTCGACCAGGTCGAGGGCAAGCCCCGCCCGGCGGCTGCCCCCTACCGGCGGACCACCGGCTCCTGCAGCTCGACCACCCACCGCGCCGGGTCCTCGGGGCACTCCAGGTAGAGCTCCCGGGCGTAGCCGGCCGACTGGTAGCCGTTCTCCTCGATGAAGCGGGCGAGCGCCTGGAAGCTGCCCACCGCGTCGTCCATCGAGCCGCGGTGCACGACGGACGCCGCCGCCTCGATCGGCGGCAGGTCGACGACCTCGAAGTCGCCGCGGCCGGCCCGCACCGAGGACGCGACCGGTACGGCGGCCCGGACCAGGATCGAGCCGTCGTAGTCCGGCCCGTTCTGGTAGCAGGCGACGGCCGGGCCGGTCTCCTCGATCCCGGCCTCGGCGACCCGGCGGCACAGCTCGGCGAACAGCGGGCCGATCACCGGCCCGATGTCCTCCGGCTGGTAACTCCGCACCACGGCGGTCAGTTGGGCCACCCGGACGGACGGCACCGGCTTCACCACGACATCGTGCTCGGACATCTGTCCCTCGCTCTCGATCGTCCGGAGCCTCGCCTCCACCCGGGTCAGCCGCTGCTCGTCCGCCGCGATCGCCTCGGCGAGCTGGGCCCGCCGCATCCGCAGCATCCCGCGCAGTTCGGCGGCGCCCACCTCCTCGTCGAGCACGGCCTTCACCTGCTGCAGCGTGAAGCCGAGTTCCTTGAGCGCGATCACCCGGTTCAGCCGGGCGAGTTGGGCCGCCTCGTACGAGCGGTAGCCGCTGGCCGGGTCCACCCGGGCGGGCCGCAGCAGTCCGATCGCGTCGTAGTGGCGCAGCATCCGGACCGATACCCGGCCGTGGCTGGCGAAGTCTCCGATGGTCAACATGGTGCCTCCACTCCACCGCCTGCCACGGTGTCAGGGTCAACTCCCGCCCGCGGCCGAGCTGTCGGCCGAACGCGAAGGGCGGGTGCCGAGAGGTCTCGGCACCCGCCCTGAGCAGGTTGTTCTCCTACCGGCGGAGAGCGTGGGATTCGAACCCACGGTGACGGGTCACGCCACGACAGTTTTCAAGACTGTTCCCTTAGGCCGCTCGGGCAGCTCTCCAGGCGGAGGTCAGCCTAACGGGTTCGCGGGGGTTCGGTGCACACGGTTTCACCGGCGGTCGGGTCGGCGGTCCGAGGTCACTGGTCGCCCTCGCGCGAGCCGAGGGTGACCTTGGTGGAGAAGGACTGGCCGTTGCGGGTGTACTCGACGTCGACGGTCTCGCCGGGCTTGTGCGTCCAGATCCGGCTGACCAGGGCGGGGCCGTTCTCGATCGGCGCGCCGCCGAGCTTGGTGATGACGTCGCCCGGCTTGAGGCCGGCCTTGTCGGCGGCGCCGCCGGGGGTGACGGGCGGCTGGCCCTGGATGTCGCGGGTCTGGATCTGCGCGCCGTCGCCCTTGTAGTCGTCGTTGCGCAGCACGTCGAGCTTGGCGTAGACGGGCTTGCCGGTCTTGATCAGGGTGTCGGCCACCCACTTCGCCTGGTTGATCGGGATGGCGAAGCCCAGGCCGATGCTGCCGGCCCGGCCGTTGGCGGAGGCGTTGGACTGGATCGCCGAGTTGATGCCCATCACCGCGCCGCTGGCGTCGAGCAGCGGGCCGCCGGAGTTGCCGGGGTTGATCGAGGCGTCGGTCTGCAGGGCGTTCATGTACGAGGCCTGCGAGCCGGTCTCGTCGCCGGAGGCGACCGGGCGGTCCTTGGCGCTGACGATGCCGCTGGTGACGGTGGACTCCAGGCCGTACGGCGCACCGATCGCGATGGTGGTGTCGCCGACGTTGACCTTGTCGGAGTCGGCCAGCGGGAGCGGCGTCAGCTTGTCCTTCGGCGGGTTCTCGATCTTGACCACGGCGACGTCGTAGCCGGACGCGTTGCCCAGCACCGAGGCGTTGTAGGAGGTGCCGTCGGCGAACTTGACGGTGAGCTTGCCGCCGCCGGCGCCGAGGGTCGGCGCGACCACGTGGTTGTTGGTGAGGATGTGGCCCTCGGTGTCGAAGACGAAGCCGGTGCCGGTGCCGGACTCGCCGTTGCCCTGCGCCTTGATGGTGACGACGCTGGGCAGCGCCTTCTGGGCGATGCCGGCGATCGAGCCGGGGGCGGGCTCGGTCTTCTGGGTGTTGCTGGCCTGGACGGTGGTGCTGCGGTGGTCGTTCGCGGAGCTGTTGCTGTCGCCGTCCTTCGCGACGGTCACGCCGATCGCGCCGCCGGCCACCCCGGCGACCAGCGCGACGGCGGCGATCAGGGCGACCAGGCCGCCGCGCTTCTTGCGCGGGCCGGACGGGCCCTGCGGGCCGCCGGGGTACTCGGCCGGGTAGCCGAGCGGGCCGGCCGGGCCGTTGGGGTGGCCGGGGCCGCCGGCGGTGGCGTCGTGGGCGCCCCATCCGCCGAGCGGCTGGCCGGCGCCGAAGGGGTGGTGGGCGTGCGCGGCGGGACCGCCGGTCATCGGCGCACCGGGGGCGGGCGCGGCGCCGAACGGGTCCGCGGCGGGGGCGGGCGCGGCGCCGTACGGGTCGTGGCCGCCGGCGGCCGGGACGCCGTGGGTCGGGGTGGCGTACGGGTTGCCGCCCTGCGGCAGCGCGGCCGGGACGGGGGCGGCCGGCGCGGCGGCGGGCTGCGCGGGCGGCAGGACCGGCGGCGGCGCGTCGAGGTAGCCGGTGACGGGGTCGACGGCGGGCTCGGCCGACGCGGTCGGCTCGACGGGCTCGGCGGGCCCGGTCGACTCGACGGGCTCGGCGGCGGGCGCCGCCGGGGCCTCCGGCGCGGTGACCTTGGTGAAGGCGACGGTCGGCTTGTGCCCGCCCTCGGCCGGCTCCGGCTCGGCCTTCGCCGCCGGGTCGGGGACCCGGCTGAACGCCATGGTCGGCTGGTGCCCGCCGTCAGCGGGAGCCGCCCCGGCCTCGGCCGAAGGGGCCTCGGCCGGCTCGGCCGCCTCGGCCGCAGGCTCCGGCTCGGTCTTCGCCGCCGGGTCCGGAACCCGGCTGAACGCCATGGTCGGCTTGTGCCCGCCGCCCTGAGCAGGGGCGTCGGCAGCGGGAACGTCCGCTCCCTGGGCGCCCGTGGGCTGCTCCCCCTGCGGCCCGGTGGGCCCAACCTCGCGCTCGGTGCTCACGGACGACCTCCATAGCTGACAGAACCAAGAACCATAGTTTTTCGCACCGCCGATTCGATCGCCGTAAGGACCCCTCTGAAGAACTCATAAGAATCCTTAGCCGCCACCGACGTTCGGGCCCGCTGACATCGGACGACCGGCTGACGACCGGCTGCTCCCCCACCCCGCCGAACGTCCCGCGATGCGGAACGCGCACCCCCTGGCCTTGGTGTTCACCCCCCGGTGCCGGTTAGCCTGTCGCTCCAAACTGACACGCGGGAGCTTGGACCCACCAGGCTGAGAGTGCGCATGTCGACGGTACGCCACAGGACTGACGGCGAACCGTCGAGGGGGCGCTGACCGCCGGAACCTGTCCGGGTAATGCCGGCGTAGGGAGTATCGGCCATGCCGCCTGCTTCGCCATCCTCTTCCGCGGGCGCGCCCGCGCCCCAGGACCTCGCCGGTCCGGCCGCCGGGCCGGCCCGCCCCGAGCGCGCCGAGGCGCCGCTCGTCCTGGACACCGAGCCGCCGCGCACGCTGCGCTTCCGGGACCACTTCGCGCTCTGGATGAACCTCGGCGTCAGCCTGATCGGCTTCTCCACCGCCGCCACCGTGCTCGGCGACAAGGGCGGCGAGCTGTCGCTGGCCGCCGCGGTGACCGCGATCGTGGCCGGGACGGCGGTCGGCACCGCGATGCTCGCCGTGGCCGCGCTGATCGGCGCCCGCACCGGCGCCCCCGCGATGGCGAACCTGCGCGGACTGTTCGGCACCCGGCTGTCGTACCTGCCGACCGTGCTGAACATCGTCCAGTGCGTCGGCTGGGGCGTCTTCGAGCTGCTGACCATCTCGGCCGGCGCGCAGACCGTCGCGCACACCACCGGCTACCGCTGGCTGTTCGTGCTGCTCGCGGGGGCGCTGACCACCGCGCTGACCATCTGGCCGCTGGGCTCGATCGCGGTGCTGCGCCGCTTCGTGGCCGGGGCGGTGGCCGTGGCGATGGTGTACTTCACCGTCCAGCTGGGCCGCCAGGGCGTGCCGGACCCGGGCGCCGGGAACTGGACGGGCTTCCTGCACGCGACCGACACGATGATCGCGGTGTCGATCTCCTTCGTCCCGCTGGCCGCCGACTACACCCGGCACTCGCGCACCGGGCGTTCGGCCTTCTGGGGCAGCTTCTCCGGCTACACGGTCGCCCAGGTCTGGTGCTACGTGCTCGGCCTGGTGGCGCTGCTGCAGTCGGACGGCGACCCGAACAAGATCTTCGACTCCTTCCTCGGGGTGTCGTTCGGCTGGCTGTTCCTGCTGGTGCTGGTGCTGCGCGAGACCGACCAGTCCTTCGCCAACGTGTACTCGACGGCGATGTCGGTGCAGAACCTGCTGCCGCGGGTGGACCGCCGGGTGCTCAGCGGCGCGATCGGCGTGCTGACCACCGTGCTGGCGCTGCGGATCGACCGGTTCACCGACACCTACAGCAACTTCCTCGGCCTGATCGGCTCGGTCTTCGTGCCGCTGCTGGCCGTGCTGGCGGTGGACTACTTCTTCGGCGCGGGCCGGTCCGGCTGGAACCTCTCGGCCGACGCGCCGTCCCGCTGGCTGATGCTGCTGCCGTGGGCGCTGGGCTTCGCGGTCTACCAGTTCCTCGCGCCGACCGAGGTCGCGGACTGGTGGACGGGCTTCTGGACCTCGGCCCAGGAGAAGCTGCACTTCACTCCGCAGGAGTGGACCTCGGCCTCGCTGTTCGCCTTCCTGGTGCCCGCGCTGGCCACCTGGGCGCTCACCCCGCTCACCCGCCGCGCCGCACGGAACTGAGTCGGTGGGAGCGAAGACGGCCCCGCAGGTTGGGACCGTCTTCGCCTCCGCTTCACCTGCGCCGCCTATCGTTGGCGCTGTGACCAGCAACAACCTGCCCCCGGCGGCGGCGCGCACCGCGCCGCCCGTCCAGGTGATCGCCCACCGCGGTTCCTCCCACGCCCTGCCCGAGCACACCCTGGCGGCCTACCGGCGCGCCCTGGACGAGGGCGCGGACGCGGTCGAGTGCGACGTCCGGGTCACCGCGGACGGCCACCTGGTCTGCGTGCACGACCGCCGGATCGGCCGGGTCTCCAACGGCCGCGGCACCGTCTCCGCGATGACCCTCGCCGAGCTGGAGGCGTACGACTTCGGCGCCTGGAAGACCGGCCGCCCCAGCACCGACCCGGAGCTGCGCGGCGTGCTGCGGCTGGAGCGCCTGCTGGAGCTGGTGGTGGACTGCGGCCGCCCGGTGGACCTGGCGATCGAGACCAAGCACCCGGTGCGCTTCCGCGGCCGGGTGGAGGCCGAGCTGCTGGCGATGCTGGAGCGGTTCAAGATCGGCCCGGAGCGGGAGGGCGACCGCCCATCCGCCCGGATCATGAGTTTCTCCTCGATCGCGCTGAACCGGGTGGCCGCGGCCGCGCCGGACTACCGCCGGGTCTTCCTGATCGAGCGGATGCTGCCGCTGCTGGGCCGGCTGCGCGAGGGCGGCCCGCTGCCGGGCGGGGCGCGGATCGCCGGGCCGGGCATCGACCTGATCCGGGCCAAGCCGGACCTGGTGCCGCGGCTGCGCGAGCTGGGGCACGAGGTGCACGTGTGGACGGTGGACGAGCCGGCCGACGTCGAGCTGTGCCTGGAGCTGGGGGTGGCCGCGATCATCACCAACAAGCCGGCCGAGGTGCTGAAGCAGCTCGGCCGCTGAGCCGGGCCGCGCGGGCGCGGATCCGCCGGGTCGGGAACGACGCCCTCGGGTCGGCCTGAACGTTTCGGTCGGCAAGCAAACCTTCCGGGCACGTTATTGCCGGAATTCTTGCGATCGCGCGACGGAGGGTGAGCGGTGAATGACCTCTCGTCCACTGTCCGTCGTGCTGCCGGAAATGGGTCGCCGGGATCGGCGGACGGTCGTTTCCGACGCATTACCAAGGGGCATCTCTCCCTCGGCATACGCTGAAGGAGGTCCGGGGGTGGCGTTGATGGTGGCGCGCGAAGTGCCGACTTCATCGACCATGGCAGTGCCGCACGGCCCAGCGAGTGTCGGGGTCGCACGGCGCCGACTGCGTCGAGATCTGGGTGACCGGCAGGTACCCGAACCGGTCATCGATGATGCCGTACTGATCCTTTCCGAACTGTTGAGCAACGCCTGCCGGTACGCCCGCCCGCTCGGCCCGCTGACGGCCCTCGGCCGCGGCGCCCGGGCCGAGGTGGTCGACCAGGTGCTGGTCGGCGTCCCCTCGGGGAAGCACCCCGCGCCGGGCGGCGCCGAGCACGAGGACGGCCGGGCCGGGAGCAGACCCGACGGCCGCGAGGAGGACCGGGACGAGCCGGACGGCGGCGTGCTCGTCCGCTGGCAGATGCACGCGGACGGCGTGCTGACCCTGGAGGTCACCGACGGTGGTGCGGCCACCCGGCCGCTGCCCGCCAGCCCCTCGCTGACCTCGCGCGGCGGCCGCGGCCTGAGCATCGTCGACCAGCTGGCCAGCGACTGGGGCGTGCGCGACGCGCCCGGCGAGGTGACGGTCTGGGCGGCGCTGCCCGCCCGCGCCCGGCACGCCCGGCGCACCGGCGGCGACGCCCGTACGGCCTGAGGGCCCGGCTCCCGGCTCCTTGCCGGGGGCGGGACGCGCCGGGCCCGCCCGGGCGCGTTCCCGCCCGCCCGGGGAACGTCAGTAGGCTCTCCGGAGCAACAGGACCACCGTCCCCGGGAGAGCCGCACCATGGGCAAGAAGGCCGCCAAGAAGGCGCCGCAGCGCCAGTCCACCACCGCCGTCACGGGCGAGGTCCCCGTGGTGGGGGCCCGCGAGGCCTGCCCCTGCGGCTCGGGCCGCCGCTACAAGGCCTGCCACGGCCGGGAGGCCTCGCACGCCGTCCAGGAGCTGGTGCACCGCCCGTTCGAGGGCCTGCCGGGCGAGGCCGACTGGGTCGCGCTGCGCGAGCTGGTGCCCGCCGCCACGGTGCCGCTGACGCTGGCCGCCGGGGTGGCCGAGGGCGCCACCGGTGACGTCCCGTCGGTGACGCTGGCCACCGTGCTGCCGCTGGCCTGGCCGGCGCTGCGCCGCCAGGACGGCTCGATCCTGCTCGGCCTGCAGACCCAGTCCTCCTCCGGCGACCTCAGCCGCGACCTCGCGGACGCCCTGGAGCTGGCCCTGGCCACCGAGCCGGGCAGCCCCGTCCCCGCGCGCCGGACCGTCCCGGGCGGGCGCCGCCTGCAGGACCTGCTGGACGCCTCCGCCGCGTTCGCGCCCACCGTGCACTCCGGCTTCGAGTTCTGGCTGGAGGACGCCGAGACCGCCACCGGCGAGGTCGCCGCCTCGCTGGAGCGCGCCAACGCCTCGGCCATCCCGACCGAGAAGCTGGGCAGCGTCGACGCCGCCTACTGGTGCGGCACCCCGGACAAGAACCACCTGCGCTGGGTGATGACCGTCCCCGAGGAGCAGCTGCTGGACGCGCTGGCCCGGCTGAACGCCGCCGGCGAGGCCTCGCTCGGCGCGGACACCCGGCTGGTCGGCTCGTTCCGCGCGCACGGCCTGACCGTCCCGGTGTGGGACCTGCCGCTCGCGATGACCGCCGCCGACTGCGAGAAGCCCGCCGCCGAGTTCGCCGAGCGACTCGCCGCCACGCTCGCCGACGGAACCCCGCTCACCGCCGAGGAGCGGCGCGCCCGCGCGAACCTGGTGAACCGTCAGGTCACCTTGAACTAAAGCCTCGCAGGATCGGGGTGATACGCGTCACATTGTCGCCGGGAAGCGCAATTTCCCGGCGTACAGGGCGTCTTGGAAATTGGCGCGGGCGCCGATCCTTGTTACTGTCTAAAGCGTCCGGCCGCTGGTGCATCCCCCGTCGCCAGCGGTCGGATCTTTTTGTTTTCCGGATCGGGCCCTCGCGCACGCCGCCCCGCACGCCCCCGGACCTCCGCGCGCGACCGCGCACCCCTCAGTACGCCGAGCGCCCGCTGTCCAATCGGACCGTCGCCTCCACCAACTCGCCCAGCAGCGGCCCGACCTGGGGCAGCCGGACCCCGCCGTCCGCCGCCGGGCGGGGCGCCAGCACCCAGCGCACCCGGCCGGCCCCGCCGCCGGGCGGCAGCGGCAGGAAGCCGCCCGGCCCGTGGTAGCGCAACGAGCCCGGCACCCAAGGGAGTTGAGCGAGCATCTCGCCCAGCGAGTCCAGCGAATAGGGGGCCACCAACAGCGCGTAGCGGCCCGGCATGGCCAGCACCGGGCCGAGCGGCAGCCGCAGCGCGCCCAGGTAGACCAGCGCCCGGGCGCCGGCCGCCGCCGGCAGGCTGACCGCCGAGACCGCGGTGCCGGTCGCCGCCAGCACCGGCGCCGCCGGGCTCTGCCGCTCCCACCACCAGCGCACCATCCGGGCGTCCGTGGTGGCGGCCAGCAGGGACGGGTCGTGCGGGTGCGCGCCGGGGACGGTGCAGTCCGGGTCCCCGCAGGAGCAGCGGCCGCCGCACAGCACGGCGCCCGGCACCACGGGCCAGCGGTGGTCGACGGCGGCCGTCAGGGCCGCGGCCAGCCGGGCGGAGTCCTCGTCCGACCGGGCCTTCGGATTCTCACGCATGGCGCTCGTTCCTTTCCCTGACCGCTCGGTTCGCCCACCGGGACGGCCCCTCGGAACTCACCACGCGGACCTGCGGGCGGCACGGCCCCGGACGCGGAACTGCGGGGGCGGGCGGCACTGCGGAGGGGCTCGGCCACGACGTGGAGCACGGGATGGGGCGCGGGTGGGGCACGACTTGAGAAGGGCCGCGGACCAGCACAGCCCTTGGAACGAGAATCCCGTATGCGACCGGATGGACGCCGCCCGGGCGCGATTGGTTCCACCGTACGAGTGAGAGAGTTCCGGCCGACCCGGTGCGCGGGCGGCGCGGACATACGATCCGGACGGCCGCCCGGTCCGTCCTCCCCGTTCTGCCCGTTCCCGGCCCGCTCCATGCCTCCGGTGCCCCGCGGCCCGACCGGCGCGCCCGCGTTCCGCGCACGCCCCCGGAGCTGGGCGCGAACGACGCCGCGGCCGATCCGGAACGGCCACCGCGTCGTCCTGGATCTGGACATGCCCCGAATGGCCTGTGTAGAAGTGGTGGCATTGCTGTCGATCAATGACGAGTAGTAGCGAATCGAGGCGAAACGCGCCCTAAGGCCGTGCTCGCTCCACATCGGGCCGTATCTGGGGGTTTCGCATGGCACGTAGCACCGCGTCAGGAGTGGCGGCATGACCGAGTCCCACCCGTCGACGACACCCTCCGAGCCCGCTGAACCCGGCTGCGCCGGCGGGCTCACCGTCCTCGACCCGCCCGGCCTCCCCGGCCCCGCCGACACGCCGGAGGGCGCGCCGGACGACCGCACCGCGCACTCCGCCGCGCTGCAGGACCGTTTGGCCGGACGCCTGTCCGATATCACCAGCCTGCACGAGCACACCGAACGGCTCGCCCGTGCCCGCGGCCTCGCCGCCACCCTCGACGCCGTCCTCGCCTCCGGCGCCGCCCTGCTCGGCGCCCGCCGCGGCGTCCTGGTCACCCGGCTGCCCGGCGGCGGCACCGGCCAGCCGGTCGGCCTCGGCCTCGACCGGGCCAGCCTCGGCGCCCTGGAGACCGTGCCGCCCGAGCAGAGCCTGCTCGCCCGGCTGCTGCGCGACCGGGACCGGCCCGCCCGGCTGCACTCCACCGACCTCACCGCGGACCCGGCCATCGGCGAGCGGCTGCGCGAACTCGCCGGCCACTTCGGTCTCGGCGGCTGCTACGGCCTGCCGCTGGCCACCGAGGAGGACGGCCCGCTCGCCGCCGTCGTCTGGTTCTGGGACGAGCCCGCCGAGCCCACCGAGTGCCGGCGCGAACTCGCCCGCCACTACTGCGAGATCGCCGCCCCGCTGCTCGCCAAGCAGCTGGAGGCCGACCGCACCCGGCGCACCACCGAGGCGCTGCGCCGCGGCCTGCTGCCCGACCACCTCCCGCAGACCGCCGGCCTGCGGCTGGCCGCCCGGCTCGTCCCGGCCGGCCTGGAGCGCTCCAGCGGCAGCGACTGGTACGACGCGATCCCGCTGCCGGACGGCACCATGGGCCTCACCGTGGGCTCGGTCTCCGGCGACGGCCCCGGCGCGGGCCCCGCCTCCGCCCCCGGCGCGGCCGCCGCGATGGGCCGGGTCCGGGCCGCGCTGCGGGCGTACGCGGTGCTGGAGGGCGAGGACCCGGTCTCCGTCCTCGGCGACCTGGAACTGCTGCTCAAGACCACCGAGCCGACCCGCACCGCCACCGCCGTCTACGCCTGGGTCGAGCCCGAGGAGCGCCGGATCACCCTGGCCGGCGCCGGGCACTGCCCGCCGGTCCTGGTCGGGCGGCACGGCGCCGAGTTCGTCGAGACCTCGCTCTCCGCGCCGCTCGGGATGCTCGCCTGCTGGGAGGCGCCCGGGGTCGAGTTCACCGCCGAGCGCGGCGACACCCTGCTGCTGTACACCGAGGGCCTGGCCCGCCGCTGCGGCCCCACCCTGCACGCCGGGCAGGCCAACCTGCGCCGGGCCGCCGCCGACGCCCCGCGCGACGTGCGGATCGACCCGGGCCGGCTCTGCGCCCACCTGCTGGCCGTCTGCCCCGGCCCGGACACCGCGCCGGCCACCGACGACCTGCTGCTGCTGGCGGCCCGGTTCGAGTAGGGCCCGCCCCTCGGCCCGAGCAGCCGTACGAGCCCCGAACCGGTGGGCGGCCGGGCGTCCGTACCATGGACGAACGGCCGCCCGCGCGTGTCGCGACCCGACACCTCCCCCGAGGGCGGCGGTACCACCCCCAAGGAGGCGTTGCACGTGACCGAGGACCGCACCCCCGCGGTGGCCGAGAACCCCGAGGCCGAGGGCGGCGAGGAGCCGCAGGAGTTCAAGGGCCGCAAGAACGGGCTCTACGGCGAGATCTCCGACGCGCTGTCCGCCTCGATGGCGTCCGGCTGGGCCGACACCGAGCTGCACGGCCTCGCCCCGGTCGCGCAGGCCCCGTACGCCGCCGAGCGCCGCGCCGCGCTGTCCGCCGCCTACCCCGGCGAGCGCCTGGTCGTCCCGGCCGGCAACCTGCGGGTGCGCGCGAACGACACCGACTACAGCTTCCGCGCCGCCAGCGAGTACGTGCACCTCACCGGTGACCAGACCGAGGACGCGGTGCTCGTCGCCGAGCCGACCGGCGACGCCGGCCACGCGTTCACCCTCTACCTGCTGCCCCGCTCGAACCGCGAGAACGGCGAGTTCTGGCTCGACGGCTACGGCGAGCTGTGGGTCGGCCGCCGGCACAGCCTCACCGAGCAGGAGCAGCTGCTCGGCCTGGCCGCCCGCGACGTCCGCAAGGCCGCCGAGGAGCTGGCCGCGAAGGCCCAGGACTCCGCCGTGCCGACCCGGATCGTCCGCGGCTACGACGCCGGCCTGGAGGCCGCGCTGGCCGGGGTGCTGGACGCCGACAAGGACGCCGAGCTCAAGGAGTTCCTGAGCGGCCTGCGCCTGGTCAAGGACGCGTGGGAGATCGGCGAGCTGCGCGCCGCCTGCGACGCCACCGTCAAGGGCTTCACCGACGTCGTGCGCGAGCTCGGCCAGGCCGTCGCCACCTCCGAGCGCTGGATCGAGGGCACCTTCTGGCGCCGCGCCCGCGTCGAGGGCAACGACGTCGGCTACGGCACCATCGCCGCGGCCGGCCCGCACGCCACCACCCTGCACTGGGTCCGCAACGACGGCGACGTCCGCCCCGGCGAGCTGCTGCTGCTGGACGCCGGCGTGGAGACCCACACCCTCTACACCGCCGACGTCACCCGCACCCTGCCGATCGACGGCCGCTTCAACGAGCTGCAGCGCAAGATCTACGACGCGGTGTACGACGCCCAGGAAGCCGGCATCGCCGCCGTGAAGCCGGGCGCCCGCTTCCGCGACTTCCACGAGGCCTCGCAGCGCGTGTTGGCCGAGCGGCTGCTCGCCTGGGGCCTGCTGGACGCCTCGGCGTACGACGTCGAGAAGGTCCTGGAGCTCGGCCTGCAGCGCCGCTGGACCCTGCACGGCACCGGCCACATGCTCGGCCTGGACGTCCACGACTGCGCCCACTCGCGCCGCGAGGAGCACGTCGACGCGCTGCTGGTGCCCGGCATGGTGCTCACCGTCGAGCCCGGCCTGTACTTCCAGCAGGACGACCTGACCGTGCCGGAGGAGTACCGCGGCATCGGCGTCCGGATCGAGGACGACATCCTGGTGACGGCGGACGGCAACGAGAACCTCTCGGCCGGGCTGCCGCGCCGCTCCGACGAGGTCGAGGCGTGGATGGCCTCGCTGGCCTGACCCTCCGCGTGCCGAAGGCCCGGCTCCCCGCGTGGGGGCCGGGCCTTCGCGCGTGCTACTTGGAGACCACCGAGAGGTTGACCACGGTGAGGTCGGGGCCGGGTAGGTTGCCGGGAACGGACAGGCCCACGGTCAACGGCATGAAGCCCGGGCCGTCCTGCGGCGTCAGCCTCAACTGGTAGCTCACCGTGACGCTCTGGCCCGGGTCCAGATCGACCGGCACGCCGGTCGCCGGGTCCGAGAGGGTGTCGATGCGGTTGGGGTCCAGCGGCCTCCAGAGAAAGTTGTCCGGGAGGTGGTACGCCAGCATGCCGGCCACCGGCTTCCCGGCCGGCGCGCCAGGGTAGTTGGTGCCGTAGACCACGGCCTTCGACCCGGTCAGCTTCTTGCTGCCGTTGTTCTTGAAGGTGACCGAGAACTCCGCCGTCGACGACCCGTCGTTCAGCAGCTGCTGGCCGGACTTGATGCCCGACACGGAGACGGTGGCGTTGACGATCGTCGGCGCGGGGTGGCCGCTGACGTCCAGGCTGTCGACGATCGACTGCAGGTCGTCCTGGTAGTCGGCCTTGAGGCCGATCGCCGAGACGAACACCTGGTCCTCCGGCAGGGCCCAGATCTGTGCCTTGAAGGGCGACTTGCCGCAGGCCGACTGCCACGTCGACTTGCGGGCCGGGCGGCCGGAGACGGTGGGCGTGGTCTTCACCGGGGCGGAGTAGGTGATCTGCTCACCGCCGGCTTGATGCGGGTTGCCCCAGATCGGGCAGTAGGGCTGGTGGCCCCAGCCGCCCTTGTCGTCGAGGTCGCCCAGTGTCGGCCAGATCTGCGACTCCATGTCGAAGACGGCCAGATCCACCCCGTACGGCTGGCAGTCGTCGGCGGTGGCGCCCTGCGGAGCCCCCGGGCTCAGGATGCAGAGGTGGTCGCTCGCCGGGTTGGCGGCGTCGACCCGCCAGCCGGCCGGGATGCGCAGCTTGACGCCCCGGAAGGTGTACGACTTCGCCGGTGAGGTCGGGGTGACGTCGGCAGACGGGGTGTCGGTCTCGGGCTCCCCGGCCGGGGTCTCGGTGGCGGTCGGCGTCCCGGTGGCGGTCGGGGTCGGGGTGGCCGTGGGCGTGGCGGTCGGGCTGGGCGAGGCCGTCAGGGTGGCGGCCGGGGGCGGCGGGGTCTCGCGGTCGGCGACCGGGCTGCCGTGCAGGGTGACCACGCCGATCGCCGCGGCGGCGGCCAGGCCGAGCAGCGGCACGGTGACGGCGTACACCGGGCGCAGCCGGCGGATCCGGCTCCTCGGGGGTGCGGCCGGGCGCAGGTCGTGGGCGGTGATCAGGGACGTTCTGGCGTTCATCGCCTCGCGCAGCAGCCGTTCGGTCGGGGTCCCGGCCGAACCGTCGTCACCGCCCGTCCGGGGAGCGGACTTGTCGGTCATCGAACCTTCTCCAGGTGCTTCTCCAGGGCGTCCAGGGCCCTGCTGGCGGTGGACTTCACGGCGCCCCGGGACAGGCCCAGGGTCTCGGCCATCTGCGCCTCCGACAGGTCGGACCAGTAGCGCAGCACCAGCACCTCGCGCTGGCGGGGGGTCAACTCCTGCAGGGCGACGAGCACCCGCCGGTGCTCGTCGTTGAGCACCGCGTGGTCCTCGGCGGAGGGGGCGTCGGCCTCGTGCGGGGGCACGTACTCGCGGGCGGTCTTGCGGCGGCGCAGCATCGAGCGGGCGCCGTTGACCACCGAGGTCCGCAGGTAGCCGAGCGCGTTGTCGAGGTCGTCCAGCTGCTCGCCGTGGCGCTGGTAGAGCTGGGTGAAGGCCTCCTGCACGACGTCCTCGGCGAGGTCCTGGTGGTCGACCAGCAGCACGGCCATCCGGACCAGGCCGAGCCGGTGGGCGTGGTACAGGTCGGTCAGGGTGGGCCGGTCCTCCACGGGCTTGCGCCCGCCGCGCAGCAGCCGGAAGCCGGAGCGGCGCTGCGCCGCCTGCTGCTCGGTGGCGTGGTCGGCGGCGTGGTCGGCGGCGACGGCGACGGTCGGCTCGCCGGCCTCCTGCGCGCCGAACAGCGCGGCGACCGCGCCGCGGACGCTGCGGGCGCTGCGAACTCCGCGGACTCCGCGGACGGAGATGCCGCGCCACCCCGTTGGCGCGGCGATCGGCCCGATGGCCATGGACATGTGCGCTTCTGCTTTCCCCCGGGACGGTGACGGCTGGCGCCGGACCGTCAGTCACCTGATCAAGATCGCGATCGGAGGGATGCTCGCAGCTGCGCTCCGCCGAGCTCCCTCCGCCCCCGTACCAATGGACGTGCGGGGGGCGCGGAGGTTGCAGGGGGATTCGGGAGAAGTTCCGGGGCGGCCCGGGCGGCTACACTCACCGGCAATCCGGCACCGTGACCAGGGGGTTCGCATGGCCGAGCAGATCGAGGCACCGACCGCCGGAGCGGTCGACGGGGGCCGCGCCGCCGGGCCGCGACCGGTGGCCGTGCGGATCGGGCGCCGGCCGGAGCCGGTGCACGACGTGGCGGTGTACGCCTTCGACGGCATGGCCCCGTTCGAACTCGGCGTGGTGGTCGAGGTGTTCGGGCTGGCCCGGCCCGAGCTGAGCGGGCTGCTGGCGGCGCCCTGGTACGGGCTGAAGGTGTGCGCCGACCGGCCCGGGACGGCGCTGGACGCGGTGGGCGGCTTCGCGCTGACCGCCCGGCACGGGCTGGACGAACTCGCGGCGGCCGACACCGTGGTGGTCCCCGGGGTGCCCAACGCCTTCGGCGGCGAGGTCTCCCCCGGGCTGGTCGCGGCACTGCGGACGGCGCACGAGCGCGGCGCCCGGATCGTCTCGATCTGCTCGGGCGCCTTCGCGCTGGCCGCCGCCGGGCTGCTGGACGGCAAGGACGCGACCACCCACTGGCGGTACGCCGACCTGCTCCAGCAGCGCCACCCGAAGGTGCGGGTCAACCCGGACGTGCTGTACGTGGACAACGGCGACGTGCTGACCAGCGCGGGCAGCGCCGCCGGGATCGATCTGTGCCTGCACCTGGTGCGGCGGGACCACGGCGCCAAGGTGGCCAACACGGTGGCCCGGCGGTTCGTGGTGCCGCCGCACCGGGACGGCGGGCAGGCCCAGTTCATCGAGGCGGCCGTGCCCGCCGTCGAGCCGGAGGACGACGGGGTCGCCCGCAGCATGCAGTGGGCGCTGGACCACCTGGCGTCCCCGCTGACCATCTCGCAGCTGGCCCGTGCCGCCCGCATGTCGGACCGTTCGTACCTGCGGCACTTCACCGCCCGCAACGGCACCAGCCCGATGCGCTGGGTGGTCACCCAGCGCATCGCGGCCAGCCTGCCGCTGCTGGAGGCCCCGGACGGGACGGTGGAGGAGATCGCCGCGGCGGTCGGCTTCGAGAGCGCCGCGACGTTCCGCCACCACTTCGGCCGGGTGATGCGCACCTCCCCGACCGCCTACCGGCGCTCCTTCGGGCGCGGGGTGGCGTGAGCGCCGCTCACGCCTTCTCGCGCCGGTCGGCGTTGGCGACCATGGCGTCGTGCAGCCACTGCGCCAGGCCGGGGGCGATGTCCTCGTAGGACGTGGTCCACCGCGGGTCCGAGACGTACAGGCCGGCCAGGCCGCGGTGGATGGTGTACGTGCAGTCGTAGAAGTTCCGGCAGATGTGCTGCCGGTGCTCCTCGGCGAGGTCGGTGGCGACCGTGCCGTCGGCCGGCTCGCCGGCCGCCAGGGCCTCGGCCAGGCGGGTGTTGAGCGCGGTCGTCTCGGCCTGGATCCGCTGCCAGTCGGCCTTGGTGTAGCCGCCGGTGCGGCGCTGCGACTCGGCCCAGGCCTCGGTGTCGCCCCAGCGCTGCTCGGCCTCCTGCTCCCACTCCTCCCGGTAGCCCTCGCCGAAGATCTCGAACTTCTCCTCCGGGGTCAGCTGAATGCCCATCCTGCGTGCCTCCATGGCGTGTTCGACGGCTGCGGCGAGGTCCTGGAGGTGCCGGATCCGGCCGGTCAGCAGCTCGTGCTGCCGGCGCAGGTGCTCGGTCGGGCTGACCGATCCGTCGTCCAGGATCGCCGCGATCTCCTCCAGCGGGAAGCCGAGTTCGCGGTAGAAGAGGACCTGTTGCAGCCGGTCGAGATCGGCGTCCACGTACCGGCGGTAGCCGGCCCGGGTGCGGCCCGCGGGGGACAGCAGCCCGATCTCGTCGTAGTGGTGCAGGGTGCGGACGGTCACCTTGGCGATCTTCGCCACGGCGCCGACCGAGTAGCCGTCCTCATCCATCCCTCGACTCCTCCCTGGTGCTGACCACGACTCTCCGCTCTCACGTCGCGTGAGGGTCAAGCCGCTTCCCGCGGAGGCCGTCAGGCGCCCGCTCCCACCAGCTCGCGCTCGCGCCGCCGGGCGCCCCGGCGCGTCCCGGTGCCGTCCGCCCGCCGCGGGCGCCGCGGGCCGCGGGTGCGCTGGGTGGGCCAGAACAGCACGTAGCCGGCGGAGACCACGACGAAGGCGAGCCGGACGAAGCCGCGGGCCGCGTCGGAGGGCAGGAACAGCGTGCCACCGTACAGCGCGGCCAGCGCGATCCAGCTCCACCACGGGACGAGCCGCTTCTGCCCGACCGCGTCCCAGAGCAGCGTGCCGAGCAGGATCGAGGCCGTGTAGTACGTGTAGACGCTCGGGTCGAGCAGGATGCGGGCGTCCGCGCCGAGCAGCACCACGGCCGGCCAGCGGCCGCGCCACACGGCGACGCAGCCCAGGCCGATGCCGAGCGCGAACTGGGTCGGGCGGTCCCACCAGGGGGTGGCCGGGTCGGTCACCCCGAACCAGCGCAGCGCGGAGGCGGGCTGGTTGGGGATGGTGAACTTGGCGGCCGCCATGGTGTCCAGATCGCCCAGGTAGAACGGCAGCCAGGCCACCGCCACCAGCACGCAGAACCAGAACCCGGCGCGCAGCCAGGTGCGCCGGGGCAGCGCGAGCATCAGCGGGGCGAAGGCGATCGCCCAGGGCTTGGAGTCCACCGCCAGGGCGAGGAACAGCGCGACCTGGACGGGCTTGCCGCGGGCCAGGGCGTGCGCGGCGAGGGTGGTGAAGAACAGCGCCAGGACGTCGTCCAGGTGCGCGAAGCGGACCGAGACCTCGACCCACATCGGGATGAACGCCAGCCCCGCTATCAGCAGGCGCTGCTGCAGCCGGCGGTGGTTGGTGCCGGTGCCCAGGTAGTACAGGGCGGCGGTGCGGCCGATCAGCACCAGCATCACCAGGCCGAGCGCGGCGCTGGCCGCCTCGGCCAGCAGCTGGCCGGTGTGCGGCGAGAACGGGGCGGTGAGGCGGGCCGCGGCCAGGCTCACCGGGCCGATCTGCAGCTCCGGGTGGTGGGCGTAGAGCGCGAGGCCGCCGTCCGGCTGGCCGGAGAAGAGCAGCTGCTCGCCCTGGCGCAGGTAGTGCCAGGAGAACCCGCCGCTGGGCTCGACCAGGAAGAACCAGAGCACCGTCCACGCGACCAGCAGCACGTGGTGTCTGCGGAGCGGCAGTCCGGCGATGCGACCGGTCGCCGCCTCGTAGTCGGTGGTAGCCCGTTGCGTGCGTGCTCCCCGCACCTGTACCTCTCCCCGCCGGTTCCGCCCCCCTCCGGCCGGACATCCTATGTGACCGAGGAATACGGTCCGTGCCGCCCGCCTCACCCGTCCCGGAGGACGGGCGGGCGGGCGGACCGTGCGTTCACGGCCGGTGCGGCGGGCTGCCGAGGGGCTCCGGGATCAGGCCTGCTGGCCGGCCTTGCGGCGGCGCAGCACCACGAGGGTGCCGGCACCGGCGACCAGGACGGCGGCGCCGGTCGCGGCGATCGCGGTGGTGTGGTCTCCGCCACCGGTCTGGGCCAGGGCCTTGTCCCTGCTGTCGGCCTTGGTCTTGGCCTTGGCGACGGCGTCGGCCGGCAGCTTCGGCGGGGTGATCACCGGGGTCTCGACCGGGAAGTCGATCGGGCCGCCGGCGTCGCCGCTGGTGCTGGTGACCGGGGCCGGGGTGGTCGCCGGGGTGGTGGGCGTGGCCGAGGTGGTCGGCGTCGCGGTGGCGGTCGGGGTCTGGGTCGGGGTCTGGGTCGGCGTGGCCGTCGCGGTCGCGGTCGGGGTCGGCGTCGCGGTGGCGGTCGGGGTCTGGGTCGGCGTGCCGGTCGTGGTCGGGGTCGGGGTGGGCTTGCCGGTGCGGGTGGGGGTCGGGGTCGGCTTGCCGCCGCCGCCCTCGGCCTTGATCACGAACCGCGAGCCGCCCTCGCAGCTCAGGTGGCCGGTGTCGACGGGCAGGTGGGTGTCGTCGGCGAGCTGGGCCGAGTAGGCGACCGGGACGACGCCGGCCTTGCCGAGCGGGGCGTCGTCGCCGAAGGAGACCTTGACGTCGATCTTCAGGGTCCGGCCGCTGTTCACGGCCAGCAGGTCGTCGGCGACGGGGTTGCCGTCGGTGCCGAGGGCGCCGAGCAGGATGAGGACGGAGTCCTTCTTCACCCCGCTCTGGTCGGGGGCGACGACCGCGGTGCGCCAGTCCTCGTCGGGCAGCTGGTACTGGACCTTGATGTCCTTCGGCAGGAGCTCGCCCGCCCGGCTCTTGAACTTCAGCAGCGGGAGGAGCACGAAGTCGTGCTTGGTGTTGTTCTGCGCCTCGTAGGTGAACATGCGGCCGCCGCCACCGGCGATGAAGCTGCCGGGAACGCCGTCCACGGAGAGGTCCAGCTTCGCGTTCGACGCCTTGTCGGGCTGGGGCGCGGCGGTGGTCGGGCTGCTGGTGGCGCCGACCGCCATGGCGCCCTGGGCGCCGGCCAGTACGAGCGAGGAGGCGAGCACGGAGGCGCCGGCCAGGGCGAGACTGCGACGTATGGACAAGGAGACCTCACGGAGTATTCCGGGCGAGGCCCGGGCGCGGGAGGGTGGCCACGGGCGCTGCGCCCCCCGCGAAGCTTGAAGTGCGACGGAGATTACCCAACGATCCGGCCACTTCGGAAGCCGGGGGGCCGGTGGAGGTACGCTCCGGGAGCAGGGGTGCCCGATACGTCCAACTCCGTCCTTCCGTAAGGCTTTTGCCCTTCACCGGAATGTCACCGGACGTGACGGGTACACGTCCGGAGGACGGTACCGCACGGCCGGCGGTGGCCGGAAGTGATCGGTCCGCCCGATCGACCCGGTCGCGCGGCCCGGTCGCTCAGCCCGGTCGCGCAGCCCGGTCGCTCAGCCCGCGAAGAACGACTTGGCCTCGATCAGGGCCCGCTCGTCGCGCAGCACGTCCCCCGGGCGGCTGCCGTTGCCGAGCAGCACGCCGCCCCAGCGCATCCCCATGTAGTCGGCGGTCAGCCGGAGGGTGCCGATCATCGGTTCGGCCTTCTCCGGCCCGTCGGCCAGGACGGTGACGCCCCACAGGGTGCGGCCGTTCATCCGGGCGCGGAAGTCCACCCCGGGGGCCTTCAGCCAGCCCGTCCAGTGGTCGAGGTAGAGCTTCGCGCTGGTCGGCAGTGTGTACCAGTACAGCGGCGCGACGAACACCAGGTCGGTGGCGGCCAGGGTGGCGTCCAGCAGCGTCCGCAGGTGGCCGGCGGGCTCGGGCTGCTCGGCGTCCGCGTGCCGCAGGTCCCGGTAGGGCGGCAGCGGGTGGTCGTCCAGCCGCAGCCAGCGCTGCTCGGCCCCGGCGGGCAGGCTCGCCCCGGCGGCCAGCCGGGCGAGCTGCACGGTGTTGCCCTCACCGCGCGAACTCGCCTCCAGGAACAGGAAGGAGCGGGCGGGCTCGGTGGCGTGCGGCTGGTCGGTCATCGTGCTTCCCCCGGGTGTGCTGAGACGAACGGAGGTGCGAGCACCCGCCGCGCGCCGGTTATTCCGCGCCTGCGCCCCACGCGGGGCCGCTGTCCGGGGCCGCTACTCGGGCAGCCCGGCCCGGCGGCGGGCGACGGATGCGACGGCGGCCCAGTCCTTCTCCCCGTCGCCGTGCGCCAGCGCGTCCAGGAAGGCGTCGCGCAGCACGCTGCCGAACGGCAGCGGGACGGTGGCGACGGCCCCGGCGTCGAGGGCGAGGCCGACGTCCTTGAGGCCGAGCGGCAGCCGGAACCCGGCCGGCTCGTAGCGCCGTTCGGCGACCATCGCGCCGTAGCCGGAGTACACCGGCCCGGGGAAGAGGGTGCCGGTGAGCAGGTCGATCAGGTCGGTCGGCCGGACACCGTTGGCCTCCGCCAGGGCGCACGCCTCGGCCATCGACTCGATCGCGCAGGCCAGCAGGAAGTTGACGCTGATCTTGGTGGTGTTGGCCTGGCTCGGCCGGTCGCCGAAGTGCCAGGTGCGCTGCCCCATCGCCGCGAACAGCGGCTCGGCGCGGGCCAGCAGGGCGCCGTCGCCGGCGGCCAGGATGTTCAGCTGCCCGGCGGCCGCGACCGGGGGCCGGCCCAGGACGGGCGCGGCGACGTAGCCGATGCCGTGCTCGGCGTGCAGCTCCTCGGCGCGCTCGGCGAGGGCGAGCGAGACGGTGGCCATGTTGACGTGCAGGCTCGCCCGGGCACCGGCCAGCAGGGCCGGGTCGAGCAGCAGCCGCTCGACCGCCGTGTCGTCGGCGAGCATGGAGACGACCGTGTCGGCGGCGAACACCTCGGCGAGCGACTCGGCCGGCTCGGCGCCCTCGGCCACCAGGGCGGCCACCGGCTCGGGCGAGCGGTTCCACACCCGGACGGCGTGGCCGGCCCGCAGCAGGCTGCCGGCCATGCCGCGCCCCATCCCGCCCAGCCCCACGAATCCGATCGTCGTCCCGGTCATCCGCGCACCCTCCCGTCCTCGCGGCCGGCCGGGCCCGCGGCCCGGACGGTCGCCGCAGCCGTCCGTTGGTGGACGACTGTACGTCAGGTGCGGTCGGCGGCCCGGGCGTCGGGCGCGGGCACCGGGCCCGAGGCGGGGTCAGGCGCAGGCGCGGGCCTGGGCCCAGGAGCGGTCGGCGGCGGCGCCGCGCTCCAGCTCGGTGACCACCCGGTGGCGCAGCAGCTCGTACTGGGCCTGGAGCCGGCCGGGGCGGGCCGGGCGGGCGACCGGACGGCCGGGGCCGACCAGCTCGTCCGGCCCGAACTGCTCGCGGGTGAGGTCGATCTCGACGCCGGTGGCGAAGCGGTTCCACCAGTGGAGGTCCGTCCGGACCCCACCGACGTGCACCTCGCCCATCATCAGCTCGCCGCCGAGCAGGTCGTGCACGACCATGGCCGTCACGCCGCACTGGCCACGGGCGGGATTGTCGGGACGCCAGTGGGCCAGGTCCTCGGGCGCACAGGTGTCGACGCCCCAGGAGGAGCGGATCGCACGTTCGATGTCGTTGAGGGTCCACGCCGTCATACCGGGAAGCCTGCCACGCGGCACTGACAGCGGGAGCGGCTTTTCGAAGGGTCACCCGCTGTTCTGCGGCGACCCTTCCGGCGTTCACCCGAACGAGTGGGTCCGGCGGCCGCGGGCCGGACGGTCCGCCACCGGGCGCCGGCCGGCCCGCCCCGGGGACGGGGAGCGGGCCGGCCGTACGTCACTTGGCCAGGGCGGCGACGCCGGCCTGCGCGAACTGCTCGTCCAGGTCGCCGCTCGGCGCGCCCGCGACGCCGATGCCCGCGACCGGGGCGCCCTTCGACTGCACCGGGGCGCCGCCGGCCAGGAACAGCGTGCCCGGGATGTCCTTCAGATTCGGGGCCTGGGCCAGCGCGGGCGCTGTTCATCAGCGAGGCCACGGTGAAGACGTACCTGGGGCGGATCTACGACAAGTTGGGCGTGGACACCCGGGCGGGCGCGGTGGCGGTGGCCAAGGAGCGCCGGCCGGTGCGGTGAGCCGAAGGTCACGCCCGCCGGGGGCGGTCGCTCGCGTTAAGCACTCGCGCGGTGTCACTGCGTGCTGCGATGATGCTCGGAGTGTCGGATTCCGTGGCGGCGCGGGCGGGACGCGGGCACGGGGGCGGGAGCCGCGGCCGATCCGGGCCGGGCCCGGGACACCCGCGCCCACCTGCTCCGAAGCCCGGTGGGGCGGCCGGGGCGGGGCTTCCCAGTTGTGGAAGTTTCGTGGACATCACTATTGACAAACCAACCACGCGGTTTGTTAGCGTGATACCAACGACGCCCTGGGGGGTAGGGGCTCGCCGAGGCCTGTGCGGACGACTCTCGCCGGAGAGTGAAAAGCCAGGGGGGATCGGCGCAGCTGCCGGGGGGTCGGGGGGAGCGGCAGCGCCGAAGCCGCGCATCGAGGCGGCGTGGAACGGGACCGGGGGGTCCGTTCCACGCCTCCCCCGGTTCACCGCCGCGCGGGCCCGTTCGGCCCGGCGCTCCGATCAGCCCAGTGAGCTCCAGTACGAGCAGCGCGCCTCCGGCAGCACCGCGGGGCCGCGCTCCGCGCAGGCCGCGCCCGCCGATCCGGCCGCCAACCGCGCCTGCCCCACCTCGCCGAAGCGGAACGCCAGTTGGTAGCCGTCCCGGGTGGCCGCGGCGACCCCGGGAGCGTCCTGGTCGGCGCTGCGCCAGGTGACCGTCCAGCCGCGCCGCCGCCAGTACCGCTCCACCACGCCCACCAGCTCCGCCCGCCGGTGCAGCGAGACCACGGTGAGCAGGTCCCGCCCGCGGCCGACGTACCAGCACGCCCCCGACTCGCGCCCGGGCCGCGGCAGCCGCACGCCCGCCACGGGCGCGCTCGACCGCCAGGCCGGTGCGGGCTCGATGGCGTCCAGGGTGTCCTCCAGCAAGGCCTCGCACCGCTCGGCGGCGGCCAGTTGGGCCGTCACCACCGCCACCGGCGAGGGCTCGCCGGAGGGCGCCGGCACCGCCCCGGGCGACGCGCCGCAGGACGCCCGGCCCGTCGCCCCCCCGAGCGCTCCGCCGGGCGCGCCGCCGGCCCCGTTTCCGCAACAACCGCCCGGGAACCCGAGGTTCAGCTCGGCACCACCTGACTGCACAGGGCCCTCCGTCTCCTCCCGGAGTTCGCTCCGGGCAGGGATTCCGTCACTGCTTGGACGGCGGGGGCGAACAGGCAGTTCCACCCCACACCGTCCCCTCACCTCCGGCCGCGGAGCAGAGCCCACTGCCGGTGACAAGTACCGTCGCAGAATGGCCGATTCACGTCCATCCCGATCGGAATCGAATTGACCTGGCATCACTTTCGAAAGTGAGACTGCCCTGATCACTGACGATCCGACGACCTGACCACTCCACGCAGCCCGCGCCCCGGCGCGGCAGGGAGAACACCACCATGCGCATCCTCTTCACCGGCCCGGCCTCGCCCGGCCACCTGTTCCCGTTGGTGCCCTTCGCCCAGGCGCTCCGCGCCGCCGGCCACGACGTCCTGTTCGCCGGGCAGCGCCCGATGGACCCGCTGCTGACCTCCGGCTTCCCGACCGTCGAGATCGGCGACGGCCGGGACATGCGCGAGCTGTTCGTCGACTTCCGCGGCGGGCAGCCGATGACCTACGGCAGCGACGCCATGACCCACGACGAACGGATGGACATGGCCGCCGGCGCCTTCGCGCACGCCGCCCGTCCCTCCTTCGACGGGCTGCTCGCCACCGCCGCCGACTGGGGCGCCGACCTCCTGGTGCACGCCGCCTTCCAGGCCGTCGCCCCGCTGGTGGCGGCCAAGCTCAAGATCCCGCTGGTGATGCAGAACTACGGCATCCCGTCCGGGCGCGACACCAACGCCCGCTTCCTCCCCAAGCTCGCCGACCTCTACGAGCAGCACGGCGTGGCCGGCCCCGTCGAGTCCACCGTGCTCAACCTCGGCCCGCTCGGCGGCGACCCGGAGGGGCTGCGCGCCCGCTACATCCCGTACAACGGCACCGGGTCGATCCCCGCCGAGTTCCTGCGCCCGGCCGAGCGGCGGCGCGTCCTGGTCACCCTCGGCTCGGTGGTCGTCGGCATCAACGGCGTCGGCGGCGTCTCCCGGCTGATCGAGGCCGCCGACCAGGTCGACGCCGAGTTCCTGCTCGCGGTCGGCGACGCCGACCTCACCGCGCTCGGCGCCCTGCCCGCCAACGTCCGCCCGGTGCCGTGGATCCCGCTCGCCGCGCTCGTGCGGCACTCCGACGCCGTGGTCCACCACGGCGGCGCGGGCACCACCCTCACCACGCTGGACGCCGGGCTGCCCCAGCTCGTCCTCCCCCAGGGCGCCGACAACTTCATGGTCGCCGACGCCCTCGTCGAGGCCGGCATCGGGCTGCGCTCCAGCTCCGCCGAGGTCGACGCCGCGGTCCTCGACCGGCTCCTCAACGACCCGGCCGTACGGGCCGCCGCCGAGGACGTCCGGGCGACCAACACCGCGCTCCCCTCCCCCGCCGAGCTCGTCCCCGCCCTCGAGGACATCGCCGCCCGCCGCTGACCCGGCGGCGACGGCCCCGTCCCGTGGGCGGGGCCGTCGAGCGTCAGGCGTCAGGCGTCAGGCGTGGCGGGGCCGGCTTCGGTGGTTCCGGTCGATCACGTAGCGGTGGCCGTGGCTCCAGGCGCCGGCCGGGGCGGGGCGGGCCCCGGCGAGATGGGGGTGGTCGGCCGGCAGGTCGGTGTGGACGTGGTCGAGGGCGTCGGGGTCGCGCCGGGGCCAGAGCCGGACGGCGCCGAGCGCCGCGGTGAGGGCGACGGCCCCGAGGACGAGGGCGGTGACGGGCAGGCCGGCACCCGCGGCGAGCCAGCCGGCCAGGGGGTAGGTGAGCAGCCAGCACGCGTGCGAGAGGGAGAACTGGGCGGCGAACGCGGCAGGCAGTTCGGCGTCCGCGGCGGAGCGGCGCACCACCCGCCCGCCGGGGGTGAGGACGGCGGAGCTCGCGGCGCCGATCAGCGCCCAGGCGGCCAGCAGCGCGAGCCAGGCCGCCGTCCCGGGCGGCGCGGCGGTGATCACCGCGGTGGCGCCGAGGACGGCGGGCAGGGCGAGGGCGGCGGGCAGCATCACGGCCCGGTCGCTGACCCGGGCGAGCAGCCGGGGCAGCAGCAGTGCGGTCAGCATGGACCCGGCGCCGTACGCGCCGAGGGCGAGGGAGACGGCTCCGGCGGGCCGCTGGAAGTGCTCGCGGACCACCACGACGGTGTTGACGAAGACGATCGCCCCGGCGGCGGCGACCGCGAGGTCCAGCGCCAGCAGCGCCCGCAGCCGCGGGGTGGCCCAGAACATCCGGGTGCCGGAGAGCGCCTTCGCGTAGACCCCGCCGGCGCGTTCGGCGGCCGGGGCCTTGGGCAGGACGGCGGAGAGCACCAGGGCGGCGGAGGCGAGGAAGCCGAGGCTCGTGCCGGCGAACAGCCAGTTGTAGGAGACCAGCGTGAGCAGCACGGCCGCGAGGGCGGGGCTGAACAGGGACTCCAGGTCGTAGGCGAGCCGGGACATGGACAGCGCGTTGGTGTAGTCGCGCTCGGCGGGCAGCACGTGCGGGATGGTCGCCTGGAAGGTCGGGGTGAACGCCGCGGAGGCGGCCTGCAGCAGGAGGACCATCAGGTAGATCTGCCAGACCTGGTCCACGAACGGGAGCGCGAGCGCGACGCCGGCCCGGGTGAGGTCCGTCGCCACCAGCAGCGCCCGCCGGGGGATCCGCCCGGCGAGCGCGCCCGCGATCGGGGCGACGGCCACGTACGCGACCATCTTGATCGCGAGGGCGGTGCCCAGGACGACGCTCGCGTTCGCTCCGGCGATGTCGTACGCGAGCAGGGCCAGGGCCACCGTCGCGAGGCCGGTGCCGACCAGGGCGACGACCTGGGCGGTGAAGAGGCGGCGGTAGGTGCGGTTGCGCAGCACGGTCAGCATGGGCGCGCTCCCCGGATCGGAGTGGCGTTGCCCGTCCATCGTAATCAATGAGTGCGCATGGATGCACATGTTTGCGAGACGGCTCCGCGGCAGTTCGGACGGCCCCCGCCGGAGCGGTCAGTCGTGCGGCGGGAGCGAGCCGACCTGGTGGTCGGCGACGTTCAGCGCCTCGTCGACGAGGCGACGCAGGTGGCCGTGGCGCAGCGAGTACACGACCCGGCGGCCGTCCTTGCGGGTGGCGACCAGCCCGGCCAGGCGCAGCTTGGCCAGGTGCTGGCTGACCGAGGGCCGGGCCGCGCCGGTCGCCTCGACCAGGGTGGTCACGTCCGCCTCGCCCCGGCCGAGCCGCTCCATCAGGGCCAGCCTGGTCCGGTCCGCGAGCAGCGCCAGGATCGAGGCGGCGGCGTCCAGCCGCTCGCCGTCTGCGGGCTGATGCGCATGGGAGGCATCTGCGAGCTGCGTGCGGGTGTCCATCGCCTCATCGTAGGCCCGTCCCCGGCGCCCGGCTGCGCGCCCGCGGCGGTCCCGGTGGTCCCGGTTCAGCGGACCGGCAGGGCGCCGGGCCGGCGGTGGAGCCGCGCGGCGTCGGCGACGGTACGGGTGGCCGGGCCGGCGACCGGGCGGGTGACGGTACGGGTGACCGTCGCCGCGAACGAGTCCTGGACCAGGGCCGCGAAGCGGGCGGCCAGCGGGTGCGCGCCCTGCGTCGGATAGGCCAGCAGCATGGGGACGGACGGCGCGTCCGGGATCCGCAGGAAGCGCACGCTCGGGTGCAGGCCGCGCCGGGCCGCCGACTCGGGGACGATGCCGACGCCGCGGCCGGCCGCCACCGCCTCCAGCCATTCGTCGAAGTTGCCGCAGGCGACGGCGGTGCGCGGGCGGCGGGCGGCGGGCCAGAGCTCGGGGCGGACCGTCCCGCTGACCACGTTCCGCACCAGCGGGTGGTCGGCGAGTTCGATCCAGCGCACCGACTGCTGCCGGGCCAGCGCCGTCCCGCGCGCGGCGGCGGCCACCTGGGCCTCGGTGCAGAGCAGGACGGTGTGCATCCCGCTCGCGGGGGCGTCGCCGCGCAGCAGCGCGAGGTCGACCACGCCGCGGTCGACGCCCGCGAACGGCTCGTCCCGGCGCACGAGTTCGACCCCGGCCCCGGTCTGCTCCTCGAAGGAGGAGAGCGCGTCCTGCATCCAGCCGTCCGGCAGCATCCAGGTGAAGCCCAGCCGCAGCCGGGTCTCGGCCGGGCGGGCGGCCAGGGCGTCCTCCAACCGGGGCAGCAGGTGGAGGAGTTCGGCGCGCAGCCGGTCACCGGCCGGGCTGAGCGCGACGGTTCGGGTGGTCCGGTGGAGCAGGCGGGTGCCGAGCGCCTCCTCCAGCCGGCGGATGGTCCGGGTCAGGCTCGGCTGGGTGGTTCCGGTCAACTCGGCGGCCTGCGTGAAGTTCAGGGTGTCGGCGACCGCGAGGAAGGCCCGCAGGTGCCGGATCGCGACGTCCCGCCGCTCCGGCGCGTCGGGACGAGCGCCGGAGGATGACACCGACTCGTTCATGATGGCCCCCTGATTTCCCCTGTGGTGGTCCCAGCCCGTCGTCCCGGTCGGCGCCGGCCGGTTCCGGCGTCCCGGCCGACCCTAGGCGGGCGTCCGGTGCGCACTGAAGCCCCTGTCCTCCAAGGTGTCCCGGCCGCTGCCTCGAAGGAGGCACTCCCGTGTGGCGGCGGATCCGGCCGGGTGCCTCCGAGGAATGACCGCACGCCCGTTCGGGCGCCATCCATCGACGGTGCGCATAGCCGCACCCCGTCCGGTATTTGTCCGAACCTCGGGCGGCTGACTAACGTCGGCCGCCCCACCGGTCATTGCGGTGAAGGGCCGCCGGAATCCGGTTCCCGCTCGTTGTCCGCCGGCCCGAAAGCCGGGCCGGACGACCCGCGATTCGAGAGGATCGGGCAATTCATGGAACGTACCGACGAACGTACCGACCGGAGCGTGGCGATCCGTTCGGCCCGGCGCGCCGTGGTCGTCGACCCGTGGCCGCTGCTCCGCGACGCGGTGGCGGCCCTGCTGCTGGACACCGGGGCCGCCCGGACGGTCGAGACGGCCCGCGGCAGCGCGCAGGCCTGGGAGCTGTGCCGCGCCCTCGGACCCGACCTGGTGGTCACCGACGCGGACCTGCTGGCCCCCGGCGAGGGCCTGCTCCTCGGCCGCCGGCTCAAGGCGTCGGCGAGCCCGCCCCGGGTCCTGGTCTACTCGGGGAGCACCGACCCCTCGGTCGTCGTGGAGTGCCTCGGCGGCGCGGCGGACGGCTTCGTGCACCGCTCGGCGGAGCCGGAACAGCTGGTCTCCGCCGTGCGCGGACTGGCCGAGGGCCGGCCGGTGTGGTTCGTCGGGGAGCAGGACCGGCCGGCTCCGGCCGGGGCCGACCCGGTGGACGGCGCGCTGCTGCGGGCCATGACCGGCCGGGAGCAGGAGGTGCTCGGGCTGCTACTGCGCCGGTACTCCAACGACGAGATCGCGGGCGAGCTGTGCCTGGCCCGACAGACCGTCAAGAACTACGTGAGCAGCGTGCTGCAGAAGCTGGAGATGTCCTCCCGCCGGGAGCTCCACTCCCTGGTCCCGGCGCGCGGCCCCGACCTCGGCCGCCGGCCCTCCGAGCCGGGGGCGGCCGATCGGTGCAGGTCAGTACGGCCGAAGGTGGGGGCGGGGCGGGGCGGGATGCCTCTCGGAGGGCACGTCGCGGTGTTTCCAAAGAGGCAGTCACCTGCCTCCCACTAGGGATGTTCACCCGGCACCGGCTGGCTAGCATTCTTCGCCATGGGGAGTCCAACGGCAACTGCGGGAAAAATACCTTCCACAAGTGTCATCGGGGCGAATGTTCTGCGCACTGCGGCCCTCTGTCTCGAAGAGGCCCGGATATCCGTGCAGATCATGTTCTCGATACGTTTCGCGACAGCCTTCCTCCTGGCCACCGGGAATTCCCGGGTCAAAACCGGGCACCTGCTCTCGGACGGTGTCGCCTGGGCCTTCGGAACGCTTTTCGCCTATGTGCTCAACGGCGCCATGGACGTGGCCGAGGACCGCTTGAACGGCTCCGGCCGCCCGGTCGCCCGGGGCGCGCTCACGCCCGGGACGGCGCTGCGGGCGGCCTGGCTGTGCGCGGGCCTGGCCGTCCTGTTCAGCCTGGACTCGCCGCCGGTGCTCGGCCTGCTGCTGGCCTACCTGTTCTGCGGGTTCGCCTACTCGGCGCCGCCGTTCCGCATGACGCGGCACAGCCACAGCACGGTGGCGACGGTCCTGCTGCTCGGCGGGCTCACCTACGCGGCAGGCTGCGCGGCCGCCGGCGGGCACCGCGGCGCGGTGCCGGTCGTGGTGTTCGCCGTCGCGATGTCGCTGTGGATGGGCCTGGTCGGGGCCCTGGTCAAGGACCTGTCGGACGTCCGGGGCGACCAGGCCGCCGGCCGCCGCACCTTCGTGGTCGTCCGGGGCGAGCGGCTGGCCCGGACGGTCTGCGCGGTCAATCCCGTCCTGGTCGGCGTCGGGTTCCTGGCGGCGGCCCGCACCCTGGCGCCGGTGCTCACCCTGCCGGCCGTGGTCGTCCTGGCCGGGGGCCTCGCGGTCGCCCACTTCTCCCTCACCACCCGCTCCGACGAGCGGCGCGGCCGCAGCCGGCTGCCGTACCAGGCCTTCATGGTCACCCAGTACGCCGCCCACCTGGCGCTGCTCGGCATCGTGGTCGCCGGGGTGCGCTGACCACCGGGCAGCCGACCACCGAGCAGCTGAACACCGAGCAGCCGACCGCCGGACCGGGAGCGGAGCGCGCGAGCGGAGGACGCGCGCTCCGCTCCCCCGTCACGCCACCGGCCGCCGGCCGGGAGAGCGGTCCCGTCCGCCCGGCCCGTCGAAATGAGACGGACTAGCATTCGGCAGCGCGGCCGTCCGGCTATCGAATACCGGCCTGAATTCGCCGGGGCCGGCAATTTCCCCCGGGATTGCCCGCCCGATACGATCGAAGCTTGTGTCTTCCTGTCCGTGGGGGTAGTTGATACTCTCCGCCGTGGGTTGCGCCTGAAGCGCCATCACTACTTGGGGGAGTTCGGTGACCATGGCGGGGGGAGATGCGGCGGCGGCCGCGGCGCGGATCGCGGCGAGCGAGGAGGAGATCCTCACCCGGTACCGGGCCGGGCTCCGGCAGCGGCACAATCCCATCGCGGCCGACGAGGACGTCTGGGACGGCTGCCGGCTCCAGGCCCAGCGGATTCTGGCGGCCGGCGTGGAAAGCCTGCGCGCGGGCAGCGCGCCGTCACCCGCCCCCCTGCTGTCCTCGATGATGGACCTCGCCGCCGACCGCGTGCAGCAGGGCCGGCGCATCTCCGACTCGGCCGAGGCCGGAGTCGTCCTGTTCGAGGTCATCATGGACGTCCTGGTGCGCGAACTCACCGACGAGCCCGGCGCGGTGCGCCTGCTGGAACGGGCCATCGGCACCGTGCAGCGCGAGATCGGGACGCGGCTCCAGGTCGGCTCCGCCGCGTACGACTCCTTCCTCCTGAACGCCGTCAACGAGGTCAACCGGCGCGGCTACCTCGGTCTCGCCCGGGACATCCACGACCAGATGGGCAACAGCCTGAGCCTGGCCCTGCGTCAGCTCGACCTGTTCGAAATGGCGTTGGGCGAGGTCGACGAGAGCGTCGCCGCCCGCCTGGCGGCCACCCGGCAGGCCGTCCACGACTCGCTGCTGATGGCGCGCGACATGGTCAGCGGGCTGCGCCGCAACGCCCGGGACGCCCCGCTGAGGACCGCCCTGCGCAACTTCGTCGAGTCCATGGACATCGCCGAGACCACGGCGCAGATCCACGTGAACGGCTCCGAGAACTGGGCCCCTTCGGAGACGCTCGACGAACTGTACGTGCTGCTCCGCGAGTGCCTGCGCAACTCGTTCACCCATGCGCGGGCCACCCGGATCGTGGTCCACGTGGACATCACGCCGCACGAGATCCACGCACTCGTGGGCGACAACGGCCGCGGCTTCGACCTGAGCGCGCGGCCCGGCCCCAAGACCATCAACGGCCTGACCGGGATCAGGGAGCGGGTGGCCCTCCTGGACGGCACCGTCGCGTTCTCCTCCGCGCCCGGGAAGGGCACGACGGTGAGATGCTGGGTACCCATCCGAGAGGGCGCGACGACGCATGGACAGTGACCGGATCCGCATCCTGGTGGCCGACGACCACCTCGTCCTGCGCGACGCGCTCTGCGAAATGCTGGACAACGAGCCCGACTTCGAGGTCGTGGCCCGGGCCGAGGACGGCCCGTCCGCGGTCCGGCTGGCCGCGGCGCACCACCCGCACGTGGTGCTGCTCGACATCGAGATGCCGAACCACCGCCCGCAGAACACCGTCCGCGACCTGCTGCAGCAGGATCCGGCGGTCAACGTCGTGGTGCTCAGCATGTACGACGACCCGCACCTCGTCCAGGAGTTGCTGGCGCTCGGCATCCGGGGCTACCTGCACAAGAGCGTGACCCGGGAGTCGCTGGCCTCGGCGATCCGCAACCTGCGGCAGGCCAACCGCCGCACGGTGACCATCTCGGTCTCCTCGCACAGCCTCGCGGCCTCCGGCGACGACGGAAAGCTGCTGTCGGCCCGCGAGTTGGAGGTGCTGACCCAGGTGGCCGCCGCGCTGAGCAACCGTCAGATCGCCGTCCGGCTGAGTATCACCGAAGGCACCGTCAAGCGGCACATGCGGAACATCTTCACCAAGCTGGGCGCGGTCTCCCGGATCGACGCCGTCAACAAGGCGGTCGCCGCCTCGCTGATCGGCTCGCACCACATCGCCGGGCGGGGCTGACCGGCACCGTCCTCGGGCGCGGCCGGGGACGGGGACGCGCGAAGGCCGGCCGCGCCCCGCGACCGGCCCCGAACTCCCGGCTCAGCCGGCTGACTTGAGCACGCGGGCGTGCTCCCGCAGCCGCGCAAGCGGGAACCCGTCCGGCGACTCCTCGTCGCCGCGCGCCCGGATCGCCCGGTCGAGCACCCACTCGGTCATCCCCGGGACGACGGCCTTGACGTCCTCGATGCCGCCCCAGGCGGCCGGGCCGCCCTCGGTGTCCATCAGCCAGGCCGTCCGCAGGGCCAGCAGCCGGGCCTGCTCGATCCGCAGCCGGGCCTGGCGGGCCCACCCGCGGGTCTCGGCCGTCCCCGCCGCCCCGGACATCAGGTCGAGCCCGCGTTCGGCCATCCCGATCAGGCGCATGCAGTGGTGCAGGCGGTTCGGGTCGAGCAGGCTGTGCGCGATCACCGCGCCGTCGCCCTCGCCGCCGACGATGCTGTGGGCCGGCAGCCGCACCCCGGTGAAGCGGACGGTGGTCCGGCCGCCGTACACGCCGTCGTCGTAGCCGGAGCTCCAGGGGCCGGAGCCGAGGGAGACGCCCGGGCTGCCGACCGGCACCAGGGCGATCGACCGCTGGGCGCCCGGCGACCGGTCGCCCGCCGACCGTCCGGCCGAGCGCGCCATGACCAGCAGGAGGGCGCACTCCGGCACCGCGGCCGCCATGAACAGGCCGCCGTGGCCGTCGAGCACGTAGCCGCTGCCTCGGGGCTCGATCCGCAGGTCGCCCGGGTCGACGGCGCCGGGGGCGGGCAGGCAGACGGCGGACCGGAGGTCACCGGCGAGCAGGGGGCGCAGCCAGCGGTCCTGCTGGGCGCGGGTGCCGAACTCGGCCAGCACGTTCATCACCCCGGTGTCCGGGGCGGCGCCGTTGATCGCGTCGGGCGCCACGAAGGGGCTGCGGCCGGAGATCTCCGCCAGCGGGGCGTACTGGAGGTTGGTCAGCCCCGGGCCGAAGGCCGGGTGCGGGAGGAAGAGGTTCCACAGCCCGCGCTCGCGGGCCAGCTCCCGGAGCTTGCCAAGACCGTCCGGCCGGGCCCACGGCTCGGCGCCCGACCCGCCCCGGCCGGCGAACTCGGCCTCGGCCGGGAACAGGTGCTGGTCCATCAGGACCAGGAGACGCCAACGAAGTTCCTTGGTCAGCGGGTCGTAGCTGAAGTGCATCACAGACCTCGGTCTCTTGCTGGAGGCGCGGCACCCGGTGAGGGATGGCACCGCGCCGTCGCCGGCGGGCGGTACGGAGGAGGGTGTCGAGCGGGCCGCCGGGGAGGGACGTGGCTTCGAGGCTAGCCCAGCGGCCCGAGCGCTTTGATGCCCCCAGGGACTGCTTCCGAATGTCTCTTTGGAGGTGTCGGCCGATGTCTCCATCTGGGGATTCGGCGCGGGAGCGGGAGATTCGTCCGCGGAGCGGATGCGCGCGAAAGGCTTTTCCCCCAAGGGAATTCGCGACAGGTCGGCGGCGCCGGCGAGACCGGAGGACACCTCGGCGGTACCGGCGGTACCGGGGGCGGGGGCGGCCGAGTACCGCACGTCCTAACCGGGCGGCCGCCGGGATTCCTAGCGTGGGTGACGAGCCGACCGCGGATCCGGACGCCGACCGCGCCCGGACCGTCGGCACCGACCGCGCCCTCACAGCCGGAGCGGACCACCCCCAGACAAGGAGTGCAGATGAACAGGTTCAACGGCCGGGTCGCGCTCGTCACCGGCGCCAGCCGCGGGATAGGCCTGGCGAGCGCGGCCCGGCTGGTCGCGGAGGGCGCCCGGGTCTGCCTGACGGCCCGCGGCGAGGAGTCGCTGGAGCTCGCGGTCAAGGAGCTCGGCGGTCCGGAGCACGCCATCGCGGTGGCCGGCCGCGCCGACGACCCCGAGCACCGGGCCGAGGCCGTCGCCCGCACCATGGCGGCCTTCGGCCGGATCGACGTGCTGGTCAACAACACCGGCATCAACCCGGTGTTCGGCCCGGTGCTCGACCTGGAGCCCGGTGCCGTACGGAAGGTCTTCGACGTCAACGTGAACGCCCCGCTGGGCTGGCTGCGCGAGGTCCGGCAGGCCTGGCAGGGCGAGCACGGCGGCGCCGTGGTGAACATCAGCGCGGTCGCGGGCCTGCGCCCGGCGTACGGCATCGGGGTGTACGGGGCCAGCAAGGCCGCGCTGATCCACCTCACCGAGCAGCTCGCGCAGGAGATCGGCCCGCGGATCAGGGTCAACTCCGTGGCGCCCGCCGTGGTGCGGACGCGCTTCGCCGCGAAGCTGTACGAGGGCCGGGAGGCGGAACTGGCCGCCGGCTACGCGCTGGGCCGGCTCGGCACCCCGGAGGACGTCGCGGCCGCCGTCGCCTTCCTGGCCTCCGACGACGCCGCCTGGATCACCGGTCAGACGATCGCGGTGGACGGCGGCATCATCCTGGCCGGCGGCGGCATCTGATGACCGATCAGATGACGGCGGAGGTCGCGGGCGTGGACCGCGAGGCCCTGCGCGGCTGGCTCGCGGCGGCCCGGCCCGAGCTGCGGATCGAGGCGCCGGAGCTCACCCTGATCGCCGGCGGACGCTCCAACCTCACCTACCAACTCGACGGCGGCGAGGTGCCGTTGGTGCTGCGCCGGCCGCCGCTCGGCCACCTGCTGGCCACCGCGCACGACATGGGCCGCGAGTACCGGGTGATGAGCGCCCTGGCGCCGACGCCCGTCCCGGTGCCCCGGACGGTCGCGCACTGCGCGGACGCCGAGGTGCTGGGCGCGCCGTTCTACCTGATGGAGAAGGTGGACGGCGCGATCCACCGGCGGGCGGCCGACCTGGCGGAGCTCGACCCGGCGACCGGCCGGGAGCTCGGCCACGCGCTGGTCGACGTCCTCGCGGCACTGCACTCGGTGCCGCCGGCCGCGGTCGGGCTGGCGGACTTCGGCCGCCCCGAGGGCTTCATGGAACGCCAACTCGCCCGCTGGACCAAGCAGTTGGCTGCTTCCCGGACCAGGGAGCTGCCCGGCGTGGAGGAGCTGGCGGCGCGCCTCGCGCGGACCCGCCCGGCGTCCCCGCGCCCGGCCCTGGTGCACGGCGACTACCGCCTGGACAACGTGGTCTTCGACCGCGCCGAGCCCGGCCGGATCGCCGCCGTCCTGGACTGGGAACTGGCCGCGCTCGGCGACCCGCTCTGCGACCTGGGCGTCTTCTGCGTCTACTGGGACGGACTGGCCGGCCTCGGCGAGGCCGTCCCGCCGACGCCCGGAGCCCTGCCGGGCTGGCCGGGCCGGGACGAGCTGGTCGAGCGGTACGCCCGGGCCAGCGGGGTCCCGGTGGAGACCCTGGACTGGTACGTCGCGTTCGGCTTCTTCAAGATCGCGGTGATCCTCGAAGGCGTCCACTACCGCCACTCCCGCGGCCTGACCCTCGGCGACGGCTTCGACGGGATCTCCGCGGCCGTCCCCGAACTGGTGCGGCGCGGCCTGCGGGCGCTCACCCGCCCGTGAAACGCCCCAGCCCCCGCCTTTAGCCCTGTCGACCTGTCTGGAGGAGTACCGCGATGGAGTTCGCTTACGACACCAGGACCGAGGAACTGCGGTCCCGGCTACTGGAGTTCATGGCCGAGCACGTCTACCCCGCCGAGCGGGTCGCGGAGGAGCAGACGGCCGCCGCGGCCGGCCGCTGGGACCGCCCGCCGGTGCTCGACGAGCTGAAGGCGAAGGCCCGCGCCCAGGGCCTGTGGAACCTCTTCCTGCCGCACTCCGCGGCCGGCGCCGGCCTCAGCAACCTGCAGTACGCCCCGCTCGCCGAGATCACCGGCCGCAGCCCCTTCCTGGCCCCCGAGGCGCTCAACTGCTCGGCGCCGGACACCGGGAACATGGAGGTGCTGGACATGTTCGGCACCGAGGCGCAGCGCAAGGAGTGGCTGGAACCGCTGCTGGACGGCACCATCCGCTCGGCGTTCTGCATGACCGAGCCCGAGGTGGCCTCCTCCGACGCCGGGAACATCTGCACCCGGATCGAGCGGGACGGCGACGAGTACGTGATCACCGGCCGCAAGTGGTGGGCGAGCGGCGCGCTCAGCCCGCACTGCAAGGTCCTGGTGGTGATGGGCAAGACCGATCCGGGCGCCGACCGGCACCGGCAGCAGAGCATGGTCCTGGTCCCCAAGGACACCCCGGGCGTGCGGCTCGTCCGCGGCATGGAGCTGTTCGGCTACGACCACGGCCCGCACGGCGGCCACGCCGAGATCGTCTTCGACCGGGTGCGGGTGCCCGCCGCGAACCTGATCGGCGAGCCCGGGGACGGCTTCGCGATCGCCCAGGCGCGGCTCGGCCCCGGGCGGATCCACCACGCGATGCGGCTGATCGGCATGGCCGAGCGGGCCTTCGAGCTGCTCTGCGCCCGGGTGACGGCCCGGCACGCCTTCGGCGGCCCGATCGCGGACCAGGGCGTGGTGCAGGACTGGATCGCCGAGGCCCGGATGCGGATCGAGCAGGCCAGGCTGCTGGTGCTGAAGACCGCGTGGCTGATGGACACGGTGGGCAACAAGGGCGCGCACACCGAGATCCAGGCCATCAAGGTCGTCACGCCGGCGCTGGCCGAGTGGGTGCTCGACAAGGCGATCCAGGCGCACGGCGGCGGCGGCGTCTCGCAGGACTTCCCGCTGGCCGCGCTCTGGGCGCACGCGCGGACCCTGCGGCTCGCGGACGGCCCGGACGAGGTGCACAAGCGCTCGCTGGTCCGGCGGGAGCTGAAGCCCTACCGCGCGGCGCACTGACCCGGCGTCCGGAGAATCACACGGAAACACGCACTGGCAGGCCCGGGAATCCCCGGTGGAACGGCGGAGGAAACCGCCGTTCCACCGGGGATTCCGGCATGTCCGGGAATGCCGCCGGCCCGGTACCCGAAGTACTCCCCCCACCGCCGAACGAGTACCCCACGTCCTCGTGAACTCCCTTGCTACGCCGATAGATTGGCATAGCCGGCTGCGAAGCGCATCCGCGAAATCCACTCTCGGGAGGACGCTCCATGCACAGGGAAGAACCCCGTTCGAAGGAAGCGGTCGTGGTCACCGGCATCGGTGTCATGCTGCCGAACACGACCACCGTGGAACAGTTCTGGGAAAACATATCCGGCGGCCATTCCCAGGTCGGCAGACTCACCCGTTTCGACGGCGCGGAACACGGCCTGCCGGTCCACGCGGCCGCCGAGATCAGCTCGTTCGACCACCGGCCGTTCCTGCCCGAACTCCTCGACAACCACGCCGCCAAGTACACCCGCGAGATCCTGATCGCGATGTCGGCGGTCGAGCGGGCCCGGCAGGACGCCGGCCTGGAGATCGGCTACCACGACCCGCGCCGGATCGGCGTGCTGATGTCCTCCTCGCGCGGCCCGTTCGCCTGGTGGCAGCGGGTGCTGGCCGACGAGGAGCCGGGCGCGTTCGGCGACAAGGGCGCGATGTTCCGCGGCCTGCCCGGCTGCCCCGCCTCGCTGGCGGCGATCTACACCTCCGCCCAGGGCCTGGTCAGCACCGTGAGCAACGCCTGCGTCGGCGGCCACCAGGCGATCGGGCTGGCGCTGCGCGAACTGCGCTCCGGCACCGCCGACGCGATGCTGGTCGGCGGCCACGAGTTCCCGATCGTGCCCGAGGTCGCCAAGTGCTACGCGGCGATGGGCAGCGGCGTGATGTCCACCGAGCGGGACGACCCGCGCCGCGCGGTGCGCCCGTACAGCGCGGACCGCGAGGGCTTCGCGCTCGGCGAGGGCTCGGTGGTGGTCTGCCTGGAGCGCGAGTCGGTGGCCCGGGCGCGCGGCGCGCGGATCTACGCCGAGGTGCTGGAGGCCCGGACCTTCAACGAGGCCGCGCACGCCACCAGCATGGACCTCACCGGCAAGGTCACCGCCTCCTTCGTCCAGGACCTGCTGGCGGACGCCGGCCGGACCGCCGACGAGGTCGGCTACTTCTGCGCCCACGGCACCGCCACCCGCTACAACGACCTCGCGGAGAGCCGGGCGCTGCAGGCCCTCTACCCCGAGCGGACCCTCGGCCAGCTGCCGCCGATCAGCTCCAACAAGCCGATCTACGGCCACACCTTCGGCATCGCCGGGATCATCAACGTCGCCGCCACCAGCCTGATGCTCCACCACCAGCGCCTGGCCCCCACCATCAACCTGTCCGGCCGGGACCCGGAGTGCGACCACGACCACGTCTTCGAGGGCGCCCGGGACACCGCGTTCGACCTCGCCGTGTCGCTCTCCTTCGCCTTCGGCAGCCAGACCGCCGTGGTCGCGCTCGGAGCCTCCTCGTGAGCGGGCCGGTGATCGCCGCGGACGTCGACGACCTGGTCCGCCGGTTCGTCCGGCCCGACGACCACCTGCACCTGGCGGCCACCCACTCCCGGCCCAACGCCCTCGGCTACGCGCTCTGCCGGGTCTTCGGCGACCGCGCGCGGTTCACCGTCAGCACCACCGGCTACCACTCCAGCGCCCACGCGCTGACCCTGGCCGGCGGCGTCGCCAAGGTGGTGGCCGGCTTCCTCGGCGACACCTACCCCTCGCCCCGCCCCAACCCGCTGTACGAGCGGGTGGCCGAGGGCGTGCCGTTCGCCTTCGAGCCCTGGTCGCTGCTGAGCTACAACCAGCGGCTGATCGCCGCCGCGACCGGCGCCCCGTACGCGTCGACCGGTTCGCTGTCCGGCACCGACCTGCTCACCGGCAAGGGCGACGACGTCCTGCTGGTGCCCGACCCCGACCGGCCGGGCGAACAGCTCACCCTGGTCCGGGCGATGCACCCCGACCTCACCCTGGTGCACGGCGTCTGCGCGGACGAGGACGGCAACATCGCGATGGTCCCGCCGCTCGGCGAGGGCGCCTGGGCCGCGTACGCCGCGAAGCGGGGCGTGCTCGCCTCGGTCGAGCGGATCGTCTCCGCCGAGGAGCTGCGGGCGATCCCCGACCGGGTGGTCATCCCGGGGCAACGGGTGCTCGGCCTCTGCGAGGCGCCGCTCGGCGCCCACCCGCAGGCCCTGCGCACCGCCGGGCTGGCCGGGGTGCCCGGCTACCTCGACGACTACGCCTTCCTGGAGGAGATCGCCGACCGCTGCCGCGCCGAGGAGCGGGGCAGCGACTGGTACCGGGAGTGGGTGCTCGAACCCGGCTCGCACGCGGGGTACCTGGCCCGGCTGGGCGAGGAGCGCCGGCGGCGGCTGCAGGAGGGCGAGCCGTCCTGGCAGGCCGGCCGGGCGACCGCCGCCGCTGCCGTCACCGCCGCCGCTGCCCCGGTGACGGAGACGGCGGAGGAGACGGCCGAGGAGACGCCGCCCAGCCGGATGGAGCGGCTGATCGTGCTCGGCGCCCGGGCGGTGGTCGAGCGGGTCCGCGAGGGCGGCTACGACACCCTGCTGGCCGGCATCGGCTCCTCCCACCTCGCGGCCTGGCTGGCCGCCGAGCAGCTGCGCCGGGGCGGCCACGCCGTCCGGGTGGTGGCCGAGCTCGGCCTCTACGGCTTCACCCCGCAGCAGGGCGACGTCTTCCTGTTCAGCCTGCGCCACGCGGGCACGGCCGAACAGCTGAGCGGCATCCCGGAGATCCTCGGCGGGATGGTCGCGGCCAACCCCCGCGCGCTCGGTGTGCTCGCCGCCGCCGAGATCGACGAGAGCGGCACCATCAACACCAGCATGACCGCGGACGGCCGCTGGCTCACCGGCTCCGGCGGCGCCAACGACATCGCGGCCTCGGCGGAC
Organism: Streptomyces rubellomurinus; assembly: GCF_000961885.1. Taxonomy (GTDB): domain Bacteria; phylum Actinomycetota; class Actinomycetes; order Streptomycetales; family Streptomycetaceae; genus Kitasatospora; species Kitasatospora rubellomurina. The sequence continues at coordinate 50,589 of NZ_JZKH01000005.1, forward strand.
TGCGTGGTGATCGCCACCGCCTCCCGGCGGCGGTACGTGCCCGAGGTCTCCTACCGGACCAGCCGCGGCGACCGGGTGCGCGAGGTGGTCAGCCAGTTCGGCCGGTTCCGGCGCCGCGAGGACGGCCCCGGCTTCCGGCTGGCCACCTGGCTCGGACCGGACGAGGGCGGCCCGCGGGCCGAACCCGCCGACGCCGTACGGGAGTTCGCACCCGACCGGCCGGGCGCGCTGGAACGCGAGGCCGCCGAGGCCGTCGCCGCGTACACCGCCTGGTCGGCACCGGTCGCCGGCCTCAGCGCCGAGAAGCCCGTCACGGCGGAGGAGCTCCGGCTGCTCCGCACGCTCGACCCCGAGGGCCGCTACCGCTGAGCGGGCCCGCCGCACCTCACTCCCGACTCCCCGTTCCCACGCCCGAAAGGCCTGCCCCACCATGCCCGTCGAGAACCCGAACACGATGACCTGGACCGGCTCCGGACTGCGCTTCACCGGTCTCGGCCACTACTACCCCCGCACGCTGGTCAGCAACGAGCACGGCATCACCATCGGCGGCCGGACCTACGCCCCCGAGGAGGCCGCGGAGTTGGGCGTGCGCAGCCGGCACGAGGCCGCGGAGGACGAGACCGTCGAGTACATGGCCGAGCAGGCCGCCCGGGCCGCGCTCGCCCGGGCCGGCCGCGAGCCCGACGAGGTGGACGTCGTGGTGCTCGCCAACTGGACCGACCGGCAGTGGATCCCCGAGATCGGCCCGCAGGTGGCCGCCCGGCTCGGCGCCGAGCGGGCCCTCGCCTTCGACGTCTGCGGGGCCTGCACCGGCTTCGTGCACGGCGTGCAGACGGCGGCCTCGATGCTCGCCGCGCAGCCGGGCTGGCAGCGGGCCGTGGTGGTCGCCGCGGACCGCTTCTCCCGCCGGGCCCGACCGGGCACCCGCGGCCAGCTGATCTTCGGCGACGCGGCCGGCGCGGTGGTGCTGGAGAAGGGTGCCGAGGACGGCACCGGGCTGCGGTACTCGACGCTCAGCTGCGACGCCGCGCGGGCGGACGCCGTCGCGGCCCGGGACGGCTGGCTGCGGCCCCGCCCGGAGCTCATCGAGCTGGCCGTCGGCTCCAGCCTGAAGGTCGCCGACACGCTCCTGGGGCGGGCCGGCATCGGCGTCGGCGACCTCGACTGGCTGATCCCGCACCCGGGCAACAACGCCATCCACGCGGGCGTCAAGGCCGGCCTCGAACTGCCGCCGGAGAAGTTCCGCACCAACTTCGACGTGCGCGGCAACACCGGCTGCGCCTCCATCCCGATCGCGCTCTCCGAGTTCGCGGAGCAGGGCCTGGTGAAGCCGGGCGACCGGATCCTCTCCACCGCGGTCGGCTCCGGCTGGTACTTCGGCGGGCTCCTGTTCGAGCTCTGACGCCCGGCCCTGCGCAGCCGTACAGCCAGCACCGCCCCGCCGCGGCCGTCCGCACACCGGAGGCCGCGGCGGGCCCCGACACCCTCACCGCCCTCACCGCTCAGCACGTCAGGAAGGACGTCACCCGATGACCGACGACCGGAACTCCGGCCCCACCCCGTTCGCGCTCTGGACGGACTGCACCGGAGTGCTCACCCAGTCCGCCGCCGAGCTCCTGCGGGCCTTCGCCGACCGGGTCGGCGCGCCCGGACACGCGCTGCGCGAGGCGATGGCGCAGGTCTCCGGCGAGCACGGCGGCACGCTGCCGCCGGACGCCGGCGCCGCCTGGTCGGCGGCGGTCGAGGCCGTGCTGGAGCACGAGTACGGCGTGGTCTGCGACCTGTCCCGGGCGCAGGAGATCTGGCTGGACCTGTGCCGCCCCAACCGGGCCTGGATCGACCGGCTGGCCCAGCTGCGGACCGAGGGCGTCTTCGTCGGCCTGCTCACCGACCTGCCGGACGGCCGGGAGCCCGGCTGGCTGCGGCTGCTCGCGCCGCTGCTCTTCGACGCCGTGGTCCGCCGGTCGTCGGCGGCGGGCGCCGGGCTGCCACTGCGCGCGGCGCAGGCCGCGGCGGGGCGGTCCGCCGCCCGGTGCGTGCTGGTCGACGCGTCGGAGGTCCGGGGTGCCCGGGCGCGCGCGGCGGGCTGGCGCACGATCGCGTTCCGCGACACCGCCTCGGCCCTCGCCGAGGTCGGCCGGCTGCTCGACACCGAGGACATCGGCGCCGAGGACATCGGCTCCGAGCACATCGACACCGAGGCCATCGACACCGAGGCCATCGCCGTCCCGGCCTGACCGACCCGGCGGAACACCCCAGGAGACGGACCATGACCATGCTCGACAGCTCCACCGACCCCCACCTCGCAACGGCCGGAGACCGGCTCAGCTTCGACCGGACCATCAGCCGCCGGCTCGTCCAGCGGGACGGCCTCCAGGAGGTCTTCCTCACCGACTTCAGGGCCAGGTTCGACCGCAGCTTCCTGGCCGGCGCCCGGCTGCCGCACGCCCACCCGTACTACAACGACCACCTCCACGCCCCCCGGCTGCACGACCCGCTGGTGCTCCTGGAGAGCGTGCGCCAGGCCGTGCGCTGCGCGACCGGGACGCACCCGGACGCGCCGCCGGAGGCCGTCGCGTTCACCCTCGGCCGGCGGCTGCGGATCACCGCCCCGGACGCCCTGGCCGCGGGCCCCGACCTGGACGAACTGGAGCTGCGCGGCCACGAGTCGCGGACCTGGTGCCGCAAGGGCGCGCTGACCCGGGTGGTGCACCGGGTGGACCTCGTCCTCGACGGCCGGCAGCTCGGCACGGCCACCACCGACACCGCGCTGCGCCCGCCCGCGGCCTACCGCCGGCTGCGGCTGCGCGAACGCGCCGACCTGCCGCCCCGCTCGGACGAGCTGCCCGTCCGGGAGCACCCGGGCGCCGTCCCGCCCTACCTGCTCGGCCGGCAGCGGCCGGAGAACGTCGTCCTGCTGGAACCCCGCTTCGCCGCCGGGGAGTTGGCGGCCGGGCTGCGGGTTCCGCTGGGGCACAGCAGCCTCTTCGACCAGCGGCCCGACCACGTGCCCGGCGCGGTGCTGCTGGAGGCCGCCCGGCAGGCCGGACTGCTGCTGGTCGGCGAGGAGTTCGGCCGCTCGCCGGCCCGCACCGTGCTGCTGGCCGTCGAGCTGGACCACCGGCGGTTCGTCGAACTGGACGAGGAGACCACCGTGCGGGCCCGCCTCGCGCAGCCGCCCGGGGCCGCGGACGGCCTGCCCGTCCGGGTGGAGTTCCGCCGGCGCGGGACGCTGCTGGCCGAGGCCCGGCTGCGGCTCGCGGGCACCGAGCGCGGCCGTCGGTGAGTTCGCGGCCAGCGACCGGTGCCCGTACCGCGGCGGACTCGCCGCGCGGTACGGGCACCGGACGTGACGCCGCGTCAGTTCTGGTCGCACTACTGGCAGCTGGTGTGGTGCGGGCGGATGCCGACCACCATGCGGTCCGGCGCGTCCCCGGGCGGCGGGAACTCCGGGTCGTAGCGGTGGGCGAGCGCGAGGAACCCCACGGCGTCGTGGTCCTCCTCGATCCGCTCGACCGTGCCGCGGACCTCCAGGTAGCGGTAGGGCCGCTCCGGGTCGTTCACCGACAGCGCGGCGTTCGGGTTCCCCTTGAGGTTGCGGTACTTGAACCGGGTGGTCGTGGTGGTGAACCAGAGCAGTTCGCCGTCCCAGCGGTACCAGACCGGGTTGACCTGCGGGGTGCCGTCCGGGCGCAGGGTGGCGAGGTGGCCGAAGAGCGGGCGCTCCAGCAGGTCCAGGTGGCTGGCGGGGATCACGGACATGGTCGTCTCCTCAGTGGCGGCGGGTGGATGGCGGTGACGGGTGGTACGGCGACGCCGGAACGCTCAGCGCGGCAGCGCCTCGCGGCGGGCGCGGGACAGGGCGGCGAGGACGGCCCCGGGCGCGGGGTCGGTCAGCAGCTCGAAGAGGTGCCCGTCCGGGCGGACCACGGCGGCGGCGGGCCGGCGGCCCAGCGCGACGGCCAGCGGGCCGTGCGGGCCGCTCGGCGCGTCCAGGACCTCGGCCCGCTCGCCCACCGCCGCCCGGATCCGCGCGCAGACGCCCTGCCAGTCGGCCGGGCGGGTCCGCCCGGCGTGCAGGATCACCGCGTGGTCCCGGCCGGATATGCCGGCCCAGGACGGACCGGCCGGGGCCGCGCCCTCGCCGAGCAGCACCGGCAGCCGGTCGCCGGGGGCGGCGGTCCCCCACGGGCGGACGGCCGGCGCGCCCCCGTCCCGGTAGGTGGCGTCGAGCTGGCCGATCTTGGGCGCGAGGCGCCACTGCAGGACGCCGCTGCGCCCCGCCGCGCGGACGAGCGTGTCGCGCAGCGCCAGCTGGGAGGGCTTGGTGAGCGCGCCCCAGCGGGTCTGCATCGAGGTGGAGCGGGTCACCGCGTGGACGGCCCGGCGGCGCTCGTCGTCGTAGCTGTCCAGCAGCGACTCGTCGAACGTGCCGCGCAGCACGCCGGCCAGCTTCCAGCCCAGGTTGGCGGCGTCCTGGAGGCCGGTGTTCATGCCCTGGCCGCCGGCCGGGCTCATCAGGTGGGCGGCGTCGCCGACCAGCAGGGCCCGGCCGGAGCGGAAGCGGTCGGCGGTGCGCACGTGGACGCGGAAGACGGTGCTGAAGCGCAGCTCGCCCAGCCGCACCCGCCCGGGGCCGCGTTCCTCGACGATGCGCTGGAAGAACTCGCGGTCCGGCGTGCGCTCGGCCAGCTCGGGCGGGACGCTGACGGCCACCCGGTGCACGGTGGGCGAGATCGGCGCGAGGCCGAGGCCGCCCTGCGCGGTGTAGCAGTAGCTGACCAGGTCGGACGGGATGTCACCGGAGAGCTCGGCGTCCGTGATGGCGAAGTTGATCTTCAGTTGGGCGCCGGCGAAGCCGATGCCGAGCTCCTTGCGCACGGTGCTGTGGGCGCCGTCCGCGCCGATCACCCAGGGCGCCTCCACCTCCTCGGTCCCGCCGCCGGGCAGGGCCAGCCGCAGCCTGGCCCGCGGGCCGCCCGCGTCCAGCGAGGCCAGCCGCACGCCCCGCTCGACCTTGCCGCCCAGCTCCTCCAGCCGCTCCACCAGCAGCGCCTCGGTGCGGTCCTGGGGCAGGCCGACCGCGAACGGGTAGGGCGTCGCGCCGAGCCGGTTCAACCAGGCGGTCGCCAGCGGGCGGTGGTCGGAGTAGTAGGTGACGCCCTGGATCCGGTGGCCCTCCTCGACGATGCGGTCGGCCACGCCGATCCGCCGGAGCAGCTCCAGCGGCCGGGGCCAGATCGTGGTGGCCCGCGAGTGCGCCGAGTGCTCGCGCTCCGCGTCGACCACCCGCACCGGCACGCCCTGGCCGAGCAGTTCGCAGGCGAGTACCAGGCCGATCGGGCCCGCGCCCACCACGACGACGGGACTGTCCATGGTTTCCGTCCTCTCCGAAGGTTGGGACCGACGCTAGATCCGCGCCGCGGCCGGCGGCAGCCGTATTCCCCCAAAGATTCGAACGGCGCTCCGGAAGGGGAATCGAGAACCGCACCTTCGGGCACCGGATTCGTTTCGGAGACTGCGGAGAGGCGAATTCCGAGCACCGTCCGCACCGGCCGGGAATTCCGTCCGCCGCACGCCCGGAACGACCGGACCAGCGCCGCACTCCCCTCTCAACCAGGCTGCGGGCGAAGGATGTTGCGAACGCGGCCGGGCCCGTGGCCGCCCGGTCTGCCGCACCTCGGGCGGCCCTCCCGAATCCATCGGAAACACCCGCCGTGCCTCGAAAGAAACATCCCGGGTGACCCCGAAGCGGAATTCTGCGAATCCCTGCGCACCCGTAGCGTGGAATGCGGAAGCGACTGCGGATCAGCCCCGACCGGAAGAGCGGGACGAACCGGGCCCGATGAGCACCGTTCGTCCGCCGCGGAACACCTCGCCTCCGCCACCGACCCCGTGCCAAGGAGCCAAGGAGAAGGACGGCCATGACCACCACCACGAAGGACCCGACCCAGACCACCTCCCGGCATCCGACGGCGACGCTCGTCACCGTGGTGCTCGCGTCGCTGCTGCTCCCGATCTCGCTGACCGGCTCCTCGGTCGCGATGCCGGGCGTCGCCGCCGACTTCCACAACAGCCTGGCCGCCGGGCAGTGGATCGTGAACGGCTACGACCTCACCTTCGCCAGCTTCATGCTGGCCAGCGGCTCCTTCGCCGACCGCTTCGGCCGGCGCCGGGTGTTCATCACCGGCACCCTGGCGTTCTCGATCTGCTCGCTGGTGTCCGCGCTGTCGAACGGCGTCGTGCTGCTCGACCTCGCCCGCGCCGTCGCCGGCGTGGGCGCGGCGGCCATGCTGACCTCCGGCAGCGCGATGCTGGCGCACGCCTTCGAGGGCCAGGCCCGGGCCAAGGCGTTCGGCGTCTTCGGCACCGCCGTGGGCGCCGGCATGGCCTTCGGGCCGTTCGTCGCCGGCGCGCTGTCCACGACCTTCGGCTGGCGCTCGGTGTTCCTGGTGCCGGCGATCACCGGCGCCGTGGTGCTCGCGCTCTCCGTGGTCCTGCCCGAGTCCCGCGACCCGCAGGCGACCCGGACGGACTGGGCCGGCACCGTCACCTTCAGCGGGGCGCTCGCCGCGCTCATCGCCGCCCTGATCGAGGGCGCGCAGATCGGCTGGACCTCGCCGTTCAACCTCGCCGCCTACCTGGCGTGCGCGGTGCTGCTCGCCGCCTTCATCGTGGTCGAGCAGCGGCAGGACCGGCCGATGTTCGACCTGAGCCTGTTCCGCCAGCCCCAGTTCGTCTCGCTGTCCGTGGGCGTCGTGGCGCTGGTCCTCGCCTTCACCCCGCTGCTGGTGTACCTGCCGAGCTACCTGACCGCCGTCAACGGCGAGACCACGCTGCACGCCGGCGTCGACATGCTGATGCTGACCGTGCCCACCGTGTTCTTCCCGCTGATCGCCGGCTACCTGCTGCGCTGGGTCCCGATCAGGCACATGGTGACCGCGTCGGTCGGCCTCACCGCGATCGGCGTCGGCTGGCTGACGGTGCTGCACCCCGGCATCGGCAACTGGGCCGCGCTCGGCCCGTACGCCGTCATCGGCATCGGCATCGGCGTCTCCTTCGGCGTGATGGACGGCGCCGCCGTCTCCAGCGTCGACCCGTCCCGGGCCGGCATGGCGGCGGGCATGTTCAACACCATGCGGCTGGCGGGCGAGGCCATCGGCATCGCCGTCGTCGGATCGCTGCTGGTCAGCTTCACCCGCAGCGAGCTCGGCGACCAGCTCGACGCCTACAGCGGCCCGTACGGGCACAACCCCGGCGCACTGGCCGACTCGCTGAACCAGGGTCAACTGGCCGACCCGGAGGGCACGGTGCCGGAGGCCGCGCGCGCCGCGTTCCACCACACCGCGACCTCCGCCTACACCGGCGGCCTGCACACCGCGCTCTGGATCGCCGCCGTGTTCTGCGCCGCCGCCACCGTCCTGGTGGCCGTGGTCGGCGCCCGCTCCCGGGCCGGCGCCGCGGCCCCCGCCGAGGCCGAGGCCGTCGACACCGCGCCGGCCGCCGAGCACGAGCCCGCCACCGTCTGAGTGCGACGCACCCCCAACTCCCCTGCCAGCAAAGGACAGAGACCCCATGAGAGAGCTGACGCCCGACCGGGTCCGCGCCGCGTTCGCCGCCCTCGGCACCGGCGACCGCCAGAAGATGCTCGAGTACTGGGACGAGGACCTGCGGTTCGAGATCCCCGGCAACCACGCCCACGCGGGCTGGCACGAGGGGCTGGACGGCTTCCTCGCGTTCCTGAAGACCGTCGGCGAACTCTCCGGCGGCACGTACCTCGCGGAGAACATCACCGTCCTGGTCAACGCCGAGGACGGCTACTCCGTGGACGTCAACAAGAACCGGGCGCTGCGCGCCGGCGCCCCCGAGGACAGCACCTCCCCGTACCACCTGCTCGACGTCACGGCCCTGCACGTGCTGCGCTGGCGGGACGGCCGGATCGTCGAGGGCCGCGGCGTGATCCTGGGCGACGGCCCGGCCACCTCCGCGCTCTGGTGGTCGCCGCTCGACCCGGACGGCACCCGCAACGCCGCCTGAAACCCGCCTTTCCACCGCTTTTCGCCCCACCGTCCAGGAATTCCCGCACCGGCGCCCGTCCGCCATTCACGACCGGAATCGACAGGCGTCGACAGGCATTGACAGAAATCCGGAGATTCACCGGAAGACCGCCCGGCGACCCCGACATCCCTTGAGGTGTCGGGGTCGCCGGGCTTTTCTCCCCCACCCCGCCCTGCCACTTCAGAGACATCACCGCACCCGTAGGAAGCATTTCCCTTGAACGGGGCCGGGCCGGGCGAATAACGTCGTTCTTGCGCCGCCGGCCCCGAAAAGGCGGGCGAGCGAAAACCCGTCCGGAATTCTTTTCCAAGGAGAATGCCATGCCCGTCGTCACCGTTCTGCAGGGCCCGCGCGACGTCGAGAAGAAGCGCGACCTGGTCGCCCGCATCACCGACGCCTTCGTGCAGGCCTACGAGCTGCCGGCCGAGACCGTCCAGGTCTGGATCCAGGAGACCCCGGCGGAGAGCTGGAGCGCCGCCGGCAAGCTCATCGCCGACAGCTGAGCCGCCGACCGCCCAGCCCCGCCCCGCGGCCCCGGGACCCCCTCACGGGTCCCGGGGCCGCCCCCGCCGGGGTGGCCCCACCCACCCCCCGGACCGAGGCCCTCGCCGGCCGCCCCCGACCCCCTGGAGCAGTGATGACCACGCTCGACGTCCGTACGGATCCGACCGCCGACCTCACCACCCGCCGCACCATCGACCGGCACCTGGTCCACCGGGCCGCGATCGCCGAGGTCTTCCTCACCGACTTCCGCACGATCGACTCGACCACCTTCGAGGCCGCGGCCCAGCTGCCCCCCGCGCACTCCTACTACGGCGACCACACCGGCCGGCCCGAACTGCACGACCCGCTCGCGGTGTTCGAGAGCGTCCGGCAGATGCTGCTCTGCGCGATGCACCTGCAGCACGGCGCCTCGCAGGACACCAAGTCCATCACCGCCGAGTGCCGGATGGAGATCACCGACCCGGCCCCGCTGCTCGCCGACGGCGGGGTGCCCGAGCTGACCCTGCTCGGCAAGGTCTCGCTGGAGAAGATGTTCGCCGGGGTGACCGCCCGGGTCGTGCACGACGTCGAGGTCCTGGTCGGCGGCCGCAGCGTCGGCACCGTCTCCGTCGACACGGCGCTGCGCCCCGACGACGTCTACCAGGAGCTGCGCATGAGCCACCGCACCACGCCGCCGCCGTACTCCGACACCCTCCCCGCCGACGGCCCCGCCGCCCCCGTGCGCCCGCACCTGGTGGGCCGCGAGCACGCCGAGAACGTGGTGCTGCGCGACGTCCGCGACACCGAGGACACCGTGGTCGCCCGGCTGCACGTGCCGGTCGCCCACCGCAGCATGTTCGACCACCCGCAGGACCACGTGCCCGGCCCGGTGATGATGGAGGCCGCCCGCCAGGCCGCCGTGTTCCTGCTGGGCGAGCGGCTGGGGCAGGCCCCCGCGAAGCTCTTCCTGCAGCAGATCACCGCCACCTACCTGCGCTTCGCCGAGCTGGACTCCGACCTGCTCGTCCAGGCCTGCCTGGTCCCGGACGACGGCGCGGCGGACGGCACGGCGGACACCGCGGCAGCCACCGCGGCGGACGGCGGCCGGCTGATCGCCGTCTCGTTCCTGCAGTCCAACCACACCGTCGCCCGCATCCAGGTCCGCCTCGGCCTCACCGTCGGCTGGCCGCAGGACACCCGTGGAGCCGGCGATGCGCTTTGATCTGCCGCTCTACCTGAGCGCCCCGGCCACCGTCCTCGGCGAGCGCCTGCAAACCGCCGCCGAAGCCGTCGCGGAGGGCCTGATCAGCGAGTACAACGCCGAGCGCTACCGCTACTCCGGCCTGAGCGTCAGCGAGTTGCCCCCGGTGGAGCTCGCCGAGCGCTCGGCCGCGCGGACGCTGGCGGCGGCCGGCGTGGCCGGCGAGCAGCTCGGCCGGGTGCTGCACGCCTGGACCTTCCACCAGGGCCACGAGTTCTGGTGCCCCGCGCACTACCTCGCGGACCGCCTGGGCGCCTTCAAGGCCCTGCCGGTCGGCGTCCAGCAGATGTGCAACGGCGGGATGTCGGCGATCGACCAGGCCGCCCGGGACATGATCGTCGACCCGAAGATCGACAGCGCCCTGGTCACCACCGCCGACTGCTACCCGCCGCCCGGCTTCGACCGCTGGGGCGGAGACCTCGGCATCGCCTACGGCGACGGCGCCACCTCGGTGCTGCTCACCCGGGCGCCGCAGGGGCCCTCCGTCCGGCTGCTGGCCACCGCCAGCGTCGCCGCCTCCGAGCTGGAGGCGATGCACCGCGGCGACGCCCCGTTCACCCCGGCCCCGCTGAGCGGCCTGAAGACCCTTCAACCGCGCCTGGCGAAGAAGGAGTTCATGACCGGGCGGCCGAGCGTCGACTTCGGCGAGACCGCGCACTCCGCCGTCACCACCGTGGTCAGCCGCTCGCTGGAGGACGCCGGCCTGCGCGGCGACGACCCCCGGCTGCGGGCCGCCGCACTGCCCCGGCTCGCCGGCCACGTGCTGACCGGCTCGTACCAGCCCGCCTTCGCCGAGGTCTGCGCCGCACCGGTGGTCGAACTCGGCGGCGCCACCGGCCACTTGGGCGCCGGCGACCCGATGGCCAACCTGACCGACCTGCTGGCCGCCGGCACCCTCGGCCCCGGGGACCTGGTCGTCCTGCTCAGCGCCGGCGCCGGCTTCACCTGGACCTCCGCCGTGGTGGAGGTGGCCCGGTGAGCACCCCCGTGCCGCCGCCGGTCGGCGACCCGGCCGCGCTCTTCCGGCTGGACGGCCAGGTCGCCCTGGTCACCGGCGCGTCCAGCGGGCTGGGCGCCCGCTTCGCCCGGGTGCTCGCGGCGGCCGGCGCCCGGGTCGCGCTGACGGCCCGCCGGGAGGGGCAGCTGAAGGAGGTCGCCGCGCACTGCCCCGACAGCCTCGCGGTCCCCTGCGACGTCACCCTGCCGGAGGACCGGGAACGGCTGGTGGCCACCGTGGCCGAGCACTTCGGCCGGATCGACGTCCTGGTCAACAACGCCGGCTCGTCCCGCGTCGTCCCCGCCGAGCAGGAGCGGCCGGAGGCCTTCGCGGGCCTCGTCGACGTCAACCTGACCTCGGTGTTCGCGCTGAGCCGCCTGGTCGGCGAGCGGATGCTCGCGCAGGGCTCCGGGACGATCGTCAACATCGCCTCGATCTACGGGCTGGTCGCCAGCGGGACGCTGCCGCAGGCCGCGTACGCCGCGAGCAAGGGCGGCGTGGTCAGCCTGACCCGCGAACTGGCCGCCCAGTGGGCCCGTCGCGGCGTACGGGTCAACGCGATCTGCCCCGGCTGGTTCCGCTCGGAACTGACCGCGGACATGCTCGACACCGAATCCGGCCGGCGGTGGATCACCCAGCGGACCCCGATGGGCCGCGAGGGCACCCTCGACGAGCTGGACGGCGCCCTGCTCTACCTGGCGAGCCGCGCCAGCTCGTACGTCACCGGCACCGCCGTCCCGGTCGACGGCGGCTACACGTCCATCTGAGTCGTCCGAGGAGACCGACATGCGCGTCTTTCCCACCCTGGAGGCCTTCGCCGCCGCCCGCGGGTCCGTCCTCGGCAGCAGCGGGTGGCGGACCGTCACCCAGCAGCGGGTCGACGCCTTCGCGGACGCCACCGACGACCGCCAGTGGATCCACACCGACCCGGCCCGGGCCGCCGAGGGGCCGTTCGGCACCACCGTCGCCCACGGCCACCTCACGCTCTCGCTGCTCCCGGCGCTCTGCGCCGAGATCTACCGGATCGACGGCGCGGCGGCCGGGGTGAACTACGGCCTGGACAAGGTCCGCTTCCCCGCCGCCGTGCCGGTCGGCTCCCGGATCCGCGGCACCGCCGAACTGGTCGAGGCCGTCGACACCCCGCAGGGCCTCCGGGCCCGGGTCCGGGTCACCGTCGAGGTCGAGGGCCGGGACCGGCCGGCCTGCGTCGCCGAGTCCATCGCCCTGTTCCTCCCGCCGTCCCTCCCCCCGCCCGTCCCATCGCCCGTCCCCTCGTCCGTCCCCTCGTCCGTCCCCTCGTCCTGACAGGAGCCCTCCGCCATGCCCGAGGTGCCCGGCGCGGCCGCGTTCTTCGACGTCGACGAGACGCTGGTGACCGCCAAGACCATGTTCAGCTTCCTGGAGTTCCACTTCGCCGCCACCGGCCGCCCCCCGGCCGTCTACCACCGGGCCCGCACCGGACTGCGCCTGCTCTCCGACCACGGGCTCTCCCGCGAGGAGGTCAACCGCGCCTACTACCGCCACTACGCGGGCGCCGAGGCGGCCGACCTGACCCGACAGGGCGAGGAGTGGTTCCGGCAGCAGCTGGCGGGCGGCGGCTTCTTCCACCTCCCCGTCCTGCGCGCCCTGGAGCGCCACCTCGCGGCCGGCGACCGGGTCGTCCTCGTCTCCGGCTCGTTCTTCCCCTGCCTCGACCCGATCGCCCGCCACCTGGGCGCCCACGAAGCCCTCGGCACCCCGCAGCTGATCGTCGCCGGACGGCTCACCGGCGAGGTCACCCACCCGATGATCGGCCCCGCCAAGGCCGTCGCGGCCCGCGGCTGGGCCCACACCCACGGCCTCGACCCCACCCGCTGCACCGCCTACGGCGACCACGCCACCGACCTCCCGCTCCTGCGCGCGGTCGGGCACCCGGTCGCGGTCGGCGACGACCCCGCCCTCCTCGCCGAGGCCGCCCGCCCCGGCGGCCGCCACCTCGCCGGCGTCACCCCCTGACCCCCGCCCGCCCCCGGAGAACACGACAGCCGCAGGTCACCTGACCTGCGGCTGCCGGTGCGGAGCGGGCGACGGGAATCGAACTCGCGCCCCGCGTTCACTCGAATGGGCTGCACATAAGATAATCGCTCGGTTGATCAGTCTGCGGGTGGTGCGCCCCCGCGCCACGGCTGAGAGGCATCACCGTTCCCCCACGCCTATGACCTTCGTCCGCGGTCCCGGGCGAGAGCGGGCGTGCCGACCCGATCGGACTCCAGCCAGTGCTCCACGCGCCCACGTCCCCGCCCTCCAGCAGACAGGCCTGGAACGGTCTCGCACGGGCGAAAGCCCCGGCCGAAGGCCGCGGCCGGAGCGAGGCCGGGCCCCGGCTGGCCGTCGTCGACGGCATGCGTCTGCTCGCCGCGCTCGCCGTCACGGGATTCCACTACCTGGCCGCGATCCCGCCCGACCTGTGGGGGCCGTCCGCCAAGGAGTTCGCCGGCCCGCTGCACCACGCGTCGATGTACGGCTGGCTCGGTGTCGAGGCCTTCTTCCTCATCAGCGGATTCGTCATCTGCATGAGCTGTTGGGGACGCACGGCAGGACAGTTCGCCGTCTCGCGAATATCCCGGCTCTACCCGGCCTACTGGTGCGCGATCGTCCTGATCGTGGCCAGGTTCGCGCTGATCCCCCTGCAGACCCACGACGTCGGCGCGGTGATCCACCCCCGGGTCGTCCTGGCCAACCTGACCATGTTCCCGGATGCCCTGCACGCGAGCCTCCTGGACGGCGTCGCCTGGACCCTCGCCGTCGAGGCCCACTTCTACCTCCTGATGGCCGTCCTCCTGGCCTTCGGCACCACCTACCACCGGGTCATGGGCTTCTGCGTCATCTGGCTCGCCGCCGGGATCATCACCTCGGAGACGAAGAGCACGTTCCTGGACGACTTCGTCCTCACCCAGTACGCCGGCCTGTTCGTCGCCGGCATCGCGGTCTACCTCATGTACCGCTTCGGCCAGAACCTCATGCTCTGGATCCTCCTCGGCTTCGCCTGGTGCTACGAACTGGCCGTGCTCCCCGGACGGCTGGCCGGCCACTACCGGGACTGGGGGTCCAAGGCGCTCTGCTCCTGGACCGTCGCCGGCGCCCTGCTGACCGCCTTCCTGGCCCTCCTGCTCCTGGCCACCATCGGCCCCCTCGCCCGCATCCGCTGGCGCTGGCTCATGACGGCCGGTGCACTCACCTACCCCTTCTACCTGGTCCACCAGAGCCTCGGCCTGCCCATGGCCACCGAACTCACCGCCCACGCCCACTGGCTCGGCCCCTGGGGCCGGCTCGCCCTCACCACCGTCTCGATGCTCCTGCTGGCCTGGCTGATCCACCGCGTGGTCGAGAAGCCCCTCGGCCGCGCCCTCCGCCGCCACCTCGACCAGGCCCTCGCCCGCCACCGGAGCACCCCACCGGCATAACCACCCGCACCGCCCCGGGCCCGCCCGACCGCCGACCGGCCGGGCCCGCCCGGCCCCGGACAACACGAAAGCCGCAGGTCAGATGACCTGCGGCTTTCGGTATGGAGCGGGCGACGAGAATCGAACTCGCGCTCTAAGCTTGGGAAGCTCATGTTCTACCATTAAACTACGCCCGCCTGACGAGCCGTCAGAGACGCCTCGATCTGGTGCCACCTTACCCCATCCGCGACTGTGGTCGCACGGGTGGTTCGGGGACGTGGCGGAGCCGGTCGGGAGCGGGTGCGGGGCGTACTGTGTGGGCCGCGTGCGAGTGCTCCGGCGGGTGGGGTTCGGGGCGGCGAGCCACGGTGTGGAATGTCCGGAACATCCCCTAATGTGACGCTGTCCCGGGGCCGGTCGCCGGGGCGCACGAGTACGGGTGAGTACTGGGTTAGGGATGGGAAGGGGATCGATGGAGCAGCGCGCCGTCGTTCGTTGTGCCGAGGGGCACCTGTTCAGCACCACCACGTTTCCGATGCAGAACCTCGGGCCCGGGCGGCTCGGGCCCGGGCGGCTGATCCGCTGCCCGCAGTGCGGACGGCTGCGGAGTTCGGTGCTGGCCGACGTGCGGGAGCTGTCGGGGGCGCAACTGGCCCGGGCGATGCGGCTGGAGGCCGCGGAGTTCCTGGCCTGAGGGCGGACGGAGAGCGGAACGGGCCCCGGACGGATTCGTCCGGGGCCCTGCCGTGCACGTAACCTCGAAGTGTGCTGCTCTCTGACAAGGACATCCGGACCGAAATCGACCTGGGTCGGGTCGTCATCGACCCGTTCGACCCGTCGATGATCCAGCCGTCGAGTATCGACGTGCGCCTCGACCGCTTCTTCCGCGTGTTCGAGAACCACAAGTACCCGCACATCGACCCCTCCGAGGAGCAGCCGGACCTGACCCGGCTGGTGGAGCCGGAGGGCGACGAGGCGTTCATCCTGCACCCGGGCGAGTTCGTGCTGGCCTCGACGTACGAGGTCATCACGCTGCCCGAGGACGTGGCCTCCCGGCTGGAGGGCAAGTCGAGCCTGGGCCGGCTGGGCCTGCTGACGCACTCCACCGCGGGCTTCATCGACCCGGGCTTCAGCGGTCACGTGACGCTGGAGCTGTCGAACGTCGCGACGCTGCCGATCAAGCTGTACCCGGGGATGAAGATCGGGCAGCTGTGCCTGTTCCGGCTGTCCTCGCCCTCGGAGCACCCGTACGGCTCGGAGCGCTACGGCTCGCGCTACCAGGGCCAGCGCGGCCCGACGCCGTCCCGCTCGTACCTGAACTTCCACCGCAGCCAGGTCTGACGACCCACGGAGCACGCACGGCGGGCGGTCGTCCCTTCCACCGAAGGGGCGACCGCCCGCGGCGTTCTCAGGCCCGCTTCGGGCTGGTGACGGCGACCAGCTCGGTGCCGTCCTCGGAGAGCCGCAGCTCGGTGCGCAGCTCGGCGAGCTGGCCGAGGTGGTGCAGGTGGGTGCCGCCGCAGAAGATCTGCGCGCCGCCCTCGGGCAGCTCGCAGTGCCACTGGCGGCGGGCGGTGAGCTCGGGGCCGGGGACGTCGATACGGACCGGGGCGTCGGCGGCGACCCAGGCGGCGAGGCGCGCGTTGACGGCCTCGGTGAGGGCGGGCAGGG
The DNA here is from genome assembly GCF_000961885.1 of Streptomyces rubellomurinus. GTDB lineage: Bacteria > Actinomycetota > Actinomycetes > Streptomycetales > Streptomycetaceae > Kitasatospora > Kitasatospora rubellomurina. The sequence continues at coordinate 66,481 of NZ_JZKH01000005.1, forward strand.
CGTCGGCGAGGGCGGGGAGGTCCTCGGTGGCGTCCGCGGTGAAGCCCTTCTTCTTGAGCGACTTGCCGAGCCGGTAGGTGTCGGTGCTGGCCGCGGTGTCCATCACCGAGCTCGCCATGGCCAGGCTGTCGAAGTCGGGGTTGCCGAAGGCGTCCGAGCGGCCCGGGTCCTTGCGCCAGCGCGGGGCCAGCGCGGCGTTGAGGGCGAGGGCGAGCAGGTGGCAGCCGCTGTGCGAGGCGCTGAGGGCGGCCCGGCGCTCGGCGTCGACGGCCAGGGCGGCGGTGCGGCCGACGATCTCGCCGGGGTCGGTGTCCAGGACGTGCAGGACCAGCCAGGACCACTCCTCGTCGCCGCGCCGCACCGGGATGTCGGCGCCGACCAGCAGCTCGCCGCCGTCCGGGCCGACCGCGCCGGTGAGGCAGTCGACGACGGCCAGCTCGGTGCCGTCCACGGTGAGGGTGCCGTGGTCGGCCGGCTGGTCGGGCCAGGTGTGGTCGAGCGGGTGGAACGGGGTCGCCGCGGTGACGACGGCGTACCGGCCGTCCGCCAGCGGGCTCACCGCGAGCACCGGGGACTCGCCGGTCACCGCCCCGGCCGGGAAGCTGACGTGGGTGGTGGGCAGGGTCATGGCTGGCTCCGGTGGGTGTCGGCCTGCGAGGGGTGGCGGGCCCGGCTCGTGCCCGGGGCCCGCCCCCATTCTGCCCGCAGGCCGCCCGGGGGCCGCAGCGGCCGCGGGGTGCTCAGCCCAGGGTCGGCAGCTTGATCAGCACCAGCAGCGCGAGCAGCTGGACGGCCGCGGCGGCCGCCGCCTTGCCCCAGGGCAGGTCGTGCACCCGCCGGACCATGCTGGTCAGCAGGTAGGCGCAGAACATCCAGGTGGCCCAGCCGACGACCTGGACGACGGCGCTGCCGGAGGGCAGCACCAGGTCCAGCAGCAGCCGGGGGGCGTCGGTCAGCCAGCCGATCAGCGCGGCCAGGCCGACCGTCGAGCGCCACGGGCCGTCGCCGCCGAGCTGGCGGGCCAGCGCGTAGGTGACGCCGCCGAAGACGGCGCCGGCGATCGTGAAGCCGATCGCGGCGGCGGCGATGCCGGTCAGCGCCACGCTGAAGGTCGAGTTGACGATGTCGTCGTGGGTCAGGCCGATGCCGAGCACCGCGAGCGCGCCGTACAGCAGCGAGACGGTGAGGGCGGGCAGCCAGACCTGGTGGTCGCGGGTGCGGTCGAAGATCGCGCTCGGGGTGCGGACGATGCCGACGAGCAGCTCGCGCCACCGCGGCCGGGGGCCGGTGACGTGCGGGGTGGACTGGCCGCCGGCGCGGTAGACGGTGACGTTGTCCTGGCCGTACGGCGGCTGCTGCTGCCCGTAGCCGTCGTCGTGGTGGCCCGGCTCCTGCCCGTACTGGCCGTACTCGCCGTACTGCCCGTAGCCCGGCTCCGGCTGCCCCGGGTAGCCGGCCTGCCCCGGATAGCCCCCCGGGTACGGCTGCCCGCCGTACGGGTCGCCCGCCGGGAACGCCCGGGTGCTGCCGGGCCGGTCGGCCCCGTACGGGTCGTACCCGCCGCCCGCGCCCGGGTGCGGCGCCGTGAAGTACTCCGGCCCCTCCGGCCGCCCCTGCCCCCCGGGGCCCCCCGCCGGCGGCGGAGGGGGCGCCCACCCGCCGTTCGGGTCGGCGCCCTGACCGCTGTCGTATCGATTACCAGCCACGGTCCGAAGGTACCCGTCCGGCCCAGTGCGCGTGGGCCCCGGACGGAGCCGGGGCCGGTTTGCAGCGAGTCTGGGACGAACGGGCGGTGCGGCCCCCCGGAGCGCTACCGCTGCGCGGTGACGGACGGCCCGTGCACGGCCGCGGCCGCGGTGGTGCCGGCCGGGCAGCCGCCCGGGCCGGCGGTGGTGCGGACGGCACCGACCGGCAGCAGGGTGCCGCAGGCGATCCGGATGCCGTTCGGCAGCTCGTTGTCGGACTCGACGATCGCGCCGTCGCCGATGACGGCGCCGTCCAGCGCCGAGCGCTCGCCGACGGCGGCGAAGGCGCCCACGATGGAGTCCTTCACCAGGGTGTCCGGGCCGATCACCGCACCGGGCAGGATCACGCTGCCCTCGACGATCGCGCCGGCCTCGACCACCGCGTCCGCGGAGACCACGGTGCCGCCGCTGAGCACGGCGCCGGGGTGGACGGTGGCGCCGGGCAGCAGCAGGGCGTCGCCGGTCGGGCCGGGGACGGCCGGGGAGTCGACCTTGCCGAGGACCAGGTCGGCGGAGCCGCGGACGAACGCGGCCGGGGTGCCGAGGTCCAGCCAGTACGAGGTGTCGACGACGCCGCGCAGCAGCGCGCCGGTGGCCAGCAGCTCGGGGAAGGTCTCGCGCTCGACGGACACCTCGCGGCCGGCCGGGATGCGGTCGATGACGGACCGGGTGAAGACGTAGCAGCCGGCGTTGATCTGGTCGGTGACGATCTGCTCCGGCGTCTCCGGCTTCTCCAGGAACTCCAGCACCCGCCCGTCCTCGTCGGTCGGGACGAGGCCGAAGGCGCGCGGGTCCTCGACCCGGGTGAGGTGCAGGGTGACGTCGGCCCCGGCGGCCACGTGGCCGTCGCGCAGGGCGGCGATGTCGACGCCGGAGAGGATGTCGCCGTTGAAGACCAGGACGGGCTCGTCCGGGCCGCAGGTCAGCCCGGAGGCGGCGTTGCGGATCGCCCCGCCGGTGCCCAGCGGCTCGCGCTCGGTCAGGTAGACCAGCTCGATGCCGTACGGGGTGCCGTCCTGGAAGTGGTCCTCGAACACCTCGGCCAGGTACGAGGTGGCCAGCACGACCCGGGTGACCCCGGCGGCGGCCGCGCGGGCCAGCTGGTGCGCGATGAACGGGACGCCCGCGACGGGCAGCATGGGCTTGGGGGTGTGGGTGGTCAGCGGGCGCAGTCGCGTGCCCTTACCACCGACCAGCATGATCGCCTCGGTCATGGTCTGCGCTGTTCCCCTTGTGCTCTCCGCGGCCCGGCCCGGCGGGCCGGTACCTCCGTCGTGTTTTGCGCCCGGCCGGTGTGCACCCGGTCCGGGTGGGCGCCCGGACGGTCGTCCGTCCGGAACGCGGCGACCGGCTCGCAGCCGGTCCGGCGCCTACTGTATTTGCTTCCAACCGAATGCCCGTCCGGCGGCTGTGCGATAGACGTCACTCCCCGTACCCCCGCCGTACCTCCCGGAGCCTCCCGGAGCCGCCCCGGGGCACCGAAAAGCCCGGCCCGGCGGGCGCGTTGGCGGCGTCCACCGGGCCGGGCAGTTGTTGCAGAACCGTCGAACAGCGGACCGTTACGCGTCCACCGTCGCGGGCTGCTCCTCGGTCTCGGCCGGCGGGGTCGCCTTCACCGACTCGAGCAGCAGCTGGGCGACGTCGACCACCTTCAGGTGCTCCTTGGCCGCGCCCTCGTTCTTCTTGCCGTTGACCGAGTCGGAGAGCATCACCAGGCAGAACGGGCAGGCGGTGGAGACGATGTCGGGGTTGAGCGACAGCGCCTCGTCCACGCGCTCGGTGTTGATCCGCTTGCCGATGCGCTCCTCCATCCACATCCGGGCGCCGCCGGCGCCGCAGCAGAAGCCGCGCTCCTTGTGGCGGTGCATCTCCTGCTGGCGCAGGCCGGGGACCTTGTCCATGATCTCGCGCGGCGGGCTGTAGACCTTGTTGTGGCGGCCCAGGTAGCACGGGTCGTGGTACGTGATCAGGCCCTCGACCGGGTTGACCGGGACGAGCTTGCCCTCGTCGATCAGGTGCTGCAGCAGCTGGGTGTGGTGGATCACCTCGAAGTGCCCGCCGAGCTGCGGGTACTCGTTGGCGATGGTGTTGAAGCAGTGCGGGCAGGTGGCCACGATCCGCTTGGTCGGGGCGTCCTCCAGCGCGGCGTTCAGGGTCTCGACGTTCTGCGCGCCGAGCATCTGGAACAGGAACTCGTTGCCGAGGCGGCGCGGGGAGTCACCGGTGCAGGTCTCCTCCTTGCCGAGGATCGCGAACTTGACGCCCGCGGTGTGCAGCAGCTCGGCGAAGGCCTTGGTGGTCTTCTTGGCGCGGTCCTCCAGGGCGCCGGCGCAGCCGACCCAGTAGAGGTACTCGACCTCGGCGGGCTCGATGTCCTCGCCGATCACCGGCACCTCGATGCCGGTCTCCTTCTTGAGCTCCTTGACCCAGTCGAGGCGGGCCTTGGTGGCCATGCCCCACGGGTTGCCCTTGTTCTCCAGGTTCTTGAGCATCGTCCCGGCCTCGGTCGGGAAGTTGCTCTCGATCATGACCTGGTAGCGGCGCATGTCGACGATGTGGTCGATGTGCTCGATGTCCACCGGGCACTGCTCGACGCAGGCGCCGCAGGTGGTGCAGGACCACAGGACGTCCGGGTCGATGACGCCGTTCTCCTCGGCGGTGCCGATCAGCGGGCGCTCGGCCTCGGCCAGCGCGGCGGCGGGAACGCCCTGCAGCTGCTCGGCGGTGGCCTGCTCGGTGCCCTCCATGTCCTTGCCGCCACCGGCCAGCAGGTACGGCGCCTTGTTGTAGGCGTGGTCCCGCAGGCTCATGATCAGCAGCTTGGGCGAGAGCGGCTTGCCGGTGTTCCAGGCCGGGCACTGCGACTGGCAGCGGCCGCACTCGGTGCAGGTGGAGAAGTCGAGGATGCCCTTCCAGGAGAACTGCTCGACCTGGGAGACGCCGAAGACGGCGTCGTCGGCCGGGTCCTCGAAGTCGATCGGCTGGCCGCCGGAGGTCATCGGCAGCAGCGCGCCGAGCGCCGTGGCGCCGTCCGCGTTGCGCTTGAACCAGATGTTCGGGAAGCCCAGGAAGCGGTGCCAGGCCACACCCATGTTGGTGTTCAGCGAGACCGTGATCATCCAGATGAAGGAGACCGAGATCTTGATCGTCGCGACCACCCAGAGCAGGTTGTGCAGGGTGCCGGCGCTCAGCCCGGAGAACAGCTTCACCAGCGGGTACGAGACCACGTAGTCGAGCGAGTAGTGGTCGGCGCCCAGCTGCGCGCCCTCCAGGCCGCGCAGGGTCAGGATGGCCGCGCCGATGATGAAGATGACGGCCTCGACGAAGTACGCGAAGCCCATGTTGGAGCCGGCGAAGCGGGACTTGCGGCCCGCCCGGTTCGGCAGGCTCAGCTGCCGGATCACGATCAGCGCCGCGATGCCGAGGAAGGTCACCAGGCCGAGGAGCTCCTGGAACAGCAGGTACGGCGTCCAGTCACCGATGATCGGGACCTCGTAGTCCGGATCGAAGAGCTGGCCGAACGCGCCGACCAGGGTGAGGATGAGCGCGTAGAAGCCGACCGCGACGGCCCAGTGGGCGACGCCGACGATGCCCCACTTGTTCATCCGGGTGTGGCCGAGGAACTCCCGGATCAGGGTCACCGTGCGGGCCACCGGATTGTTGATCCGGGCGCCCTTCGGGACGGGCTGGCCGAGCCGGACGAACTTGTAGATCTGCGCGACGGCACGAGCGAACAGCGCCACGCCGACCAGGGTTGTGCCCAGTGAGATGAGGATCGCTGCTAGCTGCATCCGGCTTCTCCGTACTCCAGCGGCGGTGAGGATAAAGGTCGGTCAAGTGTACTCGTGGGTAACTTAATCTCCCACCGGCCGGACACTATCGCCCCTTAGCACCGAGCCAGAAGATGCTCAAGGTATGGCGGCAGTCACGTGGGGCCACCATCGCCCGTTCGGGGCAACCGGACCCGACGGAAGGGGCGGCACCCGGCCGCAGCAAAGTTGAGCCGCTCCGGCTCATGGCTGTTGACTCGTTCGTGCTCCTCGTGCATCCTTGAGTCCGTAAAGCTCAACTCTTCCGTGGAGGTATCTACGATGGCACGCGCGGTCGGCATCGACCTCGGTACGACGAACTCGGTCGTCAGCGTTCTGGAGGGTGGCGAGCCCACCGTCATCACGAACGCCGAGGGTGCGCGGACCACGCCGTCCGTCGTCGCCTTCGCCAAGAACGGCGAGGTCCTCGTCGGCGAGGTGGCCAAGCGCCAGGCGGTCACCAACGTCGACCGCACCATCCGGTCGGTCAAGCGCCACATGGGCACCGGCTGGAAGATCAACATCGACGGCAAGGACTTCAACCCCCAGCAGATCTCGGCCTTCGTGCTGCAGAAGCTGAAGCGCGACGCCGAGGCGTACCTGGGCGAGACCGTCACCGACGCCGTCATCACCGTCCCGGCGTACTTCAACGACTCCGAGCGCCAGGCCACCAAGGAGGCCGGTGAGATCGCGGGCCTCAACGTCCTGCGCATCGTCAACGAGCCGACCGCGGCCGCCCTCGCGTACGGCCTCGACAAGGACGACCAGACCATCCTGGTCTTCGACCTCGGCGGCGGCACCTTCGACGTCTCCCTGCTGGAGATCGGCGACGGGGTCGTCGAGGTGAAGGCCACCAACGGTGACAACCACCTCGGCGGCGACGACTGGGACCAGCGCGTCGTCGACCACCTGGTGAAGGTCTTCCAGTCCGGCCACGGCGTCGACCTGTCCAAGGACAAGATGGCCCTGCAGCGTCTGCGCGAGGCCGCCGAGAAGGCCAAGATCGAGCTGTCCTCGTCCTCCGAGACCTCGATCAACCTGCCGTACATCACCGCCTCCGCCGAGGGCCCGCTGCACCTGGACGAGAAGCTCACCCGGGCCCAGTTCCAGCAGCTGACCGCGGACCTGCTGGAGCGCTGCAAGGTCCCGTTCCACAACGTGATCAAGGACGCCGGCATCTCGCTCTCCGAGATCGACCACGTCGTCCTGGTCGGTGGCTCGACCCGCATGCCGGCCGTCGCCGAGCTCGTCAAGGAGCTGACCGGCGGCCAGGACGCCAACAAGGGCGTCAACCCGGACGAGGTCGTCGCCATCGGCGCCGCGCTCCAGGCCGGTGTCCTGAAGGGCGAGGTCAAGGACGTCCTCCTGCTGGACGTCACCCCGCTGTCCCTCGGCATCGAGACCAAGGGCGGCATCATGACCAAGCTCATCGAGCGCAACACCACGATCCCGACCAAGCGCTCCGAGATCTTCACCACGGCCGAGGACAACCAGCCGTCCGTGCAGATCCAGGTCTACCAGGGCGAGCGCGAGATCGCGGCCTACAACAAGAAGCTCGGCATGTTCGAGCTGACCGGCCTGCCGCCGGCGCCGCGCGGCCTGCCGCAGATCGAGGTCACCTTCGACATCGACGCCAACGGCATCATGCACGTCGGCGCGAAGGACCTCGGCACCGGCAAGGAGCAGAAGATGACCGTCACCGGCGGCTCCTCGCTGCCGAAGGACGAGGTCGACCGGATGCGCCGCGAGGCCGAGCAGTACGCCGAGGACGACCACAAGCGCCGCGAGGCCGTCGAGACCCGCAACTCCGCCGAGCAGCTCGTCTACTCGACCGAGAAGTTCATCGCGGACAACACCGACAAGCTCCCGGCCGACGTCAAGACCGAGGTCGAGACCGCCATCGGCGAGCTCAAGGAAGCCCTCAAGGGCGAGGACATCGCGAAGATCCGCGAGGCCTCCGAGAAGGTCTCCACCACCGCGCAGAAGCTCGGCCAGGCGCTCTACGCCAACGCCGACGCCCCCGCCGGTGCCGCCGCGGCCGGCGACTCCGCCCAGGCCAAGGAGGACGACGTCGTCGACGCCGAGATCGTGGACGACGAGAAGCCCAAGGGCGGTGCGTCGGCATGACGGACAAGCCGCAGGGTGGTAAGCCCGGCGACGACTCCGCCGCCGAGGAGGCCGTGATCAAGGCCGCCGAGGAAGCCGCCGCGGGCGGTTCCGAGGCCGGTGCCGACGAGCTGGCCGCCGCCAAGCGCGAGGCCACCGAGCGGACCGCCGACCTCCAGCGCCTCCAGGCCGAGTACCAGAACTACCGCAAGCGGGTCGAGCGCGACCGGCTGACCGTCCGCGAGATCGCGGTCTCCAACATCCTGGAGTCCCTGATCCCGGTGCTGGACGACATCGGCCGCGCCCGCGAGCACGGCGAGGTCACGGGCGGCTTCAAGTCCGTCGCCGAGTCGCTGGAGACGGTCGTCGCCAAGCTGGGCCTGCAGCAGTTCGGCAAGGAGGGCGAGCCCTTCGACCCGACCATGCACGAGGCGCTGATGCACAGCTACTCCTCGGACGTCACCGAGGACACCTGCGTGCAGATCCTCCAGCCCGGCTACCGGATCGGTGAGCGGATCATCCGCCCCGCGATGGTCGCCGTGGCGGAGCCCCAGCCGGGCACCCAGACGGCGTCCGGCCCGGACGCCGAGGCGAAGTCCGCCGACGCGGACAAGGCCGACGGTGGCTCGGACAGCTGACCACCTGTGACAGCTGACAACCAGTGCGCTGCGGAGTCGTACGCCGGCCAGTCTGGCGGCCGGCTCCGCAGCGCGCTGTCAACAGCCTTGCCACTGAGCGCTGTTGACAGCACAGTGACGATGGAACTCGGGAGGTGGCGGAAGCCATGAGCGGCAAGGACTTTGTCGAGAAGGACTACTACAAGGTCCTCGGCGTGCCCAAGGACGCCACCGCCACCGAGATCAAGAAGACCTACCGCAAGCTGGCGCGCGAGTTCCACCCCGACGCCAACAAGGGCGACACCAAGGCCGAAGAGCGCTTCAAGGACATCTCCGAGGCGTACGACGTCCTCTCCGACGAGAAGCGCCGCAAGGAGTACGACGAGGCCCGCAGCCTCTTCGCCAACGGCGGCTTCCGGTCCGGCGGCGGCCCCGGCACGGGCAGCTACAGCTTCGACTTCGGCGACCTCTTCAGCGGCAGCCAGGGCGGCGGCGGTGGCGGCGGCATCGGCGACGTCTTCGGCGGCCTGTTCAACCGCACCGGCGGCCGGCAGGCCCAGCCCCGCCGCGGCGCCGACGTCGAGACCGAGGTGACGCTCTCCTTCGAGGAGGCCGTCGACGGCGCGACCGTCCCGCTGCGGATGACCAGCCAGGCCCCCTGCCGCCTGTGCAACGGCACCGGCGCCAAGTCCGGCACCACCCCGCGGGTCTGCCCGACCTGCGTCGGCGCCGGCACCGTCAGCCGCGGCCAGGGCGCCTTCGCGCTCTCCGAGCCGTGCAAGGACTGCCGCGGCCGGGGCATGATCGTCGACGACCCGTGCCCCGACTGCCACGGCAGCGGCCGGGCCAGCTCCGCCCGCACCATGCAGGTCCGCATCCCGGCCGGCGTCCAGGCCGACCAGCGGATCCGGCTCAAGGGCAAGGGCGCCCAGGGCGAGCGCGGCGGCCAGCCCGGCGACCTCTACGTCACGGTGCACGTCGACCCGCACCCCGTCTTCGGGCGCAAGGGCGACAACCTGACCGTCACCGTCCCGGTCACCTTCCCCGAGGCGGCCCTCGGCGCCACCATCGAGGTGCCGACGCTCGGCGGCCCCGCCGTGAAGCTCAAGCTGCCCCCGGGCAGCGCCAACGGCCTCACCATGCGCGCCCGCGGCAAGGGCGCCACCCGCAAGGACGGCACCCGCGGCGACCTCCTCGTCACCGTGGAGGTCGTGGTGCCGCAGCACGTCACCGGCGACGCGCTGGACGCCCTGGAGCAGTACCGCGAGGCCACCGCCTCCGACGACCCGCGAGCCGCCATCTTCCGGGCGGCGAAGGGAGCGTGACCACCAGATGTCCCCGATGACCCCCGACAGCCCGATCGGCCCCGGCCTCGGCGAAGGCCTGCCCGGCGACGCCCCGCGCCGCACCCGGCGGACCGCCGCCCCGCCGCAGTACGTGCTCACCGAGGAAACCCCGGTGTACGTCATCTCCGTCGCCGCCGAACTGTCCGGCCTGCACCCGCAGACGCTGCGCCAGTACGACCGCCTCGGGCTGGTCTGCCCCGACCGCACCGCGGGCCGCGGCCGGCGCTACTCCGCGCGCGACATCCAGCAGCTGCGCGAGGTCCAGCGGCTGTCCCAGGACGAGGGCATCAACCTGGCCGGCATCAAGCGGATCATCGAGCTGGAGAACCAGGTCGCCGCCCTGCAGGCGCGGGTCACCGAGCTCGTCGACTCCCTGGAGGGCGCCGCCGCCACCCTCCAGCAGCGCGAGGCCGCCGTCCACGCCTCGTACCGCCGCGACCTCGTCCCGTACCAGCCGCCCACCCCGCAGTCCAGCGCCCTCGTCGTCTGGCGCCCCCGCCGCTGACCGGGGCCCGGACCGCACCACCAGCCGCCGGTTCCCTCCTGTTCGGGGGGTGCCGGCGGCTGGTGTGTGGTGAGAGAGTGCAGTCAGACTGGGCCTTTCCATCGGGCTCAGCCGGTCTGGCATGCTGAAACGTGATTCAGCGTCGGCGCTGATGGGACGCAAGCGTCACGGTAACGGCAAGGAGCCGAAGGTGAGTGAACGAGAGCAGCTCATCAGCCTTTCCGTCCTCTCGGCGGAGGCTCGGAAGCTGTATCTGGACGTCGTTCGCGGGGACGGCCAGCTTCCGCTGGGTTCCAGTCCCGAACCTCCCGATGCGGCCCTGGACGAGTTGGTCAGAATCGGCCTGCTGATTCCCGACACGGAAGATCCCGGTACGTTCCTCGCGACGGATCCCGCCCAACTCTCGGAAAGCCTCAGCCACTCCTGGCAGCGCCAAGCGCTGGAATTCCTGTCGCGCGCCGTTTCACTCCCTTCGGAGCTCCAGGAGCTGGCCCAGGAGTTCCACGCTCCGAAGCAGGCCGGCGGGGCAATCGAATACGTCCGGGGAAAGGCGCTGATTCACCAGCGAGTACAGCAGTGCATAGCCTCCGGCATGGAAGAGGGGCTGGCCCTCCAACCCGGCGGCCCCCGGCCGGCCGAAGTCCTCGCCGGAACGCTCGAACGCGACCTGGACACCCTCCGCAGCGGCACCAAGATGCGGACGATTTACCACGCCAGCACGCGTTACCACCAGCCGACCAGAGACTACGTCGCGGCCCTCGCCCACGAGGGCGGCCAGTACCGGACTCTCGACGAGCCCTATACGCGGCTCATCGTCATCGACCGGCGCGTGGCCGTGATCCCGATCGACGCGGAAATGAACCTCGCCGCGTTCATCCACGATCCCGGCGTGATCGGTTACCTCGCGGAGGAGATATTCGAGCGGTACTGGAGCCGTGCCCTCGAATTCGAAGGCGATCGGACGATCCCGCAGCAGGTGGTGTCCCGCCTGCGCCAGACGATCATCGAACAGATGCTGGAGGGGACGAACCACCGCGTCATCGCGCGCCGGCTGGGAATCAGCGAGCGCACGCTCGCGCGGCACATCGCCGAAATGCGCGAGGAATACAGAGTCGACTCACTGTTCCAGCTCGGCTACGTACTCGGCCGGAAGTCCCGGGAAGTTCCGGAGTGACGAACCGCTGACCCCGCAACGGCGGACCGGGCCGGTAGCCCGGGGCCCGGCATCCGATCAACGGCCGATCAGTTCCAGTTGAAGTCATCGGCGACGGCCGCGCGGGCCGCCGTGGTCGCCGCCCGGTCGGATTCGTGAACCTCCGCGAGGTAACCCGTACCAAGCACGGCGGCAATAGCCAGCGAAAGCATGACCTTGCGGACAAAACGGCGCATGCAAGACATGCTCCCACTCCTTCCCTCGGGATTTCGCCACCTTAGGCGCCACAGAACTTCGGCTCACATAGTGCCGCACGGATTCGTTGCTGTCACCTGCGCCGGCCGCACGGGCGTGCGTCATCTCTCTGCCAGTCATCCAGATGACACAGGCTAACCCTGGACGCGGCGCGCCCCCGCGATGGACGATCAGTTCGCTCCCGATGGTCCAACAGAGAGCCACACTCTGCCAATGTACCGTCAAATACGCGACAGTTCACCACCGGGATCACCAACCTGAGCAGCCCATATCCAACACTGCGCCGACGCTCACCCCCCTTGGTCGGCAATCTCCCGGAGTCGACATGACCGAGCCCTACCTGCGTCACCGCGACAGCCAGGCCACCGAAGGCCGGCGTGCACGTGTGTTCCTGGCCGCGCCGCTGATGCGGCTGACCGGGCCGGCGGACAGTGTGGTGACGCTCGCCAGCCGGACGCGACTGACGACGCTCCGCACCACTCTCCTGCGCAGCGGTGCCGCCGTGTACAGCGCGCACCACAGCGACGCCTGGACGGTCTCCGGGCAGGCCCCGGAGCCCCGCGTCCCGTCCGACTTCCGCGCCCTGCAGTCCGCCGACCTCGTGTTCGCCTACGTCGGCGCACCGCTCTCGGCCGGGGTGAGCCTGGAGCTGGGGTGGGCGTCCGCCCTGCGGAAGCCGATCGTCCTGCTCGTCGACGAGGCCATCACCCACAACCCGCTGATCGCCACCATCGAGCAGGTCGCCCCCGTCCTGCCGCTGGTCTTCGACGACACCTGGTCCCAGGAGGCCCTCCACCACACCGTGGAGACCGCCCTGGACTGGGCCGGCATGGCGCTCTCGCTGCGCGAGGGCTTCTGGACGGCCCCCGGTGAGCAGTTCTCCGTCCCCCGGCAGCACCCCGGCTACTGGCCGACCAGCGCCGCCACCGGCTGAGCGGCACTCACCCGGACTCCCCCGTGGTCCGGACTCCCGCACCTGCCCCGCACCCGCCGGCCCGACCGGCCCACCGTCCCGGCGTCGTACGACCCCCCGCGTACGACGCCGCCCCCATTTCTCCGGGCGGACTGCGGCTCCCGCACCATCAGGCGTCGCGGTTGCCCCGCATCTGCCAGCCGAGTTGGAAGAGAGTCTCGGCGTCGTACAGCTCCCGCAGCCGGGCGATGTGGCCCGCCACCGTGCGTTCGCTCAGGCCCAGGCGGGAGGCGATGGCGCGCTGGGTGAGGCCCTGGGCGAGCAGCCGGCCGACCTGTTCGTGGGGGGCGGGATCGGCTGAACCGGCGGCCAGGGCTGACCAGTTGACGCCTTCGGCGAGGCGCCAGTAGTTCTCGAAGACCTCGGCGAGGAAGGCGACCGTCGCCAGGTCCTCGACGAAGGCCGCGGCGCCGACGCCGGCGGGGATGACGGCCACCGTGCGGTCGAAGATCATCATCTTGGGCAGCGCGAACTGGGCGACCCTGATGTGGCAGCCGAGTTCGGTCAGCTGGGCGGCGAGTCGGACGGTCGGCGCGTCCAGGCGGGCGCCGGTCTCGTAGACGGTGCGGATCGCGCCGCCGAGGCCCAGGAAGCGCCGGGCGTGGTTGAGGATGTCGCCGGCCGCGTCGGCCGGGCGGGCGCCGCCCGGGTGGAGGGACAGCGCCTCGTGGAGCAGTTCCTCGGACAGCTGGGAGACCCGGTGCCGGACGTTCTCGTCGCCCTCGACGATCCGGATGGTGCCGGTGCGGTCGTGCTGCCGGGGCGCGGCGTCGTAGGCGGCGGCCAGATCGCCGAGCAGGTCGGGGAGTTCGTCGGCCTGGCGGAGCAGGCGGGTGCCCGCCGCCCGCAGGTCGGCGCCGATCCGGGCGGTGACGGAGCGCGGGTTGACGGCGCTGAGCGAGCCGTCCATGACGTACGGCTTGAGCAGCCCGAGGTCGAGCAGCGTCTGGACGGTCTCGGTGTCCTCGGGCCGGATGTCCGTGATCCGGATCCGGCCGCCGGCGCTCAGGATCTCCCGGTAGAGGTCCCGGGCGGTGGCGTCGGGCAGGTTGAAGCCGGGGGCGGTCATGTCTGCTCACCTCGCATCTGCCGGCCGGGTCGTGGGTGCGGCTCGGCGTCGTACTGTTCGCGCGCCCGGGCGGTGTGGTCCGCCCGGTGGCTGGGGCGCTGGGCGGTCGGGGCTTCAGGCATCGTCGGCGTCCCGCATCCGCCAGCCGAGGTGGAAGAGCGTCCGGGCGCCGTGGCGCTCGCGGAGCCGGGCGATGTGGGCGGCGACGGTGCGTTCGCTGAGGTCCAGGCGGGCGCCGATCGCCCGTTGGGTGAGGCCCTGGGCGAGCAGCCGGCCGACCCGGGCGGTGGTGGGGTGCGGGGGGCCGAGGTGGCGGTCGAGCGGGGTGGCCCGGGCCCAGTCGCGCTCGAACCGGGCGACCAGGTAGCGGACGGTGGCCGGGTCGTCGAGGAACACGGCGCCGGCGCGTTCCTCGACGGCCGGGATGACGGCGGTCGTCCGGTCGAAGACCAGCAGCCGCTCGTACGGTTCGGTGAGCACCCGGGCCCGGGCGCCGCCCCGGACGCGCAGTTCGATCTGCCGCAGCACCGGGCGATCCGCGAGGGCGACCGGCTGGTAGAGGGCGCGGACGGCGCAGCCGCGGCGCAGCACGGCGAGGTCCTCGGGGAGGGCCGCCCGGAGCCCGTCCAGCGGGCGCGGGCCGGTCTGCGCGCTGAGGAACTCCTCCCGGCAGTCGGCGAGGAGTTCGGCGATGCGCCGGCGGACGGCGACGCCACCGGCGCAGGACACGGTGTCGCGGAGCCGGCCGACCGGGCGGTCGGAGTCGCCGGGGCGGCCGGGGCCGAGCCGGCCGACCGGGCTGCGGACGGTGTCGTAGGCGCGGGCGAGCGGGGCGAGCCGGTCGGGGAGCTGTTCGGCGTGCCGGAGCAGGCGGACGGCGCGGCTGCGGAGTTCGACGCCGAGCCGGTCGCCGAGGGAGCGCGGGTTGGCGGCGGCCCAGCCGGTGGCGGTGGGCGTGATCAGGCCGCGGGCGACGAGGGCGGCCAGGGCGGGCCGGTCCTCGGGGGCGAGGTCGTCGGGGCGCAGGCGTCCGCCGAGGCGGACGGCGGTGAGGTAGAGGTCGCGTTCGGCGGGGCCGGGTTCATCGGCCATCGGGGGCGTCCCTCCTCGGTTCACCGGTCATCGCGGCTGCCGCGCATCAGCCAGCCGAGCTGGAAGAGGGTCCGGGCGCCGTGGCGGTCGCGCAGTCGGGAGATGTGGGCGGCGACGGTGCGTTCGCTGAGGCCGAGCCGGGTGCCGATCGCCCGTTGGGTGAGGCCGCGGGCGAGCAGTCGGCCGACGCGTTCGGGGACGGTCCGGGCGGGGCCGAGGCCGAGGACGGCGGCGGCCTCGGTGGAGTCGGCGCGGGCCCAGTCCCGTTCGAAGGCGCCGACCAGGAAGCAGAGCGCGGCCGGGTCGGTGATGAAGGCGGCGGTGTTGTCGTCGTCGCCGGCGGGGATGACGGCGACGGCGCGGTCGACGACGATCAGCCGGGGGAAGGGCTCGTCGAGCACCCGGATCTGCGAGCCGTGCCGGATGACCTCCTCGGCGTAGGCGAGGGCGGCCGGGTCGGCGAGGGCGGCGGGTTGGTAGACGGTGCGCAGCGTGCGGCCGCTCTGGAGCAGCCGGACGTCCTGGGCGAGGGCGATCCGCAGGCTCTCGGCGGGTCGGCGGCCGGGTTGGGCGGTGAGCACCTCGCTGCGGCAGTCGGTGACGAGTTGGGCGATCCGCCGGCGGATGTGGACGTGGCCCTCGACGTAGACGGCCTCGCCGACGGTGCGGGCGGACGCCCGGGACAGGGTGTCGTAGGCGCGGGTGAGGCCGTCGAGGGCGTCCGGCAGGCTCTCCGCGCGGACGAGCAACCGGGTTGCCTCGCTGCGCAGTTCGGCGCCGAGGCGGTCGCTGACCGCGCGCGGGCTGACGGCGGTGTAGCAGTGGCCCAGCGGGTTGGGTGTGAGCAGGCCGAGGTCGAGCAGTTGCCGGAGCGCGGCCTGGTCGGTGTCCTCGGCGGCGGCGAAGGCGAGGCGGCCGCCGTCCGAGACGACGGCGAGGTAGAGCCGCTGGGCGGCCTCGTCGGGTTCGTCGCCGACGGTCCCCGTGGGCCCCGCGGGCCGGGCCGGGCCCGTACCCCCGGCGGCCGCCGGCCGGTGCTGCGGCGCGACCGCCGGTTCCGCCGTCACGTCGCACACTCCCTGCCGGACAAGCTTCTCCCCCCGTTGCCGCCCCGGTCCCCCTCGGTGCGGCGATGCCGCCGGCGGGGGGTGTTCACGGAGGCGGCCGCAGCCGCGTCCGGGCCGGTCCCGCCGGGTTCGATCACGGTACCGGGCGATCGGCGGACCCCCGGGCCCGGGTGCCGTCGCACACCGGGCGCCCCGGGGGCCGCCTTCACCACGCCAGGCCGCGGGCGCTCCCGTCGAGGCGGAGCAGCAACGCCTCGACGGGTCCGGTCCCGGGGGCCATCACCACACATGGCTCCCGGCCGGTGCTCTTCCCCCCCGTTCCACCGGCACGGGACGATGTGCCGGCGGTCAGTATCGAAGAGCGAGCGCCACCATCGGGCTGCGGTTGCCCGGAGGACTTGGCGTGTCTCCACCTTCACAGGCGTGACGCCCGGTGAACAAGTGCCGCCCGAGTGCATGTTCGCGCAATTGCAGCTACCTGCACGGCGGGGCGAGTGCGGGAGCCGGGCGGCGGGTCGGATTCCGGTGAAGTCCGAGGTCGGCGCGGGGTGTCGGGCGCCCGGGGCGGGTGCCGCCGGCCGCCCGGCTGCGGGCTTCCCGCACCTGCGGGTTCCTGCAGGGGCGGCGCGGGCCCGGCGACGGCCGGGGTTCAGCGGGCGAGCAGCCGGCCGCGGGCCAGTCCGGCGGCCGTGCCCCCGGCGGCGAGCAGCCAGGCGGTGGCCAGCAGCAGGTAGAGCCCGGCGGCGAGCGCGGTGAAGCCGCCGAAGCCGGTGTGCCGGGCGAGCGCGGAGGCGCCGGTGACGCAGGTGCCGACCGGGAAGGTGAAGGCCCACCAGGTCATCGCGAACGGCATCCCGGCCCGGCGGGCGCGCAGGTTGGCGGTGAGCGCGACCGCCAGCCAGAGCATCGCGACGCCGATCACCGCGACGCCGTACAGCTCGGCCAGCGACCGCATGGCGGGGGCCAGTTCGGGCAGCACCGGGCGGGCGGCGTCGGCGAGCTGGTGGACGGCGGTGACGGACTGGCCGAGCGGCCCGAGCACCAGGAACAGCGTGGGGGTCAGGACGAGGGCGGGCAGCTTGCTGTGGAGCAGCCCGGTGAACACCACCGGCAGCAGCACCAGGGTGGCCAGCAGCCCGATCCCGAACAGCGCCCAGCAGCCGTACAGCATGGCCTGCTGCGGCAGGCCGGCGGGCAGGTGCGGGACGAGCGCGGGGCCGCAGGCGGAGGCGACCAGCGGGGCGACGACGGGCAGCAGCCAGGTCGGGTTGGCGGTCAGGGCGGAGACCTGGTGCCGGGTGATCATCAGGTACGGGATGCCGCCGGCCACGGCCAGCGCGTACAGCGTGCCGAGGCTCCACAGCACGGCGTCGAGGGCGACGGCCGGGCCGGTGCCGATCACCCGGGAGCCGAGCAGCAGGGTGCCGAGGCCGACCGCGAGCATCGCCATCGGCGGGCAGCCGTAGAAGACGGCGGTGGCGGGTTCGTCCAGCAGGTGGCGGCGGGCGGCGGCGCGGTGCCGGGTGAGGTGGCGCAGCCGGCCGGCGCCGAGCACCAGCAGGGCGGCCAGCGAGAGCGCCCACACCGCCTCGCCGAAGCCGATCAGTCCGGGCAGCCGGACGGGCAGGACGGCCGCGCCGTTGGCCAGGATCGCGGTGCCCATCACCGCCGCGTACCAGTTGGGGCTCAGCTGGGCGAGGTCCAGCGAGGGTCGGGGGGCGGTACGGGCGAGCGGGCGGACATCGGCCAAGGTGGACATGCCTCCACGGTCGCCGCCGGGCCCCGCCCGCGGTAGCGCCGCGCGTTCTATGGGGACATAGCCTGGACCTATGACCCTCTCTCCACGCGTCCCCGAACTGGGCGCCCTGGAACTGCTGCTCGCGGTGGCCCGGCTGGGCAGCGTCGGGCGGGCGGCGGCCGAGCTCGGCGTCAGCCAGCCGACCGCCAGCGCCCGGATCAAGGGCATGGAGCGGCAGATCGGCGTGCCGCTGCTGGAGCGCTCCCCGCGCGGCTCGAAGCCGACCGAGGCGGGCCGGCTGGTGGTCGAGTGGGCCCGGCAGGTGGTGGAGGCGGCGCAGGCGCTGGACGCCGGGATCGACGCGCTGCGCGAGCGGCGGGACGCCAAGCTGCGGGTGGTGGCCAGCCTGACCGTGGCCGAGTACCTGATGCCGGGCTGGCTGCTGGCGCTGGCGGAGGTGAGCCCGGGGACGGCGGTGACGCTGCGGACGGCGAACTCGGCGGAGGTCGCCGGACACGTGCTGGCCGGCGACGCCGACCTCGGCTTCGTCGAGGGTCCGTCCACCCCGCCGGGCCTGGCCGGCGCGGTGGTGGCGGCGGACCGGCTGGTGGTCGTGGTGGCGCCCGGCCACCCGTGGGCGCGCCGCCGCACCCCGCTCACCGGGCAGGAGCTGGCCGCCACCCCGCTGGTGCTGCGCGAGCCCGGCTCGGGCACCCGGGAGGTGCTGGAGGCGGCGCTGGAGCCGTACGGCGGCACGGTGCGGCCGCAGCTGGAGCTGGCCTCGTCGACCGCGCTGAAGGCGGCGGCGATGACCGGGGCGGGGCCGGTGTGCCTGAGCGAGCTGGCGGTGCGGGAGGAGCTGGCGACCCGCCGGCTGGTCGCGGTGCCGCTGGCCGGGGAGCTGGACCTGCGGCGCCCGCTGCGGGCGGTGTGGCCGGCCGGGCAGCGGCCGGGCGGCCCGGCCCGGGAGCTGCTGGGGCTGACCCGGCGGACGGCCGACCGGAACCCGTGAGGCGGAAAGTTGAGTGGAATAGACTCAACATAGTGCATGCTGTACGTAGCAGCAGTGAAGGACGACGAGGGAGGAACCCCCAGCAGTGGACGCCAGCAAGTTCACCACCAAGACGCAGGACGCCCTGTCCGCCGCGATCCGGCAGGCCGGCGCGAACGGCAACCCGGACGTCAGGCCGGTGCACATCCTGATCGCCCTGTTGGAGCAGCCCGAGGGCGTCACCAGGCCGCTGCTGGAGGCGGTCGGGGCGGACGTCGCCGGGGTCGACGCCGAGGCCCGCCGCCAGCTGGCCGCCCTGCCCAGCGCGATGGGCTCCACCGTCGCCGCCCCGCAGCTCGCCCGGGACACCCTCGCGGTGCTCACCGAGGCCGGCCGGCGCGCGAGCGACCTGGACGACCAGTACGTCTCCACCGAGCACCTGACCGTCGGCCTGGCCGCCGAGGGCGGGCCGGTCGCCGAGCTGCTGGTGCGGCAGGGCGCCACGCCCAAGGCCCTGCTGGCCGCCTTCAAGGACGTGCGCGGCAGCGGCCGGGTCACCTCGCCGGACCCTGAGGGCACCTACAAGGCATTGGAGAAGTACGGCACCGACCTCACCCAGGCCGCCCGGGACGGCAAGCTCGACCCGGTGATCGGCCGCGACCACGAGATCCGCCGGGTGGTCCAGGTGCTGTCCCGCCGCACCAAGAACAACCCGGTGCTGATCGGCGAGCCCGGCGTCGGCAAGACCGCCGTGGTCGAGGGCCTGGCCCAGCGCATCGTGGCCGGCGACGTGCCGGAGTCGCTGCGCGGCAAGCGGCTGGTCGCGCTGGACCTCGGCGCGATGGTCGCGGGCGCCAAGTACCGCGGCGAGTTCGAGGAGCGGCTGAAGGCCGTCCTGAACGACATCAAGGCCTCGGACGGCCAGGTCGTCACCTTCATCGACGAGCTGCACACCATGGTCGGCGCGGGCGCCGGCGGCGACTCCGCGATGGACGCGGGCAACATGCTCAAGCCGATGCTGGCCCGCGGCGAGCTGCGGATGGTCGGCGCCACCACGCTGGACGAGTACCGCGAGCGGATCGAGAAGGACCCGGCCCTGGAGCGCCGCTTCCAGCAGGTGCTGGTCGGCGAGCCGAGCGTCGAGGACTCGATCGCCATCCTGCGCGGCCTCAAGGGCCGCTACGAGGCGCACCACAAGGTGCAGATCGCGGACGCCGCCCTGGTCGCCGCCGCCACCCTGTCCAACCGCTACATCACCGCCCGCTTCCTGCCCGACAAGGCGATCGACCTGGTCGACGAGGCGGCCTCCCGGCTGCGGATGGAGATCGACTCCTCCCCCGTCGAGATCGACGAACTCCAGCGCGCCGTCGACCGGTTGCGGATGGAGGAGCTGGCCCTGGAGAAGGAGTCGGACCCGGCCTCGGTCGACCGGCTGGCCCGGCTGCGCCGCGATCTCGCCGACAAGAACGAGCAGTTGAGCGCGCTCACGGCACGCTGGGAGCAGGAGAAGAAGAGCCTCAACCGGGTCGGCGAGCTGAAGGGCCGGCTCGACGACCTGCACGGTGCGCTCGAACGGGCGCAGCGCGACGGGGACTTCGAGCGGGCGTCCAAGCTGATGTACGCCGAGATCCCGGCCGCCGAGAAGGAGCTCGCCGACGCCCAGGAGCGGGCGGCCGGCGAGGACACCTCCACCTCGATGGTCAAGGAGGAGGTCGGCCCGGACGACGTGGCCGACGTGGTCGCCTCCTGGACGGGCATCCCGGCCGGCCGGCTGCTGGAGGGCGAGAGCGCCAAGCTGCTGCGCATGGAGGAGGAGCTCGGCCGGCGCCTGATCGGCCAGGCCGAGGCCGTACGGGCCGTCTCGGACGCGGTGCGCCGCACCCGCTCCGGCATCGCCGACCCGGACCGCCCGACCGGCTCCTTCCTCTTCCTCGGCCCGACCGGCGTCGGCAAGACCGAACTCGCCAAGGCGCTGGCCGACTTCCTGTTCGACGACGAGCGGGCGATGGTCCGGATCGACATGAGCGAGTACGGCGAGAAGCACTCCGTCTCCCGCCTGGTCGGCGCCCCGCCCGGGTACGTCGGCTACGAGGAGGGCGGCCAGCTCACCGAGGCCGTCCGCCGCCGCCCGTACAGCGTGGTGCTGCTGGACGAGGTCGAGAAGGCCCACCCGGAGGTCTTCGACGTGCTGCTCCAGGTGCTCGACGACGGCCGGCTCACCGACGGCCAGGGCCGCACGGTGGACTTCCGCAACGCGATCCTGATCCTCACCTCCAACCTGGGCAGTCAGTACCTGGTCGACCCGGCCACCCCGGAGGAGAAGAAGAAGGCCCTGGTGCTGGACTCCGTCCGGGCCGCGTTCAAGCCGGAGTTCCTCAACCGGCTGGACGACATCGTGGTCTTCGACCCGCTGGGCACCGCCGAGCTGAGCCGGATCGTCGACCTGCAGGTGGCCCGCCTCGGCGAGCGGCTGCGCGAGCGCCGGCTCACCCTGGAGGTCTCCGCCGCCGCCCGCGACTGGCTGGCCCTCACCGGGTACGACCCGGCGTACGGCGCCCGGCCGCTGCGCCGGCTGGTGCAGTCCGCGATCGGCGACCAGCTGGCCCGGGCGATCCTCTCCGGGCAGGTGCACGACGGCGACACCGTGCTGGTCGAGCGGGACGAGGAGGGCGACCGCCTCACCGTCCGCGGCCGGGGGAAGCTGGAGAAGTAGCCCCGACCGGTCACGGCCAGGGGTACGAGCCGGGCCGCCGCGCCCCGTGCGCGGCGGCCCGGCCCGCCGTGTTCGACCCGCGTGTTCAGCCGGCCGTGTTCAGCTGGCCAGGCCGTCCGGCTCGCGCCGCCGCACGCTGTCGCGCCAGCTGCGCGCCAGCCGGTGCAGCTCGGCGCCCTGTGACTCCGGCAGGTTCCAGGTCTGCGCGAGCAGCCGCAGGGTGGAGACCCGCGGGCAGGACACTCCCCGCTCCAGGTCGCGGATCGAGCGCACGCTCAACCCCGAGGCCTCGCCCAGCTGTTCCTGCGTCATCCCCCGGGCCAACCGGATGCTGCGCAGCATCACCCCCAGTGATGACCCTTCGTGCATCGGCCCATTACTCAGGGCACTGTCCATCTCATCTCCCCCTTGAGTCTCACTGTCCATCAACTCGCGCCAACGAAACGGGCGTTACTTGCGACGAGTTCCGTCGCACGCTAACCGCATCCGGCGGGCCCGGCAGCCCGAACCCGAAGAGCCGAGGACGTGACGTGGCTCACGCACCCCCGCGGGCCTCCCGGGCGCCTCCCCGGGCACCCGCCGAGCACCGCCGGACCCCGCCCCCGAGGGTCGACCGGCCGCCACCCCGGGTGACCGGATCCGCCCGGAACGCGCCCGTTCCCACGCCTCCGCGAAGATCGACGCACCTCCGGGTGCCCCTGTGAGGCAGGCCCCGAATGAGGCAGGATGGGAGGTGGAAAGGGCGGCCTCTCATTGCCGGCCACCACGTGCACTGAGGAAGAGGACCCCCATGAGCATCGACCCGTCGTCCATCCCCTCCTTCGGCCTGCCCCAGGGCGGCCAGCCCGGTGGACAGGGCGGGCGGCCGGCCGGCCCGCCGCCGATCGTCGTCCCGGACCAGAACCTGGTCGCCCAGCTGCTCGACCAGATGCAGCTCAAGCACGTCGTGGACGAGGAGGGCGACCTCACCGCCCCCTGGGAGGGCTTCCGGGTCTACTACATGTTCCGCGGCGACAACAAGGAGCTCTTCGCCGTCCGCGCCTTCTACGACCGCGCGTACCCGCTGGAGAAGAAGGGCGAGATCCTCGACCTGATCGACGAGTGGAACCGCGAGACCCTGTGGCCCAAGGTCTACACCCACACCCACGAGGACGGCGTGGTCCGCCTGATCGGCGAGGTCCAGATGATCGTCGGCACCGGCGTCAACCTGGACTACTTCGTCACCACCACCGCCAACTGGACCCAGGCCTCGGTCGGCTTCGAGCAGTGGATGGTCGAGCGCCTCGGCCTGCAGGACGAGATCGAGGGCGAGGACGGCGAGGGCGACGCCCCCGAGGGCACCGACGAGGCCTGATCCCGCCGCCGAACGCACCGCACGCGCCGAACGGTCCGGCCGCCCGACATCCGGGCGGCCGGACCGTTCGCGTTCCCGGGCTCCCGGCCCCCGCCCCGGTGCGCCACACCCGTCACCTGCACCTCGTTCGTCCCCGGTCGACCCTTCTCCCCCGGAAGGACGCCGGGGCGAAATCCCGGGAGCGTAGTCTGACCAGGGGGGATGACACATGGATGACGTGCTCGGCGAGCTCCTCGCCGCACTCCGGGTGAGGGGCGTTCTCCAGAGCACCATGCGGGTGCGGGCGCCCTGGGCCATCCAGGGACCGGCCGAGAACTGCGCGGTGCTGCACTACGTCGTCGCCGGGGGCTGCTGGGCGACGCTGACCGACGAGGTCCGGCTGCCCGACACGGCGCGCCACCTGCGCCAGGCCCGGTTACGCCCGGGCGACCTGGTGGTCTTCCCCTGGGGCGCGCCGCACACGCTCGCCGACCGCCCCGGGCGCGAGGCCTTACCCCTGGCGGCGGTCCTGCCCGACCGCACCCCCGGGCAGCCGACGGTGCCGGTGCGACTGCCCGGCCCCGGCCCGGAGAGCACGATCCTGTGCGCCGGCCTGTCCTACAACTCGGTGGGCGAGTCCGCGCTGTACCGGGCGCTGCCGCCGATGCTGGTGCTGCACCGGGAGGTCGTCCGGCGGCACCCGCTGCTCCACCACACGCTGGCCGCGCTGTCCGCCGAACACCCCGGCGACCCGGTGGAGGGCGAACTGCTGCGCGGCTTCGAGACCGCTCTGGTGCTGGCCCTGCGGCTGGCCCTGCGCGGCGAGGCCGCCGAGCGGCTCACCGACGACTACCCCTCGCTGCGGGCCATGCGCCACCCCGGCATCAGCCGCGCCCTCACCGCCGTCTACGCCCGGTACAGCGAGCAGTGGACGGTCGACCTGCTGGCCCGCGAGGCCCTGATGTCCCGGACCGGCTTCACCACCGTCTTCCGCCAGCTGGTCGGCGAGAGCCCCGGCCGCCACCTGACCGCCCGCCGGATGCGGGAGGCGGCCAGGCTGCTCAGCGAGACCGACCTGGCGCTGTCCCTCATCCCGGCGGCGGTCGGCTACCGCAGTTCGGTCGGGTTCCACCTGGCGTTCCGCAAGTGGACCGGGACGACGCCGGGCGAGTACCGGGACGCCCACCCCGGCCGCCGCGGGAGCCCGTCCCGCGGCGGCCCGAGGGCGGTCGCCCCGGTCCTGTTCGACTGAGGCCGGCCAGCCGACCGCAGGCCGGCCGACCGCCGGCCGCCCGGGGCCGGTCGGCCGGCCCCGGGCCGCGCGGCTCAGCGCCGCCCCAGCACCGCCTCCGCGCGTGCGGCCGGCACCCCTGCCCGGACGACCTCGGTCGGCTCGTCCAGCGGCAGGAAGGGGGTGAACGGCGGCACCTCCTCGCGGGAGAGGCGCAGCTCCAGCACCCCCGGCAGGCCGGTCCCGGCCGGGGCCTCGGCGGCCCGGGCGGTGTAGTCGGCGAGGGCCTTGTCCAGCTGCTCGCGGCTGTCGACGTCCGCCACCCAGAGCCGGTCCGGGCCGCCCAGGCCGCGGGCCACCGTGCCGATGTCCACCGGCGCGTAGCGCACGGACTCGATCCGGGCGTCGAAGAACGTCTGCTGCCTGGTCACGCACATGCCGTGCATGGCGTTGTTGAAGATCACGTACAGGATCGGCAGCCGCAGGTCGACTGCGGTGTGCACCTCCAGGCCGTTCATCAGGAACGCGCCGTCCCCGCAGATCACCACGGTGCGGGCGCCCTCGGGCGAGCCCACCTGGGCCCCGACCGCCGCGCCGAGGCTGTAGCCCATGCCGCCCGCGCCGAGCGCGATGGTGGAGCTGGCCCCGGCCGGCACGTCGCTCAGGTGGATCGCCGCGGACGCGCAGTTGCCCGCGTCCAGCACCAGGTGGCCCCCGGTCGGCAGCCACTCGGCCAGCGCGGTGATCGCCTCGCTCTGCCGCAGCTCGCCGCCGGCCGGCTCCGGGTCGAGCCCGGGCGCCAGCCGGGGCCGGAACCGGGTGCGCCGGTAGTCGGCCAACTCCGGGCTCCGGAACGGCTCCTGGCGCAGCAGGCCGAGCAGGCCGCGGGCGGTCGCGCCGGCGTCCGCCCGGACCACCAGGCCGGGGGCCACCGCGCGGACGGCCTCGCCCGGATCGATGTTCACCACCGCGACCCGGTCGCCCCGCAGGTCGCCGAGCGGGCCCCGGGTCATCATGTTGAGACCGGCACCGAACGCGACCACCAGGTCGGACTCGCGCAGCACCTCGTGCACCGAGGGGTGGCCCACCACACCGGCCACACCGAGGTACAGCGGGTCGGAGTTGGGGAACTCGGCCCGCGCCGACATCGTGGTCGCGACCGGGATCCGCGCCGCGCGGACGAACTCCAGCACCGCCTCGCGGTCGGCGCTGCGGCGCACCCCGTGCCCCAGCAGCGCCACCGGCCGGCGCGCCCCCCGCAGCGCGTCGAACAGCGCGCGCAGCTCGCCCGGGTCCACCTCGGGCGGCGGGACCAGGCCGGCCAGTGCGTCCGGCCAGTCGGCCGGGCGCTCGGGCACGGTCAGCTCGAAGACGTCCCGGGGCACCAGCAGCGCCACCGGTCCGGGCCGCCCGGACAGCGCGGTGCGGGCCGCCTCCGCCAGCTCCTCCCAGAGCCGGGCCGGGTCGGTCAGCGTCACGGTGCGCTTGGTGACGGTCGAGAGCAGCCGCTCGGCGTCGACCGTCCGACCGATGCCGGAGCCGTCCTGGAAGGAGCCGGCGCCCGCCAGCGGCCGCGGCGGCTGCCCGACCAGCGCGAGCACCGGGACGGACTCCGCGTAGGACTCGGCCAGGCCGACCGCCAGGTTGACCAGCGCGCCGCCCGAGGTCGAGCAGCACACGCCGAGCGTGCGGTGCACCCGGGCGTGCCCGTCCGCCATGAAGCCGGCGCCGTCCTCGCGGCGGGCCAGCACCGAGGCCAGCCGCCCGCGGCCGAGCCGGTGGATCGCGTCGTGCAGGTGCTCGATGTTCGCGCCGCTCACGCCGAACACGTACCGCACGCCCCAGTCGCGCAGCGCGGTGACCAGCGCGTCGGCCACCGTCAGGGTGGCCGCGCCGGCCGCGGCCGGTGCCGCCGTCCCCATCGTCGTCCCCCGTTCCACTCGTCCTCCCGTCATCGGCCCGCGTGCCAGCGGACGGTCATCGCGCTCACCAGGTCGCCGCCGTTGGCGAAGGTGCCGAACGCCAGCACGTCGCCGTCCCGGACCAGGCCGTGGTCCAGCGCGTCGGCGACGGTCACCGGGATCGAGCCGGCGAAGAGGTTGCCGTACTTCGCCAGCGTGTCGTGCGTCCGCGCCTCCTCGATGCCGCACCGCTTGCGCCACTCGGCGAGGAAGTCCTCGTTCGGCTGGTGCGTGATCAGCAGCGAGACGTCGTCGGAGGTCAGCCCGGCCTCGGCGAGGCTGGCGGCGACCGCCTCGGGCACCAGGTTCATGGAGTTCTCCCGGATGGCCTCCAGGCGCTCCTTGGTGAAGTTCACCGTGATCGGCCCGCAGCCGCGCTCCCAGTAGTTGCGGAACGCGCCGTCGACCAGCTCCGGTTCGAAGCGCAGCAGGCCGTAGTTCTCGCCGTGCGAGCGCTCGTACGCGGACAGGATGCTCGGCCGGCCGGGCGCCACCAGCGTGGCGGTCGCGCCGTCCCCCAACACCCGCGAACGGTTGGAGCGTTGGAACTCCGGCAGACGGGAGACGAAGTTGGTCACCGTCAGCACGATGATGTTGCGGTGGATGCCGGACTCCACGAACGCCTTCGCCGTGCGCAGCCCCGACAGCCAGGAGCAGCAACTCGTGTCCAGCTGCATGATGGTGGCGCGGGAGGCCCCGATCGCCTCCTGCACCGCCGAGCCGATGCCCGGCCAGAAGGTGTCGTTGAAGATGCAGTTGTAGATGATGAGGTCGACCTCGTCGGCGGCCAGGCCGGTGCGGTCGAGCAGCTTGGCGCAGGCCGCGGCGCCCAGTTCGGCCGAGGTGTGGTCCGGCGAGGCGAACCTGCGCTCGGCGACGCCGCGGAAGAACGCGTGGTCGCCGAGCTCGTCGCCGGCGCCCTCCGGGGCCGCGTTGGAGACCACGCGCTCCGGGAGGAAGCTCACCACGTCGATCAGCTGCGCCTGCGGGCCGGTGCGGCCGTTCGGTTCCAGGGCCATCGCGTCAGCCGTTCGCCGAGGCGCTGCCGAAGCGGGCCTCCAGGATGCGCTTCAGGTTGGCCGTCTCGATGCGGTGGATGGCGTCGAAGTTGGGCCAGATGTCGCCGACCCAGTAGCGGTCGGTGCGGGCCCGGCCCTCGGCGATGTAGTCCGGGACGTCGGTGACGTTCCGGTCGTAGTACGGGTGCTTGCAGTTGGTCCACAGCACGACGGTGCCGGGCTTGCGCAGCGTCTTGGAGGCGTCGATGAAGGTGAAGTAGTAGCGCATCCAGAGCTCCTTGCCCTGGTCCCAGGCGCACGGGTAGAACACGATGCCGTGCTCGGGGCCCTTCAGCACGTCGGCGCGGATGAAGATCTCGGTGTTCGGCTGGATGGCCTCGGTGCCCCGGTAGAGCCCGCCGCCGACGTGGCGCAGGTCGCGGACGCTGAACGTCCACTCCTCCATCGAGTGGACGTTGGCGGCGTACTCGAACACGACGTCGTACGGGACGTCGATGTACTCGCCGAGCGAGCAGAACTGCCCGAAGACCTCCTCGTGCGAGTAGGTCTCCTTGGTGCCCTCCACCATCAGGCGGTAGCACTCCTCCTGGCTGACCGACTCGCTGCGGACCAGGCCCGGTATCTTCTCCAGATCCGTGCTGTCCAGCAGGTAGTTCTTCAGGTCGCCCGAGTCGTCCGCCCGGCGCGGGTTGATGCTCCCGGTCATGCGTGGACCTCCTTGAGGAATCCCTCGTCGTCGTGGGCCGGGCAGGCCTGCGCTCCTGGCGGGCCTCCCCGTCCGGTTCTCAGCAACGGCCCGTCAGATCCTGGTCGAACGGCCGGGACGGGTCGATGAGGATCCGGACGGGATCGCTTAGCAATCGTCCGGATCGGCGGACTTGTCGTTGCCGATGCGCATCCGGAGGATGGGCGCCACCGACGACACGTGAGGAGCCGAGATGGGTACCAGGCCGCTGCTGAACCGCCGACTGGCCGGCATGGGAACGACGATCTTCGCCGAGATGTCCGCCCTGGCCACCGCCACCGGCTCGATCAACCTCGGCCAGGGCTTCCCGGACACCGACGGGCCCGAGGAGATCCGCGAGGCGGCCGTCCGGGCGCTGCGCGAGGGCCGCGGCAACCAGTACCCGCCCGGCCCCGGCATCCCCGAGCTGCGCACCGCGATCGCCGAGCACCAGCAGCGCTTCCACGGCCTGTCCTACGACCCGGACACCGAGGTGCTGGTCACCGCCGGCGCCACCGAGGCCATCGCCGCCGCGCTGCTCGCCCTGCTCGAACCCGGCGACGAGGTGATCGCCCTCGAACCGTTCTACGACTCCTACGCCGCCTGCATCGCGATGGCCGGCGCCGTCCGCGTCCCGCTCACGCTCCGGGCCCCGGGCTTCCGCCCCGACCTGGACGAGCTCCGGGCGCTGATCACCCCGCGCACCCGCCTGCTGCTGATCAACACCCCGCACAACCCCACCGGCACCGTGCTCACCGCCGACGAGCTGGCCGCCATCGCCGAACTCGCCATCGAGCACGACCTCCTGGTGGTCACCGACGAGGTCTACGAGCACCTCGTCTTCGGCGCCGTCCACCACCCCCTCGCGGCCCTGCCCGGCATGCGCGAACGCACCGTCACCATCTCCTCGGCCGGCAAGACCTTCTCCTTCACCGGCTGGAAGGTCGGCTGGGTGACCGCCGCCCCGCCGCTGGTCGCGGCCGTCCGCACCGCGAAGCAGTACCTCACCTACGTCAGCGCCGGGCCGTTCCAGTACGCCGTCGCCGAGGCGCTGCGCCTGCCCGACGCGTACTTCCACACCCTGCGCGCCGACCTGCTCCGCAAGCGCGACCTCCTCGGGGCCGGCCTCACCGCCGCCGGCTTCCGCACCTTCACCCCCGAGGGCACGTACTTCATCACCACCGACATCACCCCGCTCGGCGAGAAGGACGGCGTCGAGTTCTGCCGCTCGCTGCCCGAGCGCTGCGGCGTGGTCGCCATCCCGAACGCCGTCTTCTACGACGACCAGGACGCCGGTCGCACACTCGTTCGCTTCACGTTCTGCAAAAAGGACGAGGTGCTTCAGGAGGCCGTAGCGCGGCTGCAGCGCGTCTGAGGGTGCCGCGCGCCCCCTCGAACGGGAACGAGCGCGGCCCGACACGCGTTCTGATCTACAGTCAACTCCCTTGGTGAATCTGCCGATTCAATGCCCTGGGGGCATATTCGCCGACCGCTCCGGCCGATCCGTCCGCCCTTCACGCCCCGTGCGTGGAGGGCGGCGGCGCATGAAGCACATGGACGGCGCGCACCACGCTCACACGGCGCACGAGCGGGTCGCAGGGGCGCGCGCTGTGCAGAGTCGCACACCGGGTCGATCAGAGCGGGGAAGCGGATGTGCTCGAAACGGTGAATGCTTGACAAAGTTGGGTAAATCACCGACGGACCCGGCGTATTCGTGCTTCTCTGCTGCTGAATCTCCAGCCGGAATCCTTCCTTCCACGGCCGGCCGCGCCCAGGGCCGCAACAGCCACGAACAGCCTCGCCATCGCCTAGGCCAACTCGCTGCTGCTCGGTGGGCGCGCACGGAGCTGAAACGCGGAGCCGAGCATGCTCACCACACTGCAGACCACCTATACGGACACCCGCGCCGGTGACCTGGCCTGGTGCCTCGGCGGCGAACCGCTGCCCGCTCTCGCGGTGCGCGACCTGAGACTCGCCGGCGACGGCCGGCCCGGAACGCTCCAGCTGCGGCTGCTCGGCGCCTCGCACCAGGTGGTCGTCGACGCCGGCCCCGGCCGGTGCCTGGAGACGGTCGCCTGCCTGCCCGGCCGCCGCACCCCGCTGCCGGCCCGGGTCGCCAAGCAGATCGGCGGCTGGGAGTACGAGTTCGCGGCCCGGATCGAGGCGCTGCCGCCGCACGACTTCGCGGCCCGCGCCCAGGAGTTGCTGGCCCTGGTCGAGGGGCATCCGCGCGGGCTCGCCGGGGTCTTCCCGGGGGATCCGAGCGCCTTCACCGCGCTGGTCACCCAGGGTGACGCGGGCCGGGTGCTGTGGCGCACCTGGCACGCCTACCCCCAGGAGGGGCAGCTGGTCTGCACCCGCTCCTCGCTCGTGATCGCGGCGGCATGACCGGCGAGCGCCGGTACTCGGCCCCCGGCCCGGCCCCCAGTCACCCCGCACCAGCCAGCCACTCGCACGCAGGAACGATTCGTCAACCCAGCGGCTCGCACTGTCCGCCGAATGGGCGCAGCTATCCGTCCCGCACGTCCCCTAGCGTTTGTTCGTGATCAACCATCCGGCCGGTCCACCCACCCGGTCACGAGTGGACCTCGACGACGGCACCCCTCCCCGGCCCGGGCGCGGGCTCGTCCCCCTGCCCGCCCGCCGTCGATCCCGGCTGCGATCGAACCCCCGGCTCGCCCGCCTGACCGTCCTGCTGGCCGCGTTCGTCTGCGCGGCCTGCGGACTGGTCTACGAGCTCGAACTCGTGGCGCTCGGCGACTACCTGCTCGGGGACACCGTCACCCAGACCTCCGTCGTGCTCTCCGTCATGGTGTTCGCGATGGGCCTCGGCTCCCTGCTGGCCAAGCGCCTCACCCGGCGGCCCGCCACCGCCTTCGCCCTGGTCGAGTGCGCCCTCGCGCTCACCGGCGGCCTCTCCGTCCTCGCCCTGTACTCCTGCTGGGCCTGGATCGGCCGCTACCAGGCCGCGATGGTCGTCCTCACCTGCCTGATCGGCATCCTCATCGGCGCCGAGATCCCCCTGCTGATGACCCTCATCCAGCGGATCCGGCGCGAGGACGCCGGGCGCGCCGTCGCCGACCTCTTCGCCGCCGACTACGTGGGCGCGCTGATCGGCGGCCTCGCCTTCCCGTTCCTCATCCTGCCCGCCCTCGGCCCCGGCGACGGCGCGCTCCTCACCGGCGCCGTCAACGCCGTCGCCGGAGCCGCCGTGGTCCTCTGGCTGTTCCGGGAGGAGCCCGCCCCCCGGATACGACGGCTGCTCTGGACCGGCTGCGCGCTCGTGCTCGGCCTGCTCGCGGCCGCCGCCGCCGGCTCGGACCTCATCGAACGCGCCGCCCGACACGCCCTCTACGGCGGCGACGTCCGCTACGCGACCCGCAGCCGCTACCAGGAGATCGTGCTCACCGGCCCCGCCGAGGGCCCGCTGCGGCTCTACCTGGGCGGACGGCTCGCGGCCTGCGGGCCCGACGAGTACCGGGGCAACGAGGCGCTGGTCCACCCCGCGATGGCCGCCGGCCCCGACACCCGGGTGCTGCTGCTCGGCGGCGGGGACGGCCTCGCCCTGCGGGAGGTGCTGCGGCACCGGGGCGTGCGCACCGTCCGGCTGGTCGACACCGACCCGGCCCTGCCCCGGCTGGCCCGCACCGACCCCGCGCTGTCCGCGCTCGGCGACCACTCGCTGGACGACCCCCGGGTCACCGTCACCGCCGCCGACCCGCTGGCCTGGCTCCGCCGCGCCCCCGAGGACGGGCCCGGCGACGGGTACGACGTGGTCCTCGCCGACCTGCCCGCACCGGCGGACGGCGGGCCGGTCGCCTTCCACTCCCAGGAGTTCTACGGCCTCGCCGCCCGGCTGCTCGCCCCCGGCGGGAGGATCGCCGTCCGGGCCGGCGGCGACGAGGGCGGGCTCTGGCAGATCGAGTCCGGCCTGCGCGCCGCCGGACTGCGCACCGCCCCGTACGCGGTGCCGGGCGACGCCACCGCCGCCTGCCGCCCCGGGCCGCCGGACACCGCGCAGGACTACCTGCTCGCCGCCGCCGACCGGCCCGCCCTCACCCTCGCCCCCGACGCCCCGCCCCCGCGCGCCCTCACCCCGGACACCCTGCGCGCCTCCGCCGCCCGCCTCACCGCCCTCCGCCCGCTCCACCCCCCGCCCCCGCTCACCCTCCTCGGGCCGCGCTGACGGCTGTCCCGCGGGTCCTTGCCGGGCGCGCGCCGCCCGGACCGGAAATCCGGGCGGTGGTGGGTGGGGACCGGGCGGGCTCGGGTCGGTAGGCTCCGTGGCATGGAGCATGAGGTTGTCGTCCCGATGGCCGCCGGGTTGGTGCGGCAGGCCCTGCAGGAGCCGGCGCGGCTGGCCCGGAGCGTGCCGGGGCTGAGCACCGAGCCGGCCGCGGTCGGCAGCGGGCCGGCCGAGGAGATCGGCGGGCGGCTCAAGCTGCGGATCGGCGGCTCCACGATCACGTACAAGGGCGTGCTGTCGCTGATCGAGGGCCGGGAGGGCGTGCTGACCGTGCTCGCCGAGGGCGAGGAGGCCCGGGGCAGCGGCGAGGCGACGGCGACCGTCCGGGTGAGCGTCACGGACGGCGCCGAGGACGGCACGGCCGTGATCCGCTTCACCGGCGACCTCAGCGCCACCGGCCGGCTGGCCGAGTTCGACGACGAGACCCTGGACGCGGCGGGCCACCGCCTGCTGGACCGGTTCGCCGCCGCCCTGGTCGCCCCGGACGGCGCAGCGGAGGACGACACCGAGGCGGGCGCCGAGGAGGACGACACCGAGGCCGGGGAGGCCGGCGGGACGACGGCCGGCGCGGGCGTGGTCTACATCGAGGAGCGCCAGGACCAGCCCGGCGACGACCTCGACGACGACCTCTCCGACCTGATCGCCTTCTCCGACGCCGACGCCGAACGGTTCGGTCTGGTCACCGGTTCCACCGACGACGACAC
The DNA here is from genome assembly GCF_000961885.1 of Streptomyces rubellomurinus. Lineage (GTDB taxonomy): Bacteria > Actinomycetota > Actinomycetes > Streptomycetales > Streptomycetaceae > Kitasatospora > Kitasatospora rubellomurina. The sequence goes on from NZ_JZKH01000005.1 coordinate 98,878, forward strand.
GGACGACGCGGATGGCACGGACCGCACGGACGGCACCGAGGAGTCGCAGGAGGCCGACGACACCGAGGCGGACGACGTCGACGAGCCCTCCGGGGTCACCGAGGGCCTGTCCACCGAGGCGCTGTTCGCGTACGAGGAGGAGCCTGTGCTCAGCGGCCCGGTGCGCCGCAGCATCGTGGGCCGTTCGGCCGAGGAGGTCGACCACGCCCCGCCGCGCGGCCGCTACGCCCCGGCGCTGCCGGCCCGCAGCGCGCGGGCCCGGGCGGCGTCCCGGTGGGGCGGCGAGGTCGGCGGGATCGTGGTGCCGGGGACCGGCGGCCGCAGCCCGCTGCCGTGGGTGATCGGCGGCTCGGTGGCCCTGCTGGGCGGCGCCGTGGTGCTGGCCAGGGCGCTGCGCCGGCGCTGACCGCAGGCGCCGGGAACGGCGGCAGGCCCTAGACTGAACGCTCATGAGCAACGACCGCGACGCCCTGCTGGCACAGATCAAGGACAAGGCCGTCGTGCACGGCAAGGTCACCCTTTCCTCCGGCAAGGAGGCCGACTACTACGTCGACCTGCGCCGGATCACGCTGGACGGCCAGGCCGCCCCGCTGGTCGGCCGGGTGATGCTGGACGCGACCTCGCACCTGGAGTACGACGCCGTCGGCGGCCTGACCCTGGGCGCCGACCCGGTGGCCGCCGCCATGCTGCACGCCGCCGCCGCCCGCGGCCGCGAGCTGGACGCCTTCGTGGTCCGCAAGGCGGGCAAGGCGCACGGCCTGCAGCGCCGGATCGAGGGCCCGGACGTCAAGGGCCGCCGGGTGCTGGCGGTCGAGGACACCTCGACCACCGGCGGTTCGGTGCTGACGGCCGTCGAGGCGCTGCGCGAGGCGGGCGCCGAGGTGGTCGGCGTCGCGGTGATCGTGGAGCGCGGCGGCCAGGCCGCCGTCGAGGCGCAGGGCCTGCCGTACGTGACCGCCTACACCGCGGCCGACCTGGGCCTCTGACCCCGGGACGTCCGCGCACGACGCGAGGAAGGGGCCGGGCGTTGTTCCACGTGGAACAACGCCCGGCCCCTTCGCGTACCCGCGCCCGCCGCCGGCTCAGCCGCGACGGTGCCGCCCGCTGCCGCTCTGCACCGACTCGCCGTCGACGGCGTCGACCGCGCCGGCCTTCTTCTTCTTGCGCTCCCGGAAGACCTCGACCAGGATCGGCGAGATCGACAGCAGCACGATCAGCAGCACCGCCGGGATCAGGTACTTGTCGATCACCGGGGCGAGCGCGTCGCCGAAGAAGTAGCCGATCAGCAGCATGGACTCGGTCCAGAGCACGCCGCCGACCACGTTCCACACGAAGAACGTCCGAGCGGGCATCTCCAGGGTGCCGGCGACCGGGTTGAGGAACGTCCGGATGATCGGCATGAAGCGGGCCAGCACCACGGCCTTGCCCGAGCCGAACTTGTTGAAGTACTCCTCCGCCTTCACCACGTACTCACGGCGGAAGATCTTCGAGTCGGGCTTGTCGAAGAGCCTCGGCCCGACCTTGACCCCGATCAGGTGCCCCAGCTGGGCACCGGCGACCGCCGCGATCGGGCAGCCGACCAGCAGGACGGCGATCGGCAGCTTGGCGCCGTCGCCGAGCACCGAGGAGGCGGCGTTCGAGGCGGCGACGCCCGCGAGGATCAGCAGCGAATCGCCCGGGAAGAAGAAGCCGACCAGCAGGCCGGTCTCCGCGAAGATGATCGCGATCAGCCCGATGGCGCCGAGGGACGAGATCAGGGATTTGGCGTCGAGCAGATTGACGGCCAGCTGGTTGTAGTCCACGGGCGCAGGATAGCGGGCGTACCTTGCCGAGGACCTCCGGCCGGTGGCCCCGCCGCACCACCGCACCGGTGTCCCGACAGGCGGGCTCCTGCTGACCTGCGGGCACGAGTCTGGGAAGATGGCACCGGCGTCCGGTCCGCGGCGGTCTCCACCCTCATGGCCGTTCCGCGGTGGCCGCCTCGAACCTTGGTGCCGGAGAGCCACACCGCAGCGCCGCGCGTCGGCGGGCCGGCACGGAGTCGTCACGAAGGCGTACCCAGCGTCGGACAGCACCCGTCCGTACGCCGCAACCCGACAGGAGCGGATCGCATGCCCATCGCAACTCCCGAGGTCTACAACGAGATGCTCGACCGGGCCAAGGCGGGCAAGTTCGCCTACCCGGCCATCAACGTCACCTCCTCGCAGACCCTGCACGCCGCCCTGCGCGGTTTCGCCGAGGCCGAGAGCGACGGCATCATCCAGATCTCGACCGGTGGTGCGGAGTTCCTGGGCGGCCAGCACAACAAGGACATGGTGACCGGCGCCGTGGCCCTGGCCGAGTTCGCGCACATCGTCGCCGCGAAGTACGACATCACCGTCGCCCTGCACACCGACCACTGCCCGAAGGACAAGCTGGACGGCTACGTCCGCCCGCTGCTGGCGGTCTCCGCCGAGCGCGTGGCCAAGGGCCAGAACCCGCTGTTCCAGTCGCACATGTGGGACGGCTCGGCCGAGACCCTGTCGGACAACCTGGCCATCGCCCAGGAGCTGCTGGCCCAGGCCGCGGCCGCCAGGATCATCCTCGAGGTCGAGATCACCCCGACCGGTGGCGAGGAGGACGGCGTCACCCACGAGATCAACGACGAGCTGTACACCACCGTCAACGACGCCGTGCGCACCGCCGAGGCGCTGGGCCTGGGCGAGAAGGGCCGCTACCTGCTGGCCGCCTCGTTCGGCAACGTGCACGGCGTGTACAAGCCGGGCAACGTCGTGCTGAAGCCGGAGCTGCTGCGCGAGCTGCAGGACGCGATCGGCAAGCAGTACGGCAAGAGCGACCCGTTCGACTTCGTCTTCCACGGCGGCTCGGGCTCCACCGCCGAGGAGATCGCCACCGCGCTGGAGAACGGCGTCGTGAAGATGAACCTGGACACCGACACCCAGTACGCCTTCACCCGCCCGGTGGCCGGCCACATGTTCGCCAACTACGACGGCGTGCTGAAGGTCGACGGCGAGGTCGGCAAGAAGAACACCTACGACCCGCGCACCTGGGGCAAGCTGGCCGAGGCCGGCATGGCCGCCCGCGTGGTCGAGGCCGCCGAGCAGCTGCGCTCGGCCGGCAAGCGCCTGAAGTAGGCGCCCGGCACGACGGTGCCCCCGGCGGTCCTCCGCCGGGGGCACCCGCACGTCCGGACGGGTCCTACTGCTTGAGCTCCGCGTACGCCTCCGCGCTGCTGTCCTTCAGGAACTGCCAGCAGCGGGCCTCCTCCTCGGTCTCCTTGATCGCGCCGGCCGCCCGGGCGAGCGCGGCCAGGCAGCGCAGGAAGCCGCGGTTGCCGCGGTGCTCCCACGGCACCGGACCGTGGCCCTTCCAGCCGCTGCGGCGCAGCGCGTCCAGGCCGCGGTGGTAGCCGGTGCGGGCGTAGGCGTACGACTCGACGTACCGGCCGGCCGCGTACGCGTCGTCGGCGAGCATGGCCCAGGCCAGGCAGAAGGACGGGAAGTCGGCGGCCACCTGGGTCGGCGAGGCCGACTCCTCCGCCAGCATGCGGTAGGGCTGCTCGTCCTCCGGCAGGAGGGTCGGGTCGGGGCCGTCGAGAAGATTCCTGTGGATCGCCATGCCCTGAAGTCTGCCACCCGAGCCGCAGGGGTCAACCGCCCTCCTTGCGATCTCCCCGTTCCGTTCCGCTCGCGCACGGGACGGCGACGGAGCGAACTCCTCGGCCCGGTCCGCCGCTTGGGCCTCCGGGCCGCCGGACGGCGTTCTCCCACATACCCGGTATGTAGACATTCACCCGTTCGCATGCCAGGGTGTCGCTCGTGCCCGCAGCCAGATCCGCCCGCAGGCGAGCCACCCCGACGAGCCGCAAGGCCCCCAACGCCCGGACCACGCAGGGCGATCGGGAGAACGCCCAGCGCAACCGGCCCGCCCCGGCCCGCCGGAACGCCCAGAGCGGCCGTCGCCGCCGCCGGCAGCGTCGCGGCATCGGGCCTGGCATGCTCGCGGCGATCGTCGCGACCGTCCTGGTGCTGGGCACCGCGGCCTTCATGCTGAACCGCCCCTCGGACCCGCCCGCCGCCGCGCCCACCACCCAGGCCCGGATCGCCCCGCCCACCGAGGCGACCCCGGCCGCCACCCCGTCGGCCCCGCCCGCGCCGGCCCCGGCCGCGACGCCGACCCCGGAGCCCACCGCCACCGCGCCCGACCCCGGCCCGACCAAGGGCGCGGGCACCTTCACCACCGCCCCCGCCGACGCCAAGCCGGTCGGCCGCGGCAACATCCGCCGCTACCGGGTGGAGGTCGAGGACGGCATCGGCATCGACGCCCCCTCCGCCGCCGCGCAGATCCACGGCATCCTCGGCGACCGCCGCGGCTGGACCAACGACCGCAAGAACGGCTTCCAGCTGGTCGCCGGCGGCTCCTACGACTTCACCGTGAAGATCGCCTCCCCGGCCACCGTGGACAAGATCTGCGGCGCCTCCGGCCTGGACACCCACGGCGAGGTCAACTGCAACGTCGGCAACCAGGTGCTCGTCAACTCCAAGCGCTGGAACACCGGTTCACCGCAGTTCAGCGGGCCGATAGAGGAGTACCGGGCGCTCATCGTCAACCACGAGGTCGGCCACCGGATCGGCCACGGCCACGAGACCTGCCCCGGCCCGGGCAAGCCCGCGCCCGCGATGATGCAGCAGATCTACGGGCTCAAGGGCTGCACGCCCAACGCCTGGCCGTACACCGCGGACGGCACCTACCTGAGCGGGCCATCGGTGCCGTAGCGGGACGGAGTTGAGACCCGATCGGCAACCCGCCGGGACGACCGGGCCGTATCGTGCGGGCATGACCGCTGCCCAACTCCGGAGGCTCGCCGCCGCGTTCGCCGCAGCCGGGACCGTCCTCGGCGCCGCCGCCTGCTCCTCCGCCGACGACCTCGCCCAGGGCGGCGGAGCGCTCAGCTACGACCGCGTGCGGTCCGTCGCCCTGGACGCGGTCAAGAACAGGACGGACACCTGCCCGTTCGGCCTCGACTTGGCGAAGGCCGCCGGCGCCGCCGGGATCACTGGTGCCGTCTCCCCGGCCGAGCACGACGGCCGCTCCGTCTCGGGCAACGCCGGCGACGGCGTCCCGCCCCAGCCCTGGCCGTCCGGCGCCAGCCACCCGGCCTCCATGCCCGAGCAGCCGGCCGTCCCGCAGAACGCCGACATCACCTGCTCCTACCGGGTCGGCTCCGCCACCGTCGAGGTGGAGCTGATGGCCGTCCCGAAGAACGACTACGGCATCAGCATGATGCTGGCCAGGATCGGGCAGGCCGGGCGACTCGGCGTGGACGACCTGAACCGCTTCTTCGCCGACCGGCCCGGCATCGGCCAAACCAGGCTGACCCCGGGCCCCGGCACCGCCGCCGTCTCCCGGCTCGCGGTGAACGGCGAGGGGGACCTGATCATGATGCTCTCCCAGGACTCCGGCGACCCCGAGCAGAACCCCGCCCTGGCCGGCGAGCCGCTGCGCAAGGCCGCCGAGGCGCTGGTCAAGCAGCTGGGCTGACCGACTGGCTCAACCCATCACGGGCAGGTGCTCCCGCAGGTCGCTGCGCTCGCCGGAGGCCGTGAGGGCGGCGCTCTCCTGCGCCGCCGCCCAGTCGAGCCGGCCGGTGGCCAGCCGGATCCAGGTCAGCGGGTCGGTCTCGACCACGTTCGGCGGGGTGCCCCGGGTGTGCTTGGGCCCCTCGACGGCCTGCACCACGGCGTACGGCGGGATCCGCAGCTCGACGGCCCCGCCGGGCGCCCGTTCGGCGAAGGCGTCGGCCAGCAGCCGGGTCACGGTGGCGAGGGCCTGCCGGTCGTGCGGGAAGGCGGGGGCGTCCGGCCCGAGGGCGTCGGCCAGGTCGTCGGCGTGCACGACGGCCTCCAGCAGCCTGGTCAGCAGGTAGTCCGTCATCGGTATCGGCCGGCCGAGCCGGGTGGCGATCCGCCGGTCGGGATCGGCGACGTCGGGCCCGTCCAGGGCCTTGAGCACCGCCAGCGCCGGCCGGTCGAACTCCTCGGCCACCGCCTCCGGCCCGCCGGCGTACGCCGCGGCCGCGAGCGCGCGGGCGCCCTCGTCGACCGCGTCGGCGACCGTCCGGGTGAGGCCGATCGCCTCGGCCGCCCCCAGCGGGGCTCCGGCCGGAACCGGCACGTCCAGCTGCTGGGGCAGTGCGCCCAGGGCCATGCCCAGGTGCGCGACCAACTCGCGCACCCGCCACGTCCCGAGCCGGGTGGGCAGCTCCAACTGCTCCTCGGTGAGGCCGTGCACGGCGGCGCGCAGCGCCTCGGTCTGGGCGGCCAGCGCGGCGCGGACCTTCGGCGGCTGGTACGTACGGGACTTGGGTGGCATGGCCCCCAACATACGCCGAGGGGCGGACGGTTCGAAACGAACCGCCCGCCCCCGGAGAGCCGGAGCCGTCAGGCCAGCAGGGCCTCGATGACGCCGGTGTGAGCGTCCTTCAGCTCGGCCAGCGAGACGCTGAACTGCCCCTGGACGTCCAGGCTCTCGCCGTCCACGACACCGATCCGGGTGGCCGGCAGGCCGCGCGCGGTGCACATGTCGTTGAACCGGAGCTCCTCGCTGCGCGGCACCGCCACGACGGCGCGGCCGGCCGACTCGGAGAACAGGAACACGAACGGGTCCTGGCCCTCGGGCACGATGATCCGCGCACCGTGGCCGCCCTTGAGGCAGCTCTCCACGAGCGCCTGGCCGAGGCCGCCGTCCGAGAGGTCGTGCGCGGCGTCGATCATGCCGTCGCGCGAGGCGGCGATCAGGATCTCGCCGAGCAGCCGCTCGCGCTCCAGGTCCACCTTGGGCGGCAGGCCGCCGAGGTGGTCGTGGACGGCCTGCGACCAGGCCGAGCCGCCGAGCTCGTCCGCCGTGTCGCCGAGCAGGTAGAGCAGCTGCCCCTCCTCGGCGAAGGCGGCCGGGGTGCGGCGGGTGACGTCGTCGATGACGCCGAGCACCGCGATCACGGGGGTCGGGTGGATGGCGACCTCGCCGGTCTGGTTGTACAGCGAGACGTTGCCGCCGGTGACCGGGGTGCCGAGCACCAGGCAGGCGTCGGCCAGGCCGCGGGTCGCCTCGGCGAACTGCCACATGACGTCCGGGTCCTCGGGGGAGCCGAAGTTGAGGCAGTCGGAGACGGCGAGCGGCTTGGCGCCGCCGGCCGCGACGTTGCGGTACGCCTCGGCCAGGGCCAGCTGGGCGCCGGTGTACGGGTCCAGCTTGGCGAAGCGGCCGTTGCCGTCGGTGGCGACCGAGACGCCGAGGTTGGTCTCGTCGTCGATCCGGATCATGCCCGAGTCCTCGCCGTGCGAGAGCACGGTGTTGCCGAGCACGTAGCGGTCGTACTGGTCGGTGATCCAGGACTTGGAGGCCTGGTTCGGGTGGCTCGCGACCTTCAGCAGGTCGGCCTTGAGGCCCTCGCCGGTGGTCGGGCGGGCCAGCCGCTCGGCGGTGGGGGCGTCGGCCTGCAGCGCGTCCTGCCAGCTCGGGCGGGCGTACGGGCGCTGGTAGGTCGGGCCCTCGTGGGCGACGGTGCGCGGCGGCACGTCCACCACGAGCTCGCCCTGCCAGAAGATCTCCAGGCGCTCGCCGTCGGTCACCTCACCGATGACGTTGGCGATGACGTCCCACTTCTCGCAGATCTCCAGGAAGCGGTCGACCTTGTCGGGCTCGACGATCGCGCACATGCGCTCCTGCGACTCGCTCATGAGGATCTCCTCCGGCGAGAGCGTGTGGTCGCGCAGGTGCACGGTGTCGAGGTCGATCCGCATGCCGCCGGAGCCGGCCGAGGCCAGCTCGCTGGTGGCGCAGGACAGGCCGGCGCCGCCGAGGTCCTGGATGCCCTTGACGAGCTTCTCGCGGAAGATCTCCAGGGTGCACTCGATGAGGAGCTTCTCCTGGAACGGGTCGCCGACCTGGACGGCCGGGCGCTTGGCCGGCTTGGTGTCGTCGAAGGTCTCGGAGGCCAGCACCGAGACGCCGCCGATGCCGTCGCCGCCGGTGCGGGCGCCGTACAGGATGACCTTGTTGCCGGCGCCGGAGGCCTGCGCGAGGTGGATGTCCTCGTGCTTCATGACGCCCACGCACAGCGCGTTGACCAGCGGGTTGCCCTGGTAGCAGGAGTCGAAGACGACCTCGCCGCCGATGTTCGGCAGGCCCAGGCAGTTGCCGTAGCCGCCGATGCCCGCGACGATGCCGGGCAGCACGCGCCGGGTGTCCGGGTGGTCGGCCGCGCCGAAGCGCAGCGGGTCCATCACGGCGACCGGGCGGGCGCCCATCGCCAGGATGTCGCGCACGATGCCACCGATGCCGGTGGCCGCGCCCTGGTAGGGCTCGATGTACGACGGGTGGTTGTGCGACTCGACCTTGAAGGTGACGGCGTAGCCCTGGCCGACGTCGACGACGCCGGCGTTCTCGCCGATGCCGACGAGCATCGCGTCCGAATCGGGCTTCTTCTCGCCGAACTGCTTCAGGTGGACCTTGCTGCTCTTGTACGAACAGTGCTCGGACCACATGACCGAGTACATCGCGAGTTCGGCGCCGGTCGGGCGGCGGCCGAGAATCTCCCGGATGCGCGCGTACTCGTCCTCCTTGAGGCCGAGTTCGGCCCAGGGCTGGGCGGCGTCCGGGGTCTGCTCGGCGTTCTTGACGGTGTCGAGGCTCATCAGGCGTTCACCAGCTGCTTCAGTACGGACGTGAAGAAGCCCAGGCCCTCGGTGGTCGGACCGGTGAGCGGCTCCACCGCGTGCTCCGGGTGCGGCATCAGGCCGACGACATTGCCGGCGGCGTTGGTGATGCCGGCGATGTCGCGGTACGAACCGTTCGGGTTACCGAACCCCTCAGCGGCGTCGCCGCGGGCGAGGTAACGGGCGACCACCCGGCCCTCCGCCTCCAGTTCGTCCAGGACGCGCTCGTCGGCGACGAAGCGGCCCTCACCGTTCTTCAGCGGGACGACGATTTCCTGGCCGGCCGAGTAATCCCGGGTCCAGGCGGTCTCCGCGTTCTCGATGCGCAGCTTCTGGTCGCGGCAGATGAAGTGCAGCGAGTCGTTGCGGGTGAGCGCACCCGGCAGCAGGTGCGATTCGCAGAGCACCTGGAAGCCGTTGCAGATACCGAGCACCGGCATTCCCAGCCTGGCCTGCTCGATGACGGTCTCCATCACCGGCGAGAAGCGGGAGATCGCGCCGCAGCGCAGATAGTCGCCGTAACTGAATCCGCCCGGCAGGACGACGGCGTCGACCTGGTGGAGATCCTTGTCACGGTGCCACAGGGCGACCGGCTCGGCGCCGGCCAGGCGGACCGCACGCTGGGCGTCGCGGTCGTCGAGGGAGCCGGGGAAAGTGACGACGCCGACGCGGGTGGTCACTTCGCCGCCTCCTCGACGCGGACGGTGAAGTCCTCGATCACGGTGTTGGCGAGAAACGTCTCGGCGGCTTCACGGATACGGGCGAGCGCGGCGTCGTCGACCGGGCCCTCCACTTCCAGCTCGAAACGCTTGCCCTGGCGGACGTCGGCGATCCCGGTGAATCCGAGACGGGGCAGTGCACGCTGCACCGCCTGTCCCTGGGGGTCGAGGATCTCCGGCTTGAGCATGACGTCGACTACGACGCGTGCCACTGGCACTCCCGGTGGTGTCTTCGGTGAGGCGGGGGAACTCCAGACTACCGGGGGTTTCGGGCAGGATTGCTGGCCGGGGATAGCGACGCGCGTAGACCCGAGACCCTTACGCCGCAAGGGATCCGGCTCCGCGACCCCCCGCCGGGGACGGCCGGTTTCCACGGATTCGGAGTCGGGAGAGAGAACGCCCGAAGAACACCCGAATACGGCACTTGGGGACAGATCCTCCCGTCCCCGCACAGGGGTATCCGACAGCCCGGCGAAGATTCGTGAATATCCGGAAAAGAATGCCGGACTCTTCGATTTCGACCCCCTTCGGGTGCAGAATAGGGCCACCTGTCGCGGCAAGTGCTGCGTATCCGGCCGGCCATCGGGCCTGCCCGTACGCGCTTGCGCGAGTGGTGCACAACAGGCCTCCGTGCGCATCCCGCGGACCGGCGGCCGAATTGCCCGAGAGGATTGACACCCATGGCTCAGCGTGTAGTTGTCACGCTCTCCGACGACCTGGACGGCGGCGCCGCCGCGGAAACCGTCCACTTCGGCGTCGACGGGAAGTCGTACGAGATCGACCTGTCCGTGGACAACGCCGAAAAGCTGCGGGAGGCCCTCGCCCCGTTCGTCGCGGCCGGCCGCCGCCAGAGCCGCACCGGAAAGTCCTTCCGCCGCACCGCGCTCACCCCGGACCCGGCCGCCGTGCGCGCCTGGGCCCTCTCCCGCGGCATGGAGCTGCCCGCCCGGGGCCGGATCCCCAAGCACGTGTACGAGCAGTTCGCCGACGCGAACTGACCCGTCCGGGGCAGCACCCCTGGTCGCCCCGCCCGCACCCTGGACCGAAAGGGTGGGGCGACCACCCCGAAAGATGCTGTAGAGTATTCCTCGTCGCCGCAACGGAGAGATCCGAAGAGGCGGCCGGTGCCCCACCAGGCACCGTGCGGACGTGGCTCAGTTGGTAGAGCATCACCTTGCCAAGGTGAGGGTCGCGAGTTCGAATCTCGTCGTCCGCTCGCAGTGCGCGAGCACAGCACAAAAGAATAGTTTGACCTGCGGACGTGGCTCAGTTGGTAGAGCATCACCTTGCCAAGGTGAGGGTCGCGAGTTCGAATCTCGTCGTCCGCTCCGGCACGAAGGGCCCCCTCGATCGAGGGGGCCCTTCGGCATTCCCCGGCCGTCCCGCATTCCGCCCCCGGGTTTCCCCGGGAGGCCGGCGACAGCGGGGACCGATGACATTCGTCATCGCCGACCCGTGGATCGCCACCACCGTTCCATGACACCGCGCACTGCCCGCCCGGCCCGGCCGGCGGAAGGCTGGAGTCATGCGAACGAGCCGCCCCTCCCACCCCGACGACCACGTGATCGAGGTCACCGACCTGCACCGCCGCTACGGCGGCACCACCGGGTACCACGCCGTCCGCGGCGTCGACCTCACCGTCGGCCGCGGCGAGCTGTTCGCCCTGCTCGGCACCAACGGCGCCGGCAAGACCTCCACCATGGAGGTCATCGAGGGCCTGACCGCCCCCACCGGCGGCAGCGTCCGGGTCCTCGGCCACGACCCGCACCGGGAGCGCGCCGCCGTCCGCCCGCGGATCGGCATCATGCTCCAGGAGGGCGGCTTCCCCGGCGACCTCACCTGCGCCGAGACCGGCCGCGTCTGGGCCGGGACGACCAGCGGCGCCCGCCCGGTGGCGGAGGCGCTGGACCTGGTCGGGCTCGGCCACCGGTCGGGCGTCCGGGTCAAGCAGCTGTCCGGCGGCGAGAAGCGCCGGCTCGACCTCGCGATGGCCCTGCTCGGCCGCCCCGAGGTGCTGTTCCTGGACGAGCCCAGCACCGGCCTCGACCCGGAGGCGCGCGCCGCCGTCTGGCGGCTGGTGCGCGAACTGCGCGCCCAGGGCACCACGGTGCTGCTCACCACGCACTACCTGGAGGAGGCCGAGGAGCTGGCCGACCGGCTGGCCATCATGCACGGCGGCCGGGTCGTCACCAGCGGCACCGTCGCCGAGGTGATCGCCGGCCGGCCGTCCCGGATCGGCTTCGAACTGCCCGCGTACGACGGCGTCGTGCTGCCGGCCCTGACCGGCGCCGAGACCGTCGTCGACGGCCGCAAGGTCACCGTGCACACCACGACCCTCCAGGACACCCTCACCGACCTGCTCGGCTGGGCCCGGCACCACGGGATCGCGCTCGGCGCCCTGGACGCCCGCAGCGCCTCACTGGAGGAGGCCTTCCTCGCCATCGCCTCCGAGGCCGCCGACCAGGCCCCACCGCCTCCCGGGCCCGCCGCCCCCGCCACCGGCCCCCGGAGCACGGCCGCCCGCCGCCTGCTCGCCCTCGGCCGGGCCGAGGCCACCCTGCTGATGCGCAACCGCACCGCCCTGTTCACCGCGCTGGTGCTGCCCGTGGTGCTGATCAGCTCCCTGCACGGCCTGCTCAAGAAGCAGGCCGAGGACAACCCCGGGCTGGACATCGACTCGCTGCTGGTCTACGGCTCGGTCGGGATGATCCTGGCCTTCGTCGTCTACTACAACCTGACCGCCGCGTACGTCGCGCGGCGCGGCGAGCTGGTCCTCAAGCGGATGCGCACCGGCGAGGCCAGGGACCTGGAGATCCTGCTCGGCACGGCCGTCCCCTCGCTCACCCTCGGCCTGCTGATGGCCGCCCTGATCGGGATCGGCGGCAGCGTCCGGCTGCACCTGACCGTGCCGGTCAACCCGCTGCTGATGGTGATCGGCCTGGTGCTGGCCCTGGCCACCATGATCGCCCTGGCCGCGCTGTCCAGCGCCTTCACCAGGACCGTGGAGAGCGCCGGCATCACCACCCTGCCGGTGATGCTGGTCATGCAGTTCGGCTCCGGCCTGTTCGTCCCGCTGGAGGTCATGCCCGCGCAGTTGGCCGACGTCTGCCGCCTGCTGCCGACCACCCCCGCCTTCCAGCTGATCCGCGTCGGCTGGTTCGGCACCGACGGCTCGGCCGCCGCCACCGGCTTCCTCGGCAGCTGGGGCACCGCCGCCCCGCACCTGGCCAGCGGCGGCGTCTGGCTGGGCCTGGCGGTCTGGGGCGCGGTGCGCTACTTCCGCTGGGAGCCGCGCCGCTGATCGGATCAGCGATCCGAAGGTGAACCCCTGGTCCGGCCTCTGATAGGAAGGCAGCTGCATGATCGTGGCCGGACAGGGGGCGGACGAAGTGAGAATGCGGTCACCGCTGCGCAGCTGGCGGAGCCTGAGCAAGCCGCAGCGCACCGAGCTCTACCTGCGCTGGTCGCTCTACCTGATGGCGCTGCTCCTGCTGATCGCCGTCCTGACCAGCTCCGGCCTCGCCCTCAAGCAGGCCGACGGCGACCCCGCGCTGATGCCCGTGGTCCGGGTCTCGCTGCTCCTCGCCCTCGCGCTCACCCTGGTCCTGCTGCGGACCTACCGGGTGGCCATCGACCACTACCTGCGCCGCCCCACCGGCCACACCCGCTGGATCGCCGTCTCCGTCTGCCTCGCGGTGGCCGGCTGCTGGACGGTCCTGCTGCTCGGCCCGAAGGCCGACCCGGCGAACCCGAGTGACATCCCGTTCACCCTGTACGTCGCCGGGGACCTGCTGCTCTCCACCTTCGGACCGGTGTGCGTGGGGCTGCGCCCGAAACCGGCCGCCCTCACCGGGCTGGGCATGCTGCTGGCGGTCACCCCCGCCGTGCTGCTGGCCGGGGTCGGCGTCGGCGCCACCGCCGGGTTCCTGGTCGGCCAGGGGCTCTTCACGGCCTTCATCGGCTCCAGCTGCCGCGGCTTCGCCTGGCTGTGCGCCGTCGTCTGGGAACTGGACGCCGCCCGCGAGGCGCAGTCCCGGCTGGCCGTCGCCGAGGAGCGGCTGCGCTTCTCCCGCGACCTGCACGACGTGATGGGCCGCAACCTCACCACCATCGCGCTGAAGAGCGAACTCGCCGTCCAGCTCGCCCGGCGCGGGCGCCCCGAGGCCGCCGAGCAGATGGCCGAGGTCCAGAAGATCGCCCAGGAGTCGCAGCGCGAGGTCCGGGACGTCGTGCGCGGCTACCGCACCGCCGACCTGCACGCCGAGGCGATCGGCGCCCGCGCGGTGCTCCGCGCCGCCGACGTCGCCTGCGAGATCGACCTCGGCGCGGAGGCCGACCGGCTGCCGCCGCCGGTGCAGTCCGTGTTCGGCTGGGTGATCCGCGAGGCCACCACCAACGTGCTGCGGCACAGCGAGGCCGCCCGCTGCCTGATCCGGCTGCGGCAGGAGGACGGACGGGCGGTGCTGGAGCTGGAGAACGACGGGGTGCCCGCCGTCCCGCTCCCGTCCCAGGGCGCCGGCACCGGGCTGCGCGGCCTGCGCGAGCGGCTCGCCGCCCACGACGGCGAGCTGACCGTCCCGGCCGCCGAGGCGGGCACCTTCCGGATGCTCGCCACCGTCCCGCTCTGAACCTTCCTCTGAACCGTCCCGCTCCGACCGCCCCCTGCCGCCGCCGAGGAAGGCCCGCCGATGACCGAGAACCCCGCGCCCGTCCGCGTCCTGCTCGCCGACGACGAGCACCTGATCCGCGGCGCGCTGGCCGCGCTGCTGTCGCTGGAGGACGACCTGGAGGTGGTCGCGCAGGCCGGCTCCGGCCCGGAGGCGCTGGCCATGGCGCAGGCGCACCGGCCCGACGTCGCGGTGCTGGACCTCCAGATGCCAGGCCTGGACGGCATCGAGGTCGCCGCCGAGCTGCGCCGGCTGATGCCGGACTGCCGCTGCATGATCGTCACCGGCCACGGCCGCCCCGGCTACCTGAAGCGGGCGCTGGAGGTCGGCGTGCGCGGCTTCCTGCCGAAGACCGTCTCGGCGGCCGACCTGGCCGGCATCATCCGCACCGTGCGCTCCGGCGGCCGGTACGTCGACCCGGAGCTGGCGGCGGACGCGATCAGCGCCGGCGAGACCCCGCTGACCCCGCGCGAGACGGACGTCCTGGAGCTGGCCGCGGACGGCACCTCGATCGCGGAGATCGCCGACCGGGCCTCGCTCTCCCAGGGCACCGTGCGCAACTACCTGTCCTCGGCGGCGGGGAAGCTGGGCGCCGAGAACCGCCACGCGGCGGTGCGGATCGCCCGCGAGCACGGCTGGATCTAGGGCTGGCCGCGCCCGCGGGCGTTCGGGTCAGACCCAGCTGGTGCCGGTCAGCCGCTCGTACACCTCGATGTACCGGGCCCGGGTCCGCTCGACCAGCTCGGCCGGCAGCTCCGGCGGCGGCTGCTCGCTGTAGCGGTCCCAGCCGGAGGCCGGGGAGACCAGCCAGTCGCGGATCAGCTGCTTGTCGAAGGAGGCCTGCGAGCGGCCCGGCTGGTACTCGTCGGCCGGCCAGTAGCGGGAGGAGTCCGGGGTGAGCACCTCGTCGCCGATGATCAGCTCGCCGTCCAGCAGGCCGTACTCGAACTTGGTGTCGGCCAGGATGATCCCCCGGTCGCGGGCGATGTCCCGGGCCCGGCCGTAGACGTCCAGAGTGGTGCGGCGCACCTGGGCGGCCAACTCGGCGCCGATCCGGCGGGCGGTCTCCTCGTAGGGGACGTTCTCGTCGTGCTCGCCGACCGCGGCCTTGAGCGCCGGGGTGTAGATCGGGGCGGGCAGCTCGGAGCTGTTGACCAGGCCCTCCGGCAGCGCGATGCCGCAGACCGTACGGGTCTCCTCGTACTCGGTCAGGCCGGAGCCGGCCAGGTAGCCGCGGGCGACCGCCTCGACCGGGATCATGTCCAGGCTCTTGCAGATCAGCGTGCGGCCCTTCCAGTCGGCCGGGGCGCCGACCGGGACCTCGGTGGAGATCACGTGGTTGGGCACGATGTCGGCGATCCGCTCGAACCACCACAGCGAGAGCTGGGTGAGGACGCGGCCCTTGTCCGGGATCTCGTTCGGCAGCACCCAGTCGTGCGCGGACATCCGGTCGCTGGCGACCATCACCAGCTCGCCCGACTCGGTGCGGTAGAGGTCACGCACCTTCCCGGTGTGCAGGTGGACCAGGCCGGGGACCTGGACGGGCTCGGGCTTGGTGACAAAACCGCTCAAGGTGTTCTCAGTCCTCAGGGGTCGTTCACGGGCGTGGGGCACCGCGAAAGGGGAGGTCACTGCCCCCGCAGTCTTTCACGCCCGCCGCCGGTCAGTTCTTGCAGAGCCGGTCCAGCAGGTTGGCGGTGGCCCGCTGGACCCGCTCGTCGGTCAGGCCCGGGCGGTCCAGCGCGGGCGACCAGGCGAAGGTGCCGGCCGCGAAGACGTAGGCGCCGCTGGGCGCCCGGTACAGCGAGGTCTCCTGGAAGCGGGTGCGGCCGGCGAGGTCCTGGTACGGCGAGTGCGCCAGCAGCACCCGTTCGGTGTACTCGGGCAGCGCCACCTTCGGGTAGTACCGGTCGGCCTCGCCCGCGACCAGGCCGGGCAGTTCGTCGCCCTCCTGCAGCCCGGTGCCGTCCCAGAGCCAGTGCGCGGTGTGCCGGGCGACCAGCGGGACGGGTGCGGCGACCCGGCCCGAGTACTGCACGCCGAGCAGGTGCTGCTCGGGCTCCCCGGCGTCCCGCCACAGCGCGCTGGCCGCGCCGGAGGCCCCCGCGGCCGGGCTGCCGGGCCCGGCCTTCTGTCGCTTGCGGCAGTTGAGCAGCCGGTTGGGCTCGCCGGAGGCGGCCGGGGTCAGCTCGACCCGCCAGTACATGGTGTTGGCGGACAGGAACACCAGCGAGGTGCCGCCGTCCCGGGCCCGCTCGGCGGCCCGGCGCATCGGCTCGGACCAGTACTCGTCGTGGCCGGGGAAGACCAGCGCCCGGTGCCGGGCCGGGTCGACCAGGCCGGCGTGCAGGTCGGTGGCGGTGGCGTAGGAGAGGTCGTAGCCGTAGCGCTCGGCCCAGCGGATGAAGTCGTAGGCGTGGCCGACGTGCAGCGGCAGCCCGGCGGTGGCGTGCGGGCGGTCGAAGGAGACCGTGACGGCCGCGTCCGCCTCGCCGACCAGCCCGCCCCGGCCGTCCCAGGCGTGGTAGAGGCTGGCGCCGCTGCGGCCGTCCTCGGGGAACAGGTTGTACGCCTGCCAGGTCACGTCCGGGAGCACCAGGAGGAGTTCGGCGGCGTGCTCCTGCTCGGCGACGTCCCGGACGGTGAACGGGATGTGACTGCGGTGCAGCATGTCGGCGGTGGTCAGCACCGCGACGTACGCGCCGGGCTGCCAGTGGGTCGGGATCTGCAACCGCCAGGAGTGCCACCAGTGGTGACAGGAGACGGTCCGCTCGACGACCAGCGGGGCGGGCTGGACCAGACCGGAGATCAGCGGACTTGTCGTCATGTGGCGCGCGCCGTCGCCGCCGTAGTGGCCGATCCGGTAGACGTCGACGGAGAACTCGCGGGGCGGGTTGACGGTGACCCGGAAGTCCACCGAGCCGCCGGGGCGGATCACCCCGGCCGAGGCGAAGCCCTTGATCTGCTGGTCCACGTCGTTGGAGCTGCGCGGGGTGCCGACCGGCGGCACGGGGCGGCCACCGGCCGCCAGCGGCTGCTGGCCGGGGGCGTCCACCGAGACGTACCAGGGCACGCTGCCCTCGGCGTCCAGGTACTCCTCGGGGCTGCGCAGCCAGGGCAGCGGGCCCTGCCCGAAGGGGTCGGAGACGCTGTAGGCGTGCGTTCCGGACTCCCAGCGGCGATTGAGTTCCGAGCCCACGCGCCCTCCCAGGTGCACTTCCGTGATTCCTCGCTCGCCCCCCGGGCGCTCCTGATCCGGTGCCGACGCCCTCCCCCGGCCCCGGCGGCCGGGAGGCACCCCCACGCTCCGGCGCTCGCCCGCCGCCCGTCGCGTTCGACACCGGCGCGCGCTTCGGCTCCCGGGGCCCGGTTGGCACGTGCCCCCCGGATGTGCGTGCGGTCTAATACACCACACCGCGTCGGCGCCGCGTCACCCCGCGGTCGCAATTGGTGCGGGGAATCTCGCGGCCCGCCCGGGCAGGGCCTCCGGCCTGCGCGGACGCCCGCCCGCCGGACCGCCCGGGGGCGCGTACGGAGCCGTCGAGCGCCGCCCGGGCCGGTGCCTGCCGCCGGCCGGCACTACAGCCGGACCGGCTTCTCCAGGCGGACGTCGGCGGCGTCCAGCCAGGCGCGCAGCGGGCCGTCCTGGCCCTGTTCGACGGCCTGGGCGACCGGGCCGGCCAGGTCGGTGCGGCGGACGCCGCCGAGCAGCAGCACCGGGCCGTCCAGCCAGTCCAGGCCGGGGGCGCCGCCCGCGGTGTCCACGGCGGCGCAGCAGACCATCGCGGTGACGTGGTCGACCAGCAGGTCGCGGCCGGTGCGGTCGGGTTCGAGCAGCGGGGCCGGGGCGGTGGTGCGGGCAAGCTGGGCGGCGAGCGCGGCGGCCAGCCGTTCGCCGTCGCCCTCGGCGAGCCGGACCAGCAGCCGGGTCAGGGTGGGGGCGCCGGGGCGGGACTGCGGGGCGAGCCGGTCCAGGGCGGTCTGCAGGGCGGCGGCGCCGGCCCGCCAGCCGGCGTCCACCACGTCGGCCGGGTAGTCGGTCCACTCCAGCTCGTGCCAGCTGCCGGCCGGCGGGCGGCCGAAGAACAGTTCGGCGGCGAGCCGGGAGACCGCGCGGTCGACGGCGCCGGGCTCCTCCAGCAGGTCGCAGGCCGGGCGGTCGCCGAGCCGGGTGCCGTAGCCGTCCGCCAGCCGGTCGCGGCGGGACAGCTCGGTGAGCGCGGCGGCCACACCGGCGTTGAGGTGCGCGGGGTGGCGGCCGAGCCGCCAGGCGGGCAGCGCGACCCGGGTGAGCAGGCGGTCCCAGCCGGCGTAGGCCAGGCCGACCTGCTCCTGGGCGGCTATCCGGAGGCCGTAGTCGACCGCCCGGGCCTGCTCGGAGGCCCGGGCCGCGACGGACCGCTCCAGCTCGGCGGCGTGGCCGCGGCAGGCGCCGAGCAGCCGGCGGGTGATCGGCCGGGTGAGCCGGTCGGCGAGGGCGGCGGGGCCGCGCCGGGGAGCGGCGGGTTCGACGGCGGGGGCGCCGCCGAGGCCGGGGGCGCCGCCCCGGCCGGAGTCGAGGCTGGCGTCCAGGCTGCGCAGGAAGCGGCGGGCGGCGGCGATCTCCGGATCGGCGGAGGCGGCGGTGCCGGCCACCACCGGTGCCAGCAGGGCGCGCAGCTCGCCGGCCCGCATCCACCACAGGAACGGCGAGCCGATCACCAGCACCGGCGCGGGCGGCTCGTGCTGCCGGCCGGCGGGCGGGACGTCCTCCAGCCAGCTGTCGCAGTCCGGGGTGAGCGCGATGGCCGAGGGGGCGGGCACCTCCAGCCGGTCGGCCAGCTCGTCGATCAGCCGGTACAGCTCGGGGGCCTCGACGCGTTCCAGCGGGACGGCCGGGATGCGCGGCGGGACGGCCCTGCGGTAGGCGCGGGCGGTCAGGCCGGCCACCAGGAGGGCCAGCGCGGCGACCGCGCAGACCACCCAGCGGACGGCGTCCCACCCGGCGGCGTCCGCGGCGCCGGGTGCGCCGATCCGGCCGGTGAACCGGCCGGCGAGCAGCACGGCCGCGACGGCGGCGGGCAGGGCGGCGGCGGCCAGGGCCAGGCCCCGGACCCGCAGGACCACCTGGGCGTGAGCGCGCGCGGTGTCGACTGCGGCCATACGGTGCGGCACCCCCTTCGGAGCCCTCGGGCGCCCGGCGACGGGGCCCGAGCCGACTCGAAACGATCAGTTCCGACCGGGAGCGGAGGAGTCCGATCCCGGTAGTACGAGCTGCGTCAGGACAAGCTGTGTGGCGCTACTGACATTCTCGACGCGCCGCCCCGGGCGGGCGTTCCGGATGGTCCCGGTTTCCACTCGTCCCGGTGACGGCGCCCGAACACCGCCGCCGTCACCCGGGGAGCCGACGACCGGTCCGGTGCGAAGCACCCGGGCGAGCACCCGGCCGGACGCCGTCCAGCATCCCCCCGCGGGCGCGCCGCTACCCGGCGGCGCCCCAGCGCACGGACCCCGCGCAACGCGATCAGGCGCACCATAAGGCCGGGCGGCCGGTTGCGTCAGCCGGATGCGGACGCTGTCACCCGATGGGCTGGAATCCGGCCGCCGGACGGTGCGCCGCCCGCCGTGGGCCTGTCTCTTGGATTTTGTCGGATCAGCGTGCGGCGTTGGGGTGCGTGCATCGCAAGGCGGAGGAGGGAGCCACTGCGGAGCATTGGCGACCGACGACAACGCGGCGAGGTGCGTGCCCCGGCGTCGCACGCCCGGCAAGGGTCCAAGAGACAGGCCCGTGGCCGCCCCCGCCCCGGAAACGCCGAGGGCGCTGCGTCCATGGGGGTTGACCCCACGGACGCAGCGCCCTCGGACGGACGCGGCCGCCTACGCGGTGGCGGCCTTCAGCGCGATGTCGGTGCGGTGCTGCCCGCCCTTCAGGGAGATCCGGCCGACCGCCGCGTAGGCGCGCTCGCGCGCCTCGGCGAGGTCCGCGCCGGTCGCCGTGACCGACAGGACGCGGCCGCCGGCGCTCAGCACCTGGCCGTCCTCGCCCGCCCTGGTACCGGCGTGCAGCACGAACGCGGTGCCGTCCGCCTCGGCCTCGGCCAGGCCCTCGATGGGGTCGCCGGTGCGCGGCGCGGCCGGGTAGCCATCGGAGGCGACGACCACGGTGACGGCCGCGCCCTCGTCCCAGCGCAGCGGCTCCAGCTGGTCCAGGGTGCCCTCGGCCGCGGCCAGCAGGACGCCGGCCAGCGGGGTGCGCAGCCGGGCCAGCACGACCTGGGTCTCCGGGTCCCCGAAGCGGGCGTTGAACTCGATCACCCGGGTGCCGCGCGAGGTGAGCGCCAGGCCCGCGTACAGCAGGCCGGAGAACTCGGTGCCACGGCGGCGCAGCTCGTCGACGGTCGGCTGCAGGACGCTCTCCAGGACCTCCTGGACCAGCCCCGCCGGGGCCCAGGGCAGCGGCGAGTAGGCGCCCATGCCGCCGGTGTTGGGGCCCTCGTCGCCGTCCAGCGCGCGCTTGAAGTCCTGCGCGGGCTGCAGCGGGAGCACGGTGGTGCCGTCGGTGATCGCGAACAGCGAGACCTCGGGGCCGTCCAGGTACTCCTCGATGACCACGCGCTCGCAGGAGGCGGCGTGCGCCAGCGCCTCCGCGCGGTCGGAGGTGACCACGACGCCCTTGCCGGCCGCCAGGCCGTCGTCCTTGACCACGTACGGCGCGCCGAACGCGTCCAGCGCGGCGGCGGCCTCCTCCGCGGTGGTGCAGACGTAGGAGCGGGCGGTCGGGACGCCGGCCCCGGCCATCACGTCCTTGGCGAAGGCCTTCGAGCCCTCCAGCTGGGCGGCCGCGGCGGACGGGCCGAACACCGGGATGCCGGCCGCGCGCACCGCGTCGGCGACGCCGGCCACCAGCGGGGCCTCCGGGCCGACCACGACCAGTTCGGCGCCGAGCCGCCGGGCCAGCGCGCTGACCTGCGCGCCATCCAGCTGGTCGACCGGGTGGACCGTCGCCACCTGCGCGATCCCGGCGTTGCCCGGGGCACAGTGCAGCTCGGTCACGGCGGGATCTTGGGACAGAGAGCGGCACAGGGCGTGTTCGCGGGCGCCGCCGCCGATGACGAGGACCTTCACGCTCGCCAAGAATAGTCGGTGGCCGGTTCAGGCCGTCCTCCGGTCCCGTCCGATCCTCCAGTCGGAAGCGGTCCGTACGCCCACGACGTCGGAGGATCCTCCGAGCCGGGGCCGGCCCGGTCAGCGGCGGGTGTCCGGGTCAGGACGGCGGGTCACCGGGGCCTCCCTCGGACGGGTGAAATCCCGCCGACTCGCGCAACCCGCTCACCTCGGGTTCCGGTGGCGGAATCCGGTAACGATCACCGGGGAAGCGTCCCACGGTCAGCCATTTGGCGGTAAGAAGTGCTGTTGGACAACCACCGGCAGACGCCACGTCAGCCGGTGCGCCGCCAGCCCCCAGCAGTCCGCCCGCCACAGGGAGCCCCACAGGTGAGCCAGCCGGAAATGCAGCCCGAGGAGAGTGCCTGGGCCAAGGAGATCGGTGAGGAGGACCAGCCTGCCGCCGCCGTCGCCCGCCGGGCCTCCACCCGACGCCGGACCGATCTGAGCACCCGCCAGTTCCCGCTCGGGGACTGGGGCGAGCCCGCCGAGCGGCTGGAGGAGCTGTACCGCTGGTCCGAGGAGCGGGCGGTCGAGGCGATCGACTGGTACCGCCGCGACCGGGTATGGAAGCGCCGCTGGGCCCGTCTGCTGCGGTTCGGCACGGCCGGCTTCGCGATCGGCGGGGCGACCGCCCCGCTGATCGACCTGACCGGAACCCTCGCGCACGGCACCAGCTGGGGCTACGTCGGCTTCGCGCTCGCCGCCGCCTGCTACGGCACCGACCGGGGCTTCGGCCTGACCTCCGGCTGGATGCGGGACGTCTCCACCGCCCAGGCGCTGCAACGCCGCCTGGAGGCCTTCCAGTTCGACTGGGCGTCGGAGTGCGTGCGCGAGGTGCTCGGCCCGACCGAGGGCACCGCGGGCGAGGCCGCCGAGCGCTGCCTCGGGGTGCTGCGCCGGTTCTGCGAGGACGTGTCGGACATGGTCCGCACCGAGACCTCGGAGTGGATGCTGGAGTTCCGCGCCTCGATGACCCAGCTGCCCACCCAGGCCCCGGGGACCTGGGGCGGGCGCAGCGAGACCGGCGGCGGCGCCCAGGTGCGGGTGCTGCCGCCGCCGGGGACCAGGCCCACCATGCCGCGCCAGCGGCCGCCGGAGGGGCCGCTGCGGTAGGTGTGCCGGAAAGGGCTCGGGGCTCAGGGCTAGGGGCTCGGAGCTCGAAGCTAGGGGCTCAGGCGAAGACGATCATCGAGCCCTGGGCGACGCTGCGGATCGCCGCCGCGTACAGGCCTGACCAGGCGTGCCGCTCCCGGGCGAAGGGGTGCACGTCGTCGATCGGCGGCCCGAACGGCTGCTCCAGGCCGGTCGGGCCGAGCGGCCGGGTCGGGTCCGGCGGGCTGGCCGGGTCTATGCCCAGGGCCGGTGCCACGGCCTGCAGTTCGCGCAGCAGCCCGTGGCTGGAGCCGAGCGGGCCGCCACCGGCCAGCAGCGCGTCGTCCACCAGCGGCACCGCGAACTCGATCGGCACGTACGCGCCCGCGTGGTCGAAGTGCCAGACCAGGTGCGACTGTTCGGCGGTGCTCTCGAACATCTCCAGCAGCTGCTCGTAGTCGCCGCCGAGCGAGTCGACCGGGGTGATGTCCAGGCCGGTCAGACCCAACAGGTAGGCGCGGCGCAGGAAGTGCAGCGAGTCGTAATCGAACGCGGCTATCGGCTCGACCGCGCCGCTGAGCCCTGGGACGTACTGGTAGACCGGCACCTCGGGCAGCCCGTGCGCGGCCAACGCCGCGTTGTAGAGCGCGAGATCGTCCCGGAAGGGGTTGTCGGGGCTGTGGCTCAGCACGTCCACCAGCGGGACGAGCCAGAGGTCGCAGGCCATGGCCGGCAGTTCCTCTCCGGGCGGCGGGATCGCCCGCGGGGCGGGGCGACGACGGGGACGGGTCGGTACCCGGACGACCGCCTCGCGCGGCGCCCGGTTCGACGACCGCCCACCCTACCGGCCCGGCGTCCGGTGCGGACCGGGCCGTCCCCGCGGTGCCTCCGGGGGTGACTCCGGCAGCCGTCTGCCGAACCGCCCGTACGGCACCGTGCGCGGCTGCGGGACCAGGCCGAGGCCCAGGCCCAGCTCGCGGCCCAGCTCCCGGCCGAGCTCGTCGCCGGCCCTCGACCGCCGCCCGGAGCGGCCCGGCTCGGGCGGGGACCCGGGCTGGGACTCGGACTGGAACTCGGGCTGAGGTGCTTGCGGCTCGGGCCCGGACTCCGGCGGGGCGGTCGGCGGCGCCTGCTCCGGGCCGTCCACCTGCTCGACGAGCAGGCCCAGCACCGTCACCGACTCCAGCGGCCGCCCGGCCCGCTCGGCCAGCATCCGGACGGTGGCCAGGTTGTAGGCGCAGATGATCCGGTGCGCGCCGACGAGGTCGCCGGCCTCGATCGCGTCGACCAGGTCCGGGTGGCCGTCCCAGCAGACCCCGGCCAGGCTCGGCAGCTCCCGCAGGTAGCGCGCGGCGAACATCCAGGACTGCACCCGCAGCCAGTCCAGGTACTCGCCGATCCGGCGGTTGCCGAGCAGGGCGGCGACCTCCTGCCAGAACCGGCGGTCGCAGCCCACCATCACGTCCAGGTTCCCGGCCCGGGAGGCCCGCACCGCCGCGTCCGCCCGGCGGCGCAGCGGCTCCAGCCGGGACAGGTCGGGCAGCGCCCGGCCGGTGGCGAACTGCCGGTGGAAGCTGTCGGTGATCAGCACCCGGGACTCGAAGATCTCCAGGAAGTCGTCCCAGCACAGCTCGGGGACGGTGAACCCGCGGTGGTGCTCGGTCCGCAGCAGGCCCTGGGCGCCGAGGTCGACCAGCGCCTCCCGGGCCGGGGTCGCCGAGACCCCGTACATCTCGGCGACCTCCTTGACCGTGAAGTTGCGGCCGGCCGCCAGTCGGCCGGCCATCATCTCCTCGCGCAGGGCGCCGGCGATCTGCTCGCGCAGGCTGTTGCGGTGGATGACGGGGCGGGTGTCGCCTGCGCCGTGGACGGACATGCGCGCGACCTCCTCGCGGGTGGGCCGACCGGGCCGACCCTCGGCGGACCGGCCGTGGAGCGGCGGAGAACACGACGAATGCTCATCTTCTCAAACCCGGAGCGGGCAGGTACGAACCAACCCCCCGAACCGGCCCCCGGTCCGGCTCCAGTCCGGCCCCGATCCGGCTCCGATCCGGCCCCGGCGAGCCCCGGCGAGCCCCGGCAGGCCCGCGCCTACCGCTGGACCGGCGCCGGGATCCCCAGCAGGCGGTCCCGCAGCACCGGGAACTCCTCGCGCGCCTTGCCCACCTCCGCCGGGTCGAACTCGACGGTCAGCACCTGCTCCCCCGCCCCCGCCTCCGCCAGCACCCGGCCCCACGGGTCCACCACGATGCTGTGCCCGGCCTGCTCCACCCCGCCGTGCGTCCCGGCCGTGTTGCAGGCCAGCACGAAGCACTGCTCCTCCACCGCCCGGGCCCGGGCCAGCAGCGTCCAGTGCTCGCGCCGCCGGGCCGGCCAGGCCGCCGGGACGACCAGCAGCTGCGCGCCCGCGTCCAGCAGCGCCCGGAACAGCTCCGGGAAGCGCAGGTCGTAGCAGGTGGCCAGGCCCAGCGTGCCGAACTCGGTGGGCGCGGTGACGATCTCCTGCCCGGCGCCCATCACCACCGCCTCGCCGCTGTCGAACCCGAAGCGGTGGATCTTGCGGTAGGTGTGCACCAGCTCGCCGTCCGGGGCGAACACCAGCGAGGTGTTGTAGATCGGCCCGTCCGGATCGCGCTCGACGATCGAACCCGCGTGCAGCCACACCCCGGCCGCCCGCGCCGCCGCCGCCATCGCGTCCGAGGTCGGCCCGTCCAGCGTCTCGGCCCCCTCCGACCAGAGGTCGTACGCGAAGCCGCCGAGCGGCCACAGCTCCGGCAGGACCACCAGGTCGGCGCCCTGCTGGGCCCGGACCAGGGTGGCCGCCCGGGCCCTCCGCTCGGCCGGCGGCTCGGCGGCGGAGACCGCGAGTTGGATCAATGAAGCGCGCACAGTACCACCGTCCACGACAAGAGACCTACGATCGTCACCCGAAAGCGCTGCCTTGCTGTCTCCCGGCAGCGTAACGTGCGGTTAGCGCGTGCGCCCGGAAGCCGGACCAATCCCCGGCCGACCCCACGGACGGGGTACGGACCGGGCGCAGGTGGCGAGGAAGCTGACGGAGGGCCGGAGAATTCCCGTGACGGACAACCAGACCGTGCAGGCTTACATCGAGGCGTGGACGCACAGCATCGAGTCCATATCGGAGCTGGTCGCCCCACTCCCCGAGGGCTCCTGGAACCGGCCCACCGAATGCCCCGGCTGGTCCGTCCGGGACATCGTCGCGCACATCATCGCCATCGAGTCCGAACTGCTCGGCGACCCGCGCCCGATCCACTCGCTGCCCCGCGACCTGCGCCACGTCACCAGCGACTTCGCCCGCTACGTCGAACTGCCGGTGGACAAGCGCCGCTGCCACACCGCGCTGGAGATGACCAGCGAGCTGGAGTACACGGTCATCCGCCGTGCCCGCGCGCTGCGCAACGCCAAGCAGGGCCCCGAGGACCTGGTCCGGCTGCCGCTCGGCCCGCTCGCCAGAGACGTCCCGTACCACCAGCTGCTGCGGATCCGGGTCTTCGACGTCTGGGTGCACGAGCAGGACCTGCGCCGCGCCCTCCACACCCCGGGCAACCTCGACTCCCCCGGCGCCCTGATCACCCGGGACTTCCTGCTGCCGCAGCTGCCGAAGGCCGTCGCCGACAAGGCCGGCGCCCCGGCCGGGACCACCGTGGTGCTGGACGTCACCGGCCCGGTCGAGTTCCTGCGCACCGTCCGCGTCGACGCCGCCGGGCACGGCACCGTCGACGAGTCCATCAGCCTGGCCCCGGACGTCCAGCTCACCATGGACTGGGAGACCTACCTCCGCCTCGCCTGCGGCCGCGGCCGCCCCGGCCCGGTCACCGTCGACGGCGACAAGGAGCTCGCCGAGCGCATCCTGTCCAACTTCGCCGTCACCATCTGAGCCGGGGCGCGCACCACCCGGCGTACACGCACGACCGCACGCCGGGTCGGTACGACCCGTGCATCCATACGTCAATCAGGCACCGGGTACATCACCCGTTCGACCTCGTTGTTCCGGGCAGTCCAGCCATCGCTCGGAAGAAGGAGGAACGTCCCCATGGACGACGAACAGGCAGAGATGGTGTTGGTCCGGTCGAGCTTCCCGGTCACGGGGCAGCCGATCAGGGTCGTGATGATCGACGGGGAGCCGTGGTTCGCGACCATGGATGTCTGCACGATCCTGGCCCGGAGCAACCCGAGCTGGGCCAGCAAGATCGTGGATCCCAAGGACACGCGCACCATCGACATGCGCTCGGTATGCCTCACTTCAAGTGAGGCATACGGCGTTTCCGCAGGTGGGAATGGCCCCGTACGCGGAAACCCATTCCTCAACCTCATCAGCGAGGCGGGGCTCTACCTCCTCGTCATGAGGTCGAAGAAGTCCAACGCCAAGCCGTTCCAGGAGTGGGTCGCCCGCGACCTGCTCCCCTCCGTTCGCCGAGGGGACACCGACATCCCCACCCAGCAGCGGCGGATGGCGGAGACCCTGGCCGAGGCGATCGGCCAGCAGGTGCAGATCGTCGCGGAGATCGACCACGAGGACTGGCCCGGCCTGACCGTCCACTCGGACGGGACGGTCCACTGCCGGCACGGGGAGATGATCCTCCACCTGCCGACCCGGGAGGAGGACAGCGGGCCGCCCTTCGGCGCGTACTTCGCCTGCCCGGGCGGGGAGCGGGTCGGCATCCGGGGCAGCCGGATCGTCCCGGGCTGCCCGAAGCTGAAGCTGGTGGACCTGATCCGCATGCGGCGCGAGGCCCGGCCCGCGCCCGTCCCCGAGCCCACGCCGAGCCACGGGCTCATGTACGCGGAAGTGAAGGTCGGCCAGATCAGCCGCGTCTATGGAACAGCCATGCAGATGGCCGAGTTCATCAGGGAGTACAGGCGCTGACCATCCACTCGATGGAGGGTTAGCGGAATACCCTTCCTCAAAGGAAGGCTAATCGCGTTTCCGCAGGTCAGAATGCCTACGGCTTCGAGTCCATAACCCTCCGGCGCAGCCGGAGGATCATCAGCGTCCCCACCACCATCGGGACGTACTGCCAGCAGAACGCCCATCGGAAGGCATCGGCCGGATACCCGGCGGTGCCTTCCGGCGTGAGGGCGTCCAGCAGGACGCCGACGCCGAGGAGGGTGATCACCGTGCCGATGAACCCGCCCATGTTGACGATGCCGGAGGCGGTGCCGAGGCGTTCGACCGGGTTGCGGGCGCGGGCGTAGTCGAGGCCGACGAGCGAGGCGGGGCCGTTGCTGCCCATCACCACGACGATCGCGACCAGCAGCCACATCGGCGGGTGGCCGCCGGGCCAGGCCAGGGCCAGGGCCCAGCCGAGCGCGGTGGCGCCGATGACGGTGAGCACGATCGGCATCCGGGCGCGGGCGGTGCGGGAGAGGATGCGGCCGAAGACGAAGCCGGCGGTCATGTTGGCGAGGACGAGCAGGGTGAGCAGCCCGCCAGCCTCGGCCCGGGAGAGGCCCTGGGCCTGGATCAGGTAGGGCATGCCCCAGAGCAGGCCGAAGGTGTTGCCGGGGAACTGGGTGGTGAAGTGGATCCACAGGCCCAGCCGGGTGCCCGGTTCCCGCCAGCAGGCGCGGACCTGACGGCCGATCCTCGGCCGTTCGACAACGCGGTCAACAGGATGCGCCCCCGCCGCAGGCACCTCCCGCAGGAAGAGCGCGACCAGCGCGAACACCGCGACGCCGAGCAGCGCGATCGCGGTGAAGGTGGGCGTCCAGCCCTCGCTGTGCAGGGCCTGGGCGAGGACCACGGTGGTGATCAGGTTGCCGCCCATGCCGACCAGGCCGGTGAGCTGCGCGACGAAGGGGTTCTTCGCCGCCGGGAACCACCGGGCGGCGATCCGCAGCACGCTGATGAAGGTCATGGCGTCGCCGCAGCCGAGCACGGCCCGGGAGGCGAGCGCGGGGCCGAAGGAGGAGCTGAAGGCGAAGGCCAGCTGCCCGGTGCTGAGCAGCAGGACGCCGAGCAGCAGCACCTTGCGGGGCCCGTACCGGTCGACGAGCAGGCCGACCGGTATCTGCATGGCCGCGTAGACCAGCACCTGGAGGATGGAGAAGGTGGAGAGCGCCGAGGCGCCGATGCCGAAGCGGTCGGCGGCGTCCAGGCCGGCCACGCCGAGGCTGGTGCGGTGGATGACGGCGAGGACGTAGACGCTGACGCCGATGGACCAGGCCAGCCAGGCGGCGCGCCCACCGGGGGGCGCCGCCGGGACGGCCGGGGGCTCGGCGGTGGATCGGGGAGCGGGGACGGACAGGGACGGGACTGAACGGGCTGGCTCCACGGTCATAGTCCGTCCAGACTAGTCATCCCATGATGGGATGCCCAGCGAGGGGGCGCCCGGGATCCGCCGGACCGGCGTCAACCGGTCAGCGTCCAGGAGACCGAACGGGTCATGTACTTGTCCCGGAAGGCCTCGTCCCGGACCCAGTCGGTGGTGTCCCGCACCGTCGCGGTCACGGTGGCCGTCCGGCCCGGTTCCAGGTCCAGCAGCGCGGTGTCCAGCCGGCCGCCGTCCACGGCCTGCGGCGGCACCGGCGCGCCGTCCAGCTTCCACTCCACCCTGAGCTGCCGCGCGCCGGTCAGCGGCAGCGGCCGGACGTCCAGCCGGGGCCGCCCGGCCACCTCGCCGGGGGCGGGCGCCGGCGGATCGGTCGGCCGGACCTTGCGGTACAGCTCCTCGATGATCGCCTCGCGCGAGGGCAGGTTGTAGGCGCTGCCCAGGGTGCGCATCACCGAGTCCTGGGTGGGCCGGTAGAGGCCGTTGGCGCTGCGGTACGCCCCGATCGTCCCGCCGCCGTCCGGGGACTCGGCGCCCAGCCAGCGCCACCACTTGGTCTGCTTCTTGCGCATGTCGTCGGCGTTGAGGGTGGAGAGGTTCGGGTAGTCGGCGTCGTCGGGGGCGCTGTCGTACTCGTCCCCCAGGTCCCCCACGGTGTGCCCGATCTCGTGCTGGATGATCCGCCCGGCGTCCGGGCTGCCGCCGGCCAGGGTGGTCACCCCGGTGCCGCCGGCGCCGCCGTACTCGGCGGAGTTGGCGAGCGCGATCAGGTACTGCGGCCCGGCGCTGTCCCCGGCGTAGCGGGCGGTGGCGCCCTCGTCGGCGCACAGCAGCCGGGCGGTGCCCTCGCACCAGAAGTGCATGCCGAGCGGGGTCGACGGGTTGCGCCCGCGGGTCTCGGTCTCGGCTATCCCGGAGGCCTCGGAGACCACTTCGACCCGCCGTATGTTGAAGAAGCCCTGGTAGGTGCGGAACGGCTCGATGTCCATCAGGGCGTGCCAGGCCTTGTCGGCCTGCTGGCGGAACAGCTCCTGGTCGGCGGCGGTGTAGCCGTCGCCGAGCAGGACCAGGGTGATCCGGTTGGCCGGGTCCCCGGTGCGGCGTATGTCGAAGGTGGGGGCGGCGGCCGGGGCCCGCAGGTCGGCGCGCAGCGCCTGGTGCGGCGGCGCGGCCCGGTCCGCGGGGGCGCCCGGCCCGATCACCCCGAACGGCGACGGGCCGGCCAGCTCCAGCGCGGCCGGGAGTACGGCGGTGGACACCAGGACCAGGGCGGCCAGACTCCGGACGAGACGGCCAGGGTTGCCAGGCGGCATACGGGTGCGTCCTCGGGGTTCCGGTCACCCGGTGTCGCCCGGGTGGGGGAGCGGAGACGTACCCGGCCCGGCGTGTCGCCCCTACCGGACGACGCAAATGTCACCGACCTGGCCGAACGATCCGGATCCTGCCAGTCATACCAACCTCTCCCCCGCTCACTTCCTCCGGTAGTCCAGCACCAGGTGCGTCCCCAGCCCGAAGAGCAGCCCCCAGAACGCCGAGCCGATGCCGAACAGGCTCATCCCCGAGGCGCTCGCCAGGAAGGTCACCACCGCCGCGTCCCGCCCGCGCTCCTCCGCGACCGCCGCCGCCAGGCTGCCCTGCAGCGAGGCGAGCAGCGCGACCCCGGCGATCACCGCGACCAGTTCCTTCGGCAGCCCGGTGAACAGGCTCACCAGCACCCCGCCGAAGCTGCCCACCAGCACGTACCCCACACCCGAGGACATCCCCGCGACATACCGGCGGCTCGGGTCAGGATGGGCCTCCGGGCCCGAGCAGATCGCCGCCGTGATCGCCGCCAGGTTCACCCCGGGCGAGCCGAACGGCGCCATCAGCAGCGACATCGCGCCGGTGGAGCCGATCAGCAGCCGGTCGTCCGCCCGGTAGCCGAAGGCCCGCATCACCCCGAGGCCCGGCGCGTTCTGCGAGGCCAGCACGACGATCGTGAGCGGCAGCGCCAGCCCGACCAGGGCCGCGCCGGAGAACGCCGGCGCCGTGAGCACCGGCACGGTCGGCCCGCCCGAGCCCAGGTGCAGCGGGAGCCCGACGGTGAGCGCCGCCAGCACCCCGCCGGCCAGCAGCGCGACCGGGACGGCGTACCGGGGCGCGAGGCGCTTGGCCAGCAGGAAGGCGGCGAAGGCGCCCACCACCAGCACCGGGGCGCTGTGCACGGCGCCGAAGATCCCGGCGCCGAAGGAGAACAGGATGCCGGCCAGCATCGCGTTCACGATCCCCACCGGCACGGCGGCGATCAGCCGGCCGAACCAGCCGGTGACCCCGAACAGCGTCACCACCACCGCGCTCACCAGGAACGCCCCCACCGCCTCCCGGTACGGGTAGGAGCCGAGGCTGGTCACCAGCAGCGCGGCGCCCGGGGTCGACCAGGCGGTGACCACCGGTGTCCGGGTCCACCAGCTCAGCGCGAAGCCGCTCACCCCGCTGCCGATCGCCACCGCCCAGATCCAGGACGCGGTGTGCGCCTCGTCCAGCCGCCCGGCCTTCGCCGCCGCGAGCACCACCACCAGCGGCCCCGAGAAGGACACCGCGACGCACACCAGCCCGGCCAGCAGGGCCGGCCCCGACACGTCCCGTCGCAGCGACCGACGTTCCCCGTTCCCGACCGGCGTCGTCCTCGGTCGGATCGTCAGTTCATCCGTCATTCCGGCAGTATCCCGAAGCCCGCTCGAAGACTCCCGAAAAAACTTTTCAACCCACCTGCAACCCCCGGCGGGGATGGACGTCCATCAGGGTGAAGGCACGGAGAGCGAGACCGGCAGAGCCGGGGGGCGCTTCCGCTCAGGAGGAGCGGGGCCGGTCGTCTTCACCACACACCGTCAGTCACATGACCCTGGGGAGTCACGTCATGCGCACGTCCGCTATCACCCGTTTCGCGAAGAACGACCGCGCCCGCTCCGCCCGCCGCGGCCTCGCCGCCCTCGCCACCACCGTCGTCCTCGCCGGCGGCGTCCAGGTCCTCGGCGCCGGCAGCGCCTGGGCCTGCGGCGACGCCCGGTACGGCACCCCGCACAAGGTCGAGAAGCCGACCGTCCCGTCCGCGGACTTCCGGACCTTCGACTCCAACAGCGTCGCCGCGGACGGCAGCTGGACCGAGTTCGGCCTGTCGATCGCCAACTTCACCGGGGCCGACGTCGCCAGGACCGCGCCGAACTTCGCCCTGGCGTCCGCCACCCAGGGCGTCCCCCTGCGCACCAAGGACCTCCGTGTCCAGGTCATGCAGCACGGCGCCTGGAAGTCGCTGGACCTCGACGTGGACTGCATCGGGATCGACGTCGACACCGACTCGCTGGCGCAGCCCCTGTCCAACGGCCGGGCCGCCAACTTCATGTTCCGGGTCTCCCTCTCCCCCGACGCCCCGAAGGGCCTGACCTCGCTGAACCTGGTGACGGACGCCCGGAACGACAAGGCCACGCTGGAGTCCTGGGACTTCCGCACCGTGAAGGTCACCCACCCCAGGACCGCGCCCGCCGCCCCGGCCAAGCCCGAGGCCACCAAGAAGCCCGCCAAGCCCGCTCCGGCCGAGCCCGCCGCCGACAGGACCCCGGCCCCCGCCGCCAAGGCCGCAGAGCCCGCCAAGGCCCCGGCCGCCACCCCGACCGCCGCGCCGGCCACCACCGCGCCGGCGGGCACCCCCGAGCTGGCGCACACCGGCGCCGCCGAGAACAACACCTTCCTCGCCGTCTCCTCCGCCGTGCTGCTCGCCCTGGGCGCCGGCGTCCTGATCGCCGTCCGCCGGCTCCGTCCCCAGCGGTAGCCGGCGGCCGGGTACGACGAAGGGGCCCCGGTCCGCACGGCGGTGCGGACCGGGGCCCCCTCGGTCGTTCCTCCGGGGCCGTCAGCCCCAGGTGATCAGCCGCTTCGGCTGCTCCAGCAGGCCGGCCACGTCGGCCAGCACCTTGGAGCCGAGCTCGCCGTCGACCAGGCGGTGGTCGAAGGAGAGCGCCAGCGTGGTCACCTGGCGCGGGACGACCTTGCCCTTGTGCACCCACGGCATTTCCCGGACCGCGCCGAAGGCGAGGATCGCGGCCTCGCCCGGGTTGAGGATCGGGGTGCCGGTGTCGACGCCGAAGACGCCGACGTTGGTGATGGTGACGGTGCCGCCCTGCATGTCGGCCGGCGAGGTCTTGCCCTGGCGGGCGGTCTCGACCAGCTCGCCGAGCGAGACGGCCAGGCCCGCGAGGGTCTTGGACCCGGCGTCCTTGATGTTCGGGACGATCAGGCCGCGCGGGGTGGCCGCGGCGATGCCGAGGTTCACCTGGCCCTTGACCACGATCTCCTGGGCCGCCTCGTCCCACTGCGCGTTGATCTCGGGGTGCCGCTTGATCGCGGTGAGCAGCGCCTTGGCGACGAGCAGCAGCGGGCTGACCCGGACGTCCCGGCCCAGCTCGCCGCTCTCCTTGAGCCGGCGGACGAACTTCATCGTGCGGGTCACGTCGACCTGGACGAACTCGGTGACGTGCGGGGCGGTGAAGGCCGAGGCCACCATCGCCTGCGCGGTCGCCTTGCGGACGCCCTTGATCGGCACCCGGACGTCACCGGCGGCGGAGACCGGCAGCGCCACCGGC
The DNA here is from genome assembly GCF_000961885.1 of Streptomyces rubellomurinus. Classification (GTDB taxonomy): domain Bacteria; phylum Actinomycetota; class Actinomycetes; order Streptomycetales; family Streptomycetaceae; genus Kitasatospora; species Kitasatospora rubellomurina. The sequence goes on from NZ_JZKH01000005.1 coordinate 132,128, forward strand.
GCCTCGACCGCGGCGACCGCCTCGGCCTCGACGGCCGGAGCGGGCACGGCCGCCGGCGCGGCCTGGGCCGCGGCGAAGGCGTGCAGGTCCTCGCGGGTGATCACGCCGCCCGCGCCGGTCGGAGTGACCGCGCGGAGGTCGACGCCGAGGTCCTTGGCCAGCTTGCGGACCGGCGGCTTGGCCAACGGCCGCTCGCCGACCGGCACTTCGGCCACCGGAACGACCGGGGCGACCGGGGCGACCGGCGCCGCCGGGGCGGCGGGAACGACCGGCGCGGCGGGCGCCGCGGCGACCGTGGTCGTCGTGGTGCGGCGGGCCCGGCGCTGGGTGCCGCCGGTGCGCGGGCCGTACCCGACCAGCACCTCCCGGCGCTCCGGCTCGGCCGGTGCGGCGGGCGCGGCAGCGGCAGCGGGTGCGGCGGCCGGAGCAGCCGGAGCAGCGACCGGAGCGGCCCCCGCCTCGCCGGCGACCGCGACCGAGATGATCACGGTGCCGACGTCGACCGTCGCGCCCTCGGGGAAGAAGAGCTGCTCGACGACCCCGTTGAACGGGATCGGCAGCTCGACCGCCGCCTTGGCGGTCTCCACCTCGCACACGACCTGCCCGTCGGTGACGGTGTCACCGGGCTTGACGTACCAGCTGAGGATCTCGGCCTCGGTGAGGCCCTCGCCCACGTCGGGCATCTTGAACTCGCGGAGCGAGCGAACTGCGGTGGTCATCTGCGCTCCCCGGGATCAGTACGCGAGCGCGCGGTCGACGGCGTCGAGCACGCGGTCAAGGTCGGGGAGGAAGGCCTCCTCGACGCGGGACGGCGGGTACGGCGCGTAGTAGCCGCCGACCCGCAGGACCGGTGCCTCCAGGTGGTAGAAGCACTTCTCGGTCAGCCGGGCGGCGAGCTCGGCGCCCATGCCCAGGAAGACCGGCGCCTCGTGCACCACGATCGCCCGGCCGGTGCGCTTGACCGACTCCTCCAGGGTGCGGAAGTCCACCGGGGAGAGCGAGCGCAGGTCGACGACCTCCAGGCGGCGGCCGTCCTCCTCGGCGGCCGCGGCGGCCTCCAGGCAGGTCTTCACCATCGGGCCGTACGCGATCAGCGTCGCGTCGGTGCCGGCGCGGACGATCCGGGCGTCGTGCAGGCCCAGGTCGGCGGCGTCGCCGACCTCGCCCTTGTCCCAGTAGCGGCGCTTGGGCTCCAGGAAGATCACCGGGTCGTCGGACTCGATGGCCTGGCGCAGCATCCAGTGCGCGTCGTGCGCGTTGGACGGGCTGACCACCCGCAGGCCGGCGGTGTGCGCGAAGTACGCCTCGTGCGACTCGCTGTGGTGCTCGACCGCGCCGATTCCACCCGCGTAGGGGATGCGGACGGTGACCGGCATCTTGACGTGGCCCAGCGCACGGGCGTGCATCTTGGCCAGCTGGGAGACGATCTGGTCGAAGGCCGGGTAGACGAAGCCGTCGAACTGGATCTCCACGACCGGGCGGTAGCCGCGCAGCGCGAGGCCGATCGCGGTGCCGACGATGCCGGACTCGGCGAGCGGGCTGTCGATGACCCGGTCCTCGCCGAAGTCCTTCTGCAGGCCGTCGGTGATCCGGAAGACGCCGCCGAGCTTGCCGATGTCCTCGCCCATCAGGACGGTCTTCGGGTCGTTCTCCAGCGACTTGCGCAGCGCCCCGTTGAGCGCCTTGGCGATGCTGAGCTGGCCGGCCATCAGTGCTTCTCCCCCGCCTCGAAGGAGGCCGCGTACTCGACGTACTCGGCCCGTTCCTCATCGACCAGCGCGTGCGGTTCGCTGTACACGTGGTCGAAGATCAGCGTCGGGTCCGGGTCCGGCATGCTGCGCACGCCCTCGCGCACCCGCAGCCCCAACTGCTCGCTCTCGGCGTCGACGGCGGCGAAGAACTCCTCGTCCGCCAGGCCCTCCTTCTCCAGGAGGGTGCGCAGCCGCAGGATCGGGTCCTTGGCCTTCCAGGCCTCGGTCTCCTCGGCGAGCCGGTAGCGGGTGGGGTCGTCGGAGGTGGTGTGCGCGCCCATCCGGTAGGTGAAGGCCTCGATCAGCACCGGGCCGTTGCCGCTGCGGGCGTGGTCGAGCGCCCAGCGGGTGACCGCGAGGCAGGCCAGCACGTCGTTGCCGTCGACCCGCACGCCCGGGAAGCCGAAGCCGGAGGCGCGGCGGTACAGCGGGATCTTGGTCTGGGTGGTGGTGGGCTCGGAGATCGCCCACTGGTTGTTCTGGCAGAAGAACACCACGGGGGCGTTGTAGACCGAGGCGAAGGTGAAGGCCTCGTTGACGTCGCCCTGGCTGGAGGCACCGTCGCCGAAGTACGCGATCACCGCGTCGTCGGCGCCGTCCTTGGTGATGCCCATCGCGTAACCGGTGGCGTGCAGGGTCTGCGAGCCGATCACGATGGTGTACAGGTGGAAGTTCTTCTCGTTCGGGTCCCAGCCGCCGTGGTTCACGCCGCGGAACATGCCGAGCAGGTTCAGCGGGTCGACGTCGCGGCACCAGGCCACGCCGTGCTCGCGGTACGTGGGGAACGCGTAGTCGCCGGTGCGCATGGCGCGCCCGGAGCCGACCTGGGCCGCCTCCTGGCCGAGCAGCGAGGCCCACAGGCCGAGCTCGCCCTGGCGCTGGAGCGCGGTGGCCTCCCCGTCGAACCGGCGCACCAGCACCAGGTCGCGGTAGAGGGAGCGCAGCTCCTCCGGGGTCACGGTGAGGGGGTACTCCGGGTGCTCGACCCGCTCGCCTTCCGGCGTGAGCAGCTGGACGAGCTCCGGCTGGGCGTCCGTACCCGTGGCGCGGAGGGTGTCAGGGACAGCGGGGGCCGCCTTCTTGCGGGTCCTCGCCGTGCTTTTGACGGTCACGTTCACTCCTCGGTCTGTCCGGCCGCCCGGGGTCGCCGGTGACCGGTCCGGTCACCGCCTCGCGGGGCGCGCGTGGGTGTGCGCACCTACTGCGTGGCAGGTGGTGATCCTGATCCGACGGCGCTCCCGCACGAGAACGTTACCCAGCGTCCGCCCACGGCGCTTTTGCGCTAGGACGTCCTACTTGTTCGGGGTCCACAACCCCGAGGGTGCCGCGTTCGGCTCGCCGTCGGAAGGGTGGGGGTGACGGTCGGCGTGACGCAGCTCTCATTTCGAGCGCCTTCAGGACACCAGCGCACGCTATCCGGGCGGACGCCCGTACGTAAGGGGGTTCTCGGTATCGGTTTCGGTCGAGTGTGGCCGGATCCCGCCGGTGCCGGGGACCGGGCGATAGGTCTGCCGTACGGTGATATGGGAGGCTTTGGGCGTGACTCAGAACGGACATATCAGGGTATTCCTGCTCGACGACCACGAGGTGGTCCGGCGGGGCGTACACGATCTCCTCTCGGTCGAGGACGACATCGAGGTGGTCGGCGAGGCCGGCACGGCCGCCGAGGCGCTGTCCCGGATCCCGGCGGTCCACCCCGACGTCGCGGTGCTGGACGTCCGGCTGCCGGACGGCAACGGGGTCGAGGTGTGCCGCGAGGTGCGGTCCCGGATGCCGGAGCTCAAGTGCCTCATGCTGACCTCGTTCTCGGACGACGAGGCGCTGTTCGACTCGATCATGGCGGGCGCCTCCGGCTACGTCCTGAAGGCGATCCGCGGCACCGACCTGATCACCGCCGTCCGGGATGTCGCGGCCGGCCGCTCGCTGCTCGACCCGGTCGCCACCAGCCGGGTGCTCGCCCGGCTGCGCGACGGCGGCGAGAAGGAGGACCAACGGCTGGCCCAGCTCACCCGGCAGGAGCGGCGGATCCTCGACCTGATCGGCGAGGGGATGACCAATCGTCAGATCGGCAACGAGTTGCACCTGGCCGAGAAGACGGTGAAGAACTACGTCTCCAGTCTGCTCGCCAAGATGGGCATGGAGCGGCGGACCCAGGCAGCGGCCTTCGTCGCCCGGCGGCAGGCCGACCACCAGCACTGATCGGACCGCTTCACAGATCTGACAGTTTGTCAAGGACCCCAACCGGGTGGCCATAACCTCTGGCTGTGACTTTCAGCCAGACCCTCGCCTGTGCCCCGGCCCGTCCCGATCTCTCCGCCCCACCGATGGGAACCCTCAGCCCGCCCGTCCCGCACGCCGCACTCGCCGAGGTCCTGGACCGCTACCCGGTGGGTCGCCTGCTGACCGCCGAGCCGGTCGCCGAGGGTCTGCTGAACCGGGGGTACCGGATCACCGCGGAGTCCGGCCCGTACTTCCTCAAGTGCTACGTCGACGCCGCCACCGCCGCCCGCCCGAAGATCCTCGCCCACCACCGGGCGATGGCCGACCTGCAGGCCCTCGGGCTGCCCGTCGCACCCCCGCTGAGCCGCACCGGGAGCTCCGCCACGGTGGCCGCCCTGGACGGCCGGCTGTTCGCCCTGTTCCCTTGGGTCGACGGCCGGCACCGGCACGGCACCGAGCTGACCCCGGCGCGGTGCGACGCGCTCGGCACGCTGCTCGGCCACCTGCACGGCGCCCTCGACGACGTGTGCACCCCGCTCGACCAGCCCGCCGGCTACCGCAGCGCCGACCCGGCCGACAGCGCCGACCTCGCCCGCGACCTGCGCCGCCGCGCCCGCGAGCACCGCCCGCACGGCGACCTGGACGCACTGGCCGCCCGCCGCCTGACGGAACGGCTGGAACTGCTCGCCGAACACGCCCACCGCCGCCCGGCCCCGCAGGCCGCCCCGCCCACCGGCTGGACCCACGGCGACTTCCACGGGCTCAACCTGCTGTACGGCCCCGGCCCGGACGGGGACGCGGCCGGGGACGGCGGACCGGTGGCGGCGGTGCTGGACTGGGACAAGCTCGGCCCGCAGCCGCGCGCCGAGGAGGCCGTCCGCGCCGCCACCCTGCTGTTCAACGACCGGGCGTCCGGCGTGCTCGACCTGGTCCGGGTCCGCCGCTACTCGCAGGCGTACCGGGCGACCGGCGCCGCCACCGCCGAGCACCTGGCCGCCGCCGCCCACCGGGTCTGGTGGGAGCGGCTGAACGACTTCTGGATGCTGCAGTGGCGCTACCAGCGGGCCGACCACCGGGCCGACCCGCTCTACCCCGCCTCGGCGGGCCAGCTGGCGTGGTGGTGCCAGGAGTACGAGCAGGTCCTGGACGCCTTCGCCAACTGACCCGTCAGTTGCCGGTCCCAGGGAGCGTCGGCTTGCTCGTCGCCGTGGGCAGCGGCGGCGGGTTGGAGGCCGTGCCGCCCCCGCTCGGCGTCGACGGCGCCGAGGTCGCCCCGCCCGTGGCCGTGGCCGACGAGGTGGCGGTCGGCGTGTGGGTGGCGGTCGCGGTCGGCGACGGCTCCCGGGTGTGCCGCGGCGACGGCGACATGTTGTTGCCGCTGCCGGTCCCGCCGTAGCTGCCGTTGTCGGTCGGCGGCTGCGACTTCTTGGTGGCGGGCGTGGTGGGCTGCTGGCTCTGCGACCCGGTCGGGGTCGGCGCGGTGGACTCGGTCGTGCTGACCACCGAGGCGGGGGGCGTGGGCGTGTTCGTGCCCTTGTCCTCGCCGCCGAACGCCGCCGCCATGCCGATCCCGGCCGCGAGCAGCACGGCGGCCGCGCCGGCCACCCAGGCCCACGGCCCGCGCCGCCGCCGGCCGTCGTCCTCGTGGTCTCCGCCGCCGGCGCCGCCACCGCCGTACGGGCCGCCGCCGGCCCCCGGGTACGGCGTCGCCGGGGTGTGCGGGCCGCCCGGGGTGGAGTAGGGCAGCACCGAGGTCCGGTCGCCGGCGCCGAGCGCGCCGAAGGCCGCGGTGGCCGCGGTCTCGTCGGCGGGCCGCAGCACCTGGGTGGCACCGGTGTCGCCGACCCAGCCGGGGCCGGCGCCGTGCATCTCGCGCAGCGCGTGCTGGACGTGCGCGCGGAACTCGTCGGCGTCCTGGAAGCGGTCGTCCGGGTTCTTGGCGAGCGAGCGCAGCACCAGCGGGTCGAGGTTGGCCGGCACCCGGCCGTTGGCCTGCGAGGGCGGCACCGGCATGTCCTGGACGTGCTGGTAGACCACCGAGAGCGGGGTGTCGCCGGTGAACGGCGGGCGCAGCGCGAGCAGCTCGTAGAGCATGCAGCCGGCCGCGTACAGGTCGGAGCGGTGGTCGACCGGCTTGCCGAGCGCCTGCTCGGGCGAGAGGTACTGCGGGGTGCCCATGACCATGCCGGTCTGGGTCATCGTGGTGGCCCCGCCGGTCAGCGCCCGGGCGATGCCGAAGTCCATCACCTTGACCGCGCCGGTGTTGGTGATGATCACGTTGGCGGGCTTGATGTCGCGGTGGACGATCCCGTGCCGGTGGCTGTAGGCGAGCGCCTCCAGCACCCCGGCGATGATGATCAGCGCCTGGTCGACCGGCGGCGCCTCCTCGTCCACCAGCAGCTCGCGGACGGTGCGGCCCTCGACCAGCTCCATCACGATGTACGGCGTGGACTCGTCCCCGACGTACTCCTCGCCGGTGTCGTAGACCGAGACGATCGAGTGGTGGTTGAGCGCCGCGACGGCGTGCGCCTCGCGGGTGAAGCGCAGCCGGGCGACCTCGTCCTGGGCCAGGTCGCCGCGCAGCAGCTTGACCGCCACCGTGCGGCCCAGCCGGATGTCCTCGGCGGCGAACACCTCGGCCATGCCGCCCCGGCCGAGCCGGTGGGTCAGCCGGTAGCGGCCGTCACCGACCGTGCCTATCGGGGCGGAGGTGCCGCGGCCCGGGGTCTGCGGCCCGCCGCTCCCGGGCTGGGGGAACCTCGGCGTCCCGCCGGTCCCACCGTCCGCCCGGGCACCGCCGTCGTCCGGCTGCTGCGTCTGTGCCATCGCTCCTCGCCCCGGGCGTTCGCTCGGATCGCGGTGCCCTGTCGCTTGCGTATCCCCGAACGCTACCGCTTCCGGAGAGGGTGCGTAGCACGCCCGAATCCGGCGGAGACCGTCAGATCAGGGCATTCCGGTCAGTCGGGGCGTCCAGGACCAGGACGGCCGCCGGCGGAGCGGCGTGCCCGACCTTGCCGCCGGTCTTCTCCTGCGCCTTGTTGACCACGATCGCGATGATGATCCCGGCCAGCACCAGCACGCCGACGATGATCGCGATCACCACCGCGGCCGTCGAGCAGCCGCCGCCGGAGGGCTTCGGCTGCTGGTACGGCGGCATCGGCCGCGGCGGCGGGGTGTGCGCCGGCTGCGGGAACTGCGGGCGCGGGGTCTGGTACGCCGGCGGCGGGGTCTGGTACTGCGGCCGCGGCTGCCCGCCCTGCTGCAGGTACTGCGGCTGCGGGGTGTGCGGCGCCTGCGGGGCCGGGGTCTGGTACGCCGGCGGCGGGGTCTGGTACTGCTGCCCCGGGAACGGCTGCGGCGTCTGCGGGGCGTGCGGCGCGGCGTGCGCCGAGCGCGGGCCCTCCCCGATCACCAGCGGGGTGCTGGCCTGCAGCCCGCGCCCGCTGCCGCCGCCCTTGGCGGCCTCGATCAGCCGCTCGGCCTCGTCCCGCATCTCCGCCGCGCTCTGGAACCGGTGCGCCGGGTCCTTGCGCAGCGCCTTGGCGACGTAGGCGTCCACCTCGGGGGTGACCGCCCGGTTGACCGCGGAGGGCGCGGACGGCTCCTCCTGGACGTGCTTGTAGGCGATCGAGAAGGCCGAGTCGCCGTCGAAGACCAGCTGCCCGGTGAGCATCTCGAAGAGCATCACGCCGACCGAGTACAGGTCGGAGCGGGCGTCCACCGGCTTGCCGAGCGCCTGCTCGGGCGAGAGGTACTGCGGGGTGCCGACCACCATGCCGGTCTGCGTCATCGACGTGACGCCGGACTCCAGCGCCCGGGCGATGCCGAAGTCCATGACCTTGACGTTGCCCTTGCGGTCGAACATGACGTTGCCGGGCTTGATGTCGCGGTGCACCAGGCCCATGTCGTGCGAGGCCTCCAGCGCGTTCAGCACGCCGACGGTGACCCGCAGGGCCTCCTCGGTCGGCATCGCGCCCTGCTGGGCGACCGCGTCGTTGATCGACTCCCGCAGGCCCTTGCCGTCGATCAGCTGCATGACGATGTACGGCGTGCTGGAGCCGTCCGCGGCGACGTCCTCGCCGCTGTCGTACACCGTGACGATGTTCGGGTGCTCGAGCCGGGCCACGGCCTGGGCCTCGCGGCGGAACCGCTCCTTGAACGAGTCGTCCCGGCCCAGGTCGCTGTGCATGCTCTTCAGCGCGACCTGCCGGCCCAGCACGCTGTCGTAGGCGAGGTGCACGGAGGCCATGCCGCCCTCGCCCAGCAGCCGCTGCAGCACATAGCGGCCGTTGCCCAGGGAGAAGCCCTCGACCGCCGCGTTGCCGTGCTCGCTCATGGTCCTCTGCTCCCCCTCGGCGCGGCGCGGTGCCGCGACCGTGACGTTCGGTCTCTCGTCCGTGCGTGATGGGCCCGGCCCGCTGGCCCGGCAGACCCCTGTCGCGGCGGATTCGGCCTGCGACAGGGGTCAGAGTAGCGGCTCGCGCCGACGTCGAACGGCCCCGGGGGCCGCACCCGGCCCGGGACCGTACGCCACCCCCCGGTGGCGGGTCGGCGGCCGCGGCGGTGGCGCCTACAGGTACGGGCCGGAACGGATGCCGCGGCCCTGGCCCGACTCGTCCTCGTCCGCCTCGCCCCCGTGCAGACCGGGCGGCAGCGCCCGGCGCATCTGCTCCAGCTGCGCCCGGGCCGCCATCTGCTGCGCGAACAGGGCGGTCTGGATGCCGTGGAACAGGCCCTCCAGCCAGCCGACCAGCTGGGCCTGGGCGATCCGCAGCTCGGCCTCGGTCGGGATGGAGTCCTCGGTGAACGGCAGCGACAGCCGCTCCAGCTCGGCGACCAGCTCGGGGGCCAGCCCGAGCTCCAGCTCCTTGATCGAGCTGGCGTGGATGTCCTTCAGCCGGGCCCGGCTCGCCTCGTCGAGGGGCGCCATCCGGACCTCCTCCAGCAGCTGCTTGATCATGCTGCCGATGCGCATGACCTTGGCCGGCTGCTCGACCATCTCGGTCACCGGGAGCTCGCGGGGCAGGTCGCCCTCGTCGTCCCCGTCGTCCGCGGCGGCGAACCCCTGGCCCACGGGCAGCCCGTCCGGTCCGACGATCAGCACCTTCTGGCCGTCCTGCGACTGCCCGCCGGCGGCCCGGAAGGGCTCCTGGGACGGGCGCTCGTTCATCGGATTCGTCATGAACAACATTCTCTCTCACTGGGGTTGGTCGGGCGGAAGCCCCCGTGCGTCCCGCCGGCCTGCGCCACCCCGCACGACGGTACGCCCACCGGGCGCGGACCGGAATCCGTACGGGTACTCAGATCCCGCGCGGCCGCACCGCGGCGGCCGTCGAACACCCCGGGCCGGAGGACCGCGCCGCCGCCCGCAGGCCCTAGCCGCGCCGCAGCCGCAGCCCGACCAGGCCCACGCCGCAGCCGATCAGGCCCAGCCCGACGCCCAGCGGCAGCTGCACCGTGGACGCGTCCTGCCAGCGGGCCGGCAGCACGACGGGCGCGGCAATGGCCGCGACGGTCTGGCCGGAGGCCACCGGAACGCTCTCCGAGGCCGGGTCGCCGGTGGGCGAAGCCGCGTCCGGGTCGCCCGGGTCGTCCTCCGCCGCCTGGTCCGGCGCCTGCTCGACGCCCTGGTCGGCGGCCTGCTCGGGCGCCAGCTCCGGCACCTGTTCGGGAGCCTGCTCGGCGGCGGCCTCGGCCCGCTCGGGCATCGAGCCGGGCCGGTGCCGGAGCACCCGGGGGTCGACGCCCTCCGGGTGCGGACGCACGGGGTGCTGCGGCGGCGCGGCGGCCGGGGTCCGAGCGGGCCCGGGCGCGGGTGCCGACCCCGGTGCGGTCGGAGCGGCCGCCCCGGACGGGGGCCCGCCCGAGGGCGCCGGGGCGGGAGCGGACACCGCCCCCGGCGAGGGCGCGGCCGCCGCGATCGAGACGACGGCCAGCGGCAGCGTCACCCCCAGCACGGTGGCCGTGAGGAGCCGCCGCGCCCGGCTCGGACGGGAGTCCGGGCGGGAGCGGCGGCCACGGCGGTTGCGACGGTGGTGCGGCGGAACGGGCAGCGGCCCGAGGAGCGCGTGCGCGCGGAACGCGCGGGAAGGTGCGGCCACGGTCGGAGGTCCTTCCGACGGCCGACCGCGCCCGGGGGCGGGTCGGCGGCGGGACAGCTCGCGACCAGCCTCACACAATCCGACAACAAGGGCATGTCGGACCTCGGCCCGGGCCCCCGCCCGGAGGGCCCTCAGGCGCTCGGGCGCTCAGGCCCGCAGGACAGCAGCCCCCAGGCCCGCAGCCCTCAGGCCCGTCGCAGCACGACCTTCCCGACCTGCTCCCCCGCCTCCAGCACCCGGTGCCCGGCCCCGGCCTCGGCCAGCGGCAGCACCCGGTCCACTACCGGCTTCACCACCCCGGACTCCACCAGCGGCCACACGTGCTCCCGCACCGCCGCCACGATCGCCGCCTTCTCCGCCAGCGGCCGCCCGCGCAGGTTGGTGGCGATCACCGCGGCGCGCTTGCGCAGCAGCAGGTTGAGGTCGAGCTCGCCCTTCACCCCGCCCTGCAGCCCGATGATCACCAGCCGTCCGTTGACCGCCAGCGCCTCGACGTTCCGCTGCAGGTACTTGGCGCCCATGATGTCCAGGATGACGTCCGCCCCGGCCCCGCCGGTGGCCTTGCGGACCTCCTCGACGAAGTCCTGCTCGCGGTAGTCGATCGCGACGTCCGCACCCAGCTCGACGCAGCGGGCCAGCTTCTCCGGGCTGCCCGCCGTGACCACGACCCGCGCGCCGACCGCCTTGGCCAGCTGGATCGCCATCGTCCCGATCCCGCTGGCGCCACCGTGCAGCAGCACCGTCTCACCGGGCCGCAGGTGGGCGGTCAGGAAGACGTTGGACCACACCGTGCACGCCACCTCCGGCAGCGCCGCGGCCTGCTCGGGGCCCAGACCCTTCGGCATCGGCAGCAGCTGCCCGGTCGGGACCGGGACCAGCTCCGCGTACCCGCCGCCGGCCAGCAGCGCGCACACCTCGTCGCCGACCGCCCAGCCGGACACCCCCGGCCCGAGCGCGACGATCCGCCCCGCGCACTCCAGCCCGGGGTACGGCGAGGCGCCGGGCGGCGGGTTGTAGAAGCCCTGCCGCTGGAGCAGGTCGGCACGGTTGACGGCGGTGGCCGCCACCTCGACCAGGACCTCGCCCTCGCCGGGCACCGGGTCGGGCACCTCGGCCCAGACGAGCGCCTCGGGACCGCCGGGTACGGGAATCGTCATCGCATGCATGCCCCGAACCTACTGCGCGGCACGGCAGTTCCCGCGTCAGGCCCCGCCGCCGGTCGCCCTGATGACGATGACCCGGTCGGTCAGCTGCAGCACCGCCGCCTCCGGCTCGTTGTAGTTGAGCACCCGCCGCCCGCGCACCACCGCGACCACCAGGTCCGCGCAGTCGCGCGGGCCGTGCCCGGCCTCGGCCCGGGTGACCGGGCGCTCCACCACGTCCAGCCCCTGCCCGTACGTCAGCAGGTCCTCCATCACCGCCCCGGCGTGCGGGCTGAGCATCGACAGGCCGAGCAGCCGCCCGGCCGAGCTGGAGCTGGTGACCACCACGTCGGCACCGCTCTGCCGCAGCAGCGGCGCGTTCTCGTCCTCCCGGACGGCCGCCACCACGGTGGCCGTCTTGTTCAACTGGCGCGCCGTCAGGGTGATCAGCACCGCCGTGTCGTCCCGCTCGGGCGCGACCACCACCCGGGCGGCCACCGGCAGCGCCGCGCGGACCAGGGTGTCGGTGCGGGTGGCGTCGCCGACCACGCCGACCAGGCCGTGCTGCGAGGCCTGCTCGACCGCCTTGCGCTGCGGGTCGACGACGACGATCTCCTCCTTCTTCACCCCCTGCCCGAGCAGGGTGTCGACGGCGCTGCGCCCCTTCGTCCCGTACCCGATGACGACGGTGTGCTCGCGCACGGTGGACCTCCAGCGGTTCAACCGCCATTGCAGGCGGGTCCGTTCGGTCAGCACCTCCAGCGTGGTGCCGACCAGGATGATCAGGAACAGCACCCGCAGCGGGGTGATGACGAGGATGTTGATGAGCCGGGCGCTGTCGCTGTACGGCGTGATGTCGCCGTACCCGGTGGTGGAGAGCGTGACGGTGGCGTAGTACGCCGCGTCCAGGAAGCTGAGTTCGCCGCCCGCGTTGTCGTGGTAGCCGGCCCGGTCGAGGTAGACGATCACACTGGTGGCGACCAGGACGGCGAGCGCCAGCAGCAGCCGCGAGCCGACCTGCCGGACGGCGGGCTCGGCGCGCCGCGCGGGCAGCACGATCCCGGCGTCCGCCCACGGATCCGTCCCCGGCCCGGCGGCCGCTCGTCGCAGGCGACTCATGCTCCCGCCCCGCTTCGCGCACTCACGGAGCCTCCACCAGCTCGACGGTCTCCCCCGCCGCGGCGCCGCCGGGCGGCACCACGGCCAGCGCCTCGGCCCGGGCCAGGCCGCGCAGCATCGCCGGGCCGTCGAAGGCGAGCGGGCGGACGCCCTCGGCGCCGCGGCGGACGGGCAGCAGCCGGGTGTCCGCCGGGTGCCCGGGCAGCGCGACGGCGGCCGGCGCCGCGGCGGGGCTCTCGGCACCGCGCCCGCTGCGGGCGCGCAGCAGCGGCAGGGCGAGCGTGACCATGCCGGCCACGGCGGCCAGCGGGTTGCCGGGCAGGCCCACCAGGTGCCGCCCCCCGGGGAGTTCGGCCAGCAGCATCGGGTGCCCCGGCCGGACGGCCACGCCGTCCACCAGCAGCCGGGCGCCGGCCTCGGCCAGGGCCCGGTGCAGGAAGTCGACCGGCCCGGCCGCGGTGCCCCCGGTGGTGACCACCACGTCGGCCCCGGAGTGCCGCAGCGCGTCCCGGAGCAGCCCGAAGTCGTCCCGCACGCCTCGGACTTCGGCCACCTCGGCCCCGGCGGCCCGCAGCCAGGGCGGCAGCAGCGGCCCGAGCGCGTCCCGGACCAGGCCCGGCCGGGGCACCCCGGAAGCGAGCAACTCGTCGCCGAGGACGAGCAGCTGGACCACCGGACGGCGGTGGACCGACAGCCGGTCGTGGCCGCAGGCGGCGGCGAGGCCGAGCACGGCCGGGCCGACCGGCACGCCGGCCGGCAGCAACTCCTCGCCCCGGCGGCACTCCTGACCGCGCGGCCGGACGTCCTGACCGGTGGTCAGCGGCGTCGGCCCGCACGCGTGCAGCAGCGTGCCGTCGACGCGGCCGTGCTCGCGGCGCAGCACCGCCGTGGCGCCGGGCGGCAGTTGGGCACCGGTGGCGATCTCCACGGCGGCCCCGTCGTCCAGCGGCGCCACCTCGGTGCGGCCGGCCAGCACCCGCCCGGCCACCCGCCAGGGGCCGGGCCCCGCGACCGCCCAGCCGTCCATCGCGGAGGTGTCGAAGGCGGGCAGGTCGGTCAGCGCGGTGAGCGGCTCGGCGAGGGTGTGGCCCAGCGCCTCGGCCAGCGGCAGACCGAGCGCGGGCAGCGGGCGCAGCCCGGCCCGCCGCGCGGCCTCGCGGGCCTGCGGCCAGCCGAGCACCCCGGGGCCCGCGTGCGGTGCGGCCATCGCGGTCTGCCCGACCGTGCTCACGGCTCGCCCGGTCCGGCCGCGGCGGTCCACCGCTCGGCGAGCGCCACCGTCCGCCGGGCCGCCTCGGCGACGGCCTCCGGCCCGCCGCCCTGCTGGGCGGCGGCGTAGCCGATCAGGAAGGCGGTCAGCGGCGCGGCGGGCCGCTCCACCCCGTGCGCGACCACCCGGGCCACGTCGAGCAGGCCCCGGACGTCCACGTCCAGGTCGATGCCCAGGTCGGCGTTGACCTCGGCGATCCAGTCATCCAGCGTGCGCTCCATGCGCCCATGCTGCCCGATCGGCGGTTTCCCCGACGTGTTCGCCCCGTGTGCGGTGCGCGTCGATTCGCTCACGGCGCCCGCGCCGGGGCCGTGAACCGCCCCTCGGAACCGCCCCTCGGCCCCGACCGGGTCTCAGTCCTGCCGCCGGTCCCGTTCCCGGGCCTGCTCCAGGTCCTCCCAGGTGTCGCAGTCGTACGCGACGTTGTCGGTGTCGGCCACCAGCACCCGGGCCAGCCCGCCGGTGAGGCGGCGCAGCGGGAGCCCGGCCGGGTCGCCGAGGGCGGCCAGGGCGGCGCGCAGCGGGGCGGTGCGGTAGGCGGCGGCGAGCGGCTGGTCGCGTCCGCCGGCGTCGACCAGGACGGCGGCGTCCGCGTGCTCCCCGGCCTCGTCGAGGGCGGTGGCGAGCCGGTCCACCGTCCGCCGGTCCAGGAAGGGCAGGTCGGCGGCGAGCAGCAGCACGGTGTCGGCGGTGACCAGGTCGAGCCCGGCCGCGACGGCGGCGACCGGCCCGCCGCCGGGCGGCTGCTCCCTGGTCCAGCGGACGTCGGCCCGCCCGGTCGGCCGGGCCGGGCCGACCACCACGGTGGTGCGGGCGCCCGCGCAGGCGGCGAGCACCCGGTCGAGCAGGCTGCGCTCGCCCACGGTCAGGCCGGGCTTGTCGGCCCCGCCGAGCCGGCGGGCGGCGCCGCCCGCCGGGACGATCACGTCGTACGGCGTCATGCGGCCAGTATCCCGCCCGGCTACGCGAGGTCCTCCGGGGAGATCTCCACGGTGTCCTCCGGGTCCACGGTGTCCTCCCGGCCCTCCTCGTCCCCCTGGTCCTCCCGGGCGGCGGTCGCCGCCGCCGCGCCCAGCTCCAGGACGGTCGGCAGCGTCAGCTCCCCGTACCGCTCGTTCATCGCGGCGGTCAACGCCTCCGCGTCGTCCGGGTGCTCGGCCAGCAGCCGGTCGAAGTCCCGCAGGTACTCGCCGGTGAAGGCGAGCACCCGGGCGGCGTCGTCGCCCTGCTCGGGGGCGCGGTGCCCGGCGATCACCCGGTCCACGTCGAGGTCGGCGATCCGGTCGAGGTTGTGCCCCCAGGTGGTGCGCTGCGCGGGGGTGGTGTCGGCCGTCCACACGTGGGTGCCGTTGTAGGCGAAGTCCCCGGCGATCACCGTGCGGACGCTCGGTACGTGGACGACGGTGGAGTTCCCGCAGTCGCCCTGCCCGAGCAGCAGCACCGGGATGACCTGCCGGTCGAGCATCAGCGGCTGCGGCAGCAGCGGGGCGGGGACCAGCGGGTGGTCCGGGATGTCGTCGCCGTAGACCGGCTTCCACTGGGCGACCTTGGCGGCGGCGGTGCGCCGGATGCCCTCGACCACCGCCGGCGCGGCCAGCAGCCGGGCCTCGGGGAAGAGCTTCAGCACCTCCTCGGCGCCGAAGTAGTGGTCGGGGTGCTGGTGGGTGACGACGATGGCGAGCAGCCGCCGCCCCTTGCCGGCGACCCATTCGGCCAGTTCCCGTCCGGCGCTGCGGGTGAGCTGGGCGTCCACCAGGATCGCCGCGTGCTCGCCGAGGATCAGCGTGGAGGTGGCGAAGAAGGCCGACTCGGGGCCGGTGAAGACGGCGACCTCCAGCGGCCGGGCGGGCCGCTCGGCCTCCGGGGCGGCGCCGGCCGCGGCGGGCTCGGCGTCCACCCCGTCCGCGTCGGCGCTCTCCTCGGGCGGGGACGACGTCACGGGCTGCTCCCTCTGTTCGCGGTCGGACGTGCTGCGCCCTACAGCATGGGAGCACCGGCGACCGATCGCGAGCGAGGCGCGCCAGACGGGTCGTGACGGTCGGCTCACACCGCCGCGGCCTCGACCCGGGCACGGCACGGCGCGGCACGCGGAAGGGCCCGTCCGCCGGAAACCGGTGGACGGGCCCTTCGCACGATCGCGCACGATCGGATCAGCGCTGCTTCGCGCCCCCGCGCAGCTTGGCCACCCGGTCGGCGACGCCCCAGGACGTCACCCGCCACAGCGCCTCGACCACGATGTTGCGGCTCATCTTGGAGGCGCCCAGCTCGCGCTCGACGAAGGTGATCGGCACCTCGGCCACCTTGAAGCCGGCCTTCACCGTGCGCCAGGCCAGGTCGACCTGGAAGCAGTACCCGGCCGAGGCGACCTCGTCCATGCCCAGGCCCAGCAGGGTCTCCTTGCGGAAGGCCCGGTAGCCGCCGGTGACGTCCCGGATCGGCACGCCCAGCATCAGCCGCGAGTAGGTCGAGCCGCCGCGCGAGAGCAGCAGCCGGGACTTCGGCCAGTTCACCACCCGGCCGCCGGGCACCCAGCGCGAGCCCAGCACCAGGTCGGCGCCGCGCAGTGCGGCGAGTAGCCGGTCCAGTTCCTCGGGCTGGTGCGAGCCGTCCGCGTCCATCTCGACCAGGACGTCGTAGCCCTCGTCGATGCCCCAGCGGAAGCCCGCGAGGTAGGCGGCGCCCAGGCCCTCCTTGCCCTTGCGGTGCAGGACGTGCACGTGGCCGTCGTCGGCGGCCAGCTTGTCGGCCAGCTCGCCGGTGCCGTCCGGGCTGTTGTCGTCGGCGACCAGCACGTGGGCTTCGGGCACGGCGGCGCGGACCCGGCCGACGATCCGCTGGACGTTCTCCGCCTCGTTGTAGGTCGGGATGATCACCAGAACCCTGCCGAGATCAGCAAAACTCCGCTGGTTCACGGTCACGTACAAACCTCTCGGCCGATGGCGGGGAGTGCCAGGACACCGGCTCCCGCAGTCTGGAACGCGGTTCCGCCGCCGACCCCCCGGCGATCGCCGCGGTGGGGAACTGTCGCGCGGGGCGGAGACTTCCGCGTCCTGGCATCCTACTACCGCGCCCCCGGGAACCGCCGGTCCGTCCTCGGCACTCCCACCGGACACCCGCCGTTTCCCCGTCCGGGACACCGGTCGGCTAGGGTCGATGCCCTTGCCCTGGCGCTTGCCCGTACCGCCCGTACCGCCCGCGCCGCCGGGGCCCGCCCCGGCGATCCGGCACCCGCCCGCCCAGCCCGGCGGAGGCAGTCAGCGAAGGAGTAGGACCGCGCGCATGGACAGGCTCGTCAACACCGTCCGCCCGTACGCCTGGGGGTCGCTCACGGCCCTGCCCGAGCTGCTCGGAGTGGAGCCCACCGGCGAACCGCAGGCCGAGCTGTGGATGGGCGCCCACCCCGGCGACCCGTCCCGGGTCGACCGCGGCGCCGGCCCGCGCCGGCTGGACGAGCTGATCGCCGCCGACCCGCGGGGCGAGCTGGGCGCGGCGAGCGTGGCCAAGTTCGGCCCGGCCCTGCCGTTCCTGTTCAAGGTCCTCGCGGCGGGGATCCCGCTGTCCATCCAGGCCCACCCGACGATCTCCCAGGCCCGGGCCGGGTTCGCCGCCGAGAACGCCCTCGGCATCCCGCTGGACGCCCCCGAGCGCAGCTACCGGGACGACAACCACAAGCCCGAAATGGTGTGCGCGCTGGGCGAGTTCGAGGGCCTGTGCGGCTTCCGCCGGCCCGCCGACGCGGCCCGTCTGCTGGCCGGCCTCGCGGTGCCCGGGCTGGCCCCGGTGATCGCGCTGCTGGCCGCCGAGGACCAGTCCGAGGCGCTGCGCGGCGCGCTGGCCGCCGTGCTCACCATGGACGGGGAGAGCGCCGCGCGGACCGTCCGGGAGACGGTCGAGGCGCTGGGCCGCACCGACCCGGAGGGCGAGTACGCGCCGTACACCCGGATCGCGAAGGACTTCCCCGAGGACCGCGGCGTGATCGCCGGCATGCTGCTGAACCACTTCCGGCTGCACAGCGGCGAGGCGCTCTACCTGGGCGCCGGCGTGCCGCACGCCTACCTGTCCGGCGCCTGCGTCGAGCTGCAGGCCAACTCGGACAACGTGCTGCGGGCGGGCCTCACGCCCAAGCACATCGACGTGCCCGAGCTGCTGAAGGTCGTCGTCTTCGAGCCCTGCGCCCCCGAGCTGGTGCACCCGCGCCCGGTCGGGGCCGTCCCCGGCGAGGAGCTGTACCCCGTCCCGATCGACGAGTTCCGGCTCTCCCGCTTCACCCTGGCCGACACCGCGTACGAGATCGACGGCCGCACCCCGCAGATCCTGCTCTGCACCGAGGGCACCGCCCACCTCACCGCCGCGGACGGCACCGCCCTGACCCTCGCCCGCGGCCAGTCCGCGTTCCTCCCCGCCACCGGCGCCCCCACCCGGCTCGCCGGCCCGGCGGCGACCGTCTTCCGCGCCACGGTGACGCTCTGACCGGGCCGGGGCCCGCGGCCGTCAGTCCCGGGTCATGTCGACGAAGCGCGAGTAGTGGCCCTGGAAGGCGACGGTGATCGTCGCGGTGGGGCCGTTTCGGTGCTTGGCGACGATCAGGTCGGCCTCGCCCGCGCGCGGGGACTCCTTCTCGTAGGCGTCCTCGCGGTGCAGCAGGATGACCATGTCGGCGTCCTGCTCGATCGAGCCGGATTCACGCAGGTCGGAGACCATCGGCCGCTTGTCGGTGCGCTGCTCGGGGCCACGGTTCAGCTGTGAGAGCGCGATGACCGGGACTTCCAGCTCCTTGGCCAGCAGCTTGAGGTTACGGGACATGTCCGAGACCTCCTGCTGGCGGTTCTCGGCCCGGCGGGAGCCGCCGGACTGCATCAGCTGGAGGTAGTCGATGACGATCAGCTTGATGTCGTTGCGCTGCTTGAGCCGGCGGCACTTGGCGCGGATCTCCATCATCGACAGGTTCGGCGAGTCGTCGATGAACAGCGGCGCCTCGCTGACGTCGGGCATCCGGCGGGCGACCCTGGTCCAGTCGTCGTCCGTCATGTTGCCGGAGCGCATGTGGTGCAGCGCGACCCGGGCCTCGGCGGAGAGCAGGCGCATGGCGATCTCGTTGCGGCCCATTTCGAGCGAGAAGATCACGCTCGGCAGCTTGTGGTGGATCGAGCAGGCCCGGGCGAAGTCCAGCGCGAGGGTGGACTTGCCCATGGCGGGTCGGGCCGCGATGACGATCATCTGGCCGGGGTGCAGGCCGTTGGTGAGCTGGTCGAAGTCGGCGAAGCCGGTCGGCACGCCGGACATCTGGCCGTTGCGGGAGCCGATCGCCTCGATCTCGTCGAGGGCGCCCTCCATGATGTCGGCGAGCGGCGCGTAGTCCTCGTTGGTGCGCTGCTCGGTGACGGCGTAGATCTCCGCCTGGGCGGCGTTGACGATCTCGTCGACGTCGCCCTCGGCCGCGTAGCCCATGCCGGCGATCCGGGTGCCGGCCTCGACCAGGCGGCGCAGCACGGCGCGCTCGTGGACGATCTGGGCGTAGTACTCGGCGTTGGCGGCGGTCGGGACGGAGTTGACCAGGGTGTGCAGGTAGGCGGCCCCGCCGACCCGCTGGAGCTCGCCGCGCTTGGTCAGCTCGCCGGCGACGGTGATCGGGTCGGCCGGCTCGCCGCGGGCGTAGAGGTCGAGGATCGCGCCGTGGACCAGCTCGTGCGCGGGCCGGTAGTAGTCGGCCGGCTTGAGGATCTCGACGACGTCGGCGATGGCGTCCTTGGAGAGCAGCATGCCGCCGAGGACGGACTGCTCGGCCGCCAGGTCCTGCGGGGGCACGCGCTCGAAGCCGTCGCCGCCCTGGCCCTCGTCCTCGCGGCGGTCCCGGCGGTCGCCCTTCTTGAAGTCGCCGCCCTTGCGGAAGCCGCCCTGGCCGTCGCCGCGGCCGCCGCCCTGACCGCCGCGGTTGCGGGAGACCGGCAGCCGGTCGCTCGGCCCGTCCGGGAAGGGTGCGTCGTCGAAGGCGCCGGCCGGGAACGGGTCCTCGGCGGGCTGCCAGTCCTCCTCCGGCGGCGGGGCGTCGTGGGGGTCGTACTGGGGGCCGGTCACGCGTGTTCCCCGATCAGCGAGTAGTGCGAGTTCTGGAGCGGAGCCGCTCCTCTTTGTACGCCACGGCAGTGACAAATCGGACGCCGGGGTGGGCGGGAGTGTCGGGCGGAGGGCCCACGCTAAGGCGCCGGGAGCCCCAGCGCCAAGGCGGTTATCCACAGGGGGTGTGGACGAGCGGCCCAGGGCTGTGGAGAAGTGCCGCAAAGCTGTGGACACCCCTGTGGACGCCCCTGTGGATAAACCGACCATCGATCCACCGTCAACCGGCTGACCTGGGATTCCTTCTTCCCGGGCCTGTGCATGAGAAATTCTTCACACACACCCGGACGGCTGTGGGCACCGAGCACGTCGGCTGCGTCACTCGGGAGTTCGAGTAAGACCTGAAACTGGCTAGCAGTCGTTACCTGTGGATGAGTACCCTGGTGCCCATGACCGCCGTCCCCACCGAACCGACCGCCGGACCGCCCGCCGGGCCCTCCCGCCGCCGGCACGACCGGGAGATCCTCGCCCTCGCCGTGCCCGCCTTCGGCGCCCTCGTCGCCGAGCCGCTGTTCCTGATGGCCGACTCGGCGATCGTCGGCCACCTCGGCACCCGCCAACTCGCCGGGGTCGGCGTCGCCTCCGCCGCGCTCACCACCGCGGCCGGGATGTTCGTCTTCCTCGCCTACGCCACCACCGCCGCGGTGGCCCGCCGGATCGGCGCCGGGGACCGCCGGGGCGCCGTCCAGCAGGGCGTCGACGGCCTCTGGCTCGCGCTCGGCCTGTCCGTCCCGGTGGCGCTGCTCACCGCGCTGCTCGCCCCCCGGGTGGCCGAGGCACTGGGCGCCTCGCCGACCGCCGCGCCGTACGCCGAAACGTACCTGCGGATCAGCGCCCTGGGCATACCGGCGATGCTGCTGCTGCTCGCCGCCACCGGCGTGCTGCGCGGCCTCCAGGACACCCGCACTCCGCTGCTGGTGGCCGTTGCGGGCTTCACCGCCAACATCGGGCTGAACGCCGGCCTGGTGTACGGCGCCGGGCTCGGGGTGGCCGGCTCGGCCTGGGGGACGGTGCTGGCGCAGACCGGGATGGCCGCCGTCTACCTGGTCGTGGTGGTCCGCGGCGCCCGCCGCGAGGGGGCGACGCTGCGGCCCGACGCCACGGGCATCCGGGCCGGCGCCAGGGCCGGCGGCCCGCTGCTGGTGCGGACGGTCAGCCTGCGCGCGGTGCTGATGATCGCCACCGCGGTGGCCGCCCGGCTCGGCGACGACCAGATCGCCGCGCACCAGGTCACCATGACGCTGTTCAGCTTCCTGGCCTTCGCGCTGGACGCCATCGCGATCGCCGGGCAGGCCATCATCGGCCGCTACCTCGGCGCCTCGGACGTCCCGGGTGCCAGGGCCGCCGCCCGCCGGATGGTCGAGTGGGGCGTCGGCTCCGGGGTGGTGCTCGGCCTGCTGGTGGTGCTCGCCCGCCCGCTGTACGTGCCGCTGTTCACGCCCGATCCGGCGGTGCAGGAGCAGCTGAGCACCGCTCTGCTGCTGCTCGCGCTGACCCAGCCGGTGGCCGGCCTGGTCTTCGTGCTGGACGGCGTGCTGATGGGCGCCGGGGACGGCCCGTACCTGGCCCGGGCGGCGCTCGCGACCCTGGCGGTGTTCGTCCCGGCGGCCCTCGCGGTGCCGCCGTCCGGCACCGGGCTGGCCGGGCTCTGGTGGGCGATGAACCTGTTCATGCTGGTGCGCGCCGCGTTCCTGGTCCGGCGGGCCCGCGGCGGCAGCTGGCTGGTCACCGGAGCGGTGCGCACCTGAGGTGCGCGGCGGTACCGGTGCGCACCTGAGGCGCGGCGGGAACGACCGAGGGCCGGACTCCCGGAGGAGCCCGGCCCTCAGGCCACTGCTAGGGAACTCAGGCAGCCACGACGGCGACGTCGAGGTTGGCCACGACGTCCGAGTGCAGCTTGACCGAGACCTTGTGGGTGCCCACGGTCTTGATCGGCGAGGCGATCGCGACGGCGCGCTTGTCCACGGCCGGGCCGCCGGCGGCCTTGATGGCCTCGACGACGTCGGCCTGGGTCACCGAGCCGAACAGACGGCCGGCGTCGCCCGAGCGGACGGCCAGCTTGACCTGGACGCCCTCGAGCTTGCCCTTGACCTCGGTGGCGGCCTCGAGCGTCTGGATGGCGTGGATCTTGCGGGCGCGACGGATCGCGTCGACGTCCTTCTGGCCACCCTTGGTCCAGCGGATGGCGTAGCCACGCGGGACCAGGTAGTTGCGGGCGTAGCCGTCCTTGACCTCGACGACCTCGCCGGCGGAGCCGAGACCCGGCACCTCGTGAGTGAGGATGATCTTCATTACTCGGTCACCCTCTCTTAGCGCGCGGTGCTGGTGTAGGGCAGCAGCGCCATCTCACGGCTGTTCTTCACGGCCGTGGCGACGTCACGCTGGTGCTGGGTGCAGTTGCCGGTGACCCGGCGGGCACGGATCTTGCCGCGGTCGGAGATGTACTTCCGCAGCAGGTTCGTGTCCTTGTAGTCAACGTAGTTGACCTTGTCCTTGCAGAAGACGCAAACCTTCTTCTTCGGCTTGCGAGCAGGCGGCTTCGCCATGGTGTGCTCCATTTGGTTTCACGGCCCGGCGGGCGCCCGGGGGCGCCGGCGGCCGGGCCGCACGAAATCTGTCAGCTCTAGAACGGGGGCTCTTCCGAGAAGCCGCCACCGGACGGGGCACCCCAGCCGCCGCCCTGGTTTCCACCGGACGGGGCGCTGGACGCCCACGGGTCGTCGGAGGGGCCGGACTGGCCGCCACCGGAGTTTCCACCCCAGTTGCCGCCACCCTGCTGGCCGCCACCGCCGCCCCAGTTGCCCTGGCCACCACCCTGCTGGCCGCCGAAGCCGCCGCCGGGGCCGCCGGACCGGTTGGCCCGGGTGACCTTGGCGGTCGCCGAGCGCAGGCTCGGGCCCACCTCGTCGACCTCGACCTCGAAGACCGTCCGCTTCTCGCCTTCCTTGGTCTCGTAAGACCGCTGGCGCAGTCGGCCCTGCACGATGACGCGCATGCCGCGCTGCAGCGACTCGGCCACGTTCTCCGCCGGCTGCCGCCAGACGTTGCACGTGAGGAAGAGGCTCTCGCCGTCCTTCCACTCGTTCGTCTGACGGTCGAAGGTGCGGGGGGTGGACGCGATGCGGAACTTCGCGACCGCCGCACCCGACGGGGTGAAGCGCAGCTCCGGGTCGTCGACGAGATTGCCGACGAGGGTGATGACGGTCTCGCCTGCCATGGTGGTGATGACCTCTCGGGAAGATGTCCGTTCACCGCATGTTCCACGTGGAACAGCGGACGCGAGCTACCCGAGACCCGAAGGCCTCAGAGGTTGCTCAGTGGGTGTCCGGGCGCAGGACCTTGGTCCGCAGAACCGACTCGCTCAGGCCCAGCTGGCGGTCGAGCTCCTTGACGACCTCAGGCGTGGCCTTCAGGTCGATGACCGAGTAGATGCCCTCGGACTGCTTGTTGATCTCGTAGGCCAGACGGCGGCGACCCCAGGTGTCGACCTTCTCGACCTTGCCACCGCCGTTGCGGACGACGGCGAGGAAGGACTCGATCAGGGGGGAGACAGCGCGCTCCTCGACCGAGGGGTCGAGGATGACCATCAGCTCGTAGTGACGCATGAGTAACCCACCTCCTTTGGACTCAGCGGCCACGGTCTCTCCGTGGCAGGAGGGTTGTGCGTAGCGTCGGCACCGGTGCGGTGACGACACCGGCCCACGGTAGCGGCCGGGTCGGACAGTCGGGCCCCGCTCCCCCGGAGGGGACCGGCCCCCGGAAGGGCACAAGGGGGGCACAACTACACCAGTGCAGACGGCACAGCCTACCTGCACCCGGACGGCCGAACAAAACGCATAGGGGTTGTGAGAGCGGCGCAACCGCCGCAATCTGGACGGAACGGGATTCCTGCCCGTTCGTCTCCACGCCAGGAGGTGGGACTCATGGCCCAGTCCGTCCACCGCATGCCCGCGCTCACGCTGAACACCGACGGCCACCCGCACCCCCGAGAGAACACCCTGGTGGCGCTCACCGCCGTCATGGGCGTGATCGCCTTCACCACCTCGTTCTTCTACAACCTGCACGTGCTCACCTCGTGGACCGGCCTGGCCGGGATCATCACGGGGTTCTGGGGGATGTTCGTCTCGGTCACCACGGCCGAGCGGTTCGTCCTGATGATCACGCTCGGCGCCTCCGCGGTCGGCTTCTACCTCGGCATCGCCCGCGGCGGTCTGATCGGCTGAGCCGGGCCGGAGCCCGGCTGGGGAGCCCCCGCCCCGCCCGTCCAGGAACCCTCGGCGCCCCCGTGGCGTATCTGCAAGCAGACAGGTACGCGACGGGGGCGCCGTCGCGCCCGCAGCGGCGGGCGTCCGGGCCCCGGACGATAGGGTCAGCCCGAGAAACACGGGGCCCACCGCAGCCCGACCGACGAGGAGCACCGAGCAATGAGCCTGCGCCTGAGGACGATCACCCGCGAGGAGCACCTCGCCTTCATCAGGAGCCGCGCCTCGGCCAGCCACATGCAGGTGCCGGCCTGGGGTGACGTGAAGGCCGAGTGGCGTTCGGAGTCGATCGGCTGGTTCGACGACCAGAATCAGCTCGTCGGCGCCGGCCTGGTGCTCTACCGCCAGCTGCCCAAGCTCAAGCGCTACCTCGCCTACCTGCCCGAGGGCCCGGTCATCGACTGGTTCGACCGCGACCTCGACCGCTGGCTCTCCCCGATGCTGGCGCACCTCAAGTCGCAGGGCGCGTTCTCGGTCAAGATGGGCCCGCCGGTGGTGATCCGCCGCTGGAACGCGCCGACCATCAAGGAGGCCATCGCCGCCAAGCAGGCCAAGCGCCTGCGCGACGTCGAGGCCGACTGGTACGAGGCGCGCGCCTTCGAGGTGGCCGACCGGCTGCGCAAGGGCGGCTGGCTGCAGGGCGAGGACGGCGGCGCCGGCTTCGGCGACGTCCAGCCGCGCTACGTGTACCAGGTGCCGCTGGCCAACCGCTCGCTGGACGACATCCAGAAGGGCTTCAACCAGCTCTGGCGCCGCAACATCAAGAAGGCCGAGAAGAGCGGCGTCGAGGTCGTCCAGGGCGGCTACGACGAGCTGCCGATCTTCCACCAGCTCTACCTGGTCACCGCCGAGCGCGACAAGTTCACCCCGCGCCCGCTGGCCTACTTCCAGCGGATGTGGAAGGCCCTCAACTCCGAGGACCCGAACCGGATGCGCCTGTACATCGCCTACCACGAGGGCGAGCCGCTGGCCTCGACCACGATGCTGGTGGTCGGCGAGCACGTCTGGTACTCCTACGGCGCCTCGGCCAACCACAAGCGCGAGGTCAAGCCCTCCAACGCGATCCAGTGGCGGATGATGCGCGACGCCTACGCCCTCGGCGGCGGCGTGTACGACCTGCGCGGCATCAGCGACACCCTGGACGAGAACGACCACCTGTTCGGCCTGATCCAGTTCAAGGTCGGCACCGGCGGCCAGGCGGCCGAGTACCTCGGCGAGTGGGACTTCCCGCTCAACAAGCTGCTGCACAAGGCCCTCGACCTCTACATGTCCCGCCGCTGACCCCGGTCCGCGCTGCCCGTCCGCCGCTCAGGAGGCCGACCCGATGACGCTGTCGCTCTACCTCGAAACCGACCGCTGGCGCGCCCACCAGCGCTCCGTCCTCGCCGAGTTCCCCGGCCTGGTGCCGGTCGCCAAGGGGAACGGCTACGGCCTGGGCAACCACCGGCTGGCCGAGGAGGCGACGCTGCTCGGCACCGGTGTGCTGGCCGTCGGCACCGCCTACGAGGCGGCCGACGCCGCCGAGTACTACGGCGGCGAGCTGCTGGTGCTCACCCCGTACCGGGTCGGCGAGGAGGTGCTGCCGCTGCCGCACGCCCGGGTGATCCGGACGGTGGCGGGCCTGGACGCGCTGCGGGCGCTGCACGGCGCCCGGGTGGTGGTGGAGTGCATGACCACCATGCGCCGGCACGGGGTGAGCGCGGCCGACCTGAAGTCCGTCGCCGCCGAGCTGGACGGCGTCTCCTTCGAGGGCCTGGCGCTGCACCTGCCGATGGACCGGCCGGACGGCTCCAGCCCGGTCGAGGAGGTCGCCCACTGGGTGGACACCGCCCGGGCGGCCGGCGTGCCGGTGCACACCGTGTTCGTCAGCCACCTCGGCGCGGCCGGCATGGAGCAGCTGGCCCAGCGCTACCCGGACACCGTCTTCCGGGCCCGGATCGGCACCCGGCTCTGGCTGGGCGACCACGCGGCGCTGGAGGTCCGGGCCACCGTCCTGGACGTCACCCCGGTGAAGAAGGGCGACCGCTACGGCTACCGCCAGCACCCGGCGCCGTCCGACGGCCACATCCTGGTGGTCGCCGGCGGCACCGCGCACGGCATCGGCCTGGAGGCGCCCAAGTACGTGCAGAGCATGGCCTCGCGCGCCAAGGGCATCGCCCGGGCCGGCCTGGCGACGGTCAACAAGACCAAGTCGCCGTTCCACTGGGCCGGCAAGCAGCTGTGGTTCGCCGAGCCGCCGCACATGCAGGTCTCGCTGCTGTTCCTGGACGGGGAGACCGCGCCCCCCGCGATCGGCGAGGAGCTCGGCCTCCAGGTCCGGCACACCACCACGCACTTCGACCGCGTGGTGGACCGCTAGGTCTCGACCGGCTACGGCTTCTCGGCCGGCTCCGGCAGTTCGGGCTCGTTCAGCCACTGCTCGGGGCCGGCCGGCGCGTATCCGGCGCCGACGTAGTCCTGCTGCTCGCGCAGGTACCGGGCGGTGCCGAGGACGGACACGTCCGGGGCGTGGTCGAGCACCCCGCCGGAGGGGTCGTCGCTGCCGTCCCAGCGGACCGGGTCGCGCTCCGGCCGCAGGGCGTCGCGCACCACCAGGGCGACCAGGTAGAGCGTGCCCAGCACGTGCAGCACGAGCGCGAAGTTGTACCAGGGCTCGCCGATCCCGTGCTGCTTGGGCCCGGTCACGAAGCCCAGGTGGGACCAGATGCCCAGGGTGTACAGCACCTCGCAGGCCTGCCAGATCAGGAAGTCCCGCCAGCGCGGCCGGGCCAGCACCGCGAGCGGCAGCAGCCAGAGCGAGTACTGCGGCGAGTACACCTTGTTGGTCAGGATGAACAGCGCGACCACCAGGAAGGCCAGCTGCGCGAAGCGCGGCCGGCGGGGCGCCGCGAGGCCGAGCCACGCTATGGCCAGGCAGCCCAGCACCATCAGCACCGCGATGTACAGGTCGAGGCCGTCCAGCGCGGCGCCGCGCCAGCGCATCAGCAGCAGCCAGATCGAGCCGTAGTCCTCGCCGCGGTGCTTGCTGAACACGTAGAAGGTCGACCAGCCCTGCCAGTTGACCAGCATGATCGGCAGGTTGACCACCAGCCAGGCGCCCACCGCGCCGCCCAGCATCGTGCCGAACTCGCGCCACTTCCCGGCCCGCCAGCAGAGCACCAGCAGCGGGCCGATCAGCAGCAGCGGGTAGAGCTTGGCCGCGGTGGCCAGGCCGATGAAGACGCCGGCCCAGCCCGGCCGGGAGCCGGACCACCAGGCCATCCCCACGGCGGCCAGCGCGACGGCGAGCAGGTCCCAGTTGACGGTGCCGTTGAGCAGCAGGACGGGCGCCATGGCGAACATCAGGGCGTCCCACGGCCGGCGGCGGTGGGTGCGGGAGAGCGCGACCACGGCGATCACCGCGCAGGCCATCAGCATTCCGGCGTTGATCGCCCAGAACCACTGCTCCTGGCTCTGCTGGTCCCCGCCGCCGGGCGTCAGCCAGGCCGCGACCTGCATGAACAGGCCGGTCAGCACCGGGTACTCAAGGTACTGCAGGTCCCCCGAGCTGCCCGGGATGCGGACCACGTACGGGTGCAGCCCGGCCGCGAAGCCGCGCCCGGAGAACAGGTGCGGGACGTCGCTGTAGCAGGCGTGGATGTACTGCGGCGAGCCCGGCTGGAACCAGGCCTGCTCGTAGCAGGGCAGCTTCTGCGCCATGCCGAGCACCGAGACCACGATGACCACCAGCGCCAGGAAGCGGGCCGGGATCCACCAGGAGACGCCGAGCAGCGCCCGCCGTCCGGGCGGGCCGCCGATCACCTCGCTGCCGGCCGCCGCCACCGGGTCCTCGTCGGCGGGGACGACCACGGTCTCGACCGGCGGCGCGGCCGTGGCGACGGCTGCCGGGGTGGGCCCTTCGGCGGCGCCGGGCCCGTACGGGCCGGCGGTTTCGTCACGATCGCTCGACGTCATGCCGCACATCCTGCCGCACCGGCCGCGCGCGGACGAGGAGGACCCCGCAACCGTCCGAGGCCCGGATCGCGGCGGACCGGCCCGGCCGGCGTACCGAAACGGCGGTGGCGGCCCTCCGAGGAGGACCGCCACCGCCGTCACACGTTCCGGTGAACCGCTAGGGAGTCGTGGTGGGTGTCGGCTTGCCGGTGCCCTTGCCGCCGCCACCGCCCCCGCCACCGCCCGGTGTGGTGGTGTCGGTCGGTGCCGGCGGGCAGTTGACCAGCGGGATGCAGCCGCCACCGGTCGGCGGCGGGCTCGCGGTGTGCGTCTTGCTCGGCTGCGGGCCCTGGCAGTCCACGCCGGGGACGCAGCCCCCGCCCTGGGTGGGCTGCGGCGGCTGCGGCTGCTGCGGCTGGTTGGGCTGCGGCTGGGCCGGGGCGGACGGCGTGTCGGTGGCCGTCGCGGTCGGCGCCGCGGTGGCCGTGGACGGCGCGCCCGAGGAGTCCACCTCGCTGCCGACCGGCGTCGGGGTCGGGAAGTCCACCTTCTTCTCGTTGGCGAGCGCGGCCTTCATGTACCGGGTGAAGACGTCGGTCGGGATGTCACCACCGTGGATGGACTCCTTGCCGCCGGTGCCGTTGAGCGACTCCCGCTGGTGCTTGCTCGGGTCCTCGCGCCACATCGCGACGCTGGTCACCAGCTGCGGGGTGTAGCCCACCCACCAGGCCGACTTGTTCTTGTCGGTGGTACCGGTCTTGCCGGCCACCGGGCGGCCCAGCCCGTTGGTCTTGGTACCGGTACCCTTCGCGGCCACGTTGACCAGCACGTCGGTGACGTTGTCGGCGACGGCCTGCTCCAGCGCCACCTTGGTGTCCTTCTTGCCGAAGCCCGGCTTCTCCCGGCCGTCCACCTCGACCTTGGTGACCGAGTAGGGCTCGGCCTCCTTGCCGCTGGCCGCGAGGGTGCCGTAGGCGGTGGCCATCCGGATCGGGCTGATGGTGGAGGTGCCGATCGGGAAGGTCGCGGTGTTCGGGTCGGCCAGGCTCTCCTTCTTGACGCCCATCTGCACCGCGATGTCGGCCACGTTCTGGCCGCCGACGTCCTGCCCGAGCTGGACGAAGGGCACGTTGTACGACCACTGCATGGCCTGCCGCAGCGAGACGTAGCCGCGCTTGCCGGTGTCCTCGTTCTTCTGCCGGTACGGCTTGCCGTCGTCGCCGATCACCGGCGAGCCGTCCGCCTTGCGGATCACCGCCATGTCGTCGGAGAGGTAGCGGCTGTCGGCGTTGATCCGCTTCGGCTTGCCGCTGTCGTCCTTCGCGGTCTGCACGCCGGTCTGCATCGCGGCGGCCAGCACGAAGGGCTTGAAGGTCGAGCCGACCTGCACGCCGGTGGCCTCGGCGTTGTTGTCGAAGTGGCCGTTCTCCACGCCGTCGCCGCCGTAGATGGCGACGATCGCGCCGTCGCCGGGGCGGATGCTGGCGGAGCCGAACTGGACGAAGGTGTCGTTGTCGGGGCGCTTCTTCGGGTCGAGGTTCTCGGCCTTGACGTCGTCGACGGCCTTCTTCAGCTCGTCGACCTTGTCCTTCTCGAAGGTGGTGTAGATCTTCAGGCCGCCCTTGTCGATCACCTGCTGGGTGATCGACTTGTCGGTGGCCATCACGTACCGGTTGGCGGTGTCGACCAGATAGCTGATCTCACCGTTCATCTTGGAGCTCGGCTTCGGCGGGATCGGGTCCGGGAAGGCGGTGCACTTGGCCCGCTCCTCCGGGGTGATGGCCTTGGTCTTGACCATCTGGTCGAGGATCCAGCTCCACCGCTCCGTCGCCCGCTGCTTGTTGTTCGGGTTGGTCGGGTCGAACAGCCCGGCGCCCTTCAGCAGGCCGGCCAGCATCGCGCTCTGGCACACGCTGACGTCCTTGGCGTCGATCCCGTAGTACGCCTGGGCGGCGGCCTGGGCGCCGTTCGCGCCGCGGCCGAACCAGCTGGTGTTCAGGTAGCCCTTGAGGATCTCGTCCTTGTCGAGCTTCTGGTTGATCTTCAGCGTGATGAAGAACTCCCGCACCTTGCGGCTCAGGGTCTGTTCCTGGCTCAGGTAGGCGTTCTTCACGTACTGCTGGGTGATCGTCGAGGCGCCCTGGGTCTCGCCGCCCTTCGCCATGTTGTAGACGGCGCGGAGCATGCCCTTGGGGTCGATGCCGCTGTCGGTCTTGAAGCTCTGGTTCTCCGCGGCGATCACGGCGTTCTGCAGGTTGGGGCTGATGTCCTTGAGCTCGACGATCTGCCGGTTCTGCTCGCCCTTGCGGGTCATCTCGGAGCCGTCGGCCCAGTAGTAGATGGTGTTCTGCTGCTGGACCAGCGCGTTCATGTCGGGGATCTGGGTGGTCTGGTACAGGTAGAAGACCAGGCCCACGAAGCACCCGAAGACCAGCACGAACCCGCTGAGCCACTGCTTCCAGGACGGCAGCCAGCGCCGGACGCCGGTCTTGCCGAACCGCGGGTAGTCGATGAAGCGCTTCTTGCCCGGACCGGCGGCTGCCTCGGCCGCGGCGGCGCCGCGACGGCCGCCGCCGCCCTTGCCGCCCTTCTGCGCGGCCTTGCGCATCTCGGCCCTGGTCATCCGGGGTTGCTGCGCGGTCTCCCGCATCCCCGGCGGGCGCGGGCGGATGCCGTCCGAGCGCAGCTCGTCGCGGCCCGGTCCGCCCCGGCGGCCTCCGCTGTTCCCCGGGGGCTGCTGACCCTCGCCGCCCGGGTTGGGCGTCCTGCGCCGCCGTTCGCTCATCTTTCCAGCCACTCCTCGCCAGGCGATTCCAGCCTGAAGGCAGGTTCACGTCCGAATGCCCGCAAACCGACCCGATCCCGGAGGTGGTCCTCGTGCACACGCGACAGCGTACGCAGCCTGGAAATACAACTAATCGGGCATCAGCCGCCAATACCCGCAAAACGGCGTCAGATCATTACACGCCCGTTGCCAAGCCCACCCGCGCGTCGGCTTGTGATCACATTCACGCGTGCCCCCCTTGCCGGTTCCGGGGGCCAGGCTTACTGTTCTCGATATATCGAGCCGATACATCGAAACGGCATACTGTTTCCGATGGCCGGCCGGACCAGGGTCGAGAGGGAGGAGGACGACACCAGTGGGCAGACGCTCAGGAGTGTTGGAATTCGCCGTTCTCGGCCTGCTCCACGACGCCCCGATGCACGGCTACGAACTGCGCAAGCGGCTCAACATCCTGCTCGGAACGTTCCGCGCGCTCTCCTACGGAACGCTCTACCCCTGCCTGAAGAGCCTGGTCGCCCAGGGCTTCCTGGTCGAGGACAACCCGGACGTCGAGTACGTCCCGGCCACCGCGCTCAACGGCAAGCGGTCCAAGATCGTCTACCGGCTCTCCGCCGAGGGGAAGCAGCGCTTCGAGGAACTGCTCGCCGACTCCGGCCCGGACGCCTGGGAGGACGAGCACTTCGGCGTCCACTTCGCGTTCTTCGGCCAGACCGACCGGGCCGTCCGGATGCGCGTCCTGGAGGGCCGCCGCAGCCGGCTGGAGGAGCGCCTGGAGCGGATGCGCAACTCGCTGGCCCGGGCCCGCGAGCGGTTCGACGACTACACCGTCGAGCTGCAGCGGCACGGACTGGAATCGGTGGAGCGCGAGGTCCGCTGGCTCAACGAGCTGATCGAGACCGAGCGGGCCAACCGCACCGGTCGGCCCGGCCCCGCCAACGGCGGGACCCCCAAGACTTCGGACGGCCGTGGCCAGGAGGACGGGCCCCCGGGCCCGCCCGGGTCACCGTACGACCGCCCGGGGCGCTCCGCCGAGGAGCGCTGACGCCGCGCCAGCCCCGTGCCGCGCGGCAGGAGAGGGCGCCCCGCGCGCCCGTACAAGCAGTCATTCGAAGAAGCAGGACGAGTGCCGTCACATCCGGCGGTCCTCATGAGATCAGAGGGAGCAACCGGAATGGGTTCGGTTCGCGTAGCCATCGTGGGCGTGGGCAACTGCGCCGCGTCGCTGGTGCAGGGTGTCGAGTACTACAAGGACGCCGACCCGGCCGGCAAGGTCCCCGGGCTGATGCACGTCCAGTTCGGTGACTACCACGTCCGTGACGTGGAGTTCGTCGCCGCCTTCGACGTCGACGCCAAGAAGGTCGGCTTCGACCTGGCCGACGCCATCGGCAACAGCGAGAACAACACCATCAAGATCTGCGACGTGCCGCCGACCGGCGTCACCGTCCAGCGCGGCCACACCCTCGACGGCCTGGGCAAGTACTACCTGGAGACCATCGAGGAGTCCGACGAGGCCCCGGTCGACGTCGTCCAGGTCCTCAAGGACCAGCAGGTCGACGTCCTGGTCTGCTACCTGCCCGTCGGCTCCGAGGCCGCGGCCAAGTTCTACGCCCAGTGCGCCATCGACGCCAAGGTCGCCTTCGTGAACGCCCTGCCGGTGTTCATCGCGGGCACCAAGGAGTGGGCGGACAAGTTCACCGAGGCCGGCGTGCCGATCGTCGGTGACGACATCAAGTCCCAGGTCGGCGCCACCATCACGCACCGCGTGATGGCCAAGCTGTTCGAGGACCGCGGTGTCATCCTCGAGCGCACCATGCAGCTGAACGTCGGCGGCAACATGGACTTCAAGAACATGCTCGAGCGCGAGCGCCTGGAGTCCAAGAAGATCTCCAAGACCCAGGCCGTCACCTCGCAGATCCGCGACCGCGAGCTGGGCGCCAAGAACGTCCACATCGGCCCCTCGGACTACGTGGCCTGGCTGGACGACCGCAAGTGGGCCTACGTCCGCCTGGAGGGCAAGGCCTTCGGCGACGTCCCGCTGAACCTGGAGTACAAGCTCGAGGTCTGGGACTCCCCGAACTCGGCCGGTGTCATCATCGACGCCGTGCGCGCCGCGAAGATCGCCAAGGACCGCGGCATCGGTGGCCCGATCCTGTCGGCGTCCTCGTACTTCATGAAGTCCCCGCCGGTGCAGTACTTCGACGACGAGGCCAAGGAGAACGTCGAGAAGTTCATCCGCGGCGAGGTCGAGCGCTGAGCGCAGCGAGGTTCGCGACTGTCGAGGGCTGAGCGCTGAGCGCAGCGAGGTTCGCGACTGTCGAGGGCTGAGCGCTGAGCGCAGCGAGGT
>NZ_JZKH01000041.1 GCF_000961885.1 Streptomyces rubellomurinus
GGGGGAGGGGGGGGGGGGGGTGGGGCGTGGGGGTGGGGCGGGGCGTCGGGGCGTGAACGGCGTACGGCCGGCCGGGGAGCGGGCTGCTCCCCGACCGGCCGTACGGGTGGTGCGTGTGGTGCCTGTGGTTCCTGTGGTGCGTGCCGGACGCGCTGTGCCGGTCCGGCGCCGGCTCAGTGCATCGCGACGCCGGAGGTCTCGGACGGCAGGTCGCCGGGCTTGGCCTTGACCACGAAGAGCGCGACCAGCACGGCCACGGCGGCGAGCGCCGCGCCGACCACGAACCCGTGCGAGATGCCGTGGGCGAGCACCGAGTTGGCCGCGTCGGTGTGCGGCGGGAACTCGCCCTTCTCCTGGAAGTAGGCCATCTGTTCCGGGGTGGCGGACTTCAGGAACCCGGGGGCCTGGGCCTGGCCCTCGGCCTTGGCGTAGTGCGCGAAGACCGTGGTCAGGATCGAGAGGCCGAGCGAACCGCCGATCTGCTGCATCGAGTTGAGCAGGCCGGAGGCGGCGCCGGTCTCCTCGCCGGGCACGCCGGCGACCGAGAGCAGCATCACCGGGACGAAGATCATGCCCATACCGAGGCCGAAGACCACCGTGGGGCCGAGGACACCGTCCAGGTAGCCGCTGTCCTTGTTCATCTGGGTCAGCCAGCTGAGCCCGATGGTGACCAGCAGCGCGCCGCCCGCCATGAACGGCTTCGGCCCCCAGGTGGTCTGGAAGCGGGAGGCGAGCTGCGCGGCGGTGATGATCGCCACGCTGATCGGCAGGAAGGCCACGCCGGCCCGCACCGGGCTGTAGTTGAGCGGGCCCTGCACGAACAGGACGACGTAGAAGAAGATGCCGAACATGGCCGCGGCGATGCAGAGCATCATCACCAGGCCGCCGGTGCGGTTGCGGTCGGCGAACAGGTGCAGCGGGGTGATCGGCTGGGCGGTGCGCTTCTCGACCACGATGAACGCGGCCATCAGGACGGCGCCGGCCGCGAAGGAGCCGAGGGTGATCGGGTCCGACCAGCCGTCCGAGGCGGCCCGGATGAAGCCGTACACCAGGCCGACCAGGCCGAGCGTCGAGGTGAGCGCGCCGGGCAGGTCGAACTTGCCGTCCTGGCGCTCGGACTCGGTGATGTAGCGCGGCGCGGCGATCGCGATCAGGATCGCGATCGGCACGTTGACGAAGAACACCCAGCGCCAGTTGAGGTACTCGGTGAGCACGCCGCCGGCCAGCAGACCGATCGCCGCACCCGAACCGGCCACCGCGGAGAAGACGCCGAACGCCTTGTTGCGCTCCGGCCCCTCCTCGAAGTTGGTGGCGATCAGCGCGAAGGCGGTCGGCGAGCAGATCGCGCCGCCGATGCCCTGCAGGGCGCGGGCGGCCAGCAGGAGGTTGCTGTCCTGGGCGAAGCCGCCGAGCAGCGAGGCCAGGCCGAACAGCAGGGTGCCGAGGATGAACATTCTGCGGCGGCCGAGGATGTCGCCCACCCGGCCGCCGAGCAGCAGCAGTCCGCCGAAGGTCAGCGTGTAGGCGTTGATCACCCACGACAGGTTGGTGGTCGAGAAGTTGAGCGCGTCCTTGATGTGCGGGAGCGCGATGTTCACGATGGTGGCGTCGAGCACCACCATCAGCTGGGTGGCCGCGATGACGGCCAGGGTGATGCCCTTGCCGCGCGACTGGCGGCCCTGCGGTGGTGAGGTCTTCTTGAGCGTGTCGGTGATAGCCACGAATGAGCCCCCTGCTGGCTACGTGCTCGGTGCTGGTGTTCAGCGCACCCGCCGGCCCTGGTGTGCTGCCCCGTGCCGGAGGGGCTGGGAGAGAACGGGATCGTTCACTAATCTGGGACGATAGCTTGGTCGTGATTGTGAACGCAAGCGTTCCTTAGGAGTGTTGAACGGTGGCGACGGAAAGACTGGTGCGGCGCCTGACGGCGGACCGGGCGTCCGGCCGGGCGTCCGGCCGGAAGTCCGGTCGGGCGGCCGCCGGACCGGCGGAGACGGCGGCGGTGTCGGAAGCGTCGCCGGAGGCGTCGTCGGGCGTGCCGTTGGGCATGCAGTCGGACGTGCAGTCGGAGGGGTCTGAGGTGTCAGTGGGCGCGAGACCGGCCCCGGCGGCCCTCTGTCCGGTGCGGGCGGCCCGTGAGGCGCTGGCCCGGCCGATGCGGCGCCGGGGCAAGGAGTTGGAGAACGCGATCTTCGACGCGACGCTCGATCAACTCACCTCCGGCGGTTACGCGCGGCTGACGATGGAAGGGGTCGCCGCAGCGGCGCGGACCGGGAAGGCCGCGCTGTACCGGCGCTGGGCGTCCAAGGTCGAACTCGTCATCGACGCCCTGGACTCCACTCTCCCACGCCCTCACGGGGTCCCCGACCTCGGGTCCGCCCGCGCCGAATTGCTGCAGCTCATCGAGGTGTTCGCGGACGCGCTGAACTCCCGGGTGGGCAGCGCCATGCACGCGCTCATGGGGGAGCTGTCCCAGCAACAGGCCCAGGTGTTCAAGGACTTCATCGTCCAGCGGGTGATCGAGCCGACCAAGGACACCATCCTGGACATCCTCCGCCGCGGCGCCGAGCGCGGCGACGCCCGGCCGGGTGCGGCCAACCCGATGGTGGCGGACGTGGTGCCCGCGATGCTGATGTACCAGGTGAAAGTCGGCGGCCATGAGCACATGGCGCCGGACTTCGCGATCCGGCTGGTCGACGACGTGATGGTGCCGCTGATCCGGAACCCGTAGCGGGGCGGCGCCGGTACCGGTTTCCCGGTCTGTCGGCCCCCCGTGCGCCGGCTCTCCGGTTCGTCGGCTCTCCGGTTCGCCGGCCGGGGGCGCGTCCGCCTGGGGTGGGCTCGCCCGGGTGCGTCCGCGCGGGGGCCGGCCGTCCGGCGAACCGGCCTTCGGCGCGACGGGCTTAGGCTGGAGGCTGTCCAGCTGAACGGAAACCGCCATGCCCATCGTCCCCCCGACGCACTCCGTCGAACGCTCGCTCCGCCGGGCCGGCGCCAGGATCGTGGTCGGTCTGGACGAGGTCGGGCGCGGAGCCTGGGCCGGCCCGGTCACCGTGGGCGCGGCCGTGACCGGCCTGCGCCGGGCGCCCGAGGGGCTGACCGACTCCAAGCTGCTCACCGAGCTGCGCCGCAAGGCGCTCGCCGCCGTCCTCGCCGACTGGGTCACCGCGTACGCGCTCGGGCACGCGTCCCCGCAGGAGTGCGACGAGCTCGGCATGACGGCCGCCCTGCGGCTGGCGGCCGTCCGCGCCCTGGAGGCGCTGCCGGTCGAACCCGACGCGGTGATCCTGGACGGCAAGCACGACTACCTCGGCGGCCCCTGGCGGGTGCGCACGGTGATCAAGGGCGACCAGTCCTGCATCTGCGTCTCCGCGGCCTCGGTCCTCGCCAAGGTCCACCGCGACACCATGATGGCCGAGTTGGGCGAGGGGCACCCCGCGTACGGCTTCGCCGACAACGCCGGCTACCCGTCCCCGGTGCACCGCGCCGCGCTGGAGGAGTACGGCCCCACCGAGCACCACCGGCTCTCCTGGGCGTACTTGGACGCGCTGCCCCGGTGGCGTCATCTCAAGCGCGTCCGGGACGTCGGCGGCGCGGATCAGGCGTGCGCCGACGAACAGTTGACGCTCGGTTTCTGACGTTGCGTCGGGAATTGCCCCGGGTGGGCCGAGCAACTCCCCGGTGCCCAATGGGTGGGGCGCCCGTGCGCGTCCGACCGGCATTTGATAGATATCCGGGTATGCCTGTCTTCCCCGAGGAGCCGGAGATTCACGAGAGCCTCCCGGGCCCCGGCGTTCCCTTCCCCCGCGAGTCGGACGCACAAGCCC
Source organism: Streptomyces rubellomurinus (assembly GCF_000961885.1). Taxonomy (GTDB): domain Bacteria; phylum Actinomycetota; class Actinomycetes; order Streptomycetales; family Streptomycetaceae; genus Kitasatospora; species Kitasatospora rubellomurina. The sequence continues at coordinate 3,825 of NZ_JZKH01000041.1, forward strand.
TCCACACGCCCGCCACCGGCGGCGCGCCCGCCCCCGCAACCACCACCGTCGCCGCGCCGGCCATGGTGCCCGGCCCCCGCCCGGCACCCCCGCGCCCGGCCCCGCCGCGGGCCGCCGGCTCCGGCGCGCCGCCGCGGATCCCGAAGCCCGGCCCGGCGCCGCGCCGCCAGACCCCGGCCGCACCGCAGGTCGAGGTCCAGCGGATCGCCGCCACCCCGGCGCAGGCGCTCGACCGCGCCGACGAGGCGGTCGACCACCTGCTGGACGCCGGCCGCGACCCGGGCCAGATCCTGGTCCTGACGGTCGGCGAGGCCCACCCCTGGCAGCAGCACGAGCTCTCCTTCGGCGAGGAGCGCTACTGGGCGCAGCTCGCCGAGGGCGGGGACGTCTTCTACGCGGACGCCGCGCTGGACCGCCCGGCCCGCCGCGAGGCGGTCGTCCTGGTGGCCAACGGAGGCCCGGCCGCCCGGTCCGCCGAGGCGTACGCCAAGGCGCTCGGCCACGCGACCGCGCTGCTCGTGGTCTGCGGGGACGCCGGCCCGGCCGCCACCGGTAAGGCCGCAGCCGCACCGGGGCGCCGGGTCAACGCCTGACCGTCTGAGGCCCGACCGGCCGACCGCCTGAGGCCCGACCGGCCGATCGCCTGACCGGTCGGCCGCAGCCGACCACCCGGGCCCGGGGCCGCCACGGCACCGGGCCCGCTGGCCGTCCCGCCGCGCCCGCGGGACGGGCGGACGGGCTTCCCGGGTGTGCGCGCGGGCCGCTCGGCGCGGTCCCGGCTCAGCGGGTGCCCGTGCGCCGGGCCGGCTCGACGGCCGCCACCCGGGCCGGGGCCCAGGGCAGTTCGGCGGGACGCTCGGACGGGCGGGCGCGCTGCGGCCCGTCCGCGCGCCTGACCTGCCCGGCGGCCTGCTGCCGGGCGCGGTGGCTGCGCGGGGAGTCGTCGAGCGCCGAGCGCGGCGGCAGCTCCGTCACGGTGTGCACCGGCCCGTCCGCCCACGAACCCGCGTGCGGATTGCGTCCGCTCCGCCCGTCCCCGAGGATCTGCCACCCCGCCGGGGTGAGCCCGATGTACGCGCCGCAGCGCAGGCCGTGCAGCACCGAGGCGTCCCGCAGCGCCCACATCCAGGCGCCGTCCTGTTCCGTCCAGCCGGGCGCGCCCTCGCGGCAGCGCAGCACGACGGCGGTGCGGGTCGGCCGGGCGAGCCGCAGGTCGTGCGGGATGATCCGGCGCAGGTGGGCGAGCAGGGTGTTGCGGTGCTGCCAGCCGTCGCTGTCGTGCGGCCAGGGAGCGAAGGAGGCCGAGGCGGCGAGGTGGTGGAGCGCGTCCAGGACGGCGACCACGACCGTGCCCGGTTGGGGGAGGTGCCGCTGGTGCAGCTCCAGGACGAACTCGCGCGGATCGCGCAGCAACGGAATCCCCGAGGCGGTCCAGGTCTCCAGGTCCAGCAGCCGTCTGGGCGCCGAACTCCGGGCGAGGGGATGTGGACCTCGGTCGATGCCGTTGATCACGATCCTCCTTCCTGGCCCGAGGGCAGGCGGGTGTCCGGGTACGCCGAAGGACAGGTCCTGCGGACCGGGCTTTGGGTACTCTCCGATTCTCGCGGCATCGGGGGTGAAGCGGCAATGACGAAATGATGAACGCCATCAGATGGCTCTGTGTCCGGCACATCCGGGCCGCCACCCTCCGTGTGGCGCGCGCCCAGGAGTCGACCTTGATCCGGGCCGCTCGGAGCACACGCTGAACCGCCTGTCGCATGGTGACTGCTCCCTTCCGTCCGAGTGCCCTGTGTGATCGAAATCGCTCGGCCTGCGCCTCTCTCCTAGGCCGTTCGAGTGAGGGTTGCCCTCCGGTACCTCCTGTTCTGTCACTCCCGCCCGCTCACTCCCTCCCGGTCACCCCTGCACGGCCAGCACCAGGGGCAGCACGGCGCTCGCCCCCGCCCGGCGCAGCAGCCGGGCCGCCACGGTGACCGTCCAGCCCGAGTCGACCAGGTCGTCCACCAGCAGCACCGGCCCGCCGGCGGCCGCCACCGCCTGCTCCAGCCCGGGCGGCAGGACCAGCGCCCCGGCCAGCGAGTGCAGCCGCTGGGCGCTGTTGCTGCGGGCCCCGTGCGGCGGCCGCCCGTCCGCGTACTCGATCCGGCCGAGCAGCGGCATCCGCCCGATCTCGGCGATCCGCGCGCCGAGGGTGCCGACCAGCTGCGGGCGGGTGGAGGAGGCCATCGTCACCACGCCGACCGGCCGCTCCAGCCGGGTGCCCTCAGCGGTGGCCGGCCCGGCCCAGCCGCCCGGGCCGCGGGCCCAGTCCGCGAGCACCGCGACCAGCGCTTCCACGGCCTCGCCGGGCACCGGGACGTCCGGCGCCTGCTCGGCGAGCAGGGCGCGAAGCCGGTTGCCCCAGCCGATGTCGGACAGCCGGCCGAGCGCCCGGCCGGTCTCGGCCTGCTCGCCCGCCGGGATCCGGCCCTTGAGCGGCACGCCGAGCGCGTCCATCCCGGTGGGCCAGAGCCGGCGCGGCTCGAAGCTCACCCCGGGGCGGCCGAGGGCGGCCCGGGCCGCCGCCAGGGTGTCGGCGGAGACCTCCGGGGTGTGCAGCGGGCCCGCGCAGTTGTCGCACCGCCCGCACGGCGCGGCCTGCTCGTCGTCCAGCTGCCGGCGCAGGAACTCCATCCGGCAGCCGGTGGTCGTCGCGTACTCGCGCATCGCCCGCTGCTCGGCCTCCCGGGAGGCCGCGACCTTGGCGTAGCGCTCGGTGTCGTACGCCCAGCTCTGCCCGGTGGCCGTCCAGCCGCCCTTGACCCGGCGGACGGCGCCGTCCACGTCGAGCACCTTGAGCATGGTCTCCAGCCGGGCCCGGCGCAGGTCCACCCGGGGCTCCAGGGCGGCGGTGGAGAGCGGGCGGCCGGCCTCGGCCAGCGCGTCGATGGTGCGGCGCACCTGCTCCTCCGGCGGGAAGGCCAGCGAGGCGAAGTAGCGCCAGATCGCCTCGTCCTCGCGCCCGGGCAGCAGCAGCACCTCGGCCCGGTCGACGCCGCGCCCGGCCCGGCCGACCTGCTGGTAGTAGGCGATCGGCGAGCTGGGCGAGCCCAGGTGCACCACGAAGCCGAGGTCGGGCTTGTCGAAGCCCATGCCCAGTGCGGAGGTGGCGACCAGCGCCTTGACCCGGTTGGCCAGCAGGTCGGCCTCGGCGGTGCGGCGCTCGGCGTCCTCGGTGCGGCCGGAGTAGGAGGCCACCGCGAAGCCGCGCTCGCGCAGGAAGGCCGTCACCTCCTCGGCGGCGGCGACCGTCAGGGTGTAGACGATGCCCGAGCCGGGGAGCCGGTCGAGGTGGTCGGCGAGCCAGGCGAGCCGGTGCGCCGGGTCGGGCAGGGCCAGCACGCCCAGGGTGAGGCTCTCCCGCTCCAGCGGCCCGCGCAGCACGAGGGCGTGCGCGTCGCCGGCGCCGGTGCCGAGTTGCTCGGCGACGTCCGCCGTCACCCGGGCGTTGGCGGTCGCGGTGGTGGCCAGCACCGGGACGCCGGCCGGCAGGTCGGCGAGCATGGTGCGCAGCCGGCGGTAGTCGGGGCGGAAGTCGTGGCCCCAGTCCGAGATGCAGTGCGCCTCGTCGACGACCAGCAGGCCGGTGGAGGCGGCCAGCTCGGGCAGCACCTGGTCGCGGAAGTCCGGGTTGTTCAGGCGCTCGGGGCTGACCAGCAGGATGTCGACCTTCCCGGCGGCGACCTCGGCCTGGATCTCGGCCCACTCCTCGGTGTTGGCCGAGTTGATGGTGCGGGCGTGGATGCCGGCCCGGCCGGCCGACTCGACCTGGTTGCGCATCAGCGCGAGCAGCGGGGAGACGATCACCGTCGGGCCCGCGCCGGCGGCCCGGAGCAGGGCGGTGGCGATGAAGTAGACGGCGGACTTCCCCCAGCCGGTGCGTTGGACGACCAGGGCGCGGCGGTGGTCGACCACGAGGGCTTCGATGGCCGTCCACTGGTCCTCGCGCAGGGCGGCGCCGGGGCCGGCCAGCTCGCGCAGGACGGCCTCGGCCCGCGCCCTGACCTCGGCGCGGTCGGCGGTGGCGGTGGTGTGGATCTCGGGCTGCTGCATGGCGTCCATGTAACCCCTAGCCCCCGACAGGGGGCGAATGCCGATCGCGGTGGGGAGTGGAATGTGGGGTGGAGGCAATCCGTTCATCCGCTGAACGCCTGTCAAAATTCATTCGACGGAGCGGGTTTGGTGTACTCCGAACGAGCGAAGAGGAATTCGGGGCCGGAGTTATCCACAGGAAAACGAATGCTTCGGCGGCGGCGTCGGATCCCGCGCACTCTTGCGGCCATGAACGCGATGAACAACGAACACGTCATCCTGTCCCTCGGCCCGGCCTCCGGCCACCGGCCGGTGATCATGCGGGGCCCGGCCGACATGGCCGAGCTGCTGCCCTACTTCCTGGGCTTCTACCCCGACGACAGCATCGTCGCGGTCGGGCTCCAGGGCCCCGACCTGCACCAGGGCGGGGTGATCCGGGCCGACCTCCCGGACGCCCCCGCGCTGTGGCCCACCGCGGCGGACGAGACGGCCGCCCTGCTGGTCGCGCTCTCCGAGCGGCACGGCAGCCGCCCGCTGCAGGTGCTCGTCTACCTCTGCCGGGACTCGGCCGCTCCGCACTCCCCGCCGGCGGTGGACGACCTGCGGCCGCTGTCGGACCACCTCCGCGCCGCCTTCGGGCGCAGGGGAGTGGCGGTCAAGGAGTCGCTCTGCGTCTCGGACGGCCGCTGGTGGTCCTTCCTCTGCCGCGGCGAGGGCTGCTGCGATCCGGCCGGCAACCCGGTGCGCAGCGGCCCCGACCCGGGCCCGGCGGCCGCCGCCGCGACCGTCGCCGGGCTGGTGCCGCGGGGCAGCCGGAAGGCGATCGTCGCCGGGCTGGCCCCGATCGGCCCGCCGGGGGCGAGCGCCCAGCGCGAGGCCCTGGACCGGGTGGCGGCCGCCGCGCGCGCCATCACCCCCGAGCAGGGTGCCGCTCTGCTCGACCAGGTCTTCGCCGAGTTCGCGGCCGGTGCCCGGGAGGTCGACGAGGAGCGGGCGGCCCGGTTGCTGGTCGCCCTGCGGGACCGCCGGACGCGGGACCGCGGCGTCGAGTACGCCAGGCCCGCCGAACTGGCTCCCGCCGAGCGGCTCTGGCGGTTCCTCGCCCGGCGTGCCGTGCCGCCGTACGAGGAGTGCGCGGCCGCCCCGCTGACCTTGCTGGCCTGGGCCTCCTGGGTCGCCGGGGACTCGGCGACGGCCCGCGTCGTGCTCGGCCACGTCCTGCGGCTCGCCCCCGGCTACCTGCTGGCGGAGCTGCTGTACGAGTCGCTGAACGACGGTCTGGCACCCGAGGCGCTGATGACCGCCGTGGAGGCCCAGCGGCGCCGGCGGGAGGAGCGCCCGCCCGGTCCGCCGCGGCCCGCCGACCGGCCGCAGCCGCCCGAGGTGCCCGAGGTGCCCGAAGCGCCCGAGGCGTCGGAGGCACCGGAGCCGGGTGACGCGCCCACCGGGCCGCCCGATCCGGCGCCGGGCGGGCACCGGCGCCGGCGGGGCGCCCGGCGGAAGGGGGCGGCGGCAGCGCCTCGGCCGGGCCCGGGTGCGCCCGTGACCGAGGGGCCCGCCGGGCCGGCTCCGGAGGCCGGCGGGGCGGGGCCGGTCGCCCTGCTCCCGGAGCCCGGGCCGCTGGCCGGGGAGGCGAGGGTGGCCGAACGGCGGCTCACCCGGGGCGTTCGGCTCGGCCGGTCGGCCGCCTGCACGTCCGCCGCCGAGCACCCGGCCGCCGCGACCGGGTCCGGTACCGGCCTGCCCCGGTGCCGTGGCTCCCGGCGGGACGCGAGAGGGGGCCGCCATGCGCGCTGACCTCCTCGCGCCCCCGCCGGGGCGGTGGGCGCTACGCCTCGCCGTGGGCCAGCTTGATCAGGCGGTCCAGCACCTTGCCGCCGCTCAGCCGCAGGCCGTCGTGCTCCCACTCGTTGGTGATCCAGGCCCGCAGGCCCCGCACGGCGCGGGCGGTCTCCAGCGAGGCGGCGGTGTCCACGTACATGTCGTCGTGGTAGACGGCCGCCACGACGGGCACCGTGTTGGCGGCCAGCCGCTCCGGGTCGTACAGGTCGGGCCAGTCGGTGCGGGCGGCCAGCAGCTCCGCGGTCTCCTTCAGCGGGCGCAGCGCCGGATCGGTGTCGAACATCCAGGGGTAGATCATCTCCCCGGTGAACAGCACCGGGGCGTCCGAGTCCAGCGCGGCCCGGGCGTCGAACTGCGGGAACTCCTTGCGGACCCGCTCGGCCGACCAGGCCGTGCCGCCTTGGTCCACCGACCGCTGGCCGTAGATCGACTCGTGCAGGACGGCGTAGAGCGGGCCGCCCGCGAAGGACAGCTGGGCCTGGGCGCCGGCCAGGAAGGTGTCGGAGAGCTCGGGCCCGGCCGCGCCCTCCACCCAGGCCTCCTCCAGCAGGTAGTGCAGGGTGCCGGAGCCGTTGCCGCCGCCCAGCATCAGGCCGAGCGCCTGAAAGGCCTCGACGGTGAGCAGCCCGCCGTCCGGCAGGGTCGCGGGCTCGGCGGCGAGGTGCGCGGCGATCCGCCGCACCGCCTCGACGTCCTGCGGGAAGCGGGCGTAGTGGTCCTCGTTCTTGTCGACCACTCGCGGGTAGGCGGTCCGGTAGACCTCGTCGGCGGAGGTGGTGAGGCCCGCGAGGCCGCCGGTGATGAAGGCCTCGGTCAGGCCTTCGGGGGCGATGGAGAGGTAGGTGAGGGTGCAGAAGCCGCCGAAGCTCTGGCCGAGCACGCTCCAGCGCCGGTCCGCGCCGAGCAGCCGGTGCCGGATCAGCTCGGCGTCGCGCACGATCGAGTCGGCGCGGAAGTGCGCCAGGTAGTCGGCCTGCTCCTGGGGGCCGCCGCGTCGGGCGAGCGACTGCCGGGTCGCGGGCGTGGACCGCCCGGTGCCGCGCTGGTCGAGCAGGAGCACCCGGTAGTCGTCCAGGGCGCGGTCCAGCCAGGAGTCCCGGCCGAGCGGGCGGGCGGCCTTGCCGCCGGGCCCGCCCTGGAGGAAGAGCAGCCAGGGCAGGTCGTCCCGCTCGCGGCCGGCGGCGACCACCTCGCGGGCGTACACCGCTATCTGCTCGCCCTCCGGGGCGGCGTGGTCGAGGGGCAGCTGGAAGACGTGGTCGGTCGTGACAATCCCGGGCAGCCGGCTGACGGTGGACATGCAACTCCTCGATCTCTGCTGGTCACAGCGGTCGTGTCGCGATTCACGGGATCACCGGGTGCGGGCGCCGCGACTCCCGCACCGTACCCTGACCGCGATCGAGCGGCGGTTCGACCATCGCCACCCACTCCGGGCGCCGGTAGGGCCATCCGATCCGCATGCGAACGGACCGGGCGGTGCTGAGCCTCCGGCCGGTGGCCGGCGGGTGCGGCACCCGGGCGACGGGCACGGTCCGACCGGGCCGTGGCGGCCGCGCGGCGTGACCTGGAGGCTGCCCGCGGCGTTCACCCCGGGGGCCGCGCGTCCGGGCGGCGCCCGTCCGGACACCGCTCCCCGGGTGGACGGGCCGCCGACCGGCGGTGCCATCGGCGGTGCGACCGGCGGCCCGGGTCGGCAGGCCCGGGTGCCGTACGCGCCGTGGTCCCTCGGGGCCGCGCCCGGTGGGCGTCGTCGGGCCGCAGGTGCCCCGGGGTGCCGGACCGGACGGAGGCCCGGGCCGCCCGGCGGGCCCGTGTCGGCGACCCGTAAGGTCGGCGCGGCGTCGGTTCCGGCACGGCATCGCGCCCGGCACGGCACGGCACACCGCCGGCGGGGCAGCCTGCCGGCCCGGCACCATCAGCAGGCGATCGAGCATGCGCGCGGCCCACCGGCCAGACCCGGCCACCGGACCGCCGAGGGGAGGAGAGTCCGGTGACCGCCATGAGGCCACCACAGGCCATGCCGGCCGAGAGCGTGGCCGGCGGGCCGAGACCGGCCGGCCGGCCCGACCAGGCCCCGCCCGCCCAGCCCGCCGGGCCCGCCATGCCCGGTGGGGCACCGGTCGGCGCACCCGTGGGCCCGGGCCGCCCGATGGCCCCGCTGCGCCCCCAGCCCCCCGCCGCCCACCACGCGGTGCTCTGCGTCAACGCCCCCGGGATGGCTGCCTCCGGTCCGGACGGCCAGCTGCGCGGCCACGGCCTGCACGGTTTCTACCGCCACGGCGTCCGGGTGCTCGCCCGGATGGAGCTGCGGCTGGGCGGCATGGAACCGCTGCCGCTCCTGGGCACCCTGACCAGCGCCGCCCAGGCCCGCTTCCTCGGCGCCGTCCGCCTCCCCGGGGACCTCGACCCGGATCCGGCGCTCACCGTCGAGCGGCTGCGCCACGCGGACGGCGTGGAGACCGTCACCGTGCGCAACACCGGCGCCCGCCCGGCCCGGCTGCCGCTGGAGATCGCGCTCGGCACCGACCTCGGCCCGGTCGCCGAGATCGCCGCCGGCCACCGTCCGCCCGACCTTCCGGGCCAGGTGCAGTCCGCCGGGCTGCGCTGGACCGGCGCGGCGCACAGCGCCGTGGTCGGCGCCAAGCCCTCCCCGCACGCCGTCCTGGCCGGTGCGGGGGTGCTCCGCTGGGACCTGGAGGTCCAGCCCGGCGCCCGCTGGTCGGTGGAACTGCGCGTCGAGCTGGAGAGCGCCGCCGCGGCGGGGCCGCGCCCGCCCGGCGGGCGCGGCGCCGGCGTCCCGCTGCCCTGGGCCGAACCGGAGGTCCGCAGCGACGACCCCCGCGCCGTCCCGCTGGTCACCCGCTCCCTGGACGCCCTCGGCGGGCTGCTGCTCGCCGACCCGGACCGGCCGACCGACCTCTACCCGGCCTCCGGCGCGCCCTGGCGCTTCGGCCTCGCCCCGGCCGACGCGCTCTGGGCCGCCCGGCTAACCCTGCCGCTCGGCACCCGGCTCGCCGCCGGCACCCTCCGGGCGCTGGCCCGCCGGCAGCAGCTCACCGCCGCCCCCGGCCGCACCGAGGGGCTGCTCCCCGGCGCCCTGCGGCACGGGGGCCCGGAGCTGCCCCCCTCCTGCACGGCCACCGAGGCCACCCTGCTCTTCGTCACCGTGCTGGCCGAGGCCTGGCGCTGGGGCCTGCCCCGGGCGGAGGCGGCCGAACTGCTGCCGACCGCCGAGCGTGCCCTGGCCGCCCTGCGCGAGGGCCTGGTCGACGGCTTCGTCACCGACCTGAGCCGCCCGGCGGAGGACCGTTCCGCCCAGCCGGTGCCCGCCCGCGCCGAGGTCCAGGCGCAGGCCCACCGGGCCGCCCTGCACGGCGCCGAACTGCTGGAGGCCTTCGGCCGCCCGGGTGCCGAGCAGTGGCGCGGCTGGGCCGCCGAGCTGCGCGGCCGCTTCCGCGAGCGGTTCTGGATCGACGACCTCTCCGGCGGCCGGCCGGCCGCCGGGCTCGCCCCCGGCGGTCGGCCGTTGCCCGCCCTGGCCTCCTCCCTGGTGCACCTGCTCGACACCGGGCTCGCCGTGGACGGCGGCCGCCACGAGAGCCTGCTGGACCGCGAGCAGACCCGGCTGCTCGCCCAGCGTCTGGCCGCGCCCGAGCTGGACAGCGGCTGGGGCCTGCGCACGCTCAGCGCCAAGTCCCCCCGGTTCAACCCGCTCGGCCACCGCGGCGGAGCGGTGCGGGTGCACGAGACCGCGCTGGCGATCGCCGGGCTCGCCGAGGCCGGCCACGAGAACGAGGCCGGCGCCCTGCTGGAGGGCCTGCTCGCCGCGGCGGCCCACTTCGACGGGCGGCTGCCCGAGATGTACGCGGGGGAGCAGCGCACCCCCGGCTGCCCGCCCGTGCCGCACCCGGCCGCCTGCCGCCCGGCGGCGGTCTCGGCGGCGGCCGCCGCGCACGCGGTGTTCGCCCTCGCCGGGGTGCGGCCCGACGTCCCGGGCGGCCGGGTGCTGGTCCGTCCGGCGAGCACCGCGCCGCTCGGCGAGCTGGAGCTGACCGGGCTGCGCGTGGCGGGGGAGCCCTTCTCGGTCCGGGTGAGCCGGATCGGGGTGGCGATGGTGGAGGAGGCGCCCGCGGAGCTGCAGCTCGTCGCCCGCTGAGCCGCGCCCGGCCGCGCCGTGCCCGTGCGCGCCGGCCCCCGCGCCGTGCCCGAGCCGGCCCCCGCGCCGTCCACGGGCCGTGCGCGAACCGTGCCCGCGCCCCGGGCGGGGCGAGCGGGGCGCCGGTGCCGCGCGGCCCGTTCGCGGGCCTGTCCTTATCGTCAGAGAGACGACTATGATCGTCGCCATGTCGCGCTACGATCCGTCGGCCTTCCCCCCCTTCGCTGTCACGGTTGACCTGGTGGTGCTGACGGTGCGCGACCACTCGCTCTGCGCCCTGCTGGTCAGACGGGGCGAGCCGCCGTTCCAGGGGTACTGGGCGCTGCCCGGCGGCTTCGTCCGCCCGGACGAGGGCCTGGCCGAGGCCGCCTCCCGGGAGCTCGCCGAGGAGACCGGCCTGCGCGCCCACTCCGCCCCCGGCCACGAGGCGGTCGGCCCGGCCACCGCGGGCGCCCACCTGGAGCAGCTGGCCACCTACGGGCACCCGCAGCGCGACCCCCGGATGCGCGTGGTCAGCGTCGCCTACCTGGTGCTCGCCCCCGACCTGCCGACGCCGCGGGCCGGCGGCGACGCCAGCAGCGCCCGCTGGGCCCCGGTCGGCGAGCTCCTCGGCCAGGGCCCGGCCGACGGCGTCCCGCTCGCCTTCGACCACGGCCTGATCCTCGCGGACGGCGTCGAACGCGCCCGCTCCAAGATCGAGTACTCCTCGCTGGCCACCGCCTTCTGCCCGACCGAATTCACCGTCGGCGAGCTGCGCCGGGTCTACGAGGCGGTCTGGGGCGTCGTGCTGGACCCGCGGAACTTCCACCGCAAGGTGACCGGCACCCCCGGCTTCCTGCTGCCCTCCGGTGGCACCACGACCCGTCAGGGCGGCCGCCCGGCCCAGCTGTTCACCGCCGGCGGCGCGACCGTGCTCAACCCGCCCATGCTGCGCCCGGAGTCCTGAGCCCGGCTGATCGGGCGCCCGCGCCCGGCCGGCGTCGCCGAACCCCCTACCCCGGGCGGGAATCGCAGGATCGGATTGTCCCCTGATCGGGTGAGCCGGACGGCCGCCCGGCCCGCGCCGTCGCCGTAATGCCCGGAATAGCCCCCGCCGACCCCTAATGTGCTGGCGCGAGGCCGTGCGGGCACGCCGGCCCGCCAGGGGGCGCCGCGCGTCCAGCGGACCGGCCGAGGGCATGGGAGCAGCCAGCGATGATCCAGAGCACCGGACTGACCAAGGTCTACCGCAAGGGCGCCCCGCCCGCCGTGCTCGACCTGACCTTCGACGTCCGGCCCGGCATGGTCACGGCCCTGCTCGGCGCCGAGGAGGCGGGCAAGACCACCGCCCTGCGGCTGATGCTCGAACTCGAACGCGGCCAGGGCGTCACGCTCTTCGGCGGCCGCACCTACCGCCGGCTGCGGCGGCCCGAGCGCGAGGTCGGCGTGCTGCTGCCGGGGCCGGGGGAGGGCGCCGTGGCGGTCGCCGGGCACCCGGGGCGCACGGCGCGCGGCCACCTGCGGATGCTCGCGGCGGCGGTCGGCGTCCCCGCCCGGCGGGCCGACGAACTGCTGGAGCAGACCCGGCTCGCCGCCGTCGCCGGGCAGCGGCTGCGCACCTTCTCCCCGGGCATGCACCGCCGGCTGGCCCTGGCGGCCGCCCTGCTCGGGGACCCGTCCACGCTGCTGCTCGACGCGCCGACCGAGGGGCTGTCCCCGCGCAACGTCGAGTGGTTCCACTCCTTCCTGCGCTCGTTCGCCGTCGCCGGCGGGACGGTCCTGGCGACCACCCGCACCCCGCAGGAGGCCGCGCAGCTCGCGGACCGGGTGATCACCCTGGACCGGGGCCGGCTGGTGGCCGACCAGCCGGTGACCGAGTTCCGCCGGACCAGGCTCAGCCCCGAGGTGGCCGTTCGGGGGCCGCAGATGGCCCGGCTGGCGGACCTGCTGGTCAGCCAGGGCGCCGAGGTGCGCCGGGACGGCAGCGTGGGTCTCGCGGTGGCGGGCCTCGACCGCACCGAGATCGGTGAGCTCGCCTACCGCAACGGCATCCTGCTGCACGAGCTGGCCGACCGGGTGGTCGAGCAGCCGGTGCCCCGGGCCGCCCTGCCGGTCGCCTCGGGCCGCTCCGGGCACCTGCGGGTCCAGCACGCGGCCCCGTCCAAGGAACAGTCCGGGGAACAGCCCGAGGAGCAGCCCGGGCAGCCGTCCGAGGAGCCGCGGCGGGAACCGGGCCGGCCGTCCGCCCCCGCCCTGCCCGTCGTTCCGGTGGCGGCCGTCGGCGGTGCCCGCGCGCTGCTCGGCGCCACCCCGCGCCGGGAGGAGCCGGCCGCCCCCGCGGTCGGCGTGGAGCGGCTCTTCCGCGACGGCCCCGGCGAGCGGCCGCACCCCGTCCGGTCCGGGGCGGTCGGCCGCCGGACCAGCGCGGCCGACCTGCTCACCGACGACACCGTCCGGCTGAGCCGTCCGGCCCGCCCCGCCCTGCCCACCACCCCCGACGACCACCGGAGCGAGTGAACCGTGCGTGTCCTGGCCTACGAGCTGCGCCGGCTGCGCGGCCTGCGTTCCACCTGGCTGCTGCTCGCCGCCGTGCTGGTCGGCGACGCCGCCGTGGCCGCCGTGCTGGCGAGCCAGACGCCGTCCGGCCCGTTGGCCGCCCCGGCCGGGGTGCGGCTGCTGACCGCCGCCGTCCCGCTGATCCCGCTGCCGTTCGCGGCGCTCGGGACGGGCGTGCTGGGCGCGCTGTCGTACGGGCACGAGGTGCGCCACCCGGGGCTGCCGGCTTCGCAGGTGGCGTACCCGCGCCGGGTGCGGCTGCTGCTGGCCAAGCTGCTGGTGGTCGGCCCGGTGGCGGCGCTGCTGGCGCTGGCCACGCTGCTGCTGGACACGGTGGCCGTGCACCTGGCGCTGCCGGCCGGCGTGACGGTGGCGGCCCGGGCGGAGCCCGGCGCGCTGTCGGCCCGGGTCTCCGAGGCGCTGGGCGGCGCCGGCCTGTCCGGGCTGGACGACCTGCCGGGGGCCTTCGCCCCGGTGGCGCTGGTGGCCGGGCACGGCGTGCCGGCCGCCCTGCTGGCCTTCGTCCTGCTGACCGTGGTGGCGGCCTGGACCGGGGTGCTGACCGCCTCGCTGACCCGCAGCGCCGCGGCCGGGGTCCTGCTGCTGTGCGCGCTGCCGCCGCTGCTGGAGTCCGGCGTGGCCCTGCTGCTGCGCCGGACGGGCCGGCCGTGGCCGGGGCGGGCAGCCGAGCTGCTGCCGTTCCAGTCCGGCATCGAGTGGGCGTACGGCTGGGTGTACGGCGGCACGCGCGGGGCGGCGGCCGGGGGCGCGGCGCTGACCGATCCGGCGCTGCTCGCGGCGGTGGCGGCGCCGGCCGCCCTGCTGCTGCTCGCCGCCCTGCTGGTGCAGGCCCGCCGCCGGGCACTCTGACCCGGCCCGTGGGCCGACCCGTGGGCCGGCCCGCCGGGGGCCTTCGGCACCCCGAACTAGCAAGATCGACCAGCAGTGACCGCAATGCGCGGTTCTTCCCGATAAGAAGTCAATGATCCAGTCACGGTCGATCACCCTTTCGTGTGCTTTTCACGAGAATTCTCAAGCTGCGCCCGCCGATCGCCGACAAAGGAGGCGTGAACACCCTTGCGCACCCCACCATGACCCCCGCCCGTTCCGCCGAAGGGCCGATCGGCTCCGGCGAGCTGGACCGCTTCTCCTACGCCGACCGGCCGACCCCGCCGGCGCCCCGCTGGGAGGGCGCCGAGTCCGAGCTCTCCCGGGTCGGCCGCAAGACCACCAGCAGCCGCGGCCGCGGCCTGCACGGCCAGCTGGTCCAGCAGCTCGGCCAGATGATCGTCTCCGGTGACCTGGGCGCCGACCGCCCGCTGGTCCCCGAGGAGATCGGCCAGCGCTTCGAGGTCTCCCGCACCGTCGTCCGCGAGTCGCTGCGGGTGCTGGAGGCCAAGGGCCTGGTCAGCGCCCGCCCGAACGTCGGCACCCGGGTCCGCCCGGTCGGCGACTGGAACCTGCTGGACCCGGACATCATCGAGTGGCGCGCCTTCGGCCCGCAGCGGGACGAGCAGCGCCGGGAGCTGTTCGAGCTGCGCTGGGCGATCGAGCCGCTGGCCGCCCGGCTCGCCGCCGGCCACGGCCGGGAGGACGTCCAGCAGCGGCTGGTCGAGCTGGTCGAGATCATGGGCCACGCCGCCGCCCAGGCCGACCTGTCCACCTACACCCGGGCCGACGCCGAGCTGCACGGGCTGATCCTGCAGATGGCCGGCAACCGGATGCTGGAGCACCTGTCCGGGATCGTCTCCTGCGCGCTGCAGGTGTCCGGCGGCCCGGCGATCTCCTGCGAGCGGCCCTCCGAGTCCTCGGTCGGCCTGCACGCCCGGCTGGTGGACGCGCTGGGCGCCGGCGACGGCACCGCCGGTGAGGCCGCGATGCGGGCGCTGCTCACCGTCCACCCGGAGATCGAGCCGTCCGTCCCCGCCCCCCGGGAGCACTGAGCGGGCCGGTCCGGTGCGCGGAGGCGCCGTGTGCAGCCCGCCCCGTCCGTCCCCACCCCTGCTCCCCGTCGCCGTCCCGATGGCCCCGCCGCGAGGCGGGGCGTGCCCCGGGGCCCTCCGGTCGCCCGCGCGGTGCCGCCGGAGGGCCCCTGTGCGGGCGGGGGCGCGGACCCGGTCGGAACGGCCGCGGCGGTCGGCGGCGCGTGCGGTGGCGTCCGTACCGACGGCTTCCGGCGCGAGTGCGCGATGATGGACTCCGGCCCCGTGGCCGCGGGCACCCGAGGGGTGTGACCCGCGACACGAAGGCCATGCGTAACACTTGACGAGTAGCAGCGATGTGTCCTGAGCGGAAGCAGCTCCGGAATAACGCCAACACGTCAGAACGCTGTGTTGGTCCGCGGCGCTGCTGCCGTCCCGTAGACCCCAGTCCTCAAGCCCGAGTCGGTCGGAATCGACAGCGCGCGCCCAGGCACGCGATCTCCTTCCCCGCCCGCTCGGGCGGCCGGTACGGGTTCGAGTCCACTCATCGTCCGAGAGGTTGTTCGTGTCGGCCAGCACATCCCGTTCGCTTCCCCCCGAGATCGCCGAGTCCGCAGCTCTGCTGGCGCTCATCGAGCGGGGCAAGGCCCAGGGGCAGATCGCCGGTGACGACGTGCGCCAGGCGTTCGAGGCGGACCAGATCCCGGTCACCAAGTGGAAGAACGTCATGCGCAGCCTCAACCAGGTGCTGATTGAGGAGGGGGTGGACCTCATGGTCAGCGCGGCCGAGCCGGCCGGCGCCAAGCGCAAGAGCGTTGCTGCCAAGAGCCCCACCAAGCGCACCGCCACCAAGGCTGTCACCACCCGGACCCCGGCCGCCCCCGCGGCCCCGACCAAGCCGCCCGTGCGCATCGCGCCCGGCGCGCCCGTCGCGGCTCCGGCCGTCGCGGCCGCCGCCGCGCCGGCCCCCACGGTCTCCGCCGAGATCACCACCGAGGCGACGGCCACCGTCGTCACCGAGGTGAAGGCGACCGTGGCGAAGAAGGCCGCCCCGGCCAAGAAGGCCGCCGCCAAGAAGACCGCCGCGCCGGCCAAGAAGACCGCCGCCAAGAAGACCGCCGCCGGCAAGGCCGCCAAGGGCGACGAGGAGCTCATCGGCGAGGACGAGCTGCTCGAGGACGTCGCGCTGCCCGGCGACAAGGCGGGCGAGGAGGCGGAGCCCGAGGAGGAATCGCAGGGCTTCGTCCTCTCCGACGACGACGAGGACGACGCGCCGGCCCAGCAGGTCGCCGTCGCCGGTGCCACCGCCGACCCGGTCAAGGACTACCTGAAGCAGATCGGCAAGGTCCCGCTGCTCAACGCCGAGCAGGAGGTCGAGCTCGCCAAGCGCATCGAGGCCGGCCTGTTCGCCGAGGACAAGCTCTCGGCCGCCGACAAGCTCGCCCCCAAGCTCAAGCGCGAGCTGGAGATCATCGCCGAGGACGGCCGCCGGGCCAAGAACCACCTGCTGGAGGCCAACCTCCGCCTGGTGGTCTCGCTGGCCAAGCGCTACACCGGCCGCGGCATGCTGTTCCTGGACCTGATCCAGGAGGGCAACCTCGGTCTGATCCGTGCGGTCGAGAAGTTCGACTACACCAAGGGCTACAAGTTCTCGACCTACGCGACCTGGTGGATCCGGCAGGCGATCACCCGCGCCATGGCCGACCAGGCCCGCACCATCCGCATCCCGGTGCACATGGTCGAGGTCATCAACAAGCTGGCCCGCGTCCAGCGCCAGATGCTCCAGGACCTGGGCCGCGAGCCCACCCCGGAGGAGCTGGCCAAGGAACTCGACATGACCCCCGAGAAGGTCATCGAGGTCCAGAAGTACGGCCGCGAGCCGATCTCGCTGCACACCCCGCTGGGCGAGGACGGCGACAGCGAGTTCGGTGACCTGATCGAGGACTCCGAGGCGGTCGTCCCGGCCGACGCGGTCTCCTTCACCCTGCTCCAGGAGCAGCTGCACTCGGTGCTGGACACCCTCTCCGAGCGCGAGGCCGGCGTGGTCTCGATGCGCTTCGGCCTGACCGACGGTCAGCCGAAGACGCTCGACGAGATCGGCAAGGTGTACGGGGTCACCCGTGAGCGCATCCGCCAGATCGAGTCGAAGACCATGTCGAAGCTGCGCCACCCGTCGCGCTCCCAGGTGCTGCGCGACTACCTGGACTGATCGGCCGCACAGCGTCACCCGAGGGCCCGGAACCGTACGGTTCCGGGCCCTCGGGCTGTCCGGGCCCGTCCGGGGGATCTGCCGGACGGGCCCGGACGGCCCGGTTCGTCAGCGTCCGAGTGGCGCTTGTCGCCCGTCCGGGTGGAGGCGTGCCGGTAAGCGGTCGCCCAGCGTAGTCGATCACCTACGCTGTGCCGGTTGCCTGCTGCCGAGCGACTGGAGCCTCACGGTGCTGCCCGACGTGGACCGCGCTGACCTGCCGACCCCCGCCCCGACCCGCCCGGACGGGGGCACGGCCCGTGACGGGCGGCGGCGCCGCCGGGCCGCCGTGCTGGCGCTGCTGGCCGCCGTGCCCGTCCCGCTGCTCGCGCTCGGCACGGCCGGCCCGGCCGAGGCGCAGCGCCGGGTGGTCGGGGGCGACGCCGTGAGCACCGCCGACCACCCGTGGATGGTGGCGCTCTCCAGCCGCCAGCAGTTCGGCAGCGGTCACTCCGGCCAGTTCTGCGGGGGAGTGCTGGTCACCCCGACCAAGGTGGTGACGGCCGCGCACTGCTTCTACGACGAATCCCGGGGCACCCGGGTGGACCGGCCCGGCCTGCAGGTGATCGTCGGCCGGGACGACATGCGCGGCTCGGCCGGCCGGGAGGTCTCGGTGCGGTCGGTGTGGGTCCACCCCGACTACTCGTTCTCCGCGAACATGAACGACGTCGCGGTGCTCACGCTCACCGAGTCGCAG
The DNA here is from genome assembly GCF_000961885.1 of Streptomyces rubellomurinus. Classification (GTDB taxonomy): domain Bacteria; phylum Actinomycetota; class Actinomycetes; order Streptomycetales; family Streptomycetaceae; genus Kitasatospora; species Kitasatospora rubellomurina. Next base: position 21,296 of record NZ_JZKH01000041.1, read on the forward strand.
GGCGACCGGCCGGTGATCGATCTGATCGGCCAGGGGGAGAGCGCGCCGTACGCGCCCGGGACGCGGGCGCAGGTCTACGGCTGGGGCGACACCACCGGGCGGGGGGACTACTCTCCGGTGCTGCGCGGTGTCGAGGTGTCGATGATCGCCGACCAGACCTGCGCGCACGCCTACCCGGGCGGGCCGGACGGCAAGTTCGACGCCCGGGGGATGGTCTGCGCGGGCGAGGAGAAGGGCGGGAAGGACGCCTGCCAGGGCGACAGCGGCGGCCCGCTGGTGGTCGAGGGCCGGCTGGTCGGCCTGGTGTCCTGGGGGACGGGCTGCGCCGAGGCGGCCCACCCCGGCGTCTACACCCGGATCTCCTCGGTCACGGACAAGGTCCGCTCGGCGCTGTGACGCCCGGGGGCCGGAGCCCCTCCCGGATCCGTGACCGGGCGGTCACGTTCTGACGTCGCGTCGGGCGGGGCCGGCCGAACGCGGGGGAAACGACGGAGCCGGGCGAACGGCCCCCGAGGGGTCGTTCGCCCGGCTCACCGGTCGCACGTGGTGTGCGACCGGACACAGCTCGACGTTGTCTGCTGGTGCGGCGCCCGGGATCAGCGCTCGTCGTCGGCGGCCGTCGCGGTGGTGGTGCTGGTCAGGCGGCCGCTCTCGTCCTGTATCTCCACGGCGATCTTCTTGAGCTCGGGCTCGAACTTCCGGCCGTGGTGGGCGCAGAAGAGCAGCTCGCCGCCGCTTGCGAGGACGACGCGCAGGTAGGCCTGGGCGCCGCAGCGGTCGCAGCGGTCAGCCGCGGTGAGCGGGCTCGCAGGGGTCAGAACAGTAGTCACGTCGCCTCTTCTCTAGCTCGACGAGCTGTCGTACCAGGGTCAACATCCAACCAGGTCGAAAACGTTCCCGCTCGTGGCTTTTCTTCTCTGAGGATTCTGCTGTGTTGATGAGGAGGTGCCCCGGGCGCCGGTGGTTCATGCGTACCGGATCCCGGGAGCGGACCGCGGCTCGAACGCCCGATCGGGACCGGGTGCGAGGTCCGCGTAGCATAATCCTCTGCCGGGTTGGAGCATAAGCCCCGCCCCGGGCCCCGGTAGCCTGCATCACAGCAGTTCCGGAGCCTGCGCCGGGCCCCACGATCCGCCAGGACCGGTGCTACCGGGAGGAGATGGCGCCCCCGGGGCCCGCACCCGGGCGCGGTCCTTGTTCGCGCAGCGCGTACAAGCCGCGCGGGGCCGGCCCGCCGTGCCACGCACCCAGCGGAGGGGTGCGAGCACACTGGGCGACGGATGTCGGTGCGGCGTGCTGCACTGGCGGACGGTCCGGATGCGTCCGGATGTGACCGATGAGACAGAACTTCACCGAGGAGAGTGCCGCGTGAGTGCCGAAACGACCGTGCCGTCCGCGCTGCTGGCCGGCGACGACGGTTCCAACTACACCGCGCGGCACCTGCTCGTCCTGGAGGGTCTGGAGGCGGTCCGCAAGCGCCCCGGCATGTACATCGGCTCGACGGACAGCCGCGGTCTGATGCACTGCCTCTGGGAGATCATCGACAACTCGGTCGACGAGGCGCTCGGCGGCTACTGCGACCGCATCGAGGTCCTGCTGCACCCCGACTCCTCGGTCGAGGTCCGCGACAACGGGCGCGGCATCCCGGTCGACGTCGAGCCCAAGACCGGGCTCTCCGGCGTCGAGGTCGTGATGACCAAGCTGCACGCCGGCGGCAAGTTCGGCGGCGGCTCGTACGCGGCCTCCGGCGGTCTGCACGGCGTGGGCGCCTCGGTGGTCAACGCGCTCTCCGCGCGCCTGGACGTCGAGGTCGACCGCAACGGCCACACCCACGCGATCAGCTTCCGCCGCGGCACCCCCGGCATCTTCACCGAGGCCGGCCCGGACGCGCCGTTCGAGCCCGCCAACGGACTCGGCAAGGCCCGCAAGGTCCCCAAGACCCGCACCGGCACCCGGATCCGCTACTGGGCCGACCGGCAGATCTTCCTCAAGGACGCCAAGCTCTCCCTGGAGAACCTGCACAACCGCGCCCGGCAGACGGCCTTCCTCGTCCCCGGCCTGACCATCGTCGTGCGCGACGAGCGGCTCACCGAGAGCGAGCAGGTCGAGGAGTCGGTCTTCCACTACGACGGCGGCATCGCCGAGTTCTGCGAGTTCCTCGCCCCCGACAAGCCGGTCTGCGACGTGCTGCGGCTGCACGGCGAGGGCACCTTCAAGGAGACCGTGCCCGTCCTCGACGAGCTCGGCCACATGACGCCCACCGAGGTCACCCGCCAGCTCGGCGTGGACATCGCGCTGCGCTGGGGCACCGGTTACGACACCACCCTGCGCTCCTTCGTCAACATCATCGCCACCCCCAAGGGCGGCACCCACGTCACCGGCTTCGAGCGCTCGCTGGCCAAGACCGTCAACGAGGCGCTGCGCGCGGCCAAGCTGCTGCGCGTCGCCGAGGACGACATCACCAAGGACGACGCCACCGAGGGCCTCACCGCCGTCGTCACCGTCCGGCTCGCCGAGCCGCAGTTCGAGGGCCAGACCAAGGAGGTGCTCGGCACCTCGGCGGCCAACCGGATCGTCGCCGCTGTCGTCGCCAAGGAGCTGAAGGCCTTCCTCGGTTCGGCCAAGAAGGACCAGAAGCTCCAGGCCCGGGCCGTCATGGAGAAGGTCGTCGCGGCCGCCCGCACCCGGGTCGCCGCCCGGCAGCACAAGGAGGCCCAGCGCCGCAAGACCGCGCTGGAGACCAGCTCGCTGCCCGCCAAGCTGGCCGACTGCCGCAGCGACGACGTCGACCGCAGCGAACTGTTCATCGTCGAGGGCGACTCCGCGCTCGGCACCGCCAAGCTCGCCCGCAACTCCGAGTTCCAGGCGCTGCTGCCGATCCGCGGCAAGATCCTCAACGTGCAGAAGGCCTCGGTGAGCGACATGCTCAAGAACGCCGAGTGCGCCGCGATCATCCAGGTGATAGGGGCCGGTTCGGGCCGTACCTTCGACATCGACCAGGCCCGCTACGGCCGGGTCATCTTCATGGCCGACGCCGACGTCGACGGCTCGCACATCCGCACCCTGCTGCTCACCCTCTTCCACCGCTACATGCGGCCGATGGTCGAGCAGGGCCGGGTCTTCGCCGCGGTGCCGCCGCTGCACCGGATCGAGCTGACCAGCCCCAAGCGCGGCCAGGAGAAGTACCACTACACCTACTCCGACGCCGAACTGCGCTCCACCCTGCTGGAGTTCCAGCGCAAGAACCTGCGCTGGAAGGAGCCGGTGCAGCGCTACAAGGGCCTCGGCGAGATGGACGCCGACCAGCTGGCCGAGACCACCATGGACCCGCGCCACCGCACCCTGCGCCGGATCAACCTGGGCGACCTGGAGCAGGCCGAGCGGATCTTCGACCTGCTGATGGGCAACGACGTCGCCCCGCGCAAGGAGTTCATCGTCGACTCGGCGGCCACCCTGGACCGTTCGCGCATCGACGCCTGACGCCGACGTTTCGAGGGCCCTCCACCCGTGGGTGGAGGGCCCTCGCGTCCGCGGGTCCACCTGCGGTCCACCCCGGCTCCGATCAGCGGCGAGCGCCGGATCCGTAGCGTCGGAGAGGTCAGCAACACGCCTCTCCTCGGGACGGGGAAATCCGATGACTGGTCTCGTCAACATCGTTGTGATCGCCGCGGTGGTGGTCCTGGTGGTCCAGCGGCAGATGCGCGTCCAGCGCCTGGACGGGGAGCGCCGCTTCTGGGTGCTGCCGCTGGTCCTCGGGGTGATCGCGCTGCGCGACCCGCAGATCATCGACCACCAGCACACCGCGCTGTCGGCCGGGTTGTTGGCCGCCGGGCTGGTCTCCGTGCTCGCGATGGGGTCGGTCTGGGGCTGGACCGTCCGGATCTGGCGGGACGCGGACGGCACCGTCCTGGTCAAGGGCACCAAGGCCACCCTGGCCGCCTGGGGTGGGATGATCGCCGTCCGGATCGGGATCTACGCGGTCGGCTCGGCCCTGGGCGTCCACCAGGCGGGGAGCTCGCTGATGCTCGGCATGGCGGTCCTGCTGCTGGTCCGCTCGCTCGTGGTGAACTGGAGGGCCCGGTCGCTGGAGCCCGCGCAGGCCACCGCCGTCCTGCGCTGATCCGACGCCGTGAGCACCGAGGAGGCATCCGTGGCCGGGTGGTACTGGACCCGCTGGCCGTCCCGGGAGGGCCTGGAGCGCGAGGCCGAGAGCCGACCGCGCCGGGTCCTCACGGTGCTCGGGCGGATCGTCCTGCTGGCCGTCGTCGGCTGGGGGACCTTCGCGAACGGGAAGTACACCGGCTGGGCGGTGGCGGCCGCGGCGGGCGGACTGGCCGCGTCCGCCGCCCTGTGCACCCTCTACCTCCGGGCCACCCGGGCACAGCGCCCGACCGTTTCCTACCTGCTGGGCGCCGCCCTGGTCGGCGCCGCCGGGGTGGCCGACTGGGGGCGGGCCTACACGCTCGCCGACCTGCTGTGGATCGGGCTGGCCGTGATCGCCCTCGTCCGGCTGCCGCCGGCGCCCGCGCTGCTCACCGCGACGGCCGCGCTGGGCTCGTACACCGCGGCCTCCTGGGCGAGTTGGCTCAGCATCGCCGCCACCATCGGCGGGGTCGTCCTGCTCGGCTTCCTGCTCCGGCTGGACACCGAGGCGCGCGGCACCGCCCGCCGGCTGCTCGCCCAGGAGCGCGCCGCCCGGGCCGCCGAGGCGGAGAGCGCCGCGCTCGCCGAACGGGCCCGGATCGCCCGGGAGATCCACGACGTGCTCGCCCACAGCCTCTCCGCGCAGCTCGTCCACCTGGAGGCCGCCCGGCTGATGCTGGACGCCGGGACGGACCGCGAGCAGATCCGCGAACGGGTCGTCGCCGCGCGGCGGATGGCGCAGGACGGGCTGGCCGAGACCCGGCAGGCGCTGTCCGCGCTGCGCGGCGAGTTCACACCGGTCGGGGAGTTCCTGGTCGAACTGACCGGCCGGGAGCGGGCCGTGCTCACCGTCACCGGCACGCCCCGGCCGCTCGCCGCCGAGCCGGCCCTCGCGGTGCGGCGCACCGCGCAGGAGGCGGTCACCAACGTCCGCAAGCACGCGCCGGGCGCCCGCTGCTCGGTCGAACTGCGCTACCTGGACGGCGCGGTGGAGCTCGAGGTGCGCAACAGCCGGGCGCCGCGCGGGGAGTCGTCCGGTGAGCTGGCCACCAGCGGCAGCGGGTACGGTCTGCTCGGGATGCGCGAACGCGCGGAACTGCTCGGCGGCACCCTGCTGGCGGGCCCGGAGGACGGAGGGTGGCGCGTGCTGCTGCGGGTGCCGGCATGACCGGTGGAGCGGTCACCAGGGTGCTGGTGGCGGACGACCAGACCGTGGTGCGCGAGGGCATCGTGATGCTGCTGGGGCTGCTGCCCGGCATCGAGGTGGTCGGCGCGGCCGCGGACGGGGAGGAGGCCGTCGCCCTGGTGGAGCGGCATCACCCGGACGTGGTGCTGATGGACCTGCGGATGCCGCGGGTCGACGGCGTGGAGGCCACCCGGCGGATCCGCGCCGCGCACCCGGGCACCGAGGTCGTGGTGCTCACCACCTACGCCGACGACGAGTCGCTGTTCCCCGCGCTGCAGGCCGGCGCGCGCGGCTACCTCACCAAGGACGCCGGCGGCGAGGAGATCGCCAAGGCCATCGCCGACGTCCGGGCGGGCGCGGCCGGGCTCTCGCCGCAGATCCAACTCCGGCTGCTGGAAAGGCTTTCGGAGCAGCCGGCCGAGCCGGCGCCGGCCGTCGGGCGGCCCGCCGCCGGGCCGGCGGAGCTGCCGGACGGGCTGACCGCGCGGGAGGCCGAGGTGCTGGCCCTGATCGCCCAGGGGCTGTCCAACACCGAGATCGCCCAGCGGCTGTTCGTCAGCCCGGCGACCGTGAAGACGCACATCAACAACCTGTTCGCCAAGACCGCCGTCCGGGACCGGGCGCAGGCCGTCGCGTACGCGTTCCGGCACGGAATCACCGGTACGCAGCAGTAGTCCGATGGGCGTCCGTCAGATCATCGACCACCTCATCGGGTGAAGGTGTCGGCGATGGTCGGAGACGGTCTCCGGGGGCCTCCATCATGGTTCGGGTCAGAACGTCCGGCCGGTCCAGGAGCAGCAGTGCCACAGCAGCAGACGAGCAGTCCCGGGCAGGGGCAGCGATTCGACTGGTGGGCCGCTCCGGCCGCCGCCAGCGCGTCCGACCCCTCGGCCGCGCACCGCCGAACGGCGGTACCGGCGCAGCAGCCGCCCGCCCGTCCGGCGGCACCCGACCGGCCGGCCGCCGCCGCGCCGCCGGCCGTACCGCTGTCGGACCTACCGCTCCCGGCCGTACCGCTGTCGGACCTACCGCTCCCGGCCGTACCGCTGTCGGACCTACCGCTCCCGGCCGCGCCGCTGTCGGCGCCGCTCCCGGCGACCGCGCCCGTACCGGCGCCGGTGCCCGCGCCCGCGTCGGCGCCCCTGGTCGAGCCGGCCCCGGCGGCCGCCGCCGGCCCCGACAGCACCGAGGTCTACCGGGCCGTCCAGGCCAGCGCGGCCTTCCAGGACATCCGCCGCGGCTACCGCACCTTCGTCTTCCCGGTCAGCGGCGCCTTCCTCGGCTGGTTCCTGCTGTACGTCGCCGCGCAGGCCGCCGCCCCCGACCTGATGCGCACCGCGGTGGCCGGCCCGCTCAACGTCGCCTGGCTGCTCGGCCTGCTGCAGTTCGTCACCACCTTCCTGCTCACCTGGCTCTACGCCCGCAACGCCCGGACCAAGCGCGACCGCGCCGCGCTCGGCCTGCGCTGGGACACCCAGGACCAGCTCCGGTGAGCGCCGCGACCGCGGTGACCAGCACCGCCACCCCGCCGCCCGTCGCGCCCACGGGCGACCACCACGACCTCGCGATCGTCCTGTTCGCGGTCATCGTCCTGGTCACCCTCGGCATCACCCTGTGGGTCGGCCGCCGGGGCGACGCCGCCGAGGACTTCTACGCCGGCGGCCGCGGCTTCACCCCGCTGCAGAACGGCTTCGCGCTCTCCGGCGACTACCTCTCCGCCGCGTCCTTCCTCGGCGTCGCCGGGCTGATCGCCCTGTACGGCTACGACGGCGTGCTCTACAGCATCGGCTTCCTGGTCGCCTGGCTGGTCGTGCTGATGCTGGTCGCCGAACTCGTCCGCAACGCCGGCCGGTACACCCTCGCCGACGTCCTCGCGCTGCGGCTGCGCCGGCGCAAGGTCCGGGCCGCGGCGGGCGGTGCCAGCGTCGTCGTGACCCTGCTCTACCTGGTCGCCCAGATGGTCGGCGCCGGCTCGCTGGTCGCCCTGCTGCTCGGCACCAACAGCTCCGGGGCCCGCACCTGGGCGATCATCGCGGTCGGCGCACTGATGATCGTCTACGTCACGGTCGGCGGGATGAAGGCCACCACCTGGATCCAGATCGTCAAGGCCTTCCTGCTGATCGCCGGCTCGGTGCTGCTGACCGTGCTGCTGGTGGCGCGCTTCCACGGGGACCTGTTCGCGCTGATGCGCCAGGCCGCGCAGCACAGCGGTGCCGGCCACCGCTACCTCGAACCGGGCCTCAAGTACGGCGCCACCTTCACCAGCCGGCTGGACTTCTTCAGCCTGGGCCTCGCCCTGGTGCTGGGCACCGCCGGCCTGCCGCACATCCTGTCCCGCTTCTACACCGTGCCCACCGCGCGGGCCGCCCGCCGCTCCACGATGTGGGCGATCGGGCTGGTCGGCGGCTTCTACCTGATGGCCATCGTGCTCGGCCTCGGCGCCACCGCGCTGATCGGCTCGGCCGAGGTCCGGCACGCCAACTCGGCCGGGAACACCGCCGTCCCGCTGCTCGCCCTGGTGCTCGGCGGCGGCAACGGCAGCACCGGCGGCGTGGTGCTGTTCGCCCTGATCTCGGCGATCGCCTTCGCCACCATCCTCGCCGTGGTCGCCGGGCTGACCCTGGCCTCCTCGGCGGCCTTCGCCCACGACATCTGGGCCGGGGCCTGGCGCGGCCGCCCCCGCCGCCGCCCGCTGCTGCGGCGCGGCGCGGTGCCCGGCACCCGCTCGGCCGAGGCGCCGGCCGCCGAGGAGAGCGCCGACGCCGACGCGGTCAGCGAGCGCGAGGAGGTCCGGGTGGCGCGGATCTCGGCGGTCGGGATCGGCGCGGCCGCGATCGCGATCAGCCTCTTCGCCCAGCAGCTGAACGTCGCCTTCCTGGTCGGCCTGGCCTTCGCGGTGGCCGCCTCCGCGAACCTGCCGGTGCTGCTGTACAGCCTGTTCTGGTCGCGGTTCACCGCCCGCGGCGCGGTCTGGTCGGTGTACGGCGGGCTCGTTCCGGCGATCGTGCTGGTGTTCTTCTCGCCGGTCGTCTCCGGGACGAAGGTGGCGCTCTTCCCGGGCATCGACTTCCACTGGTTCCCGCTGGAGAACCCCGGGATCGTCTCCATCCCGCTCGGCTTCCTGGCCGGCTGGCTCGGCACCGTCACCTCGCCCGAGCCCGCCGACGCGGACCGCTTCGCCGAACTGGAGGTGCGGGCCCTCACCGGTGCGGGCGCGGCCTGAGCGCCGCGTCTCGGGGAACCCCGGCGGTCCTGGGGCCGCCGGGGTTCCCCCGTGTCTAGCACCGAACGGCCAGACCGTAGCGGTGCTCCGGGCGGCCGGTGTCGCCGTAGCGCAGGGTCAGCCGCAGCCGGCTGTCCCGCTCCAGCTGCTTGAGGTAGCGCTGCGCCGTCGAGCGGCTCAGGCCGGTGGCGTCGGCGACCTCCTGGGCGGACAGCGGCCGGCCCGCCCGCCGCAGCACCCCGAGCACCAGGTCGGTGGTGGGTGCCGAGTGGCCCTTGGGCAGCGGGCCGGCCGGGGCGGCGGCGCTGCGCAGGGTAGCGAACAGCCGGTCCACCTCGTCCTGGCCGGCCTCCCGGGCGGGGGCGGCCAGCGCGTGCCGCAGCTGCGCGTACGCCACCAGCTTCTCCCGCAGCCCGGCGAAGGTGAACGGCTTGACCAGGTACTGCAGCGCGCCGTGCTGCATCGCGGCGTGCACCGTGGAGACGTCCCGGGCGGCGGTCACCATCATCACGTCGCAGGACACCTGCCGCTCCCGCAGCCGGCGCACCAGCGCCAGGCCGGTCTCGTCCGGCAGGTGGTGATCGAGCAGCAGCAGGTCCACCGGGCGGCGCTCCAGCGCGGCCAGCGCCTCCCCGGCCGAGTGCGCGGTGCCGGTCACCCGGAAGCCCGGCACCTTGGCCACGTACGCGGCGTGCACGTCGGCGACCCGGAAGTCGTCGTCCACCACGAGTACGTCGATCATCACGCCTCCACGAGCTGAGTGGTGAGCAGGGCCTCGGGCAGCTCGACGGTGAACCGGGCGCCGCCGAGCGGCCCCGCGTCGAGCACGATCCGGCCGCCGGTCCGTTCGACCAGCCGCCGCACCATCGCCAGGCCCAGCCCGCGTGGCCGGTGCGCGGGCGCGTCCTTGCTGGTCCACCCCTCCTCGAAGACCTGCTCGCGCAGCTCCTCCGGCACGCCGGGGCCGCTGTCCGCGACCTGCAGCAGCAGGGTGGAGCCGGCCGCCGCCAGGCTGACCTCCACCCGGCCGCCCCCTTCCACCGCGTCCACCGCGTTGTCGATCAGGTTGCCGAGCACCGTCACCAGCGCCCGCGCGTCCACCACCGCGTCCGGCAGGTGCGCCGCCGGGGCGAGCAGCAGCCGCACGCCGCGCTCGGCGGCCACCGCCGTCTTGCCGGCCAGCAGCGCCGCGACGTGCGGGTCCCGCACCTGTTCGGCGATCCGACCGGCCACCACGGCGTGCGAGCCGGACTGCTCCGAGATGAACGCCACCGCCTGCTCGTGCCGGCCCAGCTCCAGCAGCCCGAGCAGGGTGTGCATCCGGTTGGCGTGCTCGTGGTCCTGGGCCCGCAGCGCCTCGGTGAGGCTGCGGGTGGTGTCCAACTCGCGGACCAGGGACTCCAGTTCCGTCCGGTCGCGGAGGGTGACGACGGCGCCGTGCCCGGCCGTCGCCATCCGGTTCACCACCAGCACCCGGTCGTCCCGGACGGCCGGCAGGTCGGTGCCGGTGATCCGCCCGGTCAGTACGTCCGCCAGTCGGCCCGGCGGCAGCACCTCGGTGATCGGGCGGCCGGTGCTGTCCTCGGGCAGACCGAGCAGCCGGACGGCCTCGTCGTTGGCGATCCGGACCCGGCCGTGCTCGTCCAGCGCGACCATGCCCTCGCGGATGCCGTGCAGCATCGCCTCCCGCTCGACCAGCAGCGCCGAGATGTCGGCCAGCGCGATGTTGTGGGTGCGGCGCTTCAGCCGGCGGGCCAGCGCGAGCGTGGCGACGGTGCCGGCGGCCAGGCCGGCGCCCGCGCACAGCAGGATGCCGGTGAGCATCTTCAGCAGCCGGCGGCGGATCGAGTCGTCGCTGATGCCGACCGACACCTCGCCGACGATCCGGCCGTCCGCCGTGCGCAGCGGCACCTTGCCGCGCGCGGTGCGGCCGAGCGTGCCGTCCTGGATCGCGGTGACGCTGCGGCCGCTGAGGGCGGGCTCCGGGTCGGTGCTGACCCGGTGGCCGATCCGGCCCGGGTCGGTGTGCGAGAGCCGGATCCCGGCCAGGTCGGTGACCACGACGAAGCTGGCGCCGGTGGCCAGCCGGATCTGCTCGGCGTTGCGCTGCACCGTCGCCGAGTCGCGGGCCTCGGCGGCGCGGGCGATCGCCTCGTCGGTGGCGGTGGCCTGGGCGATCGACAGCGCGCGCTGCATCGCGTCGTGGTCCAGCTCGTTGCTCACCGGGGCCAGGAACAGGCCGGCGGTCACGGCGGTGACGCCGACCGTGACGACGGTCTGGCTGAGCAGCAGCTGGGCGAAGACCCGGCGGGGCCAGCGGGGGAGCTTCATCCGGGCCTCCTCTCGGCGGCTGGTGGAGGTGGGTTCGGGTGGGTTCGGGCGGGGTCGGGACACCCTATGTTTCCGGCGTGTTTCTGTCAGCCGCGTCCCCGCAGTTGTAGCGCAAGCAAAACGAGCAGAACACCCCTCAATGCGGAGAAGTCGCACTACGCGAAGAAGGCTCCCGCCGGGGCCGGGGCCGCTCCTACCGTTCCGGGGCAAGCACCGACCCCGGAGGAATGCATGAGCGAGCGAAGCGAGGCAGGGGGCGTGAGGACGGCCCCGGCGATCGAACTGATCGGCGCGACGAAACGGTTCCGCACACCGTCCGGCGCCCTGCACACCGCCGTCCGCGATCTCGACCTGACCGTCGCCCAGGGCGAGTTCGTCGCCGTCGTCGGCCCGACCGGCTGCGGCAAGTCCACCACCCTGACCCTGGTCAGCGGCCTGGAGGAGCCCACCGAGGGGGACGTCCGGGTGTACGGCGAGCCGGTCCGCGGGATCGGCGCCGAGGTCGGCTTCGTGTTCCAGCAGGACGCCGTCTTCCCGTGGCGCACCGTCCTGTCCAACGTGATGGCCGGCCCGCGCTTCCGCGGCGTGCCCGCCGCCGAGGCCAGGGAGCGGGCCCGGGACTGGCTCGGCCGGGTCGGCCTGGCCGCCTTCGAGGACCGCTACCCGCACCAGCTGTCCGGCGGCATGCGCAAGCGCGTCGCGCTCGCCCAGACCTTCGTCAACGACCCGACGATCCTGCTGATGGACGAGCCGTTCTCGGCGCTGGACGTGCAGACCCGCGCCCTGATGTCCGACCAGCTGCTGGAGCTGTGGGCCGGGACGAGTTCTTCCAGGAACGCGGCGTCCGTCGTGTTCGTCACCCACGACCTGGACGAGGCCATCGCGCTCGCCGACCGGGTCGTCGTGATGACGGCCGGGCCGGCCACCGTCAAGGAGATCTTCACCGTCGACCTCCCGCGCCCGCGCACCGTGGAGGCCGTCCGACTGGAGCCGAGGTTCGTCGAGCTGTACCGCGAGATCTGGGCCTCGCTCGGCGAAGAGGTGCGCATCACCCGGGAGAGAGGAGCGGGTCGTGCCGCTTGAGACCGCGCCGGCCGCCGGCACCGCCGCTGTGATCAGCAGGACCGAGGCCCGCCAACGGGCGTCCCGCAACCGGAAGTTGAGCGTCTACGCGGCGCGGGCGGCCGTCCTGGTCGGCTTCCTCGGGCTCTGGGAGGCGTGCGCCCGGGGCGGCGTCATCGACCCGTTCAACTTCTCGCAGCCGTCGAAGATCTGGGACCAGATCTGGCAGTGGACCACCCACGGCACCGCGCAGGGCTCGCTCGGCGAGCAGATCGGCTACACCCTGTACGAGGCGCTGGCCGGCTGGGTGGTCGGCGTGATCGGCGGCGTGCTGCTCGGCATCACGCTCGGCCGGATCCGCTTCCTGGCCGACGTGTTCGGGCCCTACATCAAGGTGCTCAACGCCATCCCGCGCATCGTGCTCGCCCCGATCTTCCTGATCTGGTTCGGCCTCGGGCCGGCCTCCAAGGTCGCCTCCGCCGTGGTGCTGGTGTTCTTCCCGGTGTTCTTCAACGCCTTCCAGGGCGCCCGCGAGGTCGACCGCAACCTCGTCTCCAACGCCCGCATCCTCGGCGCCTCCAACCGCAAGGTCACCCTCCAGGTGGTCATCCCGGCCGCCACCACGTGGATCTTCACCAGCCTGCACGTCAGCTTCGGCTTCGCGCTGATCGGCGCCATCGTCGGCGAGTACATCGGCGCCACCAAGGGCCTGGGCCTGCTCGTCGCGGCCGCCCAGGGCACCTTCAACGCGGCCGGCGTGTACGCCGCCATGACCATCCTCGCCGTCGTCGCGCTGCTCACCGAGGGGCTGCTGACCTTCGCCGAGAAGAAGCTGTTCCGCTGGAAGCCCGCCGACGCGGGCGACGGCCGCTGACCACCCCTTCCACCGAAGAGAGGCACCCCCGCCATGCGCCCGAACCCGACCGGCAGAGTCGCTGCCGCCGCCCTCGCCGCCGCCCTGCTCCTCCCGCTCACCGCCTGCGCCAACGACGCCGCCCGGTCCGCCCACGGCGCCGCCGCCCCGGCCGGGCAGAAGGTGGACGGACCGACCGTCAAGATCATGGTCGGCGGCCTGGACAAGGTCATCTACCTGCCCGCCATGCTCACCCAGCGGCTCGGCTTCTTCGCCGAGGCCGGCGTCAACGTCGAGCTGATGAGCGAGCCCGCCGGCGTCAACGCCACCACCGCGCTGCTGGCCGGCGACGTCCAGGGCGCGGTCGGCTTCTACGACCACACCATCGACCTGCAGGCCAAGGGCAAGCACGTCGAGTCCGTGGTGCAGTTCTCCCAGGCCCCCGGCGAGGTCGAGATCGTCTCCGCCAAGCAGGCGGACGCGATCAGGTCCAGCGCCGACTTCAAGGGCAGGAAGCTCGGCGTCACCAGCCTCGGCTCCTCCACCGACTTCCTCACCAAGTACCTCGCGGTCAAGAACGGCACCGCCGTCAACGAGTTCAGCCCGATCGCGGTCGGCGCCGGCCAGACCTTCATCGCCGCACTCCAGCAGGGCAGCATCGACGGCGGGATGACCACCGACCCGACCGTCGCCACCATCCTGGACAAGGGCCTCGGCAAGATCCTCTACGACCTGCGCACCCCCGAGGGCTCCCGGCAGGCGCTCGGCGGGCTCTACCCCTCGTCGGCGCTCTACATGAACACCGACTGGGTGGAGAAGAACAAGGACACCACCCAGAAGCTCGCCAACGCCTTCGTCAAGACCCTCAAGTGGATGTCCACCCACAGCGCCCAGGAGATCGCCGCGAAGATGCCGGCCGACTACGCGCAGGGCGGCGCCGAGCAGTACGCGGCCGCGATCAAGGCGACGCTGCCGATGTTCACCACGGACGGCGTGATGCCGGCGGACGGGCCGAAGACGGTGCTCGCGGTGCTCGCCGCCTTCCACCCGGACGTCAAGGGCAAGGAAGGGAACATCGACCTGGCCAGGACCTACACCACCGAGTTCGTCGGCAAGGCCACCGGCTGAGCCGGCCCGGTCGGCGGTCCCGCGCTCACCCCCACGGGCGCGGGGCCGCTCCCGCTCTCGGACGACCCCGCCGGTCGGACACCCCCGCTGGTCAGACGCCCCGGACGGACAGCACGTCCATCCGGGACGGCGTCACGGGCGCCTTGCCGCAGCTCTCCGGGCGCGGCGGCGAGCTGAACGCCTCGATCACGTCCACCTCCCATGCCCGGCCGTCCTGGTGCAGCACCCCGACCAGCCAGCGGCCCTCGCCGTCCGGGCGCTGCGTCACCGTCAGCACGTCCACCGCGGTCTCGCCGGTCGCCAGCCGCACCGCGTGCTCGGCCGCCTGGCCCGGGCGCCCCCAGCCCGAACAGCCGCGCGACCACTCCGGCACCATCCGCCCGGCCGCCGTCGCGGCCAGCACCTCCTTCGCGGTCACCGGGGTCAGCCGCCCGTACGCGTAGCCGTACGGCAGCACCAGCATGGTGGGGGCGAAGCGGTGCCCGCCCAGGTGGGTGACCTCCCACACCTCGCTGTGCGCGGCCGCCGCCAGCTCCGCCGCGAGCGGGCGGCCCTGCAGCGCGCAGCAGCGGTCCCGGCGGCCGTTGGTGCACACCAGGGCCACCGGGCCGCCGACGTGCTCGGTCCCGAAGCCGGTGTGGTCGCCGCTGCCCAGTGCCGTGAAGTCCAGTTCCAGCAGCTCCGCCGGGTCGGTGACCTGCGCCCGGCGCACCCAGCCGCGGCCCGGCACGGTGTGCGCCACGATGACCTCGTGCCGCGTGGTCGGCAGGCAGTCCGCGTGCCGGCCCGGCCGCCGGATCAGCCCCACCCGCACGCCGGTGCCCGCCGCGGCCGCGTCCAGCGCGCGCCCGGTCGCCCGGTCGAGGTGGCTCTCGCCGAGCGCCTTCGCGCCCCACGGGCCGTCCTGCTCGATCAGCAGCCAGGTGCTGGCCACTGCCGCCGTGGCGGCCAGCGGTTCCGACAGTTCGCGCGACGCGCTCGCACAGGTGCTCACCGGCGCAAGGCTACCCGCAGCCCTCGGCCGGGCCGGGCCTGACCCGCCTCAGCCGAAGGCGGCCCGGACGCGCGCGGCCAGCTCCTCGTCGGGCGGCTCGACGGGCCCGGTCGCGTACGGGAGGTCGGCGAACTCCAGGTACAGGTTGCGCACGACGCCCGCGAACAGCTCCGAGTACAGCTCCCACTCCTCGGGGCACGGGGTGCTCAGCTCCAGCGTCAGCAGCTCGGTCTCGTTCGGTAGCGGCAGGTGTACCTGGATGAGCGAGACGGTCGGCTCGCGGCCGTCGTCGAGCGGCGCGTTCGCGGGCAGGGCGTCGATCACCGCCACCGCCCGTCCGGCGGGCAGGTCGATCGCGGTCACCTCCGCGCCCGGGCGGGCACGGGCGAGCCGGGCGAGCAGGAAGTCCACCGCGCCCGGGAGGTCGGTGCCGACCAGCGGGCAGACCGAGGCGGTGATCGCCGCCGAACTCGGGCGGCCGTCCACCTCCGCCAGGCACACGCCGGCGTAGATCACCCCGGCCGCGCCCATCGGCGGGATCAGCTCGGCGAGCAGGGCGGCCCAGCCCAGCCGCACCTCCGCCGGGTCGGCGGCCAGCACCTCGCAGGCCAACTCCCAGAGTTCGGCGGCCACTTGGTCCTCGGTGCCGAACACCGGGAGGTCGTGGAAGGCGGGCGGGACGACGAACCGGATCTGCAGCTGCGAGGTCTCGTCGGAGCCTGCCGCGATCGGCGTGCCGGGCATGGCGCTCCCTCAGTCGGACGGGCGGGTCTTGGTGTTCACGGTCAGCCAGGACGGCAGCGGGGGCACCGGCACGCCGTACGCCTTCGCGTCGCGCAGCAGCTCCAGGTAGGCGGCGGCGGGCCCGCGCACTCCGGACCGCCGCCAGCCGCGGTGCGTCCAGAGGGCGGGCGGGGTGGCGAGCGCGCCGAGGGCCGCGAGGGCGGTGATCCAGGTGAGCATCAGCTTGCGGCCGTGGGCGTCGGCGGCGGGGGGCAGGCCGCAGACCAGGGCGAAGGCGAGGCCTGCGCCGAGCGCGGCGGTCAGGGCCCACCCGTGCCACCGCCGGACGGCCCTGCGCTGCGCGGTGAGCAGGGCCCGGACGGCCCGCTCGTCGAGGAAGTCGACGCCGTGCGGGGCGCCGAGGGCGCGGGCCCGCTCGGCGAGCGCCGGGTGGCGGTGCAGTTGCTCGGCCGGGAGCACCGGGAGGGTCCGGTCGAGCGCGGGGCCGTCGTACGGGCGGGCGTCGGCCGTCGGGAGTGGCGGGGAGGCCGGTGCGTCGACCGGCCAGTCGGCGGGGACGCGGACCTCCAGCCCGGCGGCGCGCGCCCGGTCCAGCAGACCGAGGTACAGGGTGTAGCGGACGGCGGCCGCCTGTTTGTCCGCGCCCCGGGACGAGCCCCGGCCCCAGACCGCGAGCCCGGCCGGGACGGCGGCGACCGCCGCGACCAGGGCGGCCACCTGCTTCGGCTCGGCCGGCGGGTGCAGCGAGGCGCCGACGATCGCGGCCACCGCGATCCCGCCGAGGACGAGCATCGCCCCGACCTCGGTGTGCCACGCGAAGTCCTGGCGCAGCCGCAGGTGCCGGGCGACGACCTCGCGGGCGGCGGCGTCGTCCAGCAGGTTCACCCCGTACCGCCGGTCCGCCTGCCGGGCGGCTTCGGCGACTTCGGGGACGGCGGCCAGCTGCCCGCCGGCCACGGGCAGGGTCACGTACGGGTTCCGGGCCATCGGTCCTCCACTCGGGCGGCGGCGCTCAGGAGACGGCGCTCAGGAACGGTTCGGGGGAGGGGCGCAGCGGGCGCGGGGCCCGTACCTCCTGCCCGCGCTTGCGGTCCTCGGCCAGCCCGAAGGCCAGGCCGCCCGTCTTGACCGGCAGGGTCACGGCGCGGGGGTCGACCTCGATGTTCGCCTTCCGGAGCCCGGCCATGATGCCCTTGGTCGACAGGGGGTTGGCCGTCATCTGGAACACGCCCGCGCCGGCGCCCTTGGCCCGCTCGACCCCGCCGGCGCCCTTGGACGCCTTCACGTCGTTGGCGAAGTCGCGGGCGACCTTGGTCACGACGTTGCCGCCGCCCTCGACCCGGGCGGCCGTGCGCCCGGCGGTGGCGAAGCCCTTGACGGCACCGAAGCCGGGAATCGCCCCGAGCCCGTCCAGCCCGATGGACAGCCACGACACGTCCTGGCCGCGGGCCTTGGCGATGCCGTGGCCGGTGCCGGCGGCCAGGCTGGTCAGCGCGGCCGCCCCGCCGAGGACGGGCGCGGCGCCGGGCACCCAGGACAGGGCCAGCGCGGCGATCGCGAGCCCGGCCGAGATCCTGGACAGGGTGTCGGCGTGGTCGGCCAGGAAGTCCTTGGACTTCTGCCAGGCGTGCTCCACCTCGTCCAGCAGCCGCTTGAACAGGCCCGGGTCCGGCGGGTGGTGCCGGGACGCCTCCGTGATCGCCCGGGCGGCGGCCTCGGCCTTGTGTCGGTGGTCGTCGAGCTGCTTGTGCGCGCGGGAGATCAGCTGGTCGAGCTGGTGGTGCCCGCTCTGGCTGGCCTCCAGCGCGGCCTTCCACTGCTTCTCGGTCCGCATCATCACGTTGTCGGCGGGCTGCTGCGCGCCGGCCTGCCGGTACGAGTCCAGGGTGCGGGCGAGGGCGACGAGTTGGTCGTCCGTGCCGGACAGTCGGGAGCGCAGCTCGACGGCCTCGGACTCCATCGCCCTGCCGGCGGCGACCATCGCGGACAGCTGGGTGTGCCAGGTCTTCAGGGCCCGCGAGCAGGCGGCCATCGAATCGTGGCCCTGGGTGAGGTACTTGGGCAGCTGCCCGAGCCTGCTCGCGAAGTTGCGGGCGGCCTCGCCCTCCCAGGCGCCGCCGCCCGCGCCGATGCCGGCGAGCGCGTGCCGCAGTTCCGCCAGCTCGTTGGCGACGGCGTCGACGTCCGCGTACATCTTGGCGATGGCTTCGAGGTCCCCGGGGGCCGGGCAGAACCCGAGGCCGGGCCAGTTCTTGTCGCTCATGGATCGGTTCCCCGTTGGTGGTGTCGGTTCGGGTCCTACGTGAAGCCCTGGGTGACGCCCTGCTCGTTCTTCCCGTACGTGTCCAGGGCGGCGTCCACGCCCTCGCGCAGGCCGTGGGCGAGCTTGGACGTCCGGCCGATGCCGACGTGCCAGTGGTGCTCGAAGCCCTTGCAGGCGGAGTCCAGGCGTTCCGTCCCCAGCTGCTTCCCCTTGCCGAGGTCCTTCAGGCGTTTCGCGGCCGAGCCCATGCGCTCGCCGCATTCGCCCAGTTGCCTGGAGACCGATCTCATCCGGTCCAGGTCGATCGTGAAGTGCTCGGCCAACTCCCCGCCCTCTCAAGGCTGGTGCCGCTCGTGCTCGGAGCCTCCAAAGTAACCCGGAAACCAAGGGAGTTCGCACCGGCAATATCAACTGATAGGCATTCCTCGGAACATGAGAAGCAATTGGGAACGCAAAGGGGAGGTATACCGGAAACCTCCGGCACACCTCCCCTTTCGAGCCCGGGAGCTACGGGCGGCGCCCGATCACGCCGGACCGGCGACCACCGCGATCGGCGTCGTCACCGGCGTACCCGAACCGTCCCGGCGCGGGTCCCGCTCCGGCAGGTCCACCGGCGCGCCCTTCGCCGTCGCCGCCCGCGCCGGCACCGCACCCGCCCAGGCGAACGCCAGACCGTCCTCGCCCCGCAGGAACCGCTGGCAGCGCACACCGCCCGTCGCCCGGCCCTTGCGCGGGTACAGCTCGAACGGCGTCACCTTCCACGACACCTGCTCGTCACCCGCGAGCGTCCCCGAAGCCGCCGCCACCGAGACCACCACCGCGTCCGCCGCCGGGTCCACCGCCGTGAACGACAGCACCCGCGCGCCGTCCGACAGCTTGATGCCCGCCATGCCGCCCGCCGGACGGCCCTGCGGACGGACCTGGCCCGCCGGGTACCGCAGCAGCTGCGCGTCCGAGGTGATGAAGACCAGGTCCTCCTCACCGGTGCGCAGTTCCACCGCACCCACCAGCTCGTCACCCTCCTTGAGGGCGATCACCTCGAACTCGTCCTTGTTCGCCGGCCACTCCGGCACCACCCGCTTCACCACGCCCTGCACCGTGCCCAGCGCCAGACCCGGCGAGGACTCGTCCAGCGTGGTCAGCCCCAACACCCGCTCCCCGGCCTCCAACCGCAGGAACTCGCCCACCGCGGCACCGCCCGCCAGCGTCGGCGACGGCGTCGGCGGCAGCGCCGGCAGATCGATCACCGGCAGCCGCAGCACCCGGCCCGCCGACGTCACCACACCCACGTCCGCCCGCGCCGTCGCGTGCACCGCCGACACGATCACGTCGTGCTTCGCCCGCTTCTCCGACACCTCGAACGGCTCCCCGTCCGCCGTCCGCGCCAGCAGGCCCGTCGACGACAGCAGCACCCGGCACGGATCGTCCGCCACCTCCAGCGGCACCGTCAGCGCCGCGGCCGGCGCCGCCCCCGCCTCCAGCAGCACCGTGCGCCGCTCGGTGCCGAACTGCTTCGCCACCGCGCCCAGTTCGGACGACACCACGCTGCGCAGCCGCGCGTCCGACTCCAGGATCTCCGTCAGCTCCGCGATCTCCGCCGTCAGCTTCGCCTTCTCCGCCTCCAGCTCCACCCGGTCGAACCGGGTCAGCCGGCGCAGCGGCGTGTCCAGGATGTAGCCGGTCTGCGTCTCCGACAGCGAGAAACGCTCCATCAGGCGCTCCTTCGCCTGCTGCGCGTTGTCACTCGACCGGATGATCGCGATGACCTCGTCGATGTCGACCAGCGCCACCAGCAGGCCCTCGACCAGGTGCAGCCGCTCCTCGCGCTTGCGGCGACGGAAGTCGCTGCGCCGGCGCACCACCGTGAACCGGTGGTCGACGTAGACCTCCAGCAGCTCCTTCAGACCCAGCGTCAGCGGCTGCCCGTCCACCAGCGCCACGTTGTTGATGCCGAAGGTCTCCTCCATCGGCGTCAGCTTGTACAGCTGCTCCAGCAGCGCCTCCGGCACGAAGCCGTTCTTCACCTCGATCACCAGCCGCAGCCCGTGCTCGCGGTCGGTCAGGTCCTTGACGTCCGCGATGCCCTGCAGCTTCTTCGCGTTGACCAGGTCCTTGATCTTCGAGATGACCTTCTCCGGGCCGACGTTGAACGGCAGCTCCGTCACCACGATGCCCTTGCGGCGGGCCGACACCGACTCCACCGTCGCCGTCGCCCGGATCTTGAACGTGCCGCGGCCCGACTCGTACGCGTCCCGGATGCCCGACAGGCCCACGATCCGCCCGCCGGTCGGCAGGTCCGGCCCCGGCACGAACCGCATCAGCGTGTCCAGGTCCGCGGCCGGGTGCTTGATCAGGTGCCGCGCCGCCGCCACCACCTCGGACAGGTTGTGCGGCGGCATGTTCGTCGCCATGCCGACCGCGATGCCCGTCGCGCCGTTCACCAGCAGATTCGGGAACGCGGCCGGCAGCGCCAGCGGCTCCTGCTCGCTGCCGTCGTAGTTCGGGCCGAAGTCGACGGTGTCCTCGTGGATCGACTCCACCATCGCCATCGACGCCGCCGTCAGCCGCGACTCGGTGTAGCGCATCGCCGCCGGCGGGTCGTCGTTGCCCAGCGAACCGAAGTTGCCGTGCCCGTCGATCAGCGGCAGCCGCATCGAGAACGGCTGCGCCATGCGCACCACCGAGTCGTAGATGGACTGGTCGCCGTGCGGGTGCAGCCGGCCCATCACCTCGCCCACCACGCGGGCGCACTTCACGTGCGCGCGGTCCGGGCGCAGGCCCATCTCGTTGGCCTGGTACAGGATCCGCCGGTGCACCGGCTTCAGACCGTCCCGCGCGTCCGGCAGCGCACGCGAGTAGATCACCGAGTAGGCGTACTCCAGGAAGGAGCCCTGCATCTCGTCCACGACGTCGACGTCGAGGATCCGCTCCTCGAAGTCTCCGGGCGGCGGGGTCTGCGAACTGCGGCGGGCCATCGCGGCGGGGCTCCCTTACGTGTCGCTGGCGGTGTGCTCGATCGAAAATCGGTCGGTCACGGTCGGACCCGGTCCGAACCGGCCGCGAGCCCCGTCAACAGGGCGCGGCGCCCCCATTGTGGACCCTCGCACCGACACTCCCGGCCAGCGCCCCTCTTCCGCCCCTGGCGAACGCCCCGTCCGCGCGGACACGAACGCACCCCTCACGCGTTGCACCACAATGG
Source organism: Streptomyces rubellomurinus (assembly GCF_000961885.1). Taxonomy (GTDB): domain Bacteria; phylum Actinomycetota; class Actinomycetes; order Streptomycetales; family Streptomycetaceae; genus Kitasatospora; species Kitasatospora rubellomurina. The sequence goes on from NZ_JZKH01000041.1 coordinate 42,422, forward strand.
GGGACGCCACACGAACCCCCGACATCGACGACGGGAAGGACCCGAGCGCATGGCCAACCCGGCCCCCGCCTCCCCCCGAGGCATCGCCATCACCGAGCACCGCCTGGCCAACGGCCTGCGCGTCGTCCTCTCCGAGGACCACCTCACCCCGGTCGCCGCGGTCTGCCTCTGGTACGACGTCGGCTCCCGCCACGAGGTCGCAGGCCGCACCGGCCTCGCCCACCTCTTCGAGCACCTGATGTTCCAGGGCTCCGCCAACGTCTCCAACAACGGGCACTTCGAACTCGTCCAGGGCGCCGGCGGCTCGCTCAACGGCACCACCAGCTTCGAGCGCACCAACTACTTCGAGACCATGCCCGCCCACCAGCTGGAGCTCGCCCTCTGGCTGGAGGCCGACCGCATGGGCTCGCTGCTCGCCGCCCTCGACGACACCTCCATGGAGAACCAGCGCGACGTCGTCAAGAACGAGCGCCGCCAGCGCTACGACAACGTCCCGTACGGCACCGCCTTCGAGAAGCTCACCGCGCTCTCCTTCCCCGGCGACCACCCGTACCACCACACCCCCATCGGCTCCATGGCCGACCTCGACGCCGCCACCCTCGACGACGCCCGCGCGTTCTTCCGCACCTACTACGCGCCCAACAACGCCGTCCTCTCCGTCGTCGGCGACATCGACCCCGAGCAGACCATCGCCTGGGTCGAGAAGTACTTCGGCAGCATCCCCGCCCACGACGGCAAGCAGCCCCCGCGCTCCGGCGAACTCCCCGACACCATCGGCCGCGAGATCCGCGAACAGCTCCACGAGGACGTCCCCTCCCGCGCCCTCATGGCCGCCTACCGGCTCCCGCACGACGGCACCCGCGAAGCCGACGCCGCCGACCTCGCCCTCACCATCCTCGGCAGCGGCGAATCCAGCCGCCTCTACAACCGGCTCGTCCGCCGCGACCGCACCGCCGTCGCCGCCGGCTTCGGCCTGCTCCGCCTCGCCGGCGCCCCCAGCCTCGGCTGGCTCGACGTCAAGACCTCCGGCGACGCCACCCTCGACCAGATCGAGGCCGCCGTCGACGAGGAGCTCGCCCGCTTCGCGGCCGAAGGCCCCACCCCCGAGGAACTCGAGCGCGCCCAGGCCCAGATCGAGCGCGAATGGCTCGACCGGCTCACCACCGTCGCCGGCCGCGCCGACGAACTCTGCCGCTACGCCGTCCTGTTCGGCGACCCCAAGCTGCTCAACGACGCCCTCCCCAAGGTCCTCGACGTCACCGCCGAAGAGGTCCGCGCGGTCGCCGAGGCCCGGCTCCACCCCGACAACCGGGCCGTCCTCGCCTACGAGCCGACCGCCGACGCCGTCGTCGGCACCGACGCCACCGACGACTCCGACGCCTCCGACGACACCGCTGCCACCGAAGAGGAGGGTGCCGCCGTATGAGCACCGACTACGTCCCCGCGATGACCTTCCACCCCCAGCCGCAGCCCGGCACCCCCAGCCCGTGGGCCTTCCCCGCCCCCGAGCGCGCCACCCTCGGCAACGGCACCACCGTCCTGCACTGCCACCGGCCCGGCCAGCAGCTCGTCGCCGTCGAGGTCCTCCTCGACGCCCCGCTCGCCGCCGAACCCGAAGGCCTCGACGGCGTCGCCGCCATCCTCGCCCGCGCCCTCAGCGAAGGCACCGACACCCTCACCGCCGAGGAGTACGCCGCCGAACTCGAACGCGCCGGCGCCACCCTCGACGCCCACGCCGACCACCCCTGCATCCGGGTCTCCCTGGAGGTCCCCGCCTCCCGGCTCCAGCGCGGCCTCACCCTCCTCGCCGACGCCCTGCGCGCCCCCGCCCTCCCCGAGGAGGAGATCGAGCGCCTCGTCGCCAACCGCCTCGACGAGATCGTCCACGAGCAGGCCAACCCCGCCCGCCGCGCCGTCAAGGCCCTCTACGCCGAACTCTTCGACACCGCCGACCGGCTCTCCCGGCCCCGCGCCGGCACCGCCGACACCGTCAAGTCGATCGACCGCGCCGCCGTCCAGGCCTTCTACCAGGCCCACGTGCGCCCGGCCACCGCCACCGTCGTCGTGGTCGGCGACCTCACCGGCACCGACCTGCCCGCCCTGCTGGAGAGCACCCTCGGCACCTGGACCGGCACCCCCGCCCAGCCCGCCGAACTCGCCCCCGTCACCGCCGACGACCGCGGCCGCGTCCTCATCGTCGACCGCCCCGGCTCCGTGCAGACCCAGCTGCTCATCGGCCGCATCGGCCCCGACCGCCACGACCCCGCCTGGGCCGCCCAGATCCTCGGCACCTACTGCCTCGGCGGCACCCTCACCTCCCGCCTCGACCGCGTCCTGCGCGAGGAGAAGGGCTACACCTACGGCGTCCGCGCCTTCGCCCAGCCGCTGCGCTCCGCCGCGGACGGCAGCGGGCGCGCGCTGCTCGCCATCAGCGGCTCCGTCGACACCGCCTCCACCGCCCCGGCGCTGGCGGACACCTGGACGATCCTGCGCACCCTCGCCGCCGAGGGCCTCACCGACGCCGAGCGCGACGAGGCCGTGCAGTTCCTGGTCGGCGTCGCGCCGCTGAAGTACGAGACCGCGGGCTCGGTCGCCGGCACCCTGGCCGACCAGGTCGAGCAGCACCTGCCGGACGACTACCAGGCCGAGGTCTACCGGCAGCTCGCCGAACTGCCCACCGCCGCCGCCACCGAGGCCGTCGTCGCGGCCTTCCCGCCGGAGCGCCTGGTCACCGTCCTGGTCGGCGACGCCGCCGAGATCGCCGACGACGTGCGGGCGCTCGGCATCGGCGAGGTCACCGTCGTCAGCTGACGCGCCCTCTTCCCGGCCCGGTGGAGCACCCGCTCCGCCGGGCCGGACGCATTCCTGACCACGAGCGCTGCTAAATCCGTTGCGGGTGCGAGCCGTTCCGTGGATAGATGTTCCCCGACGCACAGAGCGTGCGAATCGCGGATGCAGCGAAGGGAGGCGGTCACCATGCGGGTCGAGCGAACCATACGACGCTCCCCACGGTCGTACCTCCCCTGCTCCGCCCCGGCCGCCTGAGCGCGCCCACCCCCTGAACTTCCCCGAGCCGCACCGGGATTCGATGCGCGCGGCACTCCTTCGTGTGAACCACCCGACCTATGGAGGTCGTTCGACCATGACGTACACCGAGGTACCCGGCGTCCGGGTCCCGATCCGGATGTGGACCGACCCGGCGACGGTCGAGGGCGCGGCCATGCAGCAGCTGCGCAACATCAGCTCCCTGCCCTGGCTGCACGGCCTCGCCGTGATGCCCGACGTCCACCTGGGCAAGGGCGCGACGGTCGGCTCCGTCATCGCCATGAAGGGCGCGGTCTGCCCGGCGGCGGTCGGCGTCGACATCGGCTGCGGGATGAGCGCGGTGAAGACCTCCCTCACCGCCAAGGACCTTCCGGACGACCTGTCCCGCCTGCGCTCCAAGATCGAGCAGGCCATCCCGGTCGGCCGCGGCCTGCACACCGACCCGGTCGACCCGACCAAGCTGCACGGCTTCCGCGCGGCGGGCTGGGACGACTTCTGGCACCGCTTCGACGGGGTGGCGGACGAGGTCAAGTGGCGCCGCGAGCGGGCGATGCAGCAGATGGGAACGCTTGGCGGAGGAAATCACTTCATAGAAGTATGTGTTGATTCCACCGGCGTGGTGTGGCTGATGCTGCACTCCGGGTCGAGGAACATCGGCAAGGAGTTGGCGGAGCACCACATGGGCGTCGCCCGGTCGCTGCCGCACAACCAGGGCCTGGTCGACCGCGACCTCGCGGTCTTCATCGCGGACACCCCGCAGATGAACGCCTACCGCCAGGACCTCTTCTGGGCGCAGGAGTACGCGAAGCACAACCGGGCCCTGATGATGGGGCTGTTCCAGGACGTCGTCCGCCGCGAGTTCGCCAAGGCGAAGGTCGTGTTCGACGAGGTCATCAGCTGCCACCACAACTACGTGGCGGAGGAGCGGTACGACGGTGTCGACGTGCTGGTGACCCGCAAGGGCGCGATCCGGGCCGGCAGCGGCGACTACGGGATCATCCCGGGCTCGATGGGCACCGGCTCCTACATCGTCCGCGGCCTGGGCAACAAGGCGGCGTTCAACTCCGCCTCGCACGGCGCCGGCCGCAAGATGAGTCGCACCGCCGCCAAGAAGCGGTTCACCACGCGTGACCTGGCCGAGCAGACCACGGGCGTGGAGTGCCGCAAGGACAGTGGCGTCGTGGACGAGATCCCGGGCGCCTACAAGAACATCGACAAGGTCATCGAGCAGCAGAAGGACCTGGTCGAGGTGGTCGCCCACCTCAAGCAGGTGGTCTGCGTGAAGGGCTGACCGAAAGCCGGTCGGGGTGCCGCCACGGTGTGGCGGCACCCCGACCGGGTGCGTGCTGGGGGCCTCAGGCCGCGGCGGGGAGCTCGTCGAGGCCTTCCTGGACGAGCTTGGCGAGGCGGTCGAGGGCGTCGTCGGCGTTCTCGGCGTCGGAGGCGAGGACGACCTCCTCGCCGCCCTGGGCGCCGAGGCCGAGGAGGCCGAGCATCGAGGCGGCGTTGACGGGGTTGCCGCCCGGCTTGGCGATGGTGATCGGCACGCCGGTGGCCGTGACGGCCCGGACGAAGACGGAGGCGGGACGGGCGTGCAGGCCCTCGGCCCAACCGATGGTGACGCGGCGCTCAGCCATGAGACGTGCCTTTCCGGTGAAGCTGGTCACGGCCGTGCTCTGGGGGGAGCCGGGGGGAAAGCGGCCGTGTTGTCTAGACCAGTGTTGCACGCAGGCGGCCCCCGTGAGCCGCCGCGTTCAGGAGTTGTGATTGTTTCTTTTCGGGGCATAAGGCCCGGTCGCAGGCCCTGTCCACGCCTCGTCCACCCTGCCGCGAGCACGCGTCCGGCGCCATTCGGCTCGCCGCCGGATAACCTGACGATCGTGGACGACTCCGCGGCAGCGACCCCCGACCAGCCGGACTACCCGCAGCACTGGGAAGCCGACATCCTGCTGCGTGACGGCGGTACGGCGCGGATCCGGCCGATCACTCCCGGCGACGCCGAGCGGCTGGTCGAGTTCTACGGCCACGTCTCCGAGCAGTCCAAGTACTTCCGCTTCTTCGCCCCCTACCCCCGGCTCTCCGACAAGGACGTCCGCCGCTTCACCCATCACGACTTCGTGAACCGGGTCGGCCTGGCCGTGGTGATCCGGGACCGCTTCATCGCGACCGTCCGCTACGACCGGATCGACGCCGAGGGCCGCCCGTCCGAGACCGGCACCGACGCCGAGGTGGCCTTCCTCGTCCAGGACGCCCACCAGGGCCGTGGCGTCGCCTCCGCCCTGCTGGAGCACATCGCCGCGGTCGCGCAGGAGCGCGGCATCCGGCGCTTCCAGGCGGAGGTGCTGCCGGAGAACCGCAAGATGGTGAAGGTCTTCACCGACGCCGGCTACACCCAGCACCGCAGCTTCGCGGACGGCGTGGTGCACCTGGAGTTCGACCTCGAACAGACCGAGCGCTCGCTCGCCGTGATGCGCGCCCGCGAGCACCGCGCCGAGGCCCGCTCGGTGCAGCGGCTGCTCACCCCGCGCTCGGTCGCGGTGATCGGGGCCTCGCGCAACCCGCAGACCGTCGGCCGAGCCGTCCTGCGGGACCTGCTGGGCAGCTTCGACACCGAGTTCGAGAGCCGCTACGAGCCCAAGGACGCCCCCCGCGCCGTGTACGCGGTGAACCGCAACGCCCCGCCCGGCACCGAGCTGGACGGCATCCCGGTGCACCGCTCGATTCTGGACATTCCCGGGCCGGTCGACCTGGCCGTGATCACCGTCCCGGAGGGCGCCGTCCCGGCGGCCGTCGCCGAGTGCGGCGCGCACGGCGTCCAGGGCCTGGTGGTGCTGACCGCCGGGTACGCGGAGACCGGCCCGGAGGGCCGGGACCGGCAGCGCGCGCTGGTGCGCCAGGCCCGCGCGGCCGGGATGCGGGTGATCGGCCCGAACGCCTTCGGCCTGATCAACACCGACCCGGACCTCCCGCTGAACGCCTCGCTCGCCCCGCACCTGCCGGAGCGCGGGGGCTTCGGCATCTTCTGCCAGTCCGGCGCGATCGGCGTGGCCCTGCTGGAGGCGGCCCACCGGCGCGGCCTCGGCGTCTCCTCCTTCGCCTCGGTCGGCAACCGGGCGGACGTCTCCGGCAACGACTTCCTGCAGTACTGGGCGGAGGACGAGGCCACCGAGGTGGTGCTGCTGTACCTGGAGTCCTTCGGCAACCCGCGCAAGTTCACCCGGATCGCCCGCCGGCTGGCCGCCGCGAAGCCGGTCGTGGTGGTCAAGGGCGCCCGGCACACCGGCAGCCTGCCGCCCGGGCACGCCGTCCCGGTCACCGCCAGCGGGCTGCGCGACGCGACCGTCGACGCGCTGTTCGAGCAGGCCGGCGTGATCCGGGTGGCGACCATCACCGAGCTGTACGACACCGGCGAGCTGCTGGCCCAGCAGCCGCTGCCGCCCGGGGACCGGGTCGCCGTGGTCGGCAACTCGGACTCGCTGGGCCTGCTCACCTACGACGCCTGCCTGAGCGCCGGCCTGCGCCCCCGCACGCCCGTCGACCTCACCACGGCCGCGACCGGCGAGAACTTCCGGATCGCGCTGGACGTCGCGCTCGCCGACCCCGCCGTGGACGCGGTGATCGCCGTCGCCATCCCGCCGATCGGCACCTCCGCGCACGCCTTCATGGGCGGCCGGCTGACCGGCCCGGACGATCCCGAGATGGGCTCGGACGATCCCGAGATCGCCGCCGCCCTGCTCGAAGCGGGCGTCCGCGCAAGGGAGTTGGGCAAGCCCCTGGTGCTCGCCCACCTGGCGCTGACCGATCTGCCGGTGCGGCTGCGCCCCGGCGGCGTGCCGGCGTTCGCGGCGCCCGAGCGCGCGGTGCGCGCCCTCGCGAACGCCGTGCACTACGCGCAGTGGCGCCGCCGCACCGCCGAGGCGGAGGAGACGGCGCGTGTCCCCGAGCTGGACCGGATCGACGAGCCGGGCGCCCGCGCCCTGGTCGAGGCGGCGCTGAGCACCCGCGCCGCGACCGCCGCCCGCACCCAGCCCGGCGGTGCCCGGATCACCCTGCCGGACGCCGAGGCCCGCGCGCTGCTGGCCCGCTACGGCATCGACGTCTCGCCCACGCTGCCCGCCCCGGACGAGCGGACGGCCGTCGAGGCGGCGGCCGCGCTCGGCTACCCGGTGGCCCTGAAGGCGACCGCCCCGCACCTGCGCCACCGCCCCGACCTGGGCAGCGTCCGGCTGGACCTCACCGACGAGGCGGGCCTGCGCCGCGCCCACGGCGAGCTGGACTCGCTGCTCGGCGGAGCGGCGCAGGCCGAGCTGGTGGTGCAGCGGATGGCGCCGCGCGGCGTGGACACCGTGATCGGCGCCACGGTCGACCCGGCGGTCGGTGCGATCCTCTCCTTCGGCCTGGCCGGCGCCCCCGCCGAACTGTTGGGCGACCTCGCGCACCGGCTGGTTCCGGCCACCGACCAGGACGTGGCCGCGCTGGTCCGCGAGGTGCGGGCGGCGCCGCTGCTGTTCGGCTGGCGCGGGGCCGAGGCGGTGGACACCGGCGCCCTGGAGGAGCTGCTGCTGCGGGTGTCGCAGCTGGTGGACGACGTGCCGGAGATCGCCTCGGTGGACCTCGAACCGGTGGTCGTGGCCCCGCACGGACTGGCGATCCTGGGGGCGCGGGTGCGCATCGCGCCGCTGCCCGTGCGCAGCGATCTGGGCCCGCGCGCGATGAGCACGCTGTAACCTTCCTTGGTTGTGCCCCGCTCGCGGGCGCCTGTTGTCCGAAGCTCGGCGCCGTGCCGCCCGCTTCGTCGGCGGACCATGCCAGGATGGAGTTATGGCGAAGACCGGTACCACCACCACTCAGGACCTGCGCTCGGCGATCGAGCGCAGCGGCTACTACCCGGCCCTGGTGTCCGAGGCGGTGGAGTCCTCGGTGGGCCCCGAGCCGATCAGCTCCTACCTGGTGCACCAGGAGACCACCTTCGACGCGAACGAGGTGCGTCGGCACGTGACGGTGCTGGTGCTGACCCCGACCCGTTTCGTGGTGAGCCACACCGACGAGCAGTCGGGCGCCGAGGGCAGCCCGGCGGTGCCGTACGCCACGACGTCGACGGAGAGTGTGCGGCTGGACCGGATCGGTTCGGTCGTGGTGAGCCGGATGGTGGCGAACCCGGAGACGTACACGCCGGGGACGCTGCCGCGCGAGGTCGTGCTGACCATCGGCTGGGGAGCGGTGCAGCGCCTGGACCTGGAGCCGGCCGGCTGCTCGGACCCGAACTGCGAGGCGGACCACGGCTACACCGGTTCGGCGACGGCTGACGACCTCTCACTGCGGGTGAGCGAGGCCGGTGACGGCCCGGAGACGGTGGCCCAGGCGCTGGCCTTCGCCCGGGCGCTGTCCGACGCGACGATCGACAACGGCCCCCGGGCCTGACCACCGCGCCGCCCGATCGGCCCGTCGCGGCCCGCCCGGTCGCGGCCCGTCCGATCGCCGCGCTGCCCGGTCGCCGTACCGCCAGAGCTTCCGCCCGCTACGAATCCGGTTCCATGTCCTTCGCTTCCGCCGACGGCTACGACGCCTTCGAGATCCTTGACCCCGCCACGGCCCCCGCGCCCCCCTACGGCAGCGGTTCGCTGTGCGACCTGCTGCCCTCGGTGGCGGCGGGCCTCGGCGTGCCGGGGTTCACCGCGACGCTGCCGATCGCCCCGGCCGACCGGGCGGTGGTGTTCCTGGTGGACGGCCTGGGCTGGGAGCTGCTGCTGCGCCACCCGGAGTACGCGCCGTTCCTGTCCTCGCTGGTCGGCAGCTCGCTGGGCGGCACCGGCCGTCCGCTGACCGCGGGCTTCCCGTCGACCACGGCGACCTCGCTGGCCTCGGTCGGCACCGGCACCCCGCCCGGCCTGCACGGGCTGGCGGGGTACACGGTGGCGGTGCCGGGCGCCGGCTACCTGATGAACCAGCTGCGCTGGCAGCCGCACACCGATCCGCAGGCCTGGCAGCCGTACCCCACGGTGTTCGAGCGCACGCACGAGGCCGGGGTGGCGACCGCGCAGGTGTCCTCCCCGCTGTTCGCGCAGACGCCGCTGACCAGGGTGGCGCTGTCCGGCGGCAGCTTCCTGGGCCGGACCACCGGCGAGGAGCGGATGGACCTGGCGGCCTCCTGGCTGGCCGAGCACGACCGGGCGCTGGTGTACACCTACGTCAGCGAGCTGGACGGCGCCGGCCACCGCTTCGGGGTGGACTCCGACGAGTGGCGGATGACCCTGGACGCGGTGGACCGGCTGGCCCGCCGGCTGGCCGAGCAGCTGCCGCCGCGCTCGGCCATGTACGTGACCGCCGACCACGGCATGATCGACATCGCGCCGGAGGACCGGATCGACTTCGACGAGGACTGGGAGCTCGGCGCCGGCGTGGCCCTGCTGGGCGGCGAGGGCCGGGCCCGGCACGTGTACGCGGTGCCGGGTGCGGCGGCCGACGTGCACACGGTGTGGAGCGAGGTGCTGGGCGACCGGATGTGGGTGGCCACCCGGGACGAGGCGATCGCCGCGGGCTGGTTCGGCCCGGTGGTGGACGAGCGGGTGTACGGGCGGATCGGCGACGTGGTCGCCGCGGCGCGCGACGACATCGCGATCATCGCCTCCCGCAACGAGCCCGGCGAGTCCGCGATGATCGGCCTGCACGGCTCGATGACCCCGGTCGAGCAGTTCGTGCCGCTGCTCGAAGTCCGCGGCTGACCGTGTCCGCGACCCTGCGCCCGAACCCCCTTGATGTGAAAGGCCTTTGCTCCACCCATGGCTGAACTGGTGTTCTTCTCGGGCACGATGGACTGCGGCAAGTCGACGCTGGCGCTGCAGATGGACCACAACCACACGGCGCGCGGCCGGCAGGGGGTCATCCTGACCCGCAACGACCGGGCCGGTGCCGCGACCATCTCCAGTCGGCTGGGCCTGCGGGCGGAGGCGGTCGAGGTGACGGACGACTTCGACTTCCACGCGCACGTGGTGCACCGGCTCTCGGCGGGCGGCCGGGTGGATTACCTGATCTGCGACGAGGCGCAGTTCTTCGCCGCCGAGCAGGTCGACCAGCTGGCCCGGGTGGTGGACGAACTCGACATCGACGTCTACACCTTCGGCATCACCACGGACTTCCGCACCCGGCTGTTCCCCGGTTCGCAGCGGCTCATCGAGCTGGCCGACCGGGTGGAGGTGCTGCAGGTGGAGGCGTTGTGCTGGTGCGGCGCGCGGGCGACCCACAACGCCCGGACGGTCGGCGGGGTGATGGTGGTCGAGGGCGCCCAGGTGGTGATCGGCGACATCTCGGTGAGCGAGGACGAGGTCGGCTACGAGGTGCTGTGCCGCCGCCACCACCGCCGCCGGCTGACCGCCGCGACCGCCCGCGCCTCGGTGCTCTCCCCGGACGTGCTGCCCTTCGAGGACCAGCAGGTCTAGGAGGCAGGCCCTCAGCCGGTCTCCAGGACGGAGAAGTGCCCGCCCTGCGGGTCGGCCAGTCGGGCCGCGCGGCCGCGCGCGGTGCGGTGCGGCTCGACCAGGACGCGGCCGCCTAGCGCGACGGCCTGACGGGCCGTCAGTGCGGCGTCGGAGACGGCGAAGTGGGTGCGCCAGCGCGGCGGGTGGCCGCGCAGGTCGGCGTGGTGCCGCAGGCCCGCCGCCGGGCGGCCGTGGACGAGCAGCGCGGACTCCTCGGCGCCGGGCCGGACGGGCCGGTCGAGCACGGTGGCGTAGAAGGCGGCGGCGCCTTCGGTGTCGGGCGTGAGCAGTTCGGACCAGGCGGGCTCGCCGGGTGTGCTGCCGGCCTCCCGGCCGGGGTGCTCCTCGCCCTGCCAGAGGCCGAAGACGGCGCCGGAGACGTCGGCGGCGATGGCCATCCGCCCGGCGCGCTCGGCCTGGAGGGGCCCCACGGCGACGGTTCCGCCGCATTCCCGGACGAGTTGGGCGGTGCGGTCGGCGTCGTCCACGGCGAAGTAGGTGGTCCACTGCACCGGGAAGCCGGTGGCGGTGGAGACGCCGAGACCGGCGACCGGTTCGCCGTCCAGCTCGGCCCGTACGTAGGCGCCGAGTTGGCCGGGGCCGGGGGTGTACGTCCAGCCGAGCAGGTCGCCGTAGAAGGCGCGGGCGCCGGGCAGGTCGTCGGTCAGCAGGCTGACCCAGCAGGGCGTGCCCTGGGCCAGTCGGAGTTCCACCGCGGGCAATGCGGGCCTCCTCGTGGGTGGTTGGCGCGCGGAAATCCTCGCGCGCGAGGGTGATGCTTCCACCCTGGCGCGCGCCCAACCCTCGGGCCGCGCGGAAAGTCCGGCAAAGAGCGCACAAAGAGCGGCGCGTCGGGTGCGCCCCGCCCGGAAGGGGTCCGGACGGCACGCCCCGGGCCCGGTGCTGCGCGACAATGGCCGGCATGACCACCTTCAACGACGGTTCTCCGCTGATCTCCGCGGCCGAGTTGGCGCGGGCGCTCGGCTCGGCCCGCCCGCCGGTGCTGCTGGACGTGCGCTACCAGCTGGTCGGTGCCGTGCCGGGCGGCCCGACCGCCGCCGAGGAGTACGCCGCCGGGCACCTGCCCGGTGCCCACTTCGTCGAGCTGGACCGGGACCTCGCGGCCCCGCCCGGTGCCCCCGGCCGGGGCGGGCGGCATCCGCTGCCGGATCCGGAGGAGTTCGGCGCGGCGATGCGCCGCTTCGGGGTGAGCGGCGACCGCCCGGTCGTGGTGTACGACGGCGCGGCCTCGATGGCGGCGGCTCGCGCGTGGTGGCTGCTGCGCTGGGCGGGGCACCGGGACGTCCGGGTGCTGGACGGCGGCTTCGCGGCCTGGCGGGCGGCGGGCCTGCCGGTGACGGCCGAACTGCCGGAGCCGGCCGAGGGCGACTTCAAGCCGGTGCCGGGGCAGCTGCCCACGGTGGACGCGGACGGCGCCGCGGCCTGGGCCCGCGCCGGTCTGCTGCTGGACGCGCGGTCGGGCGAGCGCTACCGGGGCGAGACGGAGCCGGTGGATCCGAAGGCCGGGCACATCCCGGGCGCGGTGTCGGCGCCGACCGCCGAGAACGTGGGCCCGGACGGGCGGTTCCGGCCGGCCGTCGAGCTGGCGGCCCGGTTCCGCGCGCTGGGCGCGGGGGAGCGGGAGACGGCGGTGTACTGCGGTTCGGGCGTGACGGCGGCGCACCAGATCCTGGCGCTGGAGGCGGCGGGCCTGTCCGCCACCCTGTACCCGGGCTCGTGGAGCGAGTGGTCGAGCGACGAGAGCCGCCCGGTGGCGGTGACGGAGCAGCCGGGCTGACCCCGGGACCGGTGAACGTCGGGACGGGTGAACGGCGGGACCGGTGAACGGTGAAGGGGCGGGAAGCCGATGGCCTCCCGCCCCTTCACCGTTCGTCCTGCTACTCCTGCTTCTTGCGCCGGCTGCCGAAGACGATCTCGTCCCAGCTGGGCACGGTGGCCCGCCGGCCGGGCCGGACGCCGTCCGCCTCGGCCTGCCGGTCGGTGGTGCCGACCAGTCGCTCGCGGTGCGGGGCGACGGCGCGCGGCATCAGGATGTCGGCGTAGGCCGAGCCCGCGCCGACCGCCGGGGCGGCGGCCGCCGCGGCCGGTTCCTCGTTCTCCTCGGCGACCTCGGCGGGCACCGGTTCGATCGGGGTGGGGCCGCCGACCGCGAGGTCGCCGCGGAAGGCGGGCACGACGTCGAGCAGGCTGGTCAGCGAGTCCCGGGACTCGGCGGTGGCCTCGCGCGACTCGCGGACCTCGCGGGCCGACATGATGCGGTCGGCGGAGGGCCGGTCGATCATCGGGCGGGGCGGCCGGTCCTGGGGGAGCCGGGCGATCCGCGGGATGAACGGGAAGACCGATTCCTCCTCGCGCTCGACGTTCTCGCCGATCAGCGCGCGGGCCTCGTCGTCGTTGGGCTGGACCAGGCGGCGGGGCGGGTCGTACGTCCAGGAGGCGCTGCGGCCCTCGCCGTCGGCACGGTAGGAGAGGATGACCTCCCAGGTGCCGTCGTCGCGCCGCCAGGAGTCCCAGCGTTCGGTGTCCTTCTCGGCGCCGCGCAGCGCGAGCCGCTCGGCGACGGCCTCGCCGAGCTGCGGCCCGGTGGTCTCGCCGCCCCGGCGGATGGCGGTCTTGCGGGCGCGCTCGGCCATGAAGGCGCGCTCGGCGAGGACCGGGCCTTCGAAGCGGCGGACCCGGTCGACCGAGATGCCGGCGGCCTGGGCGACCTCCTCGGCGGAGGCACCGGCTCGTATCCGGGCCTGGATGTCCCGGGGGCGCAGGTGGCTCTCGACCTCGATCTCGATCTGGCCGAGGCGCGGCCGGTCGCCGCGGATGGCGGCGCGCAGCCGCTCGTCGATGGGGAGGGTGTACTCCGTGCTGTCGGCAGCCTTGAGCACCAGCCGTGTCCCGTCGTTGCTGACGGCCACAACCCGCAGTTCGGGCACGGTTACCTCCCGGGTGGTGCCTGCCGACGTCACCTGCGTCGCTGCTCCCGTACTGAGTGTGGCCTGCCCGTTGGCGACTGGCCACAACCTTGCTGAGTTCCCCGGCGTGTCGGGCTCACGCCCGCGCATGCCGCTGTGGCACGGTTGCCTTTTTGCCACGTCATCCGTCGACGTCGCGCCTGGGTGTCCCGGCCGTCCTCGCACACGGAGTGTTCGCGACGATCCGGGACCGGCGTCGCCGTGCGTGCCTGTTCCGTGGCTCTTCGTCAAGCTGCCGGTGTAGGCGCAGTCGACAAGTCGATCCAAGGCTCAGGCCTTACGAACAGTACTCCATTCGTGGCATCCGGAGGGGCGGCTCGCCGCTCAAGTCTCCCGCGATTCACGGGAATCTCAAGAGCGCGCGCCTTCGGTGGCGTACCACCGGCGGATGAACGGTGATCATCTTCACACAATCCGGAGGCGGAGAACCGCATTTTCGCCCCTTGTGTCCTTCTTTGGGCAAGATGGAGTGACTTGTTCGAAGGGACAGTCGTACGGACCGAGGGATGTTGATGCCGGAGCGGAGCCCCGCCGAGGAGGGCGGCAAGGACGAGCGCAAGCGGATCGATCTGAGTGTGGCTCAGGTCGCGGCGAGCGCGTTGGCCGCGGTGGTGGGGGCGGTGCTGGCCTCCGAACTCGGGGTGTACGGCACGATCATGGGCGCCGCGGTGGTGAGCGTCGGGGCGACCACCGGCGGCGCGGTGTTCCAGCACCTGTTCCGGCGGACCGGCGAGCAGCTGCGCGACGCGGTGGACCGGGGGCCGAACCAGACCGCGAACACGCTGCGCCAGGTGCCGGCCGAGCCCGAGGTGCCACCGGCGATCTCGGCGGAGTGGAACGAGCCGCAGGTGGTGCGGGCCCGGCGGCGGTGGACGTGGAAGTCCTACGCCGCGGTGTCCGGCCTGGTGTTCGTGCTGGCGATGGTGCCGATCACGGCGTTCGAACTGGCCACCGGGCAGCCGGTGTCCGCGACGGTGAAGGGCGAGTCCGGGAACGGGACGTCCTTCGGCGGCACGGTGACGCCCAGGTCCTCGACCCCGCAGGACGCCCCGGCCGAGCGGCCGTCCTCCCCCGGGGGCGGCGGGCGCGGCCCGGCGGACGCGCCGTCCGGCGGCGCCTCGGCCCCGGCGAGCCCGCGGCCGGGCCGGGAGCCGAGCGGCACCCCGAGCACCGACCCCGGCGGGTCGCCCACGGCGAGCCCGAACCCGAACCCGAACCCGAGCCCGAGCGCGTCGCCGTCCGCCGGCGCCTCCCCGTCCGCGGGCGGCGGGAAGCCCACCGGCGAGGCCACCCCGCAGCCGCCCGTGCCGTCCGGTGCGCCGGCGGACCGGACGGTGGCGCCGGCGCCGACCGCCGCGTCCTGACTACTCGCCGAGGACGCGGCGCAGGTGGTCGTTGCCGAAGACGCGCCGCGGGTCGACCTCGTCGCGCAGGGCGGTGAAGTCGGCGAAGTGCGGGTAGACGCCGGCCAGGTACTCGGCGTCGCGGGTGTGCAGCTTGCCCCAGTGCGGGCGGCCCTGGTGGGCGGTCATCAGCTGTTCGACGCCGGTGAAGTAGCCCTGGTCGGCGGTGCCCCGGTAGAGGTGGACGGCGATGTAGGCGGTGTCCCGGCCGGAGGCGGTGGACAGCCACAGGTCGTCGGCGGGGGCGAAGCGCACCTCGACGGGGAAGCTGACCTTCCAGCGGGAGCGTTCGACCAGGGCCTTCAGTTCGCGCAGCACCTCGGCGACGGCGGCGCGCGGGACGGCGTACTCCATCTCCACGAAGCGGACCTTGCGCGGGCTGGTGAACACCTTGTACGCGGTGTCGGTGAAGCTGCGCTCGGACCAGGCGCGGCTGGCCAGCCCGGCGATGGTCGGGATGGAGCCGGGGAAGCGGCGGCCGACCCGGCAGGCGCCCTCCCAGACGGTGTTGGAGAGGAAGTCGTCCTCCAGCCACTCCTTGAACCGGGGCAGCGGGGCGGCCGGGCCCTGGCTGCGGTTGTTGCGCTTGGTGGAGCAGCGGTCGGTGTGCGGGAA
This sequence comes from Streptomyces rubellomurinus, assembly GCF_000961885.1. GTDB lineage: Bacteria > Actinomycetota > Actinomycetes > Streptomycetales > Streptomycetaceae > Kitasatospora > Kitasatospora rubellomurina. The sequence goes on from NZ_JZKH01000041.1 coordinate 57,947, forward strand.
CCAGTAGAACTCGAAGTGCTCGTTGACGGCGGTGAGGTCGTCGAGGCGCTCCAGCACCTCGTCGAAGGCCATCGGCTGCTCGTGCGCGGTGAGCAGGAAGGCCGGTTCGACGGCGAGGGTGAGCGCGGTGATCACGCCGAGGGCGCCGAGGCCGAGCCGGGCGCCCTGGAAGAGCCGGGGGTGCTCGGTGGGGGAGCAGGTCCGGACGGTGCCGTCGGCGAGGACGATCTCCAGGGCGCGGATCTGGGCGGCGAGCGAGCCGGAGTCGCGGCCGGTGCCGTGGGTGCCGGTGCTGGTGGCGCCGGCCACGGTCTGGACCTCGATGTCGCCCATGTTGGTGAGGGACAGGCCCTCGGCGGCGAGCAGCCGGTTGAGGCGGTGCAGCGGGAGGCCGGACTCGACGGTGACGGTGCCGGCCGCGCGGTCGATCCCGCGGACGGCGGTGAGCGCGTGGGGCCGCAGCAGCAGGCCGTCGCCGGGGGAGGCGATGGCGGTGAAGGAGTGTCCGGAGCCGGCGGCCTTGACGGTGCGGCCCTGGTCGGCGGCGCGCAGGATCTCCTTGGCGAGCTCCTGCGGGGTGCCGGGGGTGGCCGTCCGGGTGGGGCGGGCGCTCTGGTTGCCGGCCCAGTTGGTCCAGCGGGTGGGGGTCGCGGTGCTGGCCTGGGGCATGGCGCTGCCTCCTCCGTCGTGGGGCGGCGGCACGCCGCCCTACCCATGGGTAGGTGGGCCCACGGGTAGGGCGAGAGATTAGTCAGCTCACCGTTCGGCGTCTACGGGTTGTGCCCCGGGGGCGTCCGCCCCCTGGTCGGTGAGCCCGGCGCGCAGCCGGCCGAGGCCGGCGAGGGCGGCGAGCACGCCGAGGACGCCGGCGGTGAGCGGCACCCAGTAGCCGGCGGCGGCGCCGGAGGCGTCGACCACCCAGCCGGCGGCGGAGGAGCCGACGGCGACGCCGAGGGCGAGCCCGGTGGTGGTCCAGGTCATGCCCTCGGTCAGCTGGGCGGCCGGGACGAGCCGTTCGACCAGCGCCATCGCGCTGATCAGGGTGGGGGATATGGCGATGCCGGCGACCAGCAGCGCGGCGCCGACCGCGACCAGCCCGCCGATGCCGTGCACCGCGTGGGCGACCAGGACCAGCGGCACCATGCTGACCGCCATGAACACCACGCCGCCGAAGAAGCGCACGGCGAGCGAGCCGGTGAGCTTGAGGGTGCCGTAGACGACGCCGGCCAGGCAGGAGCCGAGCGCCCAGAGGGCCAGGACCACGCTGGAGATCGACTTGTGCCCCTGGGCCTCGGCGAAGGCGACGGTGACGACCTCGACCGAGCCGAAGATCGCGCCGGTGGCGACGAAGGTCAGGATCAGCACCTGGAGGCCGCGGTTGAGGATGACCGAGCCGCCCTCGTGCCGGGCGGCCGGGTGGACGGGCGGCTCGGTGGAGCGCTGCCCGGCGAACAGCAGCACGCCGAGGGCGAGGAAGATCCCGGCGAGCAGCACGCCGGCCTCGGGGAAGACGGAGGTGGCCAGGCCGATGGAGAGGATCGGGCCGACGATGAAGCAGACCTCGTCGACGACGGCCTCGAAGGAGTAGGCGGTGTGCAGCCGGTCGGCGTCGTCGCGGTAGAGGTGGGCCCAGCGGGCGCGGACCATGGCACCGGTGCTGGGCATGACGCCCATGCCGGCGGCGAAGACGAACAGCGTCCAGTCCGGGGCGTCCAGTCGGGCGCAGAGCAGCAGGCCGACCACGGAGGCGATGGTGAGCGCCATGGCGGGGACGATGATCCGGGCCTGCCCGTGCCGGTCGACCAGCCGGGAGACCTGCGGTCCGAGGACGGCGGCGGAGACGGCCAGGGTCGCGGAGACCAGGCCGGCGACCCCGTAGGAGCCGCGCAGCTGGGACAGCATGGTGACGATGCCGATCCCGGTCATGGAGATCGGCATCCGGGATATGAAGCCGGTGGAGGAGAACGCCAGGGTGCCGGGGGCGGCGAAGATCCGGCGGTAGCTGGAGAGCACGGGGGAGCTCCGGACGGGGAGGGTAAGGAACGATGCTGGTAAAGACAGCTTACGTACGTTGGCAAACAGTATTTTCCGGACAGCCCGCGCGGTCCCGGCGACGGCGCCCGGCCCCTCAGTGGCAGGATCGGTGCCATGTCCGACGCGCGCAAACCCTCACCGTCCGGCGCCGCTCCCGCTGCGACACGGCCGTACGACGCCCTGCTGCTGCTCTCCTTCGGCGGGCCCGAGGCCCCCGAGGGCGTCGTCCCGTTCCTGGAGAACGTCACCCGGGGCCGGGGCATCCCCAAGGAGCGGCTGAAGGAGGTCGGCCGGCACTACTTCCTGTTCGGCGGGGTCAGCCCGATCAACGAGCAGAACCGCGAGCTGCTCGCCGCGCTGCGCAAGGACTTCGCCGAGCACGGGCTGGACCTGCCGGTGTACTGGGGCAACCGGAACTGGGCCCCCTACCTGGTGGACGCCCTGCGGGAGATGGCCGCGGACGGCCACCGCCGGATCGCCGTGCTCGCCACCAGCGCCTACGCCGGCTACTCGGGCTGCCGCCAGTACCGGGAGAACCTGGCCGACGCGCTGGCCGCGCTCGCCGAGGAGGGCGGGCCGGCGCTCACCGTCGACAAGCTGCGGCACTTCTACAACCACCCCGGCTTCGTCGAGCCGATGATCGACGCCACCCTGGCCGCCCTGGACGAGCTGCCCGAGGCCGTCCGCCCCGGCGCCCGGATCGCCTTCACCACCCACTCCATCCCGGAGGCGATGGCCGAGGCCTCCGGCGCCCCGGACGACCCGGCCCGCGGCCGCCCCGGCGGCGCGTACGTCGCCCAGCACCTGGACGTGGCCCGGCTCATCGCCGCGGCCGTCGCCGAGCGCACCGGCGTCGCCGACCGGCCGTGGGAGCTGGTGTACCAGAGCCGCAGCGGCGCCCCGCACATCCCGTGGCTGGAACCCGACATCTGCGACCACCTGGCGGCGCGGCACGCCGAGGGCGCGCCCGCCGTGGTGATGGTCCCGATCGGCTTCGTCTCGGACCACATGGAGGTCAAGTACGACCTCGACACCGAGGCCGTCGCCAAGGCCGCCGAACTCGGCCTGCCGGTGGCCCGCGCCGCCACCGTGGGCGCCGACCCGCGGTTCACCGCCGCGGTGCGCGAGCTCGTCCTGGAGCGGGCCGCCACCGAGCGCGGCGAGCGCGTGACCCGCTGCGCGCTGGGCGCCCTCGGCCCCAGCCACGACGTGTGCGCGGTGGCCTGCTGCCCCAACCCGCGCGCCCCGCGCCCGGCCGTCGCCGAGCGCTGACACCCGCCCCGCCGTACCGTCCGCCGCACAGCACCGCACCGCACCGCCGCACCGGAGGAGAACCCCCGTGACCGCCCCCGCCCTGCCCGACGACCGGCTCCTCGACGACCTGCTGGACGTCGCCCTGGACGCGGCCCGGCAGGCCGGCGCCCTGCTGCGCGACGGCCGCCCCGCCGACCTCGGCGTGGCCGGCACCAAGAGCAGCCCGGTCGACGTGGTGACCGAGATGGACCTCGCCTCCGAGAAGCTCGTCCTGGAGCTGATCACCGAGCGCCGCCCCGAGGACGGCTACCTCGGCGAGGAGGGCGCCGAGCGGCCCGGCAGCAGCGGGGTGCGCTGGGTGGTCGACCCGCTCGACGGAACGGTCAACTACCTGTACGGGCTGCCCTCCTGGGCGGTCAGCGTGGCCGCCGAGCTGGACGGCCGGGCGGTCGTCGGTGTGGTCTACGCCCCGGCGCGCGAGGAGCTGTTCCACGCCGTCCTCGGCCGGGGCGCCCGGTTGAACGGCCGGCCGGTCTCCACCCGCCCGGCGCCGCCCTGGGGCCAGGCGCTGATCGGCACCGGCTTCAACTACGTGCAGTCGGTGCGGGTGCGCCAGGCCGAGGTGCTGCTGGCGCTGATGCCCGAGGTGCGGGACGTCCGCCGGGCCGGGGCCGCCGCCGTCGACCTGTGCGACGTCGCCGCCGGGCGGCTGGACGGCTACTACGAGCGCGGCCTCGCCCCCTGGGACCGCGCGGCCGGCTGCCTGATCGCCACCGAGGCCGGTGCCCTGACCGGCGGCCGCCCCGGCCACGGCCCGGACGGCGACCTGACCGTGGCCGCCGCCCCGGGCGTGTACCAGCCGCTGCAGGAGCGGCTGGCCGCGCTGCGCGCCTGGGCGGACTGACCCGCCGCACCCGGGGGGGCGTCTGCGGCATGCGAAGAGCCCTGGCATACGGGGGGTGCCAGGGCTTGGGGTTTCGCACGGCCCCCACAGGGCCGCAGGTGCCGGAGGACCGGCGTCGGGTCAGGCGGCGGTGCGGTGGCGCTCCAGCACGGTGTCCACACCGTGCTCGGCGGCCAGCCGGCGGAGGTCGTCCAGCTCGGACTGCTCCACCTCGGCGAGGAACTCGTCCCCGGCCTCGATCGCGCGGTGCAGGTCCTGCTCCGCGTTGGCTATGCGCTGCAGGATTCCGGCCTTGAAGGCGTCCATACGGGCCCCCTTACTGTGTCGGACGTGCACGGTCGTGCGCTCTCCGCCCCGAGATGGTGGTCCAGCCGGTGAATGCGCCCGGGCCGAAGCGGTGGATCTCCGGTCGGACGCGGAGACGGCGCTCGGCCGCTCCCGGTGACGTCCCAGCCCCAGGGCCGGCGCGGATGAACGCACGGCGGGTGGGTGCGATCGGCTGACGGCCAGATCGCGGGTGTGCAGCTGTCCTCCCCGCCCCCGGGGCCGGGAAACCTCCCGGCGCGAGAAAGTTGCCCGGGTCACAGTCCAAGCGGAACGGTCCCGGCACGAACGGTCACCGTCCGGGGTGCACGCTCCGTGCCTGCGAGGCAGCTTATCGCTGCTTTACCGCCGGACCAGGCAGGATGGGGGGCACCGTCGGAGCCGCGCGTCCGCTTCCGGGGCCGGCCTGGAGAAGGGACAACGACCGTGCGGGTTCTCGTCGTCGAGGACGAGCAGCTGCTCGCCGAGGCCGTCGCCACCGGCCTGCGGCGCGAGGCGATGGCCGTCGACGTGGTGTACGACGGGGAGGCCGCGCTCCAGCGCATCGCGGTCAACGACTACGACGTGGTCGTCCTGGACCGCGACCTGCCGCTGGTGCACGGCGACGACGTCTGCCGCAAGGTCGTCGAGCAGGGCCTCGCCACCCGGGTGATCATGCTGACCGCCTCCGGCGACATCAGCGACCGGGTCGAGGGCCTGGAGATCGGCGCCGACGACTACCTTCCGAAGCCGTTCGCCTTCAGCGAACTCGTCGCCCGGGTGCGGGCGCTGGGCCGCCGCGCGACCATCCCGCTGCCCCCGGTGCTGGAGCGCGCCGGCATCTCGCTCGACCCCGGCCGGCGCGAGGTGATCCGGGACGGCCGGACCGTCCAGCTCGCCCCCAAGGAGTTCGCCGTCCTGGAGGTGCTGATGCGGGCCGGCGGCGCCGTCGTCTCCGCCGAGCAGCTGCTGGAGAAGGCCTGGGACGAGCACACCGACCCGTTCACCAACGTCGTGCGCGTCACCGTGATGACGCTGCGCCGCAAGCTCGGCGACCCGCCGGTGATCGTCACCGTGCCGGGCTCCGGCTACCGGATCTGACCACGGAGTCCGCCCCCCCGGCGCACTCCCCGTCGCAACCCCGCGCCCGCCCCGGCGGACGCCCCGAGAGGATCGTCATGACCACCCCGCCCCCGGCCGGCGGGCCCTCCGGCGCGCCCGCCGGCGGCCCGCGTCCCGTTCCGCCCAAGCCCGTCCTGCCGCCGCGCCAGCCCCGCCAGGACACCTACGCGCCCGGCGACGGGATGCTCGCCTGGCTGCCGTTCCGCCCCACCATCCGGATGCGGCTCACCCTGCTCTACGGCGGGATGTTCCTGATGGCCGGCGTCGTGCTGCTGCTGCTGATGTACTTCTTCGTCCGGCAGGCGCTGCACGACGTGGCGCCGCAGCCGTTCAACTTCGGCGTTCTCAACGCCAACGGCAGCGTGTCGTCGAACCTCCTGGTCAACGGCCAGCCGATGTCCAGCGGACAGCTGAACGACGCGCTCGCCGCCGTCCACGAGGCCCGCTCCACCTCGGCGCTCAACACGCTGCTGCAGAAGTCGCTCACCGTGCTGGTCTGCCTCGCCGTGATCGCCTTCGCGGCCGGCTACGCGCTGGCCGGCCGGGTGCTGCGCCCGCTCGGCCGGATCACCCGCACCGCCCGCGACGTCGCCTCCTCCGACCTGCACCGGCGGATCGAGCTGGACGGCCCGGACGACGAGCTCAAGGAGCTCGCCGACACCTTCGACGGGATGCTGGACCGGCTGGACCGCTCCTTCGACTCCCAGCGCCGCTTCGTCGCCAACGCCTCGCACGAGCTGCGCACACCGCTGGCGATCAACCGCACCCTGCTGGAGGTCCAGCTCTCCGACCCGGCCGCCTCGCCCGACCTCCAGCAGCTCGGCAAGACCCTGCTGGCGACCAACGAGCGCAGCGAGCAGCTGGTCGAGGGCCTGCTGCTGCTCGCCCGCAGCGAGAACGAGCTGACCGACCGCCGTCCGGTGGAGCTGTCCGAGGTGGCCACCCGGGCGCTGGAGCAGACCCGGGGCGAGGCCGACAAGCGCGAGGTCGACCTGCGCTCGAAGCTCGACCCGGCCGTGGTCGGGGGCAACGGCGTGCTGCTGGAGCGGCTCGCGCTGAACCTGCTGCAGAACGCCGTCCGGTACAACACCCCCGGCGGCTGGGTGGAGCTCGCCACCGCCGAGGTGCCCGGCGGCGGCGAGCTGGTGGTCTCCAACACCGGCCCGGTGGTGCCGGGCTACGAGCTGGAGCACATCTTCGAGCCGTTCCGGCGGATCAAGGGCGCCGACCGCACCCGCAGCGACAAGGGGGTCGGGCTCGGCCTGTCCATCGTCCGCTCGGTGGTGCGCGCCCACGGCGGCACCATCGAGGCCACCCCGCGCGCCGGTGGCGGCCTCACCATGCGGGTGCGCATCCCGAAGCCCTGACCACCGCGCCGGTCCCCGCGCACCGGCCTCCACCAGCCACGTTCCCAGCCGCCCCCGTCAGGCCCGTCAAGACGACATAAGGCCTGACGGGGGCGGCTTGTCTTTTCCCGCCCCGGCAACTTACGGTGTCGTAACCTACGCAACCGTAAGTGCGTCCGCCGGTGTGCCCGAGTCCGTGCCTCCGGCGGAGCGTCGAGTGCCCGCCCAACGCGCCCGTCCCGCGCGTGACCGTCTCCCGGGAGCAAGACCGTGACCATCGCCCCAGTGCAGAGCAGCACCTCGCTCGGATCGAGCGGCTGGACCGACACGCGACTGATCCTGGCCCTCGAAGAGGTCGTGGAGAAGGAGCTCGACCGCCACCTGGCCGTCGCCAAGGAGTGGATGCCGCACGAGTACGTGCCGTGGAGCCAGGGCCGCGACTTCGACGGAGTGCTGGGCGGCGAGGCCTGGGCGCTGGAGCAGTCCCGGGTGACGCCGCTGGGCCGGGTCTCGCTGATCGTGAACCTGCTGACCGAGGACAACCTGCCCAGCTACCACCACGAGATCGCCACCATGTTCGGCCGTGAGGGCGCCTGGGGCACCTGGGTGCACCGCTGGACCGCCGAGGAGGGCCGGCACGGGATAGCCATCCGCGACTTCCTGCTCGCCACCCGGGCCGTCGACCCGGTCGAGCTCGAGCGGGCCCGGATGAGCCACATGTCGGAGGGCTTCGAGTCCGACAACGCGCACAGCATGCTGCACTCGGTCGCGTACGTGGCCTTCCAGGAGCTGGCCACCCGCATCGCGCACCGCAACACCGGCAGGTACGCCGGCGACCCGCTGTGCGAGCAGCTGCTGGCGAAGATCGCCAACGACGAGAACCTGCACATGGTCTTCTACCGGAACCTGCTGAAGGCCGCCCTGGAGATCGCCCCCGACGAGGCCATGAGCGCCGTCCGCGACGTGGTCACCAACTTCCGGATGCCCGGCCACGGCATTCCCGGCTTCGAGCGCGCCGCCGCGCAGATCGCCCTCGGCGGGGTGTACAACCTGCGCATCCACCACGACGACGTGCTGCAGCCGGTGCTGCGCCACCTGCGCGTCATGGAGCTCGGCGGGCTCGGCGCGGAGGGCCTGCTGGCCCAGGACGAACTCGGGACCTTCCTGGACGGACTGGACACCCAGGCGCGCCGTTTCGACGAGCGCCAGCAGGCCAGGCTGGCCCGTCAGGCGGCCCGCCGGACCGCCGAATAGGCCGGCTCCCGGGGCGGTCGGAGTGGGTGGATTTTCCGCGGTTTGCCCCGGAACATTCTGAACGTGACCAAGGTCACACCGTGTCGCTCCACGGTTTCGACCGACCTCGGAGAGTGATGATCCCCTTCGGGGTGTCGATCGCGGTCCGTGACCGGATTCGGCCATCCGGCCCGCCCGGAGGATTGCGCGGCACCCCTGGTGGGCAAGGGAATCGGCGGGTGCCGCAGCGCCCGCCGGTCACCGTGCGTGGCCGAAGATTCGGCTCCCGGGCCGGGTGGCGATGGCCCAGCGTGAGGCCCGTCGCGCCCCGATGGATCACCCCAACGGCCCCCCGGCTGAGTGTCGATTGAGTAACAGGGCTTGAAGTAAGGCAAAATCTCGCCCTCGGGTCGGGCACAAGAACGACCCCCCATGCGTTACGTGCGCTGGAGATACCGCACACACCGCACAACCCGGAGGGGGAGAGCGAACAATGGCAACGGACTACGACACCCCACGCAAGACCGACGACGAGCTCAACGAAGACAGCATCGAGGAACTCAAGGCTCGCCGGAACGACAAGGGCGGCAGCTCGGTCGACGTCGACGAGTTCGACGCGGCCGAGGGCATGGAACTGCCGGGCGCCGACCTCTCCAACGAGGAGCTCGCCGTCCGCGTGCTCCCGAAGCAGGCGGACGAGTTCACCTGCATGAGCTGCTTCCTGGTGCACCACCGCAGCCAGCTCTACAGCGAGAAGAACGGCAACCCGATCTGCCGGGACTGCGGCGCCTGAGCACCGCAGCGGACATTGCCCGGCGCCCGCGGCTCCCGCGGGACCGGCACACCGTCCCTTCCGGCCCCGGGCAGCGGGGCCGGACGGCAGACCCGGGAGCCGCCCGCACGGGCGGCGCGCCGGTAGGACGGAGTCGGACGGCGCCATGCCGGCCAGCACGAAGTCGTAGGGACGGTCCCGCAGCCGCGGAACCGTCCCTCTCCGTTTTGGCGGGCCCCGGTTCTCCGGGGCCCGTTGTCGTCCTGTCCGGGCACTCGCCCCTGGTGCTCAGGTACGGGCGCCGCGACGGGCCTCCTCCAGCGCCGCGGCCAGCTTCATCGGCGAGCGGGTCGACAGATAGAGGTACGGCGTCGGGTCGGCCGGATCGGTCACCTCGACCCGCAGCGCGGTCGGGACGTAGCTGCGCAGCAGCATGAAGGCGCGCGGATCGGCCTTCGGCCCGCGCCAGGCCGCGGCCTCGGCCGGGCTCAGCGCCTGGGCGGCGCCCAGGGCGTCCACCGGGATCCGGGCCGGGCCGGCCACCAGCGAGCCCTGGACCACCCGGATCCGGGCGGAGCCGTAGCTGCTGATCGCGACCGCGCCGGCGGCCACGCCGACCACCAGCCCGATCAGTGCGGCCAGGCCGCCGACCCGGATCAGGATCAGCGCGAGGGTGAGGCCGACTGCGACCGGGAGCAGCCACCAGGAGCGCGGCACCGTGAGGCGTTCGTCGTACATGCCCCCCATTGTGGGCGCCCTGACGGCCCCGGCGGCACGCCGCCCCCGCCCGAGGCTTTGCTACTGGTGGGTAGGGTTGGCTCCCGTGACCGGTACGACCACCCCCACCACCCCCGCCGACCGGCCGGCGCTCGCGACGCCGTCCGCTCCGGCCGCCTCCACCCCCACCACCACTCCCACCACCCCGCCGCCGGACGCCGTCCTGCCGGAGCGCCACCCCGACGCGCCCGCCCCCGGCACCCGGATCGGCTCCCACTACGAGCACTGCTTCGGCTGCGGCCCGCAGCACCCCGGCGGCCTGCGGATCGACGCGGTAGCCGGTGAAGGACTCGACGTCACCGCCGAGTTCACCGTCCGCGACTTCCACCAGGGCGGCCCCGGCCTGGCCCACGGCGGGCTGCTGACCACCGCCATGGACGAGATCCTCGGCGCGCTCAACTGGCTGCTGCACGCCCCCGGCGTGACCGGCCGGCTGGAGACCGACTTCCTCTCCCCGGTTCCCGTCGACTCGGTGCTGCACCTGCGCGCCCGGGTGACCGGAGTGCACGGACGGAAGGTGTACGGCGCCGCCGAGGCGCGGATCGGCGGACCGGACGGGCCGGTCGCGGTGCGGGCACAGGCGCTCTTCATCCAGGTCAAGCTGGAACACTTCACCACGCACGGTCGTCCCGAGGACATCGAGAGGATCCTCGACGACCCGAAGCTGATGATGCGCGCACGAGCCTTTGAGGTGAACCCTTGAGCGAGACCCCCCGCCAGCCACTGGACGTCCTGATCCGGCGGATCGACCCCGAGCTGCCGCTGCCCGCGTACGCGCAGCCCGGCGATGCGGGAGCCGACCTGCGCACCACCGTCGACGCCGAACTCGCCCCCGGCGAGCGGGCCGTACTGCCCACCGGCATCGCGATCGCGCTCCCGGACGGCTACGCGGCCTTCGTCCACCCGCGCTCGGGGCTGGCAGCTCGTTGCGGAGTTGCCCTCGTGAACGCCCCGGGGACGGTCGATGCCGGGTACCGTGGAGAGATCAAGGTGATCGTCGTCAATCTGGACCCGCGCGAGGGGGTCAGCTTCCGCCGAGGGGACCGGATCGCCCAGCTGGTCATCCAGCAGGTCGAGAAGGCCCGCTTCCACGAGGTGGCCGAGCTGCCGGGGTCGGCACGCGCCGAGGGCGGGTTCGGGTCGACCGGTGGCCACGCCGCGGTCTAGCATTCCCGCGGCCTCGCAGGAAGCCGAGCAGGTATTCGCATCGGTCTTGGACCGGGAAGGACAGTGACCGTGTTCCGTCGTCGCCAGAAGAGCGAGGACGCTGTCGAGCAGCTCGCCGACGACGCCATCAGCGCCGACGAGACGGCCGATGACGTCGAAGGTTCCGCCGAGAGCGAGAACGTGACCGAGCTGGACCCGGCCGACAAGGTCGGCCTGCCGCCGGCCCCGCGGCCGGACGGCCCGTGGGACAGCTCCGAGCTGGAGAACCCCGAAGAGGGCCGCGTCGACCTCGGGGGCCTGCTGGTCCCGGGTGTCGAGGGCATGGAGCTGCGCGTCGAGGTCGCCGGTGACGCGATCGTCGCCGCGACGCTCGTGCTCGGCAACAGCGCCATCCAGCTCCAGGCCTTCGCCGCCCCGAAGTCGGAGGGCATCTGGGGGGAGGTCCGCGAGGAGATCGCCAACGGCATCACCTCGCAGGGCGGCATCGTCGAGGAGGAGGAGGGCCCGCTGGGCTGGCACCTCCGCGCCCAGGTACCGGTGCAGCTGCCGGACGGCACCCAGGGCGTGCAGCTGGTGCGCTTCGTCGGTTGCGACGGGCCGCGCTGGTTCCTGCGCGGCGTGATCTCGGGCCAGGCCGCCGTGCAGCCCGAGATGGCCGGCATCCTGGAGCAGGTCTTCCGTCAGACGGTCGTCGTGCGCGGTGAGAGCCCGATGGCTCCGCGCGACCCGATCGTGCTGAAGCTTCCCGAGGACGCCCAGATGGTCGCGGACGGTGGCGGGGCGGCCGCTGCCACCGCGGAGAACCGCTTCGGCTCGCTCGACCCGTTCGCGCGCGGCCCGGAGATCACCGAGGTCCGCTGACCGTTCACCGGTCGTTCGCCGATCGCCCCCGTCCGGAAGCCCGGACGGGGGCGATTTGCATGTGGCGTGCCCGTCCCCGTACAGTTCCGGAGTCGCCGCGGGAGACCGGGGCGACAAGGCGGAAAGCGAATCCGATGAATGAAACTCCGG
>NZ_JZKH01000401.1 GCF_000961885.1 Streptomyces rubellomurinus
CTCGCGCTCGCACCGCTCCACCACAGCGGCCAGGGCCTCGGTGTCGCCCGACAGCACCACGCTGGACGGGCCGTTGACCGCCGCCAACGACAACCGGCCATCGGCCTCGACGAGTTCAGCGGCCCGCTCGGCGCCGACGCCGACCGACAGCATCCCGCCGCCCGACACCTTCCGCAGCGCCCGGCTGCGCAACACCACGACCCGGGCCGCGTCTTCGAGCGAC
>NZ_JZKH01000402.1 GCF_000961885.1 Streptomyces rubellomurinus
GTCGCTCGAAGACGCGGCCCGGGTCGTGGTGTTGCGCAGCCGGGCGCTGCGGAAGGTGTCGGGCGGCGGGATGCTGTCGGTCGGCGTCGGCGCCGAGCGTGCCGCTGAACTCATCGAAGCGGACGGCCGGTTGTCGTTGGCGGCGGTCAACGGCCCGTCCAGCGTGGTGCTGTCGGGCGACACCGAGGCCCTGGCCGCTGTGGTGGAGCGGTGCGAGCGCGAG
>NZ_JZKH01000403.1 GCF_000961885.1 Streptomyces rubellomurinus
GGTCCAGTCGACGGCGGTGCCGGCGGTGTGGGCCTGGCCCACGAAGGCGGCGAAGGTCTCGCGGTCGTCCTGCTTGGCGCGCAGGGCGGCGGTGAACGCCGCCTCGGTGTCCTCGTCGACGCACTGGCGGGCCATGGCGGTGAGCACGGCGTCGGGGCCGAGCTCCAGGAAGCGGCGAACTCCCAGGCCCCACAGGGTGGTCACGCCATCGGCGAAG
>NZ_JZKH01000404.1 GCF_000961885.1 Streptomyces rubellomurinus
ATTCGGACTCGCTTTCGCTACGGCTACCCCACACGGGTTAACCTCGCTACACACCGCAAACTCGCAGGCTCATTCTTCAAAAGGCACGCAGTCACGGCCCACCAGCAAGCTGATGAACGACGCTCCCACGGCTTGTAGGCACACGGTTTCAGGTACTATTTCACTCCGCTCCCGCGGTACTTTTCACCATTCCCTCACGGTACTATCCGCTATCG
>NZ_JZKH01000405.1 GCF_000961885.1 Streptomyces rubellomurinus
ATTCGGACTCGCTTTCGCTACGGCTACCCCACACGGGTTAACCTCGCTACACACCGCAAACTCGCAGGCTCATTCTTCAAAAGGCACGCAGTCACGGCCAGCCGGCAAGCCGACTGACGACGCTCCCACGGCTTGTAGGCACACGGTTTCAGGTACTATTTCACTCCGCTCCCGCGGTACTTTTCACCATTCCCTCACGGTACTATCCGCTATCG
>NZ_JZKH01000406.1 GCF_000961885.1 Streptomyces rubellomurinus
CTCCGCTTCTACTCCTACGCCCACGCCCAGGCCTGGGTCCACAAGAACGAGCGGCCCACCCCGTGAACCCCCGCCCCCGCTACGAAGCCCGCTTCATCGACGCCCGCAGCCCCCACTTCCTCCTCCTGGAGTGCTGGGGCATCTGGGACCGCACCCGCCACGACTACCTCCGCGCCCCCGGCTCCACCCACCGCATCCGCCGCTTCTACACCCT
>NZ_JZKH01000407.1 GCF_000961885.1 Streptomyces rubellomurinus
TGCAGCGGACTCCTGGGAGTCCGACGTGCGCGATACTGGGATTGAACCAGTGACCCCTACCGTGTCAAGGTAGTGCTCTCCCGCTGAGCTAATCGCGCCTGGTAAGGCGATCTTGCAGCGGACTCCTGGGAGTCCGACGTGCGCGATACTGGGATTGAACCAGTGACCCCTACCGTGTCAAGGTAGTGCTCTCCCGCTGAGCTAATCGCGCC
>NZ_JZKH01000408.1 GCF_000961885.1 Streptomyces rubellomurinus
CGCCACTGATCCACCCCGAAGGGCTTCACCGTTCGACTTGCATGTGTTAAGCACGCCGCCAGCGTTCGTCCTGAGCCAGGATCAAACTCTCCGTGAATGCTTTCCACGAAAGAGCGGCACGGCAACCACCGGAATAGGGCGGCCCCGCGCACTGCGTCCTCGCTAGTGTTTATTTCAAAAGGAATCTCCAACCCCGATCAGACGATCGAG
>NZ_JZKH01000409.1 GCF_000961885.1 Streptomyces rubellomurinus
CTCGCCGATGCCGACGGTCAGCACGGGGTGCGCGCTGGCCTCGACGAACAGGGCGAAGCCGTCGTCGAGCAGCCGGCGCACGACGGGAGCGAAGCGCACCGGCTCGCGCAGGTTGCGGTACCAGTAGGCGGCGTCCAGCGTGCGGGTGTCGATCGGCTCACCCACCAGCGTGGAGTAGAACGGGACTTGAGCCGGGCGCGGAGTGA
>NZ_JZKH01000410.1 GCF_000961885.1 Streptomyces rubellomurinus
GACGTCCAAGTCGCCCTGCACACGGACGGGTTGAACGAGTGCCTGTCCGTCGAGGACACCCTCAAGGTGCTGGAGGGCCGGACCATCCACGCCTTCCACATCGAGGGCTGCGGCGGCGGCCACGTCCCCAACGTCCTCAAGATGGCGGGCGTGCCGAACGTCATCGGCTCCTCCACCAACCCCACCCTGCCGTTCGGCCGGGACGC
>NZ_JZKH01000042.1 GCF_000961885.1 Streptomyces rubellomurinus
GTGCTGGGGGTGCCGGGGAGGGGGGCGGGGGCGTCGGCGCCGGCCAGGCGGGCGGACCAGTGGGCGCGGTCGGCCCGGTACTCGTCGCCGGCCCGGTAGGCGGCCTCTTCGGCGGCGGCCTCGGCGAGGGTGGCGAAGGGTCGGGGGGTGGGCTCGGTGCCGGTGGCGTGGGCGGTGTAGAGGGCGGCGACGCGTTCGCCGAGGAGGGTCAACGCGTAGGCGTCGACGGCGAGATGGTGGATGCGGCGGTACCAGAGGCGGCGGTCGTCGGCGAGGCGGACGAGCGCGTGGGTGAACAGCGGGCCCGCGGTGAGGTCGGCCGGGCGGGCGAGGTCGGCGCGCATCCAGGCCTCTGCCTCGGCGTCCGGGTCGGCGGCGGTGCGCAGATCGAGGCGGTGCAGCGGCCAGTGCCCGGCGGGGCGGGGCCGCTGGTGCGGGGTGCCGTCCGGGCCGGTGACGACGACGGTGTTCAGCGCCTCGGCCTCGTCGACGGCCTGCCGCAGGGCCTGTTCGAACAGTTCCTCGTCGAGCGGGCCGGTGATCTCCACGGCGTCGCCGGTGTTGTAGACCGGGCTGGCGGGGTCGAGCGCCTGGGCGTACCAGATGGCGGCCTGGGCGGAGAGCAGCGGGACGTCGGCGGCCTGGGTGTCGACGGCGGGCATGGTTCGGGGTGCTCCTCGGGGGTCCGACGCGGGGTCCGCAGGGTCGCTCCGTGAACGGAACGTCTTACTTAGGTTAGCCTAATCTAACTTCATATGATCCGGTCAACGGGTCCTCGACGAGAGGCCCCTGACACTCCGGGAGGACCCCGCCCGTGCCCGACTCCCCGCAGCCCCACACCGCCGAGCCAGCATCCGAGCAGGCCACCAAGCAGGCCGTCCGCGCCCGCGTCCACGCGCACCGCGAGGACCTGCTCGCCCTCAGCCGCCGCATCCACGCCCACCCCGAGACCGCCTTCGAGGAGCACCGCGCGGCCGCCTGGTGCGCCGAACTCCTGCGCGCCCACGGCTTCGCCGTCACCGCGCCCGCGTACGGCCTGGCCACCTCCTTCGACGCGCGGATCGGCAGCGGGCCGCGCACCGTCGCCCTGGTCTGCGAGTACGACGCGCTGCCCGGCCTCGGACACGCCTGCGGCCACAACCTGATCGCCGCCGCCGGCGTCGGAGCCGCCCTCGGCCTCGCCCCGGACGCGGACCGGCTCGGGCTCACCGTCCGGGTGATCGGCGCGCCCGCCGAGGAACGCGGCGCCGGAAAGGCGCTGCTGCTCGAGGCGGGCGCGTTCGAGGGGGTGGACGCGGCGATGATGGTCCACCCCTGCCCGGTCGAGGTCGCCGACTTCCGCTCCTTCGCGCTCGGCACCCTGTCCGTCCGGTACACCGGGCGGGCGGCCCATCCCAGCCTCAACCCGCACGAAGGGCGCAACGCGGCCGACGCGCTCACCGTCGCCCAGGTCGCGCTCGGGCTGCTGCGCCAGCAACTCCCGCCGCACTGGCGGGTGCACGGCATCACCACCGCCGCCGGGACGGCGCCGAACGTGATCCCCGACAGCGCGAGCGCCGAGTACGAGATCCGCGCCCGCGCCGCCGAGGACCTGGCGGAGCTGCGGACCCGGGTCGAGGACTGCTTCCGCGCCGGGGCGCTCGCCACCGGCTGCGAGGTGACGCTCGACCGGCCCGAACCGGACTACCTCGACATGCGCTCCGACCCCGGCCTGCTGGCCCTGTGGCAGGCCAACGCGGCGGCGCTCGGACGGCCGGAGCCGGTCGAGCGGGCGCCCTTCGCCTGCACGGACATGGGGAACGTCTCGCACGCGGTGCCCGCCATCCACCCGGTGCTGGACATCAGCGGAGGCGCCTGCGCGCCGCACGAGGCGGCGTTCGCCGCGGCGGCGATCGGGGCGGAGGCGGAACGCGCGCTGCTGGACGGCGCGGTGGGGATGGCGTGGACGGCGGTGGACCTGGCGGCGGGCGGAAAGGGGGCGGGGAGGGGACGGGGCGACGGCTGACAGCTGACAACTTTCAGCGAACAGCTTTCAACTTTCATCATCTGTCAGCTGAAATCTGTTCGCTGAAAGTTGTCGGTTGAAAGTTGTTCGCTGAACGTTGTTCGCCGGGCGCCGGGCGCCGGGCGGCGCCACGGGCGTCCGCCGTCCGCCGTCACCCGCCGGGCAGCGCCCCCGGTGCGACCCGCAGCGCCGTCACGCCCCGTTCCCGGACCAGCCCGGCGACATCGCCGGGCCGCTGCGGGTCGGCCAGCACCACGGCCGCGCCGGTGCGCAGCGGCCACAGGAACTCCCAGAGCGGCAGCCCCAGTTGCAGCACCCGGTCGCCCGGGCCGAGCGGGTGCGCGGCCTGTAGCTCGCGCACCCGGCGGTCGGCCTCGCCGTGGGTGAGCCGCACGGCCGCCGGGCGTCCGCCCGGGCCGTACCCGACGCACAGCAGGTGCTGCGGGGTGAGCGCCCGGGGCGGGTCGGTGGCCAGTTCGCCGTCCGCCGCCAGGTCGGCCAGCGCCCCGGGCACGCCCTCCCCCAGCACACACACCGGCGCGTTCTCCGCGAGCAGCCGCTCGCGGCGTCCGGGCGCGTCCGCCGGGTCGAGCGGCAAGTACGCGGCGCCGGACTTGACGACCGCTAGCAATGCTGTCAGCAGCAATCCCGGCTGCCGCAGCTCGCCCAGGCCGACCACCGCGCCCGGCCGGGCCCCGCGCGCCGTGAGGGCGCGCGCCAGCCGGTTGGCTGAGGCGTTCAGCTCCCGGTACCGGACCACGGCGCCGCCCGCGAGCAGCAGCGCGGGCGCGTCGGGCGTGCGGGCCGCCTGGGCCTCGATCGGTCCGATCACCGTGGTCGGCGGGTTCGGGCGCACCTGGCCGGCCGCTGTGCGCACCGCCAGCAGGACGTCCCGTGGGCCACCCCGCCGACCGTCCCGCCGACTCTCCCGCTCGACGTCCGGCGGGGCCTCCCACCGGACGTCCTCCCGCACGACGGCGGCCATCAGGCCGCGCCCAGCAGCTCGGCCCAGGCCTCGACCGCCGGGCGTTCGGCGAGCTGGATGAACGCGACCTCGGCGCCCTCCGCCCGCCACCGCTCGGCGAGCGTCATCAGCCTGATGGAGTCCAGGCCCCAGTCGGCCAGGTTCTCGTCCACCGGGATGTCCGCCGGGTCCTCGCCGAGCAGGTCGGCGACCTCGGCCCGGATCCGTTCCACCGTGAAGCCGGCGCCCGTCACTTCCCCACCTCCGCAGCCGCGTTCGTCACGCCGAGGGCTTCGAGCACCTGTGCCGTCGTGGCGACGGCCCCGCAGCGGCCCGCCACCCAGGCGAGTGCGGCGCGGTGCTCCTGCGGCCCGAAGTCGGCGACCGCGTCGGCGACCACGAAGGCGGGGACGTCCCGCATCCAGGCGTCGCAGGCGGTGGCCTGGACGCCGATGTGCGCGTACACGCCGGTGATCACCAGCTGGTCCCGGCCCTGCTCGGCCAGCAGCCGCGCCAACTCGGTGCGCACGAAGGCGCTGTACTTCCACTTGGTGAGCAGCGTGTCGCCGGCCTCGGGGGCGACGGCGTCCGCGATCGCGGTGGCGCGCGGGTCGTCGGGGATGCCGGGCCCCCAGAAGTCCTGTTGGAGCCCGCGCTCGGCCGGACTCTGCCCGCCGGGCTGCGCCGAGTACACCACCGGAATGCCGGCGGCGCGCGCGGCCTTCGCCAACCGGTCGACGTTGCCGAGGAGTTCGGTGAGGGGCGCGGCCTCGGCGGCGAAGGCGTCCAGGAAGTGGTTCTGCAGGTCGTGCACGAGCAGGACGGCGCGCGCCGGGTCGACCGTCCAGGGGACCCGGTTGGCGGGCAGTTCGTCGGCGGCGGGCATGGGATAGGAGGGGATGCGGGGCAGGCCCACGGCGGTGATTCCTTCGGTTTCGGGGTGCTTCAGTGGGTGGTGGCGGGCACGGCGGCCGCGATGGCGGCGCGCAGGTCCTTCTTGCTGACCTTGCCGATGCCGGTGGCGGGGAACGCCTCGACGAACTCGACCCGGTCCGGCACCTTGTACTCGGCCAGTCCGCGCCCGCGCACGAAGCGCTTCAACTCAACGGTCTTGGGCGGCTGTTCTCGGTGTTCGGCGCGCAGCACGACGTAGGCGCAGGTGCGCTCGCCGAGGTACGGGTCGGGCATCGACACCACGGCGGCGTCGTGCACGGCGGGATGGGCGAGCAGGTGGTTCTCGATCTCCTCTGCGGCGACCTTCTCGCCGCCGCGGTTGATCTGGTCCTTGGCCCGCCCCTCCACGACCAGGTGGCCGCTCGGCAGGCGGCGGACGAGGTCGCCGGTGCGGTAGAACCCGTCCGCGGTGAAGGAGTTGGCGTTGTGGGCGGGGGCGTTCCAGTAGCCGCGGATGGTGTACGGGCCGCGGGTGAGCAGGTGCCCGGTGGTGCCGTCCGGGAGGTCCCGGTCGTGGTCGTCGACGACCCGGACCTCGTCGTCGGGGGAGATCGGCCGGCCCTGGGTGGTGGTGATCAGCTCCTCCGGGTCGTCCAGCCGGGTGTAGTTGACCAGGCCCTCAGCCATCCCGAAGACCTGCTGCAGGGTGCAGCCGAGCACCGGGCGCACCCTGCGGGCGGCTTCCGCGCTGAACTTGGCGCCGCCGACCAGCAGGACGCGCAGGGTGTCGAGGCGGTGCGGGCCGCGTTCGGCGGCGTCCAGCCAGAGCAGGGCGAGCGGCGGCACGAGGCCGGTGACCGTGACGCCTTCGCGCCCGATCAGCGGGAACGCCGTCTCCGGCCCGGGCTGCGGGCAGAGCACCACGCGGCCGCCGGCGTACAGGGTGCCGAGCGAACCCGGGGAGCTGAGCGGGAAGTTGTGGGCGGCGGGCAGCACGCACAGGTAGACGGCGTGCTCGTCCAGTGCGCACAGCTCGACCGAGCCGCGCAGCGAGTAGATGTAGTCGTCGTGGGTGCGCGGGATCAGCTTCGGCACGCCGGTGCTGCCGCCGGAGAGTTGGAGGAAGGCGACGTCGCCGGGCTCGGGTTCGCGCTCCGGTCCCGGGCCGTCGCAGGGTATGTCGGCGAGCCGGACGTGCTCCCCCGGGTCGTCTCCCGCCACCGCGATCAGGCGCAGCGCCGGGTTTTCGGCCCGTACGCGGGAGGCGAGTTCGCGGTAGTCGTAGCCGCCGGCGAGGTCGGCGACGATGTAGCCGGCCGCGCCGGTGAAGGCGCAGAAGTGGCCGATCTCGGCGTGGCGGTGGGCGGGCAGGGCGAAGACGGGGAGCGCGCCGATCCGGAAGAGGGCGAAGACGACCTCGAAGAACTCGGCGGTGTTGGGCAGTTGGACGACGACGCGGTCGCCGGGGCCGATGCCGCGGGCGAGCAGGCCGGCGGCCATCCGGTCGGCGCGGCGGTCGAGTTCGGCGTACGTCCAGCGCCGTTCCCGCGGTTCCCGGCCGGGCGGGCCGGAGGCGCCGCCGGGGTCGACGACGGCGATCCGCTCGCCGTGCGCGGCGGCGCGTTCGCGCAGCATCCGCCCGAAGGTCTCGCCGCGCCAGTACCCGGCGGCGCGGTAGCGTTCGGCGAACTCGGCGGGGTAGGGGGTGAATCCGTCCGGCACGGCCCGGTCCTGCATGCTCCCGTCCTCCGTGTCCGGCGCGCCCGTGTACGGCGTGCCCATGTGCGGCGTGTTCGTGTCCGGCGTGCCCGTGTCCGGCGTAGTCGTGTACGGCTGCGTCATCGCGGCACCCCCGCCGCGTCCAGGAAGGTGCGGAACTTGGCGCTGGTCTCGGCCAGTTCGGCCTCGGGTCGGGAGCGGTCGACGACGCCGGCGCCCGCGTACACCCGCAGCGTGCGCTGTTCGGCCTCGGCGCAGCGGATGGTGACGACCCACTCTCCGTCGCCGGCGGCGTCCTGCCAGCCGACCATGCCGGTGTACAGGCCCCGGTCGAAGGGCTCCACCTCGCCGATGACCCGGCGGGCGAGGTCGGTGGGGGTGCCGCAGACCGCCGGGGTGGGGTGCAGGGCGGTGGCGAGGTCGAGGGCGGTGACGGCCGGGTCGGCGAGTTCGCCGCTGATCGTGGTGGCCAGGTGCCACATGGCGGCGGTGCGGACCAGGGTGGGCCGTTCGGGCACGTCCAGGGTGCGGCAGTGCGGCGCGAGCGCGGTGCGGATGGCGTCGACGACGACGGCGTGCTCGTGCAGGTCCTTGGGCGATTCCAGCAGGGCGGCGGCGCGGCGGACGTCTTCGCCGAGGTCGTCGCTGCGGGGCACCGAGCCGGCCAACGGGTTGGCGAGGACGGCTGTTCCCCGGCGGGAGAGCAGTAGTTCGGGGCTGGCGCCGATCAGGGTGCGGCCGGGGCCGGCGGGGACGGCGAAGGTGTAGCCGCCCGGGTCGCGGCGGGCGAGCCGCTGGAGGACGGCGGGCAGGTCGAGCGGGCGGTCGGCGGTGAGTTCCAGCGTGCGGGCGAGCACGACCTTGCTCAACTCGCCGCCGCGCAGCCGTTCGACGGCGGCGGCGACGCCCGCGCCGTACGCCTCCGGCGCGGGGACGGGGCGCAGCTGCCAGTCCACCCGGTCGGCGGGCGGCGCGGGGAGCGCGATCAGCGGGTCGTCGCGCAGGGCGCCGGCGGTGCGGACGAGGGCGGGGACGACGAGTTCGGCGCGGCGGTCGTGGTCGAAGGCGACCGCACCGACGACCAGCGGCCGCCGGGAGTCGGCGCTGCGGGTACCGGCCTCGGCCTTGGCGTCGGCACGAGCCTCGGCATTGGCCTCGGCTTCGGCCAGGGCGTGGGCGACCCGCTGGGCGAGCGGTCGGGCGTCCTGCGGCACCCGGGCGTGCGCGCCGCTGGTGAGCAGGGTGCGGGTCGGGGAGGCGAAGAAGGCTTCGTCGGTGGCGGCCCGGTACTGGCCGAGCAGGCCACTGGCGGCGCCGATGACGGCCTGGTCGGGGGCGTGGGCGGGCGGGCCTGCCGGGGCGGCGGCGGGCGTCCCCGCCGGGGCGTGGTGCACCGTGGTCACGGTGGATTCTCCAGTCTGGGACGGATCTGGGGGCGGCGTCGGGGGGGGTGATGCCTGGGGTGATGCCGGGGGGGTGATGCCGGGGCCGGGGCCGGGAGTTGGCACCGGGAATCGACGCCGGGGGACGGCGCCGGGGTGGGACGGCGTCAGGCGCGCAGGGTGGCGCCGCCGTCGACGTACAGGTCGTGCATGGTGATGTGCCGCGCCCGGTCGGAGGCGAGGAAGAGGACCGCGTCGGCGATGTCGGCGGGTGCGGCGATCCGCCCGAGCGGGATGCCGACCCGCCAGGCTCCCGGGTCGCCGTCGATCACCCGGCGTTCGGCGGCTTCGGGGTCCGCTCCCCACAGGGCGCGTTGCATCTCGGTGTCGGTGGAGCCGGGCGAGACGATGTTGCAGCGCACGCCGGAGCGGGCGAGTTCGAGGCCGAGGCAGCGGGTGAACATGGTGGCCGCCGCCTTGGACGCCGCGTAGGCGGCCATTCCGGCGCGCGGCACGCCGGCGGCGTTGGAGCCGACGGTCACCATCGCGCCGGCGCCTCGGGCGGCCATCCGGCGGCCGACCGCTCGGCTGGCGTGGAAGACGCCGGTGGCGTTGACCGCGAAGGTCTCCGCCCAGTCCTCGTCGGCGAGTTCGACGACGGGTGCGGTGCGCAGGATTCCCGCGACGTTCACCAGAACAGCCAGCGGCCCGAGTTGACGTTCGATCAAGTCGACTGTCTCGTCGACGGCTTGGGAGTCGGTGACGTCCAGGGCGTACGGCCGCACGGCCGGGGAGTCCGCCGCGAGGGCGGCGAGCGGGCCGGGGTTGCGGTCGACGGCGGCGACGACGGCGCCCTCGGCGGCCAGCGCCCGGGCGACGGCCGCGCCGATGCCCTGGCCCGCTCCGGTGACCATCGCGACGGCACCGTCGAATTCGGATCGCTGCACAGGACATCCCCTCCGACCAGCAAGATTAGGCAAGGCTAACCTAACACATTCGTTCGCCTACGCCGAGAGTCTGTGCGAGCGTCAACTCGGCCTCCCCTCCCCGACCGAGCCCACGAACCGGCCGCCGCCTCCACCCGGACATGCGAAAGGGCGGGGCCGCGACGCTGCCGCGGCCCCGCCCTGAAACCCGCCCTGAAACCCGCCCTGAACCCGCCCTGAAACCTGCCCTGGAACCCCTGATACCCCGCCCCGGCGAGGCCTCAGCCCGCGGCCGGCGGCGGGGTGAGCCCGGCGCAGCCGCGCAGTCCGTCGCGGCGCTTGAGCGCGGCGGCCGCCGTGGCGCCGGTGACCGGCTGGGGTATGCCCTTGTCGTCGATCGTCGCCGGGGCGAAGGCCTCGCCCTTCACCTTGCCGTCCGGGGTGATGGTGAGCGTGGTGACGCCGGTCTCGTTGGAGTTGGCGTAGTTGGAGGTGCCGTACCAGAGGAAGTTGCCGAAGCCGTACCCGATGTAGGTGTTGCCGAGCATGCCGGAGCCGACCATGGTGTGCGCGTGGGTGCCGACGACCGCGGTGGCGCCGACGCCGGCGAGCTTCTTGGCGACGGCGGTCTGCGCGCTGGTGGGGCAGGCCTTGCCCTCCTCGCCCCAGTGCAGGTAGACGAGCACGACGGGCGCCTGCTGCTTGGCCGTCTCGACGGCCTTGACCAGTGCGGGGACGTCGAGCGCGGAGGCGATGCCGGGCTTGTCGGCGCCGGCCCGCCACTTCTGGTTGGTGATGTCCTCGACCTGGCTGGCGGCGACCACCGCGACCTTCACGCCGCGCACGGTGGTGACGTACGGGGCGTAGGCCTCCTTGGCGTTGTGGCCGACGCCGATCACGGGGATGGGCGAGGAGTCCTTGGCGGCGAGGGTGTCGGCGAGGCCGTCCGGACCGAAGTCGACGGCGTGGTTGTTGGCCATCGAGACGATGTCGACGCCGGAGTCCTTGAGGACGGACAGCGCCTTGGGTGAGGTGCGGAAGGTGTACGTCTTGGGTTCCGGCGCGCCGCGCCCGGTGATCGCGGTCTCCAGGTTGAGCACGGAGAGGTCGGCGCCGGCGAGGGTGCTCGCGATCGGGCCGAGCGCCGGCTCGGGCGCCTTGACGGCGAGCCGGGGCTCGGTGCGGCCCTCGAAGTGGACGTCGCCGGCGAAGGCGACGGTGATGGTGCCGTCCGGCCGGGGCGGGCGGCCGGTCTTGGCGGGGAGCGGGGTCTGGGCCGAGCCGGGCGCCGCATCCGGACCGGTGGGTGCGGCGGCGGCCGGGCTCCCGGTGCCGGGCGCCGCGCCCTGGGCGGCGGGCTTGGCCGGGGCCGGGTCGTCGGGCCCGCAGGCGGCGACGGCGCTCAGTCCGACGAACAGCGCGACGGCGGCCGCGGCACGGCGCATGACTGGTTCCCCCCGGGTTCGGCACAAGAACGGTCAGCCTACGCCACCGCTTCCGCACCGATTCGGTCCACCTCAGCAACAGTCCGTTCACAATCGAACGCAAATCGCCGCGAATGGATGCAGAAACGGGCCAACGCGTCCCGGTCCGCCCGCCCGACCCGGCCACCGCGTCCCTGGCGCGACGGGCCCGGGCGCGCGCAGCGTGGAGGAGGGCGCGGAACACGGCAGCGGCACGACGGCGGAACGCCACGGCGGCCACGACGGCACAACGCCACGGCGGCACGGCGGCACCGGAGGTGGTGCGTGATGGACAGCGAGCGACCCGCCCCCGGCCGGGCCCGCCGGATCGTGGTCGGGATCGACGGCTCGGCGCCCTCGAAAGCGGCGCTGCGCTGGGCGGTCGGCCAGGCCGCGCTGACCGGCGCGACGGTGCACGCGGTGGCGGCCTGGGAGTACCCGTCGCTGTACGGGTGGTTCGCGCCGATGGTGGACGACGGCTTCGAGCGGACCGCGCTGCGCACGCTGACCACCGAGGTGGACGAGGTGGTGGGCCCGGACCGGCCGGTGGAGGTCCGGGAGAGCCTGGTGCTCGGCCACGCCGCCGAGGTGCTGCTGGAGGCGGCCGAGGACGCCGACCTGCTGGTGCTGGGCAGCCGGGGCCGCGGCACCTTCGCCCGGACGCTGCTGGGCTCGGTCAGCACCCGCTGCGCGGTGCACGGCGCCTGCCCGGTAGTGATCGTCCGCGCGGACGGCACGGCGGCCGCGACTGCCGGGGCCACGACGGTCGCAGAAGCGACGGCCGCAGGAGCAACGGCCGCAGGAGCAACGGCCGGGGCCGTCGCCCGCACGAAGGACTGGCAGCTGAGCCTGCACGTGGTCGAGGACGAGGACACCACCCGGGTGCACGCCGTCCTCGACGCGGACGGCGACGTCCTGCACAGCGACACCCTGGCCCGCCGCAATCCGCACGACGCCCCGGCCCCGGCGGTCGGCGACGACTTCGCGGTCGGCCGCGCCCTGGTCGACCTCGGCCACCAGCTGCTGCGCGCCGGCGTCCGGGACGCCACCGGCCCGGCCGAGACGGAGTGACCGGCCCAGACGGAGTGACGGGCCCAGACGGAGTGACCGGCGATCGGCCGAGACCGAGTGACCTGCCGGAACGCCGCCGGCCCGGCCGAGGCGGGGTGAGCCGCGGCCGGGCCGGATGATCGGGCGACGGGGCTACAGCCGCTCGGGGACGGGGTTGCCGACCGCCTCGATGGCGCGGCGCACCGGGACCTTCGCCAGCGCGGCGAACCCGATCACGAAGAACACCAGCAGCGAAATGATCGCCGAGCGGTAGCTACCGGTGATCTCGTACGCCATGCCGAAGACCAGCGGGCCCATCCAGCTGGTGCCGCGGTCACTGATCTTGTAGAGGCTGAAGTACTCCGCCTCCCGGCCGGCCGGGATGAGGTGGGAGAACAGCGAGCGGGAGAGCGCCTGGCTGCCGCCGAGCACCAGGCCGATCATGCAGGCGAGGGCGTAGAACCAGGCGGGCTGGTGGGCGGGCATGAAGTAGCCGAGGGCGAGGGTGATCACCCAGCCGACCAGCGAGCCGAGGATGGTGCGCTTGGCGCCGTGACGGCGGGCGATCCGGCCGAGCAGCAGCGCGCCGCCGATCGCCACGATCTGGACCAGGAGGACGGCGGTGACCAGGGAGGTCTGGTCCATGCCGAGCTCCTCGCTGCCGTAGAGCGAGGCCTGCGAGACGACGGTCTGGATGCCGTCGTTGTAGAGGAGGAAAGCACCCAGGTAGAGCAGGGTGAGCGGGTGCTCGCGCATGCTGCGCAGGGTGCGGCCGAGTTCGCGCAGGCTGCTGCCGGCGGCGGGCCGGTCGGACGCGGCGGCGGCCTCGGTGCGGGCGGGCGCCGCGCCGGCTCTGGACGGCAGCCGGAACAGCGGGACGAGGGTGAACAGCGCCCACCACAGGCCGGCCGAGGCGAGGCAGATCCGCACGGCGGTGCCGGAGGACAGGCCGAGCGCCTCGTGCCCCTGGAACAGCGCCAGGTTGGCGATCAGCAGCAGCCCGCCGCCCGCGTAGCCGTAGGCCCAGCCCTTGGAGGAGACGGCGTCGCGCTCGTCGGGGGCGGCGAGGCCGGGGAGGTAGGCGTAGGAGAGTGCCACCGACACCGCGTACGAGATGTTGGCGACGACCAGCAGCGCGCCGCCGAGCAGGTAGCGGTCGCCGTCGAGGAAGAACATCCCCATGGTGGCGAGCGCGCCGACGTACGCGAAGCCGCACATCAGCTCCTTGTGCCGCCCGGTGCGGTCCGCGACGGTGCCGGTCAGCAGCATCGCCGCGACCGATATCAGCACGGAGAAGGAGACCGTGTACGGGAAGAACGATCCTGCGCGGATGGACAGGCCCAGCGGGTGGACGTCGCCGGCCGCGTCGGCGGCGTTCTTGGCGATCTCGGTGAGGTACGGCCCGAGGAACACCGTCAGGACGGTCGCCGAGAAGGCGGCGTTGGCCCAGTCGTTGATGTACCAGCCGAACTGCATCCGGCGCAGGGCGCGGGCGGCGTCGTCGGTGGCGGTCGCCGGACGGTCCGGGACGTGGTCCGGCGCGTGGTCCGGCAGGTGGTCCGTGGTGCTCATGGGGCTCCTGGCTCCTAGGCGCTGCCGTCGGTCCAGCAGCCGCGCTCGCCGAGGACGTCCCGCAGGACGTCGATGCGATCGGCCATGATGCCATCCACACCCAGGTCGAGGAGAGTCCTGATCCGTGTGGCATCGTCCACAGTCCACACGTGAACCTGCAGGCCGAGGCGGTGCGCGGCCCGGACGAAGGCCCGGTCGACGACCCGCACGCCCTTGTGCCGCTCCGGCACCTGGGCGCACACCCCGGCGTACGGCGCCCCGCCGATGGACGGCCCGCGCGCGGGCAGCAGCGGCCCGGCCAGGGAGCGCAGCCGCAGCCGGGCGACCTCCCGCGGGCCGAGCGAGGTGGCCAGCCGGGGGCCGGCGGCGGCGCGGACGGCGGCGAGCCGGGAGTCGGAGAAGCCGCCGACGCAGACCCGGTCCCAGGCGTTCGTCCGGCGGATCGTCTCGACCAGCGGCGCGACGGCGGGCGCCGCCTTGACGTCGATGTTGAAGCGGGCGGCGGGGAACGCGCCCAGCAGGTCCTCCAGCAACGGCACGGGCTCGGTGCCGCCGATCCGGGCCTGCCGGACGCTCTCCCAGGGCAGCTCGGCGACGGCACCGCCGCGGTCGGTGACCCGGTCGAGCCGGGTGTCGTGGAAGGCGACCAGCACCCCGTCGCGGGTGGCGTGCACGTCCGTCTCCAGGTAGCGGTACCCGAGCGCGACGGCCGCCTCGAACGCGGCGAGCGAGTTCTCGGGGTGCCCGAGGTCGCCGCCCCGGTGCGCGAACGCGAGCGGCCCCGGGTGGTCGAGGAAGGGATGCATGTCGTGCTCCGAACTGCTGGGAGGGGGCGCGCGCCGGACCCAGCGCTGACGCCGGCGTTGGTGCGGCCGGACGCGTCAGGGTCGCGTCCGGCCGTGCCCACGGCCGCGTCCGACCACGCCACGACGGGTGCCGGGCCGCGCGCGTTACAGTATTACGCACCCTGTCAAGCAGTAACGAGGGGGCGGGCGCGAGTCCGGGAGCGCGATGATGGGGCTCGACGCACCGGATCGCCAGGAGGAGGCGCGCGCCGAGCATGGATGCCAGCGACGGAAGCGACGGAGCAGCCCCGCCCCCCGCTCCCGACTTCACGCCCGCCGAGCGCGCCCGGGGGCGGGCACTGCGCCGGGCACAGGTGCCGTGGGTGCTCGCCGGCCGGGCCGCGGGGCTGGCGCTCAGCCTCGTCCTGGGCCTGACGTCGGCCGGGGCCGGCCTGGTGTCGGCGGCCGGCGGGTGGTTCGGCGGCTCCTGGGCCGCCGAGGTGCTGGCGGGCGCGGCCGCGCTGGTGCTGCTCGGGCAGGCGCTGCAGCTGCCGTTCGGTGCGCGGGTGCGGGCGGTGCGGGCCCGGTTCGGCCTGGTGACGCAGGGGTGGGGCGGCTGGGCGGTGGACGAGCTGCGCGGGCTGGCGCTCGCCCTCGGACTGTTCCTGCCGCTGGCGCTGGGGCTGTTCGCGCTGACCGGGTGGTCGCCCTCGCGGTGGTGGGTGCCGGCGGCGGGCGCGGCGGCTCTGCTGACCGTGGCGCTGTCCTTCCTGCACCCCCTGCTGATCGAGCCGGTGTTCAACCGCTTCACCCCGATGCCGCCGGGCGAGCTGCGCGGCGCGCTGCTGGGGCTCGCCGAGCGGGACGGGGTGCGGGTGGCGGAGGTCCTGGTGGCGGACGCCTCCCGGCGGACCAGTGCGCTCAACGCGTACGTCTCCGGCTTCGGCTCGACCCGCCGGATCGTCGCGTACGACACGCTGCTGTCGACGGCGGAGCCGCGCGAGGTGGAGCTGGTGGTGGCGCACGAGCTGGGGCACGTCAAGCACCGGGACGTGCCGACCGGCACGGCGCTGGGGGCGGTGGGCGCGGCCGCCGCCGTGGCCCTGCTCGGGCTGCTGTCGGCCTGGCGGCCGCTGCTGGACGCGGCCGGCGCCGCGGACGCGGCGGATCCGCGGGCGCTGCCGCTGCTGGCCGCGCTGGCGGTGCTGCTGGGGACACTGTCGGGGCCGGCCCAGTGCGCGGTGAGCCGCCGGATCGAGGCGCGGGCGGACCGGCACGCCCTCGAACTGACCGGGGACGTCGAGCAGTTCGTCGCGATGCAGCGCAGACTGGCGGTGGCGAACGTCGCCGATGTCGACCCGCCGAGGCTGCTTGAGCTACTGTTCGCCACTCACCCGAGTACGGCGCGCCGGATCGCCGCCGCCCGGGCCTGGCGGGCCACGGGACCGGAAACGGATCCAGGACCGGGACCGAGACCGGGACCGGGACCGGGACCGGAACCAGGACCGGGGCCTCGGGGGCCGGGCGCCACACCGGGCGGATCTGTTGTATAGTGCAACAAATTCCGAGGAGGTAGGAACGCCGTGCCCGGCCGCGAGTCGTCCATCGACACCATCCAGCGCGAGCTGACCGCCTTCGCCCGCCGTGCCCGGCACAAGGCCTCCCAGCTGCACCCCGACCTCTCGCTGGTCACCTACAGCATCCTCGACCTGATCACCGAGCGCGGCGGCAGCCGGGCCGCCGACGTCGCGGCGTACTTCATGCTCGACAAGTCGACCGTCAGCCGGCAGGTCGGCGCCCTGGAGAAGCTCGGCCTGCTGGCCCGCGAGGCCGACCCGGACGACCAGCGCGGCCAGATCCTGCGCGCCACCGACGCCGGGCTGACCCTGCTGCGGGACGCCAACGAGCAGCGCCGTCAGGCCTTCACCGCCCGGTTCACCGACTGGTCCGACGAGGACGTCGCCCGCTTCGCCGCCTACCTGGCGCGGTACGGCGCCGAGGGCTGACCCCGCGCTGACCCCGGCGCACCGCCCGGCCGCCCGCCCGACGCCCGCCCCCGGGATGCCTCGGCCGCCCCGAATGCCCCGAATGCCCGGGCGCGCCCGGCACCCGCCCGCGCGGGCCGCCCGGAATGCGCCCCACCGTCCGGACGGTGTACAGAGGAGGAGTGCCCCTCCGGCAGCGCCCCCGCGACCACCGACGCACCTGGCTCCCCGACCGCCGCGTCCTGACGGCCCTGGTCCTCGTGCTGATCGTGCTGATCACCGTCGTGGACATCCTCTCCCCGCCGCACATCCACCTCGGCCCGCTGCTGATCGTGGCCCCCGCCCTGACCGCCTCCTTCGCCGGCGCCCGCGGCACCGCGGCCGTCGCGCTGCTCGCCATCGCCGCGCTCACCGTGATCGGGGTGGCCCGGGACGGCCTCACCACCGCCAACCACCAGACCCAGCTGGGCGCGCAGCTCGTCGTCTCGGTGCTGATCGTCGGCCTGCGGGTGCTGCGCGACCGGCACGAGCGCGAACTGGCCCGGGTCCGCACCGTCTCCGAGGCCGCCCAGCGGGTGCTGCTGCGCCCGCTGCCGGAGCAGATCGGGCCGTTGCACCTCGCCTCGGTCTACCTGGCCGCCGAGGCCGAGGCGCAGGTCGGCGGCGACCTGTACGCGGCCGCGCGCACCGCCACCGGCACCCGGCTGCTGGTCGGTGACGTCCGCGGCAAGGGCCTGTCCTCGCTCGGCGACGCCGCGCTGCTGCTCGGCGCCTTCCGGGCCGCCGCCCACCTGCACGCCGAGCTGCCCGAACTGGCCGCCTACCTGGACGGCAGCGTCAGCTGGGACCTCGCCCAGCTCGCCGAGCAGTCCCGCCAGGCCCGGCTGCTCCCCTCGCCCTCGCCCGAGGTGGTCGGGGCGAGCAGCGAGGACACCGGCGAGTCCTTCATCACCGCCGTCCTGCTGGACATCCCCGACGACGGCACCGAGGTGAGCCTGATCGACTGCGGCCACCCTCCCCCGCTGCTGCTGCGCCCGGACGGCGTCACCACCGTCGCCGCCCGCCGGCCGGCCCCGCCGCTCGGGCTCGGCGAACTCGCCCCGACCCGCTACGAGGTGGAGGTGTTCCCGTTCGTCCCCGGCGACCGCCTGCTGATCTACACCGACGGCGTGATCGAAGCCCGGAACGCGCAGCGCCGCTTCTATCCGCTCGAGGAGCGCGTCACCGCCTGGCTCGGGGACCGCCCGGCCGCCCTGCTGCAGCACCTGCGCCGCGACCTGCTCGGGTACGTCGGCGGGCATCTGGACGACGACGCCGCGATCGTCCTGGTGGAACGGCTCCCGGACGACGGCGCGTCCCGCTTCCGTCTCCCGCTCAGGACCCGAACCCAGCCCCAGCCCCAGACCCAGGCCCAGCCCCGGCCTCCGGCCGATACCGGCTGACCTGCCGGGTGCCGACCGGTCAGCGCCGGTCAGCGCGGCTCGGGGCCTCCCAGGGCCGGTCAGGGCCGCTCACGGCCGCTCAGGGCCTTCCAGTGCCGCTCACGGCCGGTACGGCAGCTGCGGGACGTCGAAGCAGGTGGTGGTCATCGACGGCACCTGGGTCACCCAGCCGCCCTGGCCGCCCCGGGCGGAGTCCTGCCAGCGGGCCGCGTTCAGGCAGGCGTGGACCGGGCCGGTGGGCGGCGGCTGCGGGACGAAGGAGGCGGGCAGGATCAGGCCGTGCGCGTCGTACGGCTCGGCGCGGTTCATGAACGCCTCCACGCAGGCCCGGGTCAGCGCGGCGCCGCAGGAGCCCATCGCGTCGGCCAGCCACTGCGCCCCGGCCCAGCCCTCCAGCTCCCAGGCGGACAGCCGGCCGGCGCGGTCCGGGAGGTAACGGGCCATCGCGGCGCGGAAGTCGTGCACCGCCCGGTACTGCTCGTCCTCGTAGTTCAGGCTCGACGACGTCGCCCACAGCGCGTTGCGGCAGTTCGGCGAGGAGGCGTAGTCGGTGCGCACCGACTCGGACCAGTTCTGCACGTTGGTGACCTTCGCGGCCACCTGCACCCCCGCCTCGTCCAGCGCCCGGCACAGCGCCGCGTTGCCCCGGGTGTCCATGGCGTCGAAGAGCAGCTGCGAGCCGTCCGCCCGGACGGCCGCGGCCACCGCCTGGAAGTTCGGCAGCGCGAAGTCCACCGTCTGGAGCAGCACCCGGTACCCCTCGGCCTCCAGCCCGGCCTTCAGCTGCGCGGCGTACCGGGCCGAGTCGGCCTGGTTGTAAGCCACCACGGCGGCGCTGGCCGCGCCCAGGCGCTGCTTGAAGAACCGGAACACCTCGGTGCTCTGGTAGAGCGTGCCGTTCCAGCCGACCGAGCGGCCGTCGCGCGGCGCGGCGCTGCCGTAGATCCCGTACAGGTGCGGCCAGCGGTCGTACGCGGTGCCGATCGGCTGGCCGCCGACGTCCGGCACCGCCTTGCCGCTCACGTAGGCGGCGCCCGCGTAGTCGAGGACGCTGCCGCTGACGAAGGCGAACACGTGCGCCTGGTCGATCAGCCGGTGGACGCAGTCCTGGTTGCCGATGCCGCTGCCGCCGTCGTCGCAGGTGACCAGCCGGACGGTGCGCCCGTGCAGGCCGCCGCGGTCGTTGAGGGCCTGGAAGAACGCCTGCGCTCCGTAGCGGGGCCCGCTGAACACCTCGCTGCCGACCGGGCTGGTGAGCGAGGTGACGACGCCGATCCGGATCTCGTCGGCGGTGACGCCGGTGTCGGAGGCCGGGTTGCCGGTGGAGGCGGAGCCGGTGGGAGCGCTGGTGGGGGCGCCGGGGGTGGGGCGGGGCCGGACGGTGAAGGCGCCGTCCGGCAGCCGGGTGCCGCAGCCGGTGAGGACCAGCAGGACGGCCAGGAGCACGGCCGGGAGGACTGCCGGGACGACTGCCGGGACGACTGCCGGGCGCGCCGCCGCCGGAGCCCCCGGCCGGCCGGCGGCAGCGCGGGCGACCGACCGGGGAACGAGTCTGACGATGGGCCGGGCGGTGGTCAGCTGCATCCGGGGATCGGGGTGCCGCTGGCGCCGGCCGCCTGGGTGAGCAGGCCGCACAGCGTCGAGCGGGAGACCTTCCAGGTCCCGTTGTCGAGGACGGCCTGGCCGGTCGCGCTCGGCTCGACCACGTTGCCCTGGAGGGAGAGCGAGTAGGTGACCGTCGCGGAAGCGGCGTCGATGAACCCGACGTCGCTGACCTTCGCCTGCACCTGGCCGACCCGCGGGTCCTGCGAGAAGCCCTGCAGCGCCGGGAGCAGCACGTCGCCGCCCTGGAGCAGCTTGGCCTTGTCGGGGATGGGGGTGTTGGGGTCGAAGAACTTCTCCCAGTTGGTGGTGATCTCCGTCTTGGCGGCGGCCGGGTCGGCGGGCACGGAGTTGGCGGCGCCCGCCGACGCGCTCGCGGAGCTGGCACTCGCGCTGGCACTGGCACTCGCACTGGCACTCGCGCTCGCACTGGCGCTGGCGCTGGCGCTCGAACTCGCCGAGGAGCTGGACTTGCTGCTGCTGCACGCGGCCGCCGAGCCCGCCAGCATCAGGGCGAGCAGTGCGCTCACCGTCCGCAGGGCCGGGCCGCCGCCCGCGGGGGTTCCGCTTCGCGTCACGTGCATGGTCTGTGCTCCCTCTCGGCTGCGCCGCCCGGGTGTGCGCGGGCGGTGTGCGCGGGGTCGATGTGCGCGGGGCCCGTGCGCGGTGTCCCGGATGCTGTTCCAGGCCGATCCTGGAAACGTCTCAAGTGACACCATGAAGGCGGATCCATGGACGAATCGCAATCCGGCGGCGAAACCGCCCGCAATGCCGCGCGGATGCCGCCCGCCCGGCGCGCCGCCCGGTTCCTGCGGACGGCTCGGGGCGGGCGGGAGTGGGCCGGCTGGGTCGTGCTCGCGGTCGGCGCCGTGCTGTCCGTGCTCGGCTGGTACGGGGTCTCCGGCGAGCGTTACGCCGAGCAGCAGATCCCCTACCTGGCCTCGTCCACGGTGCCGGGCGCGGCACTGATCGTGGCCGGCGCGGTGCTCGTCGCGCTGCGGCCGGGCGGCGGCCGCTCGGGGGGCGGTTTCTCCGAAGGCGATCTGACCGACCGGCGGGTGGCGCGGCTTTACGAGCTGCTGGTCGAACCGGCGGACGGCACGGCCGACGACGACGCCGGTACGGCCGATGCCGGAGGTGCGGGCGGTGCGAGAGGGGCGACCGGTGAGGCCGGTGAGGAGGGCTGGCTCGCCGTGCCCGAGGGCGCCCACTACCACCGGCCGCAGTGCCCACTGGTCGCCGGCAAGGCCCGGGCGGCCGCGGTGGACGAGGAAGCCGTCCGGGCCCGGGAGCTGACGCCCTGCCCGCTCTGCGAACCCGCCGCGCAGGGCCCGCCCGGTACGCCCGGCGCGTCCGGCACGCCGTCGCCGTCCGACCCGCCCACCGGACCGGGCCGGCCCACCCGTCCGGGCGAACCCGCCCCGCCGACCGGCTGAACGGCGATTCCCGTGCTGACCGTCCTTCCCGGCCCGGGCACCGCCCCGCTCGCGGTGCTCGCCGCCGCCCCCGACCCGCTCACCGTCGACCTCGCGCTCGCCGGGCTCACCGTGGGCAGCGCCGCCGCGCTCAGCGGCATCGGCCTGGTCGTCTGCCACCGCGCCACCGGCGTGCTCAACATCGCCCAGGGCGCCCAGGCCATGGCCGTCGCCTACCTGCTGCGGGACCTCGTGGTGGTGCGGCACTGGCCGATGTGGCCGGCCGTCGCACTCTGCCTGCTGGTGGTCGCCCCGGCCCTCGGCGTGCTGCTGGACGTCCTGGTCTACCGGCCGCTGCAACGGCGCGGGGCCGGACCGGCCGAGACCATGGTCGCCGGGCTCGGAGTGTTCGTGCTGCTCATCGGCGCCGCCGTCCTGCTGTGGGGCGCGGCGCCGCTGGCCGGTGCCCCCTCACCGTTCGGCGGCGCGCCGATCCGGCTGCCCGGCCGGCACGGCCTGCGGCCCGACACCGTCGCCCAGTTGGTTGCCATCCTGGTGCTCGGCCTGGCCGTCGCCGCCACCACCCGCTGGACCGGGTTCGGCCTGCGGTTGCGCGCCGTCGTCGACGACCGGCGCCTCGCCGCCCTCTCCGGCGTCGACGCCGACCGGGTCTCCGCCGCCGGCTGGGCGTTCGGCACCTTCACCGCCGGGCTGGTCGGCATCGCCCTCGCGCCCTACCTGCTGCTCGACCCGTACGGGCTGCCGTTGCTGGTGATGGAGACGATGGCCGTCGCCGTCGCCGCCCGGCTGCGCAGCATCCCGGTCGCCGTCGCCACCGGGCTCGGGCTCGGCATCGCCCAGGCCGAACTGACCCGGCTGCGCCCGGCCGGGCAGCTGCTGCCGCTCGTCGAGGCCGTGCAGTCCAACCTGTTCGTGGTGGCGCTGCTCGCCACCGCGCTGCTGGCCGGGCCGCGCATCACCGGCGAGGAGCGGACGGTGAGCGCACCGCTGGCCGTCCGGCCGCTCGGCGTCGGGATTGGGAGCGGGGGCAGAGACGGGGCCGGGGATGGCGGTCGGGGGCGGCTCGCCGGGACGGTCTGCCTGGTGCTGCTCCTGCTGCCGTTCGGCTTCCGGGGCAACGACCTGCGCAGCGCCCTGCTGGTGCCCGCGCTCGCGCTGGTGCTGCTGTCCGTCGTCGTGGTGACCGGCTACGGCGGGCAGATCTCGCTCGGGCAGGCCGGGTACGCGGGCCTCGGCTCGCTCGGCACCGCGCTGCTGATGTCCGGCCGCGTCCCCGGCCTGCCGGCGCTGCCCGCCGGGCCCGCACTGCTGCTCGCCGTCCTCGCCACCGCGCCGCTCGGCCTGCTCACCGGGTGGCCCGCGATCCGGCGGCGCGGGCTGGCGCTCGCCCTGGTCACCTTCGCGGTCGGGACGGCGATGAGCCGGTTCGTCTTCGAGCAGCCGTACGCCACCACCGGGCTCCTCCTCGAACGACCGTCCTTCCTCTCCGGAGACCGCGCCTTCTACCTCGCCGAACTGCTGCTGCTCGGCGCCGGCCTGCTCGCCGTCCGGGCCCTGCACCGAGGGCGACTCGGCCGGGCGCTGACCGCGATGCGCGACCACGAGCCGGGCGCGGTCGCGGCCGGCGTCGACGTGCCCGGGCTGAAGTTGTTCGCCTTCGTCGTCGGCGCGGCGCTGGCCGCGCTCGGCGGCGGGCTGACGGGGCTCGCCGGGCGGGCCTTCGACGCGGCCTCCTTCGACCCCGTGCGGGGGCTGCTGTGGTTCGCGGCCGTGGTCGTCGTCGGGGCCGACAGCGCGCTCGGCGCCGTCCTCGCCGCCGCGCTGCTGATCGGCCTGGACGCCGGCACCGTCGCGGGCGTCTCGGCCGTCGCCATCGGCGTCCTCGCCACGGCCATCGGGCGCCTGCCCGGGGGGCTCGCCGCCCTCCCGACCAGTCGTCGGCCCGGCGGCGCCGGCGGCCCCGCTTCCGCCGCACCCCTGCCACCCGGTCGACTCTCCCCCGCCGGGCTGCGCGCCCGCGCCGCGATCACCGCCCGGCTCGCGCGGGAGCGTCAGCCATGAACCCGGCCCCGGCCGACGCCTTCCCGCCCGGGGGAACCCCGCACGGCGGCGACCTGCACGGCCCGCCCCGAGCGACACCGGCAGGCGCAGAACCCACCCCGTCCGGGCGGGCGGAGCGCGGGCAGCCCGCGCAACGCCCCGCCCGCACGGCGGCAGCCGGGAGCCCTGCCGGAGCAGCGCGGTGAACGGCCGGCTCACCGCGCGCGGGATCGTACGACGGTACGGCGGCATCGAGGCCGTCGCCGGAGTGGACCTGACCGCCCGGGCCGGACGGATCACCGCGCTGATCGGGCCCAACGGCGCCGGGAAGAGCACCCTCTTCGACTGCCTCGCCGGGACCGCCCGCCCCGACGCCGGACGGGTGCTGCTCAACGGACGGGACGTCACCCGGCTGCCCGCCCACCGGCGCGTCCGGCTCGGGCTGGCGCGGACCTTCCAGCAGATCGCCGTCTTCCCCACCCTCTCGGTGGGCGACAACGTGCGCGTCGGTGCCGAGCACCGGCAGGGCCGTACCGACCCGCGCGCGGTTGCCGCACAAACCGCCCGGGCGCTGGACCTGCTCGGCCTGCGGGACGTCGCCGCCGAGCCCGCCGGCTCCCAGCCCACCGGCACCCTGCGCCTGGTCGAACTCGCCCGTGCCCTCGCCGCCGACCCCTGCGTCCTGCTCCTCGACGAACCGGCCGCCGGACTCGACGCGGCGCAGACCTCCCGCCTGGTCGCCGTCCTCCGGGGCCTCGCCGAGCGCGGCCTGGCGCTGCTGCTGGTCGAGCACGACGCCGGCCTGGTCGCCGAACTCGCCGACACCGTCTACGCCATGGCCCAGGGGCGGCTGGTCGCCGCCGGCCCGACCGCGGCCGTCCTCACCGACCCCCGGGTCGCCGGTGCCTGGGGAGCCCGGACATGACCTCCTCCGCTGCGCACGCCGGGCCGGCCGCCCCAGCGAACGACACCCCTGACTCCCGCCGCCAGCCCCGGAGGTGACCACCCCGTGCCACCCGCAGCAGCCCTCCTCTCCGTCCGCGTCCGCTACGGCCCCCTCGAGGCCCTCCACGGGATCGACCTCGCCTTCCCCGCCGGCGCGGTGACCGTCCTGCTCGGCCGCAACGGCGCCGGGCGGACGAGCGCGCTGAACGCGCTGGCGGGGGTGGTGCGGCTGTCGGGTGGCCGGGTGCTGTGGCAGGGCCGGGACGTGAGCGGGCTGTCGGTGCATCAGCGGGTGCGCAGGGGGCTGGCCCTGGTGCCGGCCGAGCGCGGGGTGTTCGGTTCGCTGACCGTGGCCGAGAACCTGGAGCTGGCCAGGTCCGGGCGCGGCCGGGAGGAGGTGCTGGAGCTCTTCCCCGAGCTGGCACCGCTGCTGACCCGCCGGGCCGGCGAGCTCTCCGGCGGTCAGCAGCAACTCGTGGCGATCGGAGGGGCGTTGGCGGCGCGGCCGACCCTGCTGCTGCTCGACGAGCCCGAGCGCGGCCTGGCCCCCGCTGTCGCGGCCCGGCTGCACGCGCACCTGCTGGCCGGTGCGGCCGCCGGGCGGACGGTCGTGGTGGCCGCGCAGGGGCTGCCCCGCACCCTCGCCGGGGCGGCGGCCGTGTACGTGCTGCACCGGGGTGGGGTGGCCTTCGCCGGGGAACCCGGGGAGGCGGCCGCTCTCGCGGACCTCGCGGCGTTCTCGGACCTCACCGGGGCCGGCGGCTCCGCCGGGCGGACCGGGGCGCGAGCGGCCGGATGACCCGGCAGCCGGCTCCCCACGGCCCGCCGACCTCCTCCTGCCGACGCCGACGCCGACGCAGGCAGTGCCGGTGCCGGTACCGCCGGTACCATGGCCGAGCCCATGTCGATCATGGTCGGAACGGCCATGGCCGGAACGCTTGGGCCAGGGGGAGTCATGAACCACGTCCACGCACCCACCGGCGCGTTCCGCGGGGCCGGTGGCCCACTGCTGCTCGCCTGCCTCGGCTGGGCCTGCGCGGTGCCGACGCTCGTCGCGGACGACGACGTCCGCGCGCTGGTGAGCACCTGCCACGACAGCCCCGGCGCCGCCGTGTACGTGCTGCCGCTCGCCTGGGCGGGCGTGGCGCTGGGCGTCGGCGCGGTCTGCTGGGGCGGCTGGCAGCTCGCCACCGGCCTGCGGCACCGGGCGAAGCGCCGGTCCGGCCTGGGGCGCGCCCTGCTTTGCCTGGTGCTGCCGGTGGCGGCCCTCGCCGTGCCCGTCCAGTACGCGCTCGTGCGGACCGCCGCGCACGACACCGGGACGCGGCACAGCACCTGCTTCGGGCTCGGCCGGCTCACGGGGACGGCCGACCCGGTCAGGGCCACGGCAGGGGACGCTCGGGCCTCGCTCACGGTGTGACCCCCGCCACCGGGCGAGCGCGGCCAGCGCGACCCCGGTGGCGGCGGAGCCGACGACAGCGACGCCGACGACACGGGAACGGGCGCAGCGGAACAAGCGGAACGTACGGAACACGGTAGGTCTCCTCCCCCGGGAGCCCGGACGGCCCCCGTGCAGTGCCCCCACCATGACCCCCGCCACCCCCGCCGCACATGTACCGATCGGCACAACCCCGGCGCCGAAAACGCCGTGCCCCCTGCCGATCGGCAGGGGGCACGGTGCGCGGGCGGTCACACCGGAACCGTCAGGACACGCCCCGCACGTACGGCGTGGTCGTGGTCAGCCGGGCGAAGCCGAGGCGCTGCAGGATGGGGCGGCTCTGGTCGCTCGCGTCGACCTGGAGGTAGCGGTAGCCCAGCTCGGCGGCGAGCCGCGCGCGGTGGGCGACCAGGGCGCGGTAGATGCCCCGCCCGCGCCAGTCGGGCGCGGTGCCGCCGCCCCAGAGGCCGGCGAACTCGGTGCCGGGGACGAGCTCCATCCGCGCCGCGGACACCGGCCGGTCGCCGGCCATCGCGACGGTCATGGTGACGGTCTCGGAGCCCTGGGCGAGCTGGTCGAGCAGCCGCTGCCGCTGGGCCGGGTTGGGCTTGCCGAAGGCCTGCTCGGCGGCCTCGGCCATCAGGTCGACGCCGGCCGCGTCGGTGACGGGGACCAGCCGGACGCCCTCGGGCAGCACGACCTCGGTGGGCAGGTCGCGGATGTCCGCCACCATCACCGACTGCTCGTCCTCGGGGATGAACCCGGCGGCCAGCAGCCGCTCGCCCAGGTCGGCGGGCCGGTCGTGGCCGTAGGTCTTCCACTCGAACTCGAGGCCCAGCCCGGCGAAGTACCGCACCTGCGCGGCGATCACCTCGTCCGCCCCCGCCTCGTCCAGGTCCGACCAGAGGACGCCGTTCCAGTCGTGCGCGGCGCCGACCTGGCGCAGGACGGCACCGTCGCGCTCGATGCGGGTGCTGCCGCTGTCCGGCCGCGCGTCGCGTCGGAGCCGGCGGTCGAACAGGGCGAGTACGTCGTCGTGATCCATCCGCTCACTCCAGCACGGCCGGGCGCCCCCGCGCCAGCGAATTTCCGCAGGTCGCACGGCGTGTGCCGGGCACCCGCCTACTGCGCGAGGTACCCGCCGTCGACCGGCAGGACGACGCCGGTGACGAAGGACGCCTCGTCCGAGGCGAGGAACAGCACGGCGGCCGCGACCTCGGCCGGGTCGCCGAGGCGCCGCATCGGGTGCAGCCGCTCGATCGCCGCCAGGTACTCGGGCCCGCCGGGTTCGTCGCGCAGCCGGGCGACCCGCTCGGTGGCGGTGGTGCCGGGGGCGACGGCGTTGACCCGGATGCCGCGGTCCGCCCACTCGACGGCCAGGTGCTTGGTCAGCCCGGAGGCGACGAACTTGGCCGGCCCGTACACCGCCTGGCCGCGCTGGCCGGCCTCGCCGGAGATGGAGGACAGGCAGACGATCGAGCCGCCCGGCCGGTCCTGGGCGGTCATCGCCCGGATGGCGTACTTGCAGGTGAGGAACATGCCGCGGCCGTCGACGGCCATCACCCGGTCCCAGTCCTCGGCGGTGGCCTCGGTGATCTCCATCAGCGGGATGACCCCGGCGTTGGCCACCAGCACGTCGAGCCGCCCGTGCCGCTCGACGGCCGCCTCGACCATCCGGCGGGCGTCCTCGTCCCGGGCCACGTCGCCGACCACCGTGCTGACGGCGCCGGGGAGTTGGCGGACGAGCCGGTCCAACCCGGCCTCGTCGATGTCGGTCGCGACCACCGACGCGCCCTCGCGGACGAACCGTTCCGCGACGGCGCGGCCGATCCCGCTGGCCGCGCCCGTGACCACGGCCGTCCGCCCCGCCAGCCGTCCGCCGTCCGTCGCGCTCGCAATCGTCATGCGGCGGACTCTATCGACCGGCCGTCAGGTGACGTGTCACGACAGGCGGTTGAGGTGCGGACGGCCGATCGACCGGTCACACCGTCAGGACGATCTTGCCGCGCAGGTGCCCGTGCTCGCTGAGCCGGTGCGCCTCGACCGCCTCCGCCAGCGGGAGCACCCGGTGCAGCGGCAGCCGCAGGGTGCCCGCCTCGTGCAGGGCGAGCGCGGCGGCGTAGGCGCGCTGGTGGTACGGCTCGCCGCCCTCCATGCCGCCGGTGAAGCGCACGCCGTGCTCGGGCGCGCCCATCGGGTCGGCGATGGTCAGCACGCGCTGCGCGTCGCCGGCCAGTTCGATCGACAGCGGCAGCACTCCGCCCTGCCCGGCGGCGTCCAGCACCCGGTCGACCCGGCCGCCCGGGGCGGCCGCGCGCACCCGCTCGGCCAGGCCCTCGCCGTAGGTGACCGGGATCGCGCCCAGGTCGCGCAGGTGGGCGTGGTTGGCCTCGCTCGCGGTGCCGACGACGGTGATGCCGCGCGCCCGGGCGAACTGCAGCAGCACGGTGCCGACGCCACCGGCCGCGCCGTGCACCAGCAGCGTCTCGCCGGACCGCACGCCGAGGACGTCCAGGGCCCGCTCGGCGGTCTCGGCCGCCACCGGGATCGCCGCGGCCTCCGCCCAGCCGAGGGTGGCGGGCTTGTGGGCCAGCGTCGCGGCGTCCACCAGGGCGTGCTCGGCGTAGCCGCCGCCCATCGGCGCGCCGAACACCTCGTCGCCGGGGGCGAATCCGGCCACCTCCGCACCGACCGCCTCCACCACGCCGGCCAGTTCGTAGCCGGGGACGGCGGGGAAGACGACCGGGAAGAAACCGGCCATGGCGCCGCTGCGCAGCTTGTGGTCCAGCGGGTTGACGCCCACCGCGCGGACCGCGATCCGCACCTGGCCGGGGCCGGGGGCGGGCAGCTCGATCTCGACGGGGCCCAGCACGTCCGCGTCGCCGAACCGGTCGAACGCGATGGCCTTGGTGGGCGTGCCGGCCGGGGTGGCGGAGGTGGTCTCGGTCATGGGAATCCCCTTGGGTCGTAACGGGTTGTGGCGGGTTGCGGCCGGTGGCTGGTGTTCCTCCGACGTCTTCCATCCTGTGGCCTCGGCGGCGGGCCTCGGGCTGGCCTTTCGGACGGTTGCACCTGGCCGGAAGGACAGGTCGCGCCGGGCGGCCGGCGGGCTAGGCTCGGCACCATGGCCGACACGCGGGACGACGCAGCGAACGAGGACGTGATGGGCGACAGCACGGACGGCAGCAGCCGGCGGGGCCCCTGGAGCCGCCCCGAGGACGCGCTCGCGCAGGCCGTCCGGATCCTGCGCACGCCCCGGCCGGACGTGCTGCCGCGGCTGTCCGAGGTGCTCGGCACGCTCGTCCCGCACCAGGCGATCGCGCAGTTGAACGGCGTCTGCACCTTCTCCCCCGCCCGGACCCACGGCCCGGCCGAGCTCGCCGACGCGATCAGCGGCCTCGACCTGTCCCGGCTGGCCGACCTCGCCGCCGACGCCACCGCGCAGGGCCGGCCGTGGCAGGGCGAGGCCGAACTGGCCGGCCGCACCCGGACGGTGGTCGTCGCCGCGACGACGCCGGGCGGCGCCCCCGGCGCGGTGCTGGTCCTTGTCCGGGCCGACGCCGAACCGGTCGGGCCCGGCGCGCTCGCCGTCCTGCAGCAGCTGTGGGACCTCGTCATCGCCCACTCCGAGCACCGCGCCACCGACGCCGCCCCCACCCACGCGGCGATCTCCCGCGCGGCCGCCAACGCCCGCGCCCGCACCATCGCCGAGTTGACCGGCGCGCACAACGCCGCGCTCACCGCCGTCCTCGCCCCGCTGCGCTCGGCCGCCCTCGACGACGCCACCGCCCGGCGGGCCGCCACCGACCTGGCC
Organism: Streptomyces rubellomurinus; assembly: GCF_000961885.1. Taxonomy (GTDB): domain Bacteria; phylum Actinomycetota; class Actinomycetes; order Streptomycetales; family Streptomycetaceae; genus Kitasatospora; species Kitasatospora rubellomurina. The sequence goes on from NZ_JZKH01000042.1 coordinate 27,463, forward strand.
GTCACCGCCCTGCTCGACCTGCGCCGCGCCGCCGACCTCGACCGCGCGCTCAGCGAGGAGCCCGCCGACGCCGCGTTCGCCCGGCTCGACCGGGAGTTGCGGCCGCTGCTGCGGCACACCCGGGTCCGGCTCGACGTGGCTCCCCCGGCCGGGACCGGCGCCCGGACCGTCCCCGCCGACACCGCGCACACCGCCCGCGACGCCGTCCGGGCGGCCGTGCTCGTCATGCTGGAGCAGGACCGGCTGAGCCGACTGCACGTCAGCTGGCAGCTCACCGGCGACACCCTGCGCGCGATCGTCCGCGACGACGGCCCAGGCCTGCTGCCCGCCGACGCCCTCGCCGTCCACCGCACCGCCGACCGGATCACCGCGCTCGGCGGCAGCTGCGCCGTCGAGGCCGTCCCCGGCTGGGGCACCACCGTCACCGTCGACCTGCCGCTCACCGCCCCCGAACCGGCCCTCGCCGCCGACCCGTTGGACGGCCTGCAGCCGCGCGAACGGGAGGTCCTGCTGGAGCTCGCCCAGGGGCGCCGCAACCGCGACATCGCCCAGGCGCTGCACATCAGCGAGTCGACGGTGAAGTTCCATGTCGCCAACATCCTCGGCAAGTTGGGCGTCGCCACCCGCGGCGAGGCGGCCGCCCTAGCCCACCGCGCCGGCCTGCCGGGCGCGACGGCGCTGCACGTGGCGTCCTGAGGGCTCCGACGCGCCCGTTGGTGCCGGTCGGTGCCCGTGCTCGCGCCGTGCCCCCTGCCGATCGGCAGGGGGCACGGCGTTTGCCGGTGCTGAGGTTGTGCCGATCGGTACATGTGCGACGGAGGCGGCGGGGGTCATCGTTGGGGCACTGCACGGGGGCCGTCCGGATCCCCGGGAGAGGAGCCCCACCATGTTCCGTCGTTCCCGAGTCCTCGGCGCCGTCGCCGTCGCCGGATCCGCCGTCATCATCCGGGTGGCACTGACCGCGCTCGCCCGGCGGCGGCAGCACCACGCGTCGCCCCGTGGCGACCGGGGACAGCCCTCCGGCGGCCACGAGCGAACGTCGGCGGCCGGGCCCTCCGTCGCGGGCGGGAGTGAGAGGGTGGGCGTCCGGCGACACCGTGGAAAGCGAGACCATGACCGAGCCCTCCGCCCCCAGCACCTGGGACCCGTCCGCTCCCGGCGTGCTGCGGCTGCCCTCCGGCCGGCTGCTGCGCGGCCGGGGACTGCTGCGCCCGCTGCCGCCCGGGCCCCGGCCCGACGTCGGCTACTACCTGTTGGGGCGGCCGCCGGCCCCGATGGACTGGCCGAGCACGTGGGTGCGCTGGCCGGACTTCCGGCTGCCGGCGGACCGCGCCGTCGCGGCCGAGGTGTTCCGCGAGGTCTGGGAGCGCTGTGCGGGCGAGCGCGTCGAACTCGCCTGCGCCGGCGGGCGGGGCCGCACCGGGACGGCCCTGGCCTGCATCGCCGTCCTCGACGGCGTCCCGCCCGCCGAGGCGGTGGCGTATGTGCGGACGCACTACGACCGGCACGCCGTCGAAACGCCCTGGCAGCGGAAGTTCGTGGAACGCCAGCGCCCGGCGTCAGAGGGCTGAAGCCTGGACGCCCCCCACCGGGACTCCGCGCCCGGACGGCTCGCGCCGGACCCGGCCGTGGGATCGTGCTGCCCATGAGCGAGACGTGGGTGGTCGATGACGACGGTGCCGCACCCCTCCCCTCCGGGGCGGCGGTGGAGGTGCTGCGGGCGAGGGCGGCGGCGGGGCGGCCGGAGACCTGGTTGGCGAGTTCGTGCGGGCGCTCGCTGGGGTTCGTCACGAACGGCGAGCGCGCGATGGTGGTGCTGGTGGACGGGGAGGGCGACGTCGGTGGGCAGGCCGTGGATCCGGGGGCCGAGGGGGTGAGCGGGGGGTTCGTCCTCTCGAACGGGCAGCACGACACGTACCCGGACGAGGACACCGTGCCGGTCGGGGAGGCGTTCAGGATCGTGGAGCACGTCGTGCGTACGGGATCGTGGCCTGCGGACGCGCCGGCCGCGCCGGCGGGCTAGGCTGCGACGGGTGGACAGCCTGATCGACGCGCTCAAGGGCGGCGCCCAGCCCTCAACTCCCGCCCGGGCGAACGACGCGAACGACGCGAACGAGTTGAATGCCGCGAACGACTACGACGCCTTCGCCGAGGCGTACTCGGCGGAGACCGAGAACAACATCCTCAACGCGTACCACGCGCGGCCCGCGATCGTCGCCCTCGCCGGTGATGTGACCGGCCGCCGGATCCTGGACGCCGGCTGCGGTTCCGGGCCGCTGGCCGCCGCGCTGCGCGAGCGCGGCGCCGTCGTCACCGGGGTCGACGCCAGCGCCGGGATGCTGGAGCTGGCGCGGCGGCGGCTGGGCGAGGACGCGGACCTTCACCTGGCCGACCTGAATGGCCGACTGCCCTTCGAGGACGGCGAGTTCGACGACGTCGTGTCCTCGCTGGTGCTGCACTACCTGGAGGACTGGGGGCCGGCCCTGGCCGAGCTGCGGCGCGTGCTGCGGCCCGGCGGCCGGCTGATCGCCTCGGTGCAGCACCCCTTCGTGGACTACGCGATCCAGGACCCCCGCCCGGACTACTTCGCCACCACCAGTTACACCGACGAGTGGACGTTCGACGGGCGCTCCTTCCCGGTGACGTTCTGGCGTCGGCCGCTGCACGCGATGACCGACGCCTTCACGGCGGCCGGCTTCCGCCTCGCCGTCCTCAGCGAGCCCCAACCGGACCCGGCCGCCCGCGAGTTGTTCCCCAAGGACTTCCGGGCGCTGTCGACGAAGATGAGCTTCCTGTTCTTCGTCGTCGAGGTCCCGATCGAGGCTTCGGTCGAGGCTCCGTCCGGGGCCCCGATCGAGGCTCCGTCCGAGGCCCCGGTCGAGAGCCCGCCGACCGCTCCGGCCGCCTAGGATCCTCCGGCGGCGGCCGTCACGGATGCTCACCCGCGCGCAGTTCGGTGGTGAGTCGGCGCCGCCCGGCGACCAGGGTCTCCAGGACGACGGCGAGACCGACCAGCAGGGCCAGGCCGCCGGCGGGCAGCAGGACGGGCAGCGGCTCGGGGGCCAGGGCGTGGCCGACGCGGGCGCCGACCAGGCTGGACAGGTCGAGGGCGGGGCCGAGCAGGGCGACGGCCGCGAGGGCGGCGAGGCCGCCGCCCGCGGTGGCGGTGAGGGTCTCGGGCAGGGCTTCGGCGACGATCAGGGCGAGGCCCTGCCGGGGTCGCAGACCCATGGTGCGCAGCCGGGCGAGGACGGCGGCGCGGTCGGGTGCGGCGCGCAGCAGCGTCAGGAGGACGGCGAGCAGGGCGAATCCGGCGGCGGCCACGGCCGCGAGGCGGAAGAGGCGGCCGGCGGCCTGCTGGAGGGGGTCGTCGGCGAGGTCGGCGGCGATCTCGCGGCTGCTGCGGACGGCGTAGCCGGGCGGGAGGCCGTGGGTGGCGCGGCCGGCGGCGGTGGCGTCGGCCTGGATGAGGTCGATGATGCCGGTGGTCCGGGTGAGGCCGCGTTCGCGCAGCAGGGTCCTGACCTGTTCGGGGTCGGGGTCGCCGGCGGCGAGCCAGGCGGTGGGCGGTGCGAGTTCGGGCAGGCGGTGGGCGGCGGGGCCGGCGGGGACGACAACGAACGGCAGGCCCGGGTCCGGCAGGGCGGGGGTGGTGGTGACGGTCCCGGCGACGGTGGTGCGCAGGACGCTGCCGCTGGGCAGGTGCAGGGTGGGCGGGCCGGCGGCGAGGCGGGCGGCCAGGTCGCGGCTGAAGAGCGCGGGCACCGGGGTGTCGGGGCCGCCGGGGGTGCCGGTGAGCGCGGCCGGGTCGAAGGTGTCGGTTCCGGCGGCGCGGGCGAGTTCGGCGTACGCCTGCGGTTCGGCGACCACGGCGATGACCTTGGTGTAGTCGGCGCCCGCGCCGACGAACAGGGCCCGGGGTTCGACCCGGACGGCGGTGGCGCCGCGGACGCCGGGCAGGTCGGCGGCGGCGTCGGTGAACGAGGCGGGCAGGGTGGCGAAGTCGGGGACGGTGACGGCGATGTCGCCTCCGGTGGCGAGGCGGGCGGCGCGGAGCCGGCTGTGGTCGACGGTGTCGAGGACGGTGGCACCGAAGCCGGTGGCGGTGACGGCGATCAGCAGGGCGAGCAGCGGGAGCGCGGAGGCCCGGCGGCGGCCGGTGGTGCCGCGCGCGGCACGGGCGAGGCCGAGGAAGCCGATCAGGCCGCGGCCCCGGCGGGCGAGCGCGGCCAGTCGGCCGATCAGCAGCGGTTGGAGGCGGGCCAGCAGGAGCCCGGCGGTGACGGCGATCAGCAGGGGCGCGGCGATCAGCAGGGGGTCGGAGGCGGCGCCGGGGTGGCCGAGGCCGCGTCGGCGGGCTTCGGCCACGGCGGCGACGGTCACGGCCAGGACGGTGAGTTCGCCGACCAGCCGGCGCGGTCCACCGGCCGCCCCCGACCGGGACCTCGGCCTCGTCCTCGTCCTCGTCCTCGTCCTCGTCCTCGTCCTCGTCCTCAACCGCGCCCGCGACGGCACCCGCACCCCCGCCCCCGCCCGCACCCGCGGCCCGGACCACAGCAGCGCGGCCCGGGCGGGGAAGGCCAGCAGGGCGAGCAGGGTCGCGGCGAGCGCGGCCGTCACCGCGTGGCCCCAGCGCGGGGTGGGCAGCAGCACCAGGGCCAGCGCGGTGCCGAGCGCGGCGGCGGGCAGGACGGTGACCGCTCCCTCGCCGAGCAGCCGCAGCAGCACGCCGCCGCGCGAGCCGCCGCGGGCCCGCAGCAGGTGGATCTCGGCGCGGCGCCGGTCGGTGGTGAGCGCGGCGGCCAGGCACAGCACCACGGCGGCGGTGCCCGCGACGGCGGCCGGTCCGATCGTGCCCAGCGGCATGGCGGCGCGGTAGCGGGCGTCCGCGCGGTCGAGGGTGTCCGGCAGGAAGGAGGCGGTGCGCAGGTCGGTGCGGCCGGTCGCGGCGACGAGCGTCTTGGCGTCGCGCCCGGTCAGGAAGGAGCGGACGGCGGCGCGGGTGTGGTCGAGCCGGTCGGCGCGCAGGGCGGCGGGGTCGACGGGCAGCCGCCAGAAGTCCTCGGCGCCCGCGCCCCAGCGGGCGAGGGCGGGGAGGCTGTCGGCGCCGGTGAAGGCGGTGGTCTGCCACCAGTTGTTGCCCAGGCCGTCGAGGCGCAGGCAGGCGCGGTCCGGGCAGCCGAGGTCGTCCCAGAACGGGTCCTGCGGATCGTTGACCCGGTAGAAGCCGACCACCGAAGTGCTGCGCGGCGCACCGGACTTGTCGGTGCCGTTGTCGATGGTGTCGCCGATCCTGATGCCGATGGTCTCGGCGGCGCGGCGGTTCAGCACGATCGGCAGCGGGCCGTCCGCGGCGGCCGGTCCGGGCCAGGTGCCGTCGGTGAGGGTCACCCGGTCGGCGAGGCCGTGCAGGTAGAGCAGGTCCATCGTCGGGGCGGTGCTCTGGACGATCCGGGTGTAGCCCGGGTTGTTCAGCGGGGCCTGGCCGAGGGCCCGGGCGCCGTGGGCCTCGCCGGGCGGGGACAGGGTCAGTGCGGTGCCGAGGCGGGCGGCGAGGGTGTCGTGCAGGGCGGCGAGGTCGGCGGCGGTGTCGGCCGGGCGGGTCCGGGAGGTGTACTGCAGGCTGGTCGTGTGGAGACTGCGGTGGCCCACGTAGTCCCGCAGCGCGGCGTCGGCGCCGCGGTCCTGGATCCGCGGGAAGGCGGCCGCGAGGAACACGGTGACGAGGGCGAGGGCCGCCGTGAGCAGCGCGGCCGGGACGTCGGCGCGCAGCCTGGTGCGGACCCACCGCACGCGGCGGCGTCGGTCCTCTGCCGCGGTGCTGGTCACGTCTCCTCCGGGTGCTTTCGGCGAATGCTGGGGACCCGTCTGCGCACGGATCACCGGCGGCGGTTCGCCGGATAGCGGACGATGCTGTCAGACTCGATCGAGGAACGGAAGGGGCCTGTCCGCTCCGGGCAGGTGATCGAGGGCGGCCATAACTACCCGTGCTGACCTGCGGTTTGACTCCGTGGAAGAAAATCTGTCGGTGTGCTGAACCCGTTGGGCCGCGGCGTCCGTGGACAGGGGTGGAGCGGGTTCGCGGGCGTCGGCGTGCTGAGGGGCCGGCGTGCGCCCGGGGCTTCCCGTACCGGCGTCCACACCCCTGAGGGCGCCGGTACGGGACGCACGTCCGTCGACGGCGGGGAGCCGGTTGCGGGCGGCTACGAGCGTGCCGGTTCCTGAGCCGGCCGCAGGCGCGGGATCGCCGGGACGGCTGCCAGGAACGGCAGGGTGGTCAGGACGAACGGCCAGGTGAAGGCGTGGCCGCCGGAGGGCGCGGCGATCGCGCCGAGCGCCGGGGTGAGGACGGTGGCGGCCGCCGCGCCGAGCAACGCGTACGCCCCGCTGCGCGCGCCGGGCGGGAGGCAGGCCCCGCAGAGCGCGAGGGCCGTCAGCACGCCGTTGTAACCGTACAGGCCCTGGCCGACCTGCTCCCCCGGCGCACCGAGCGCCCAGGCGGTGAGCAGGGCGATGGCGCTGCCCGCGCAAGCCGTCAGCGCGGCGGTCCGGCTCGCCGCGAGCAGGCCGGCCAGGACCAGCAGGCCGCAGTACCACTGCGGGAGCAGGAAGACCTGCCCGAAGTCGGCGAGGAAGCCGTGCCAGAGCTGGTCCCAGGTCAGTGCGCCCGGCCCGGCGGCCGGGGCCGGCAGGGCGGCGGCCGGGGCGGCGGGGTCGGGCCACAGGCGCCGGAAGCCGGGCGCGGCGACGGTCACGGCGGTGGCGACCAGGCAGAACGGCGCGGTCAGGACGGGCAGGCGCCGGGGGCCGAGCAGCGCGCCGAGGGCTGCCGAGAGCACCACGGTGACGGCGGCGCCGAGGACGGCGACGGCCACCGTGGCGGGGCGGTCCGGGTCCAGCAGGACGGCGCAGGCCAGGGCCGCCAGGCAGCCGTTGTACCCGTACAGCCCGGATTCGACGGCATCGACGGCATCGACGGCATCGGCGACTCCGGCGGCAGCCCCGCCGCCGAGGCCCAGGGCGTGGGCGACGGCGGTGGCGGCGGCGCAGCCGAGCAGGCCGTAGGCGCCGTAGTGCCAGTCGGCGGCGAACAGGGCGGCGGCGAAGAGGAGTCCGCAGGCGGCGGAGCGCAGGAACGCGACCTGGCCGAACCCGCGCAGGACGGCGACCGCCCAGGCGGACACCGCCGAGGCAGGCAGCGCCGAGGCAGGCAGCGCACGGCCGGCCGCGGCGGGGCCCTCCGCCCCCTGGTGCTCACTCATGCCGCGCACCCTAGTGGCGCCCGGCCCCGGCGGTCACCCGGATGTCACCACCCGGACACCCGCCCAGAAGCACCGGCGCACGGCACCGGCGCTCACTCCTCCCCGAGCAACCGCCGCCGCAGCGAGCCCTCGGCGGCGGCCAGCTGCCGCTCGGGCACGTCGCCGTGGCCGCCCGGGTTGGCGTGCAGGGTGCGGTCCGGGGAGCCGAAGGCGTCGTAGACGCCGAGTGCCCAGGCGCGCGGGACGAGGGCGTCGTCCCACTGCACCAGGAAGTCGAGCGGCGCGGTGACCCGGGCGGCCGGCTCGGTCTGCGACTCGTGGCCGGTCAGCCCGAACACGGCGGCGCCGATGCGCGGTTCGGCGGCGGCGAGCGGGATGCCGATCACGCTGCCCAGCGACAGTCCCCAGTACCCGATCGGGCCCCGGCCTTCGAGTTCCTCCGCCAGGGTGTCCAGGACGGCGATCCACTCGGGCACGGCCCGCTCGGCGACGGCCGCGGTGTGCCGGGCGACCCAGGCGCTGATCGGCCGGCCGGCGGCCTGCAGTTCGGCGATCTCGCCGACGAACCGCTCGTCCGCCGCCGTGCGCGGCCGTTCCCCGTGGCCGGGCGCGTCGAGCGCCACCGCCGTGAAGCCCGCGTCCGCGACGAACCGGCGGGCCCGCTCGACCAGTCCCGGTGCCAGCTTGTGCTGGCCGCCGCCGTGCCCGAGCAGCACCAGCGGCCGGCCGTACCGCATCGGGCCGGTGGGCCGCCAGAGCACGCCGGGCACGTCGCCGTGGGTGAAGCGGTACTCGACGACACCGTCCGAGAACGTCCGCGTACCGATCCGCACGATGGATCCCCCTCCGTCCCGTTCGCCTGCCGGACCCGGCCGACCGGGCCGCTCGAACAGGCGCTCCAGCAACGTATCGTGTGCGGGCGTTCACGCCGGGGGCGGGCCGGTGTCGCGCGCGTCGGCCGGACGCGGCGCAGGTACGGGGGACCTCAGGTACGGGAGCCTCAGGTACGGAGGGCCTCAGGCTCGACGGGTCCGGCGGGGTTCAGCGCTCCGGACTCGACGCTTCCAGGGCGTCGGCGCGCCGCTCCAGGTCCGCCGCGATGTCGTCCCAGTCCGGGCCGTGCGACCACAGGCTCCGCGCGGCCTCGCGCATCAGCTCCGGGTCGTCGGGGCGTTGCAGCAGCGCGAGCCGGTAGGCCAGGTTCCGCACCCACACCGGCAGTTGCCCGTCGACCAGGTACGGGCACAGTTCGCGCAGCATGGCCAGGATCGCGTCCGCGTCGGCGAAGGTGAGCCGCTCGACGAAGAAGTCCCGCGAGTGCTCCTCCGGGCAGTCGGGCACGGGCCCGTACTCGTCCCCGTAGAGGCACCGGGCGTACTCCGTCAGCGTACTGTGCATGGCCGACACCCTACGGTGCCCCCACACACCCCACACCCCCACACCGCCGGCCCCGCCGCACCCCGCTGAGCCCGCCGCACCCCCCGGGCCGTGGCACCGGGCAGAGGGGCGGGCGGCGGAGCGGCGGGGCGGCGGGTAAGCGCTTTCCCCCGCCCCCGGGCTCTAGGTGGGTGAGGAGGTGCTCGATGGGAGAACCGAAGGGCGACCGGGACGAGGAGTTCCAGGCGTTCGTCATCGCGGTCTGGCCGCGGCTGCTGCGGACGGCGTACCTGCTGGCCGGCGAGCAGTACGCGGCGGAGGACCTGGTGCAGTCCGCCGCGGAGCGGGCCTGCGCGTCGTGGTCGAAGGTGCGCCGCGCCGACGACCCGTACGCCTACGTGCGGCGGATCCTGGTGAACCAGCACGCCCGCCGCACCCGGCGCCGGCCGCCGGAGCTGCTCGTGGAGGCGGTGCCGGACGCGGCCGGCACGGAGGACGGCTACGCCCGCTCCGACCAGCGCGGGGCGCTGCTGGCCGCGCTGGCCACCCTGCCGCCGCGCCAGCGCCAGGCGGTGGTGCTGCGGCACTGGGAGGACCTGAGCGACAGCCAGACGGCGACGGCCATGGGCTGCTCGGTCGGCGCCGTGCGCAGTCACGCGGCGAAGGGCATCGCCAAGCTCCGCCAGGTGTCGGCGCTGGTGGAACTCAAGGACAGGACCCACATCGGAGGTGCGGTATGAGCTCGAACGGTGACCACGACGCGGACGTGTGGATCGGCCTGGGCATGGCCCAGGCGGCGGCCGGGACGAGGATCGTCCCGGCGCCGCTGGCGGACATCGTGCAGGGCGGCCGCCGGATCCGGCGCCGTCGCCGCACGGTGGTCGGCGCGGTGGCGCTGGCCTCGGTGGTGGCGCTGGGCGGCGGCGCGCTGGCGCAGCTGCGTCCGGCGCCGACGGGGAGCGGCAGTGCGACGTCGCTGGTGCCGGCGGCGGCGCCGGATCCGGCGGCCGCCCTGGCGAAGCGCGATCCGCTCAGGCCGGCCCGGACGCTGCTCGCCGAGGGCACCACCAACGGCCACGCGTGGAAGGTGTGGCGGGCGATCTGGCCGCTCGCGCCGAAGGAGCGCGCGTACGAGCAGGCGGTCGCGTTGTGGCAGGAGCGCAGCGCCTACGATCCGCGGCTGACCAGGCCGACCGAGGAGTTCGTCCGGCAGTACTGGCAGCCCGACTCGGACCTGGTGAACGACTACGTCGAGGTGGACGGCGTCCGGCAGGGCCACGACAGCGGCGGCAGCATCGTCGCGGACGGGCACATCTCGGAGCAGGCCTCGCGCCAGACCACCTTCGGCGCCGGCATGCTCGGCCACTACGGCAAGGACGAACCGGGCCCGTTCTTCCCGGCGGAGATCGGGCTGGTCGACCTCGGGCCCCGGGTCGGCAAGGTGTTCGTGACCTGGTCGGACGGCACCAGGACGGAGGTGCCGATCGTCGTCGTGCCCTTCTCCCCGATCCGGGTGGTCGCGCTGGCGCAGCCGCAGGACAAGCGGTCGACGCTGTGGGAGTTCTTCGACCAGGACGGCCAGAAGATGCCCAACGAGGGCACTACGCTGTTCCGTTGACGCCCAGGCCACCGAGCCGACCGGGCGCCGGCGGCCCTCAAGGACCGCCGCCGCCCGGCGGTGTCACACCGCCTCGGGCTCCGGCTCGGGAACGTACCGCGCCGCGACGAGGCGGGCGATGACGCGCAGCCGCTCGTAGTAGGCGCGGGCGTCCGGGTCGGTGATCCGCGGGACGACGGTGTCGAGTTCGGCGCAGCACTGGTGGAGCATGGCGACGCCCTGCCGGTCGAGGCCGCGGTGGTTGACCTCGCTGGTGACCAGGCCGGCCGTGGCGGAGTCGAGGTACACCAGGTCGATGCCGTCGATCTCGTTGCGCTTGACGCTGTCCGGGAACGGCGCCTCCCCGTGCTGGCGCCAGAGTTCGGCGAGTTCGGCGTCCGCGGGGGTGGTCGAGGGCAGTGAGGTCTCCATCCGCCCAGTCTCGCCGCCGGGAGCCTCGGCGCACCAGCACATTTCGCCGGGTCGCCAGGTCGCCGGGCCCCGGCTTTCCGGCCACCGCCCGACTCCCGACTCCCGACTCCCGACTCCCGGCCACCGGCCACCGGCCACCGGCCACCACCCGTCAGGCTTCACCACCCGTCAGGCTTCACCACCCGCCCGTCATCCCTGACCGTCGATCAGCAGCCGGGCCGCGACCGCCGCCCCGTCCGTCCGGATCCGCCCCCGGACGTCGGCCGCCCGCTCGCGCACGGCGCCGTCGAGGGCCCGGGCGAGCGCGGCCGTGAGGGTGTCGGTGCTCGGCGCCGGCCCGTCGTGGGCGGCGCCGATGCCGAGTTCGGCCACCCGCCGCGCCCAGTACGGCTGGTCGGCGATCTGCGGCACCACGACCTGCGGCGCGCCGGCGGCCGCGGCGGCGGTCGTGGTGCCCGCGCCGCCGTGGTGCACGACGGCGGCGCAACGGGCGAACAGCGCCTGCTGGTTGACCTCCCCGACGACGAGGCAGTCGCCCCGGTCGTCGACGCGGTCCAGCCCGGCCCAGCCCCGCGCGAGGACGACCCGGCGCCCGTGCGCGCGGGCGGCCGCGACGCCGGCCCGGGCGCAGGCCTCGGCGGCGTCGGGCGCGCCGCGCAGCGGCATGCTGCCGAAGCCGACGTACACCGGCGCCTGCCCGGCGTCCAGGAACGCCGACAGCTCGGCGGGCAGCGGGCGTTCGTCCGCGAGCAGCCAGGCGCCGGTCTGGACGACGGCGAGTTCGGCGGGCTGCACCCAGGGGCCGAGGACGGCGTCGGTGGCGAGCCACGGCCGCTCGGTGAACACGTGGTCGCGGACGTTGTCCACCGCCGCCAGGCCGACCGAGGTCCGGAAGCCGTTGACGGGCTCGGCGAACAGCGCGTTCATCACGCCGACGTTCAGCTCCCACAGCTCCCGGGGGTCGGTCACGCCCGGCGGGAAGGGGTGCATCGGGTACTCCAGCGGCGGGTGGTGCGGCGAGGGCAGCGCGTTGGGCTGCAGCGCGGCGTAGACGAAGCGCGCGCCGACCCGCTCGGCCGCCGCCTGTGCGCCGGCGATGGCCGGGAACAGCCCGGTGCCCACCACCGTGTCGCCCGGCCCCGCCAGCGCGCCGACCGCCGCGTGGAACTGCTCCACCAGCGCGGCCACCCGCTTGGGGAAGTCGCCGGGCTGCGGCGGCGGCCCGGTCACCAGCGAGCGCACCGACTCCCCCACCGGCACCATCTCCACCCCAGCGGCCGCCAGCCGCCGCGCGAACTCCTCGTCGGGCGGCGCGCACACCGTCGCCCGCACCCCGGCCTCCCGCAGCCGCACCGCCAGTGCGGCCAACGGCTGCACGTCCCCGCGCGACCCGTACGTGGACAGCACCACTCGCATCTCGTGAATCTCCCAACTCGCCCTGCTCCGGCCTTGAGTGGGACATTCTGGGACGCACCGGGGGTCTTGCGGCAAGGCCCCGGGTGCGCTATACGTTGAGAGTGGCGGGGAGTGGGTTTGCCTCCTGTGCCGTACCGCCCGGCTCCGTCAACTCCGCGCGCAGGTGTCCTGGTAGGGCAGGCCGGCGGCGTAGCCGCCCTCCCAGTCCTTCCTGGACAGTCCGCCCGCGGCGATCCGGCAGGCCAGGCCGACCGGGTCGGCGGCGATGGCGGGCAGCGCGCCTAGGTCCCAGATCTGGGCTGTGCCGTCGGTGCGGAGCACGAGCAGCGTCTTCTTGTCGGGGCTGAAGCGGACGGCCTGCACGTCGGCGGCGGAGTCGGGCAGGTCGACGGCCAGGCCCGGCAGGGCCGGGTCGGCGACCTCGTAGAGGCGGACGAGGCCGTTGTCCTGGCCGACCGCGACCAGGTTTCCGCCGGGGTGGTAGTCGATGTGGGCCTCGTGGGTGCTCGGGGTGACGGGCAGCAGGCCCGTCGCGGACGGCCCGATGCCCGCTCCCAGCGGCCAGAGCTTGACGCCGTCTCCGGAGCCTTCGGCCAGGAGCCGTCCGTCCGGGCTGAACGCGGCCCCGCCCGGTCCGCTGAACGGGCGGGCTGCGGCAGGCGCCGGGCCGGCCGGTTGGACCACGGGCACCAGGACCGGTGCGGCCGGGTCCGAGACGTCCCACAGCGAGGACGGGAGGACCAGCCGCCGCCCGTCCGGGCCGAACACGGTCGGCTCGTGGACCATCAGCAGCTGGGGATCGAAGTCGAACGCGGGTGGCGTGCGGTCGGGGTGCGCCTTCTTCGTGGCGTCGGACACCGCCACGCCGAGTCGGTCGATCAGCTTGAGCTGACGGGGCGGGTCGGGGGCGCGAGTGTTCCAGAAGCCCACCCAGGTGTCCTCGAAGAACCTGCCGCCGGTGACGACGAGGAGGTCGGAGGTGGGGCTGAAGGCCATCGACCCGACGCCGGACGGCAGTTGCAGGGTGGCCGTCCGCCTGGGGGCGGCCGGCGTGGAGACGTCCCAGAGCACGACCTCGCCCTGCCTGGCGGACTCACCGTACCGGGTGCCCACCGCCACGACGGTGGCATCCCGGTTGAAGGCCACCGCCACGGCGGGCCAGTCGGCCTTGCCCGGCAGCACCGTCGACTCCCTGGGCCGGGCCGGGTCGGAGGTGTCCCAGATCCGGGCGTCGCCGGACCACTCCCCGGTCAGCAGCCGGTTGCCGTCCACGCTGTACGCGGCAGCGGCCAGGTTCGTGCGTGGCAGCGTCGCGGTCCTCGCCGGTAGCGGGCGGCCGTCGATCGACCACTGGGAGAGCGTCCCGTCCGCGGCCGCGAGGACGATCCGGCCGCCGGTCCCGTTGTACGCGACGGACTGGATCCGGTCGAACGATCTGGCGTACGTCGTCCCGAGGTCCTTGCCGCCGGAGCCGGGCGCGGCACCGTGCGAGCCGACCAGTTCGGCCCGGGAGCGCGGGTTCGCCGGGTCCGTGATGTCCCAGAGGACGGAGCCTCCGTTCGAGGTGGAGGTGACGAGGGACCGGCCGTCCGGGCCGAACGCGAACGCCGAAACGTCGGCGGCGGTGGTCAGAGTGGATCGCTTGCTGGGGGTGCGCGGGTCGGCGAGGTCCCAGAGGGTGACCGTCCGGTCCCGGTTCTCGGCCAGCAGCGGTGCGGTCGGGCTGAGCGCGAACTGCCCGCTCCACGGCCCGTGGGCCGCCGTCGCCTTCGGCGCGGCCGGATCCGCGACGTCCCAGACCTGCCAGCCCGTGCCGCGGACGATCGACGACGAGGTGAGCGCGTCGCCCTGGTACTCGATCGACCCGGCGCCGGTGATCAGGAGGCGGCCGTCCGAGCTGAAGATCACGTGCTCCGCCTGCACCGCCGGCACCGGGCTTCCCAGCCGCCGGGGAGTGTCACCGTTCGCGATGTCCCACAGGGCCAGCGTGGTCGTCGGTTCGTCCGCCACGAGGGCCAGGGTCCGGCCGTCCGGGCTGATGGCCGCGCCTCGCACCCGCACGCCCGGGTCGGCGTGGAAGGGCAGGCGGCGCGGACGGTGGCGATCCGTCAGGTCCCAGAGGGCGACGTCGACATCGGAGGGCGACCGCTTCTCGACCTGTCGGCCGACGGTGACCAGGCGGCGCTGGTCGGAGCTGAAGGCCACCGCCTCGATCGAGGTGGACTCGCTTCTCAAGGAGGCGAGTTGGAGTGGCTGCCCGAGTTCGGCGGTGTCCCAGAGGTTGACCGTACCGCGCTCGTGGTCCGGGACGACGGCCAGCATGCCGCCGTCCCCGGTGAACGCGGCCAGGTTCACGCCCGACCCGACCGCGCCCCGGGCCGAACTGCCCTCCAGGTGGGTCTCCTCCAGGGTCCTGAGCATCCCCGACCGGGCCTCCGGGGTCGGGTGCAGGCGCAGCGCGGCCAGGCTGAGCCGCAGGGAGAGCTGGGGGTCGGACTCGCGCAGCGTGTCGGCCTTGGCCTGGATCAGCCGTTCCGTGGCGAGGTCCGCCTGTTCGACGGCCACCCGGCGCTGCTGGTCCGCCCGGTCCTTCTGGTCGCCGGCCAGCTTCGCGGACGCCAGGGCGATCACCGCGAGCACCACCAGCAGCGCGACGGCGCCTCGGCGGAGCGCGGCAGTGCGTCGCTTCAGCCGGATCGCGGCGTCCAGGAAGGCCGCGACGGTGGAGCCGGGGTCGCCCCCGGTCCGGTCGGTCGCGTCGCGGGCGGCTTGCAGCCGGTTGCCCCGGTACAGCAGCGAGCGGTCGTGGCGCTTGTCCTCCCACTCGGCGGCCGCGTCCTTGAGCTGCTGGCGGACGAGGTGGTCGGTGCGGTCCGTCTCCAGCCAGCCACGGAGACGGGGCCAGGCCTTCAGCAGGGCCTCGTGGGTGATCTGGACGGTGGTGCGGTTGCGGGTGAGCAGTCGGCCCTCGGTGAAGGCGGCCAGCACGGCCTCGGCCACGTCCGGCGCGACGCCTTCGGTGGCCCGGTCGGCGGGCAGGGCCCGGCGGGTGTCCTCCGCGTCCTCGTTGATCCGGACGAGGTTGCGGAGGATCGTTTCGGCGGCGCGGCGCCCTTCCTCGTCGAGCCCCCGGTAGACGTCCTCGGCGGTGGCCTCGATGGCGCCGTGGATCCCGCCGGAGGCCCGGTAGCCGGCGAGGGTGAGGGTCGTGCCGCTGCGGGCCCGCCAGGTGGCGCGCAGGGCGTGGGCGAGCAGGGGGAGGCGTCCGGCGTCGTACCCGCGCCAGGGCCGGGTGGGCTCGGCGTCGTCCGCCTCCTCTTCCTCCTCCGGCTGATCGGCGGCGAGTGCGTCGACGCCGAGGTCGCGCAGCAGGACGTCGACGAGCCGGGGCTCGACGGTCAGTCCCACGCTCGCGGCGGGGGCGGTGACGGCCTCCGCGAGCTCGGTGTCCGACATGGGGCCGACGAAGACCTGGCGGCGTTCCAGCGCGGCCTGCAGGGCGGGGTGTTCGGCGAAGCGGCCGTAGAAGTCGGCGCGCACGCCGTACACGACCAGGGCGGGCGCGCCGGCGCCGTTCGCCAATTGCGTGAGCGCGTCGACGAAGCGGTCCCGTTCCGCCGTCGCCTCCACCTGGGTGAACAGTTCCTCGGCCTGGTCGACGACGAGCACCAGCCGGTCGGCGCCGTACCGGTCGAGCGCGGCCCGCAGGCGCGCGGCGAGGGCGGGCGGGTCGTCCGCCAACTCGGCTTCGACAGCGGCGGGTTCGCTGTCGGTGAGAGCAGCGAGGTGTCCGGCGAGGGCGGCCACCGGGTGCTCGCCGGGGGTGAACAGCAGGCAGGGCCAGCGCCGCGAGCCGGGGAGGGCGCCGGCACCCAGGGCGGGGACGAGGCCGGCGCGCAGCAGCGAGGACTTGCCGGAGCCGGAGGCGCCGACCACCCCCACCGCGCCGCCGCCGCGCAGGCACTCGTCGAGGCGGCTGGTCAGCTTGGCGAGGACGGCCTCGCGGCCGAAGAACCACTTCGCCTGGGCGGCCTCGAAGGCCGCCATGCCGGGGTACGGGCAGTCGTCGCCGCCCTCCTCGGCGGGCTCGATGCGGCGCAGGCCGTCGCCGCCGTAGTGGACGTGCACGACGCCCGTGGCGATGAACTGGTCGCGGCCGGCCATGTAGACGGTGGCGTCGCCCGAGGCGTAGGCCTCCTGGCGGAGCCCGTCCGGGCCGGGCTCCGGCAGGCTCACTGGCCGTGGATGTGCAGGTCGTTCCCGGCCATGTAGACCTTGGCCCGGTCGGCGGCCGTGGCCCGCATCGTCACCCGGTTCCCGCCGGGTGCGGCGCCGGCCCCGGACTCGCCGTCGCGGCCTTCGAGTTCGGCCAGGACGCGGCGCAGCTCGACCGCGAGCGCGGGGTCGGCGCGGAGCAGGTCGCGCAGGCGGGTGCGCCACTCGACGGTCAGCTCCTGCCCGACCCGGCCGTCGCCGGCCTCCCCGGCCGCCCCTGCGGCCAGCAACTCCTCGCGCGCCTCGACCAGTTGTGCCTCGACGACCTCGGCCTCCTCGGGCCGCTCGGGGTGGCGCCGACGCCAGAGCGCCACGACGGCCTGCCGGGCCTGGTCCCAGCCGTCCGCGGCCAGCCGGCCGACGAGGGCGGTCGCGGCCGATGAGGCCAGTGCCGCCAGTTCCGGATCCATGTCGGGCTCCCTGCGCGTGCGGTGGGGCGGTGGGTGGACGTGCGGTCGGCGACATTCTCGGACGTGGTCGGCGCCGCTGACAACCTGCCTGGCCAGGGGCCGGTGCCGGGACCGGATGGGGCTGCAGGAGAAGGAATTGCCGAACAACGCACGGGATTTCGCGCAATTGTCCGACGAACCATCAGAAGTTCACTCGTTGGAGTGACGCGTGCATGATGCACGGAATGGCCTGGGTAGGTCGGGTCCGGACGGCCGGGGCCCCGGTTCGGCCGTCCTCCCCCGCCACATCGCTGCGGGGACCTACCCACCCTTGAAAGGGACTTGCCTTGACCACCGAGAACGAGCCCGTCATCGAGCCCTTCGGCTTCCTCGCGCCGCCCGCGCCGCCGGAGATCCCGGCCGCGCCCACTCCCGACCGGACCTGGCAGCTGCCCGGCGGCAAGGCCTGGGTGTACCTCGCGAACCCCGAGGGCCAGATCGAAAGGCCGGTCATCCTCTCGGACGGCTTCAACACCGGCCCGAGCAAGCTCGACGAGCTCTACCACGGCCTGGAGCGCGGCGAGTTCCCGTTCATCAGCGAGCTGCGCAGGCGCGGCCGCGACCTGATCATCCTCGGCTACGACGAGCGCAGCGCCCTCATCCAGGAGAACGCCCAGACGGCGATGGCGTGCATCATGCAGACCATCGCCGAGCGCGTCAGCGACACGCCGCTGGTGGTCGGCGGCTTCAGCATGGGCGGTCTGGTCACCCGCTACGCGCTGCTCAAGATGGAGCGGATGCGCATGGACCACCAGGTCGCCGTGTACCTCTCCTACGACAGCCCGCAGCGCGGTGCCTGGATCCCGATCGCCCTCCAGGCCTTCGCCCACTTCCTCAAGGCCACCCCGGCGCTGTCGAAGCAGATCAACAGCCCGGCCGCCCGCCAGCTGCTCTGGCGGCACATCGAGACCCCCGAGGACACGCCCCGCGAGGACCCGCTGCGCACCGACTTCCTGGCCGAACTGGAGCAGATGGGCAGCTGGCCCATGCGCCCGCTCAAGCTCGCGGTCGCCAACGGCACCGGGAACGGCGGCGGCAACGGCGTGAAGCCCGGCATCGACGCGATCAAGGTCACCTCCGGCTGGTTCAACGGCACCACGCTGCGCACCCAGTCGACGGGCAAGGACCAGGAGGTAGCCCGCCTCAAGGGCCTGCTGTCCGAGAAGCGCGTGGTCACCAACGACCTGCCCGAGCTGGACGGCGCCCCCGGCGGCACCCTGGAGAGCTTCGGCATCGCCGGCCAGAAGCTGAAGGTCACCGGCAAGGTCGAGATCGAGCCCGGCACCGAGTCGATCTGCTTCGTCCCCTCGGTCAGCGCCGTCTCCGTCCGCAAGCTGGACACGCAGGCGGACGTCTACACCGACATCGAGCAGCTGCCGCCGGAGGAGAGCGACTTCGACGACTTCGTCTGTTCCTCGACCAACACCCGGCACACCGCCATGACGGCGGAGCTGGGTGAGTGGATCCTGGACCGCCTGCCCAACTGACCCCGCGAGTCCGCGCCCGGTCCGGCTCCCACCACCGCACGTGGTGGGGGCCGGACCCGGCCGCGTCGGCCGGTGCCGGGTCAGCCGGAGTGCAGGACCCGGAAGCGCCCGGTGTCCGCCGGGTCCCGGTCGACGACCTGGACCGGCGGCCAGGCCCACTGCCACACGCTCACGCCCGGCACGCGCGAGAACCGGATCCGCCCGCGCGTGCCCTCGACGTCGACGCCCGACCAGGCCCCGGAGCTGCCGCCCGAGCGCAGCACGTCCGCGAGGACGGCAACCGTGTCGTACCCCTCGAAGGCGACGAACGACGGCGCGCCGCCCAACCCTTCGCGCAGCTCCGCCTCGACGCGCGCGCCGAGCGGGTCGAGCTCCTCCGGCCGGTAGCGCAGGAACGGGATCCCCGAGCCGTCCGCGCCCAGCAGCGCCGCCCACTCGGCGAACTCCGGCTGCCCGGCCGGCGCGCCGATCAGGACCTCGGCGAGCCGCTGGTCGGCCCGTACGGCCCTGACCAGCGACGCGGCCGGCTCCGGGTGTCCGGCCAGCAGGAGGACGGCGGTGGCGCCGCGTCGGGCGAGTTCGTCGCAGACGGCGGCCGGGTCGAGCGCGGTCAGGTCGAGTTCGGCGACGGTGCCGCCGCGCGCGGCGAGGTGCTCGCGCAGGATGCGGGTTCCGGCGGCCCAGTACACGCTCGGCTGGGTCGCCACGGCGATGTCGCGGTGGCCGGCGGCGAGGAGGTGGTCGGCGTAGATCCGCCAGCCGTGGGACTGCGCGGGGCACAGCCGCGCGACCCGGTCGGCCGGCTCGTCGGTGAGCGCGTCGAGGACCGCCGACGAGCAGAGGTACGGCAGGCCGAGCCCTGCGGCCCGGGCGGCGACGGCGCGGGCGACGACGCTGTGGTACTCCCCCGCGAGCGCGACCACGCCCAGCGCGGCCAGTTCGTCGACGGCCGCCTCGGCCCGCCGCGGATCGGCCGCCGTGTCCCGGACGAGCAGTTCCAGCGGGCGCCCGGCGATGCCGCCGACGGCGTTGACGTCGCGGACGCCC
Organism: Streptomyces rubellomurinus; assembly: GCF_000961885.1. Lineage (GTDB taxonomy): Bacteria > Actinomycetota > Actinomycetes > Streptomycetales > Streptomycetaceae > Kitasatospora > Kitasatospora rubellomurina. The sequence goes on from NZ_JZKH01000042.1 coordinate 46,805, forward strand.
AGTTCGAGCCCGGCGAGCAGGTGCCGCCCGGCCTCGGCCCAGCCGGGCCGGGTGAGCGGGGCGAGGGCGCCGATCCGGACGGACGGCCCGTCACTGTGCAGCGGTGGTGGTGGAGTGGTCATGCGGGCGAGTCTCCACCACCGGCCGCACGGCCGGGCGCCTACTGCATGACTTCCAGGTGCGGGTGCTCGAAGGATTGCGGGCAGTGGTAGAGCTGCATCGAGTAGCTGCGGCCGATCTTGACGCCGAGGTCCTCCTCCGCGTCCCGGTCTTCCACGGGATCCCAGCCGCTGCCGTCCAGTTGGCCGGAGCTGATCGTCAGGAGCGGGCTCATGACCGACTCGCACGCGCCGCAGCGCATGACCCACGGATCGCGGAAGCCCCACGGCCCCCATCCGCCGGCCTTCCAGCCGGGGGCGACCGACAGTTCGAAGCTGTAGTAGGCGCGGAACTGGTACTCCTGCTGGTACCTCGGGTCGGCTCCGGTGAGCTCCCGCACGCACCAGTCCTCGATCCGCTCGGCCAGCCCCGGCTCCAGTTCCCCCGGTGCCGGGTACTCCGTCACCACCTCGGGGTGCAGGACGCAGGGCTCGGGCACGTAGTCGCCGTGGTTCGACAGGTGGGCGGGCTCGGGCGGCACCGGCAGCACCGCGCCGACCTCGGCGGCGGAACGCCACACCAGGCGGGCGGCCGGCAGCTCCTCCGGTTCGTGCTCCAGCGGGCACCACAGCACCTGGAGCAGGTCCGCCCCGTCCGGGCAGGGCAGGCCCGGGATGTCGCGCGCGTAGAGCTGCGCCACCGGGAGGAGCGCGTTCGGCTCCCGGCCCCACGCGTGCCCCTCGTACGTCGCGTCCAGCGCCGCCCGTTCCTGGTCGTCGAGCTGGTGGCCGGCCGACATCCGCGCGTAGAGGCCGCGGCGCAGCCGGACGCAGGCCGGCGACACCGGCAGCTCGTCGTCCCCTTCCTCGGGGTGCGGGCCCTCGCACACCGGCCACGGCTCGTCGGCGGGCCACAGCAGCGGGCCGCCGACCGAACTGTCCCGGACGCCCGGCGCGCCCAGGCGCGGGTGCAGGCGCACCGTCCGGCGCGCCAGGGGCGCCAGTTCCGGGAAGACCGCGGCTATGTCCACCCGGCGCGATGGGGTCGTGCGGGACATCGGATTCCCTTCGAGGGCGGCGGAATTCGCTGACGAACGGACCTTATCCGCCGCCGCCGACAACGGCGGTCCCGGAATCGCGGCGGCCCATCCCCCAGCAAGCTCATCCGTGTGAGGGCTCATCCGCCTGCGGGCTCGGCCAGGCGGCGGTGCCACCAGAGGTGGGCCGTCCACGTGCGCCGGTCCGCGAAGGGGTCGGGGAGGGTGCGGCGCCGGTACTCCGCGTCCAAGGGGAGGAGGCGGGCGAGTTCGGCGCGGGAGCGCGGCGGCAGCCGTTCCAGGACGGAGTCCAGGACGTCGCGGCAGTGCCGGACGTCGTCGAAGGCGCAGCCGGGGCAGGAGGGGCACGGCGATTCCCGGGGGTAGAGCGGGCGGCGGCCTGGTGGGTGCAGGAACGCGCGGTAGCCGTGCAGGGCTTGGCTGGTGGCGCCGAGGCCGATGTGGAAGTCCGGGTACAGCCGCTCGACGCGGCGGACGTCCCGGCTCGCGCGGAGGGAGAGCCCCGGGATCGGCTGGGGCGGGGTGGGCGCCCAGACGCGGGGCGCGGGCTCCTGGGCGCGCAGTGCGCGCGGCCGTCTACGCGGCATGGGCCTTTCGGCAGGTGGTGGTCACGGGGACATTCTGCCAGGAGTGGGAAGTCGGTGGGGTCGACTTCCCACTCCTGGGTTCTTGTCAGGGAGTTGGGGAGGGTGAGGCCGTGGCGGCGGGGGCGGGTCGAGGGTGACGGGGCTCGGTGAGGGGGTGGATCCAGGCCAGGAGGGCGAGGAGCAGGGCGAAGGGGAGGATCGTGCAGAGAGTCGCCTGGCCGGGGGTATCGCGGGGTTCAGGACGCATCGGTGGCGTCGGGGGCGGTGAGGTCGAGTTCGGCCCAGACCGTCTTGGAGTTGGGGAAGCGCGGGATGGTGCCCCAGCGGTCGCAGAGGGCGTCGACGAGGGTGAGGCCGCGCCCGGACTGGGCGTCGGCGACGTGGACGGTCGGCAGGGCGGGCAGGCGGTCGCCCCGGGGGTCGCTGATCTCGATGCGGAGGGTGGCGCCGCCCCGGCGCGCGGAGGTGGTGAGGGAGAGGTGAAGTTCGAAGCCGCGCCCCGCGATGCGTCCGTGCGTGATCGCGTTCGCGGCGAGCTCGGTGACGATGAGGAGCGCGCAGTGGAACGGCTCGGTGTGCGTGGAGTCCAGCCCCCAGGTAGCGAGTTGACGTCTGGCGATGCGCCGGCAGATGGCGGCGCCCTTGGGCGTGGCGTCGAGGAGGCTGGTGTGGCTGTCGGGGCTGTCGAGGGGGATTTCCGTCGTCATGGGGAAAAGCGTGGTGGCGCGAACGTACTCTGACCATGCATCCGGCGTGCACGGAGAGTGGCTGTACGGGTGCTCACGGTTCGCCCGACGGGCGGGCGCAGATCAATCGATCGAAAGGACGGGAGATGGCGGCTGACGGTGTCACGGGGACGGTCTTCGAGGACGGCGAGAAGGAGGTCCTGTCGGACGGGGTGGCGGAGCTCTACAGCGCGGTCGGAAAGCTGATCAAGTTCTTCCGGGAGCGGGCCGGCTACACGCAGAAGCAGGTGGCCAAGCTGACCGGCTACAGCGAGGACCAGATCGGCTCGATGGAGCGAGGTGTCCGAACCGCCAGGGTCGAGTACCTGACGGTGGTCGACGACCTGTTCAACGCGCAGGGTGCGCTGAAGGTCGTCGCGGACGACGTGATGAGGGCGAAGGTCCGGATGAGCGAGCGCCACCCGGCCTTCAACAGGGCCTTCACCTCTGAGGAGGCGAAGGCCCTGGAGATCCACGAGTACAGCACGATGGTTATTCCTGGGCTCTTGCAGACCGAGGCGTACATCCGCGCGCTGTACGAGATGCGGCGCCCGCTCCTCTCTCCCGAACAGATCGACAAGTGGCTGGCGGCACGACTGGCTCGGCAGGAGATCCTGAACCGCTGGCCCCTGCCGGTGGTTACGTGGGTGCTGGACGAGAGCGTTCTTCGGCGCCCTCTTGGCGGGTGGGATGTGCACGCCGACCAGCTCCGGCACCTGCTCGACGTGGGGCAGATGAGAGGCCCCGAGCTGCAGGTGATGCCGCTCGACCGAATGAGCCACGCCGGCATGGGAGGCTCGTTCACGCTCCTGACGCCTCCGAACCGACCGCAGGTCTGCTACGCGGCCGCACAGCACGTGAACCGGCTGATCACGGACCCGGTGGAAGTCCGTAATATGGCCGCACGGTACAGCAGCATCAGGGCGCAGGCTCTCAGCCTGGCGGAGTCCCTTGCCTTGATCGAGAAGATCCTGGGAGAGCGGTGAGCATGTCCGAGCTGACGTGGTTCAAAAGCAGCTACAGCACCAACGAGGAAGCGCAGTGCGTCGAGGTCGCCGACACCCCCGGCGTCGTCCACGTGCGTGACTCCAAGGACAAGAGCGGCCCCCAGCTGGCCTTCGAGCCGGCCGCGTGGGAGGCGTTCGTGAAGTTCGCCGCCATCCACGAGGTCTGATCCGGACCTCCCCTCAACGGCCCACCGCTTCCGAGCGGCGGGCCGTTGGCGTACCGTCAACCGGTATGGAACTCCTCTGGTTCAAGAGCAGTTACAGCGGCAACGAAGGCGCCAACTGCGTCGAGATCGCCGAGACCGCCGAGGCCGTCCTCGTCCGCGACTCCAAGGACCTGACCGGCCCCCACCTCGCCTTCTCCCCCGCCGCCTGGCAGTCCTTCCTCACCTACGCCGCCGCCACCGCCGCCGTTCCGGACTAGGCAGGTGCGCCCTTGAGGGTGATCTCGATCGGGCGCGGCGCGGCATCGGGCCGGGCGGTTCGAGCCTTCCGGTAGGCATGGGCACGGCTGGGATTCGTGGGCGAAGGACGCCCGCGCCGGCCGTCAACTCCACGCTGACCGAAAGGATCCACCCACGATGAAGCTGGCACGACGGGTCGCCGCCGCCGGTTGCACCCTCGCCCTCGCCCTCGGCGGTGTCATCGCCCTCGCCCCGGCCGCGAGCGCCACCCCGCACGCGTGCTTCTCCTACGTCCTGGATAACAAGCCCGACGCCGACAAGCTGCTCGTGCAGGACGCCTGCGAGGTCGGGGCGGCCGGCGGCGAGGAGGCCTTCCGGGCCTGCTACCGGATCCTGCGGGACGACTACGTCCCCGCCGTCATCGCGGCCAACGGGTGCCGCCAGGCCCCCCAGGAGTAGTCCGCCAGAACCGCTGCCGCGCGGGACGTCGGACCGGCCGACTTCCCGCGCTGCCGCGAACCGCTCAGCTCGGGGCCGTGGTTCCGGCCAGGGTGAGGCCGACCGCAAGCCGGTCGGACATCTGGGCGGCGAGCTGCTGGGCCTCGTCCTTCGTGAACGAGCCGCTGATCACCGCGGTGCCGCCGGGGATGGAGCTGCGCACGGCCGGGTGCGACAGGACCCGGCCGTCCAGCACGATCGCGAACTCGTTGGTCGGCGTGGGCTGGGGCGCCAACTTGCCGGTGATGTCGGCGAACGCCGCCGTGCCGGTGGGGTCGAAGGTCAGCTGGATCTGCCAGCCGGCGCCGTTCTGCTCGTCGTTCACGGCCTTCGCCGACGTCAGGTTCTGCCCGTCGACCACGACCGGGGCGAGCACCAGCTTCTCCCACAAGCTCGGCTTCTGAGGTGAGCAGGCGAGGACCTCGGCCCCGGGGTCGGCCGTCAGCGCGCCGCGCTGCGCCGCATCGGCGCAGTCGAGCGCGTTGAACTGGCCGGCCAGCGCGGCCGGCACCGCGCCCTGGGTCACCGCCTCCGCCGCCCCGGGCCCGGTCGGCAGGGTGACTCCGCTCGGGGCGAGCGCGACCACCGGGCGGAAGCCGAGCTGGCCCTGGGCCGCCAGCGCCGTGAACTTCTCCTTGGTCCCGCCGACCGCCGTCACCGTGAGCGTGCCGTCGCCACCGACCTCGACCTTCGGGTCGCCCAGGCCCAGCGCCGCCGCCCGGTGCTTCAACTTCGCGGCGGTCTGGTCCAGTTCGACCGAGGTGACGACCCGCCGGGGCGTGTAGGTGGCCGTGGTCGTGGGACCGCCGGGAACCGTCGACGCCACCGCCGGCGTGGAAGGGGCCGGACGTGCGCCACCGCCGTCCGAGCCCGAACAGGCCGCCAGCAGCATCGCCGCACCGGACAGGAAAACGCCGTACCTGATTCTCATACCGACCATCCTCCCGGCCGCTACCCCTGCCATAAATCGGATTGACCGACATGTGATCTCGGAGCGGAGCCGTCCGTGTTCATCGTCCTCGTCCTGCTCGTCGCGGGCACCGGCCTGCTGCTGATGGGCTACGACAAGCTGCACACCGCCGTGCCGACCTGCTTCGGCAAGCCGATGTCCCCCGGCGACGTCTGCCACGCCCGCCCGGTCGAGGTCACCGAGGGCATGCCGAAGCCCCAGGACTCCACCTACGCGGAGCAGTTGGACAGCCTGACCAGCGGCGGCTGGACGGCCATCGGCATCGGAGCCGTCGTGCTGGCCCTCGCGGTCGTCCTGGCGGCCGCCTTCACCACCTCGGCGATCCAGGAGCGGCGCGACCCCTGACCTGAACCACAGCATCACACGGTGGCGCAGCGGCCGTGATCACCAGGAGCCCCACAGGGCGTCGGACCTGTCGATGATCCTCCGCAGCTCGCGGGCGGCCCGCGGGGGCAGGGCGTTCTGCACGGTGTCGAGGAGGGCGCGGGCTTCGAGGGGGTCGCCGCAGCAGTGGCATTCGGCGCTGCCGTCCTCGTAGTCGTCCCACAGGTCGCGCTCGGGGCGGTGGACGTACTCCTGCCACAGGCGCAGGGCGCGGGCGACGGCCCCCGGTTGCAGGTGGGTGCGGGTGCGTTCGAGGTGGGCGATCGCGGACAGCGTGCGGGCGGAGACGCCGTCGATCACCGGTTGTGCGCCGTGCGTCCGGTGGCGGGGGAGCCGGGCCCGGACCTGGTCCGGCCGGCTACGCGGCATGGGCCCTTCGGTTGGTCGTCATGCGGTGCATGGTGCCACGGATCCGGTGCCCGGCGCCGGTGGTTTTCCGCCCGGTCGGGCTTCCGGCAGGACGCGCCAGGCCGGTTCGAGGGTGAGCACGTGGCCGGTCAGCGACCGGACGTCGCCCGCGAGCCCGGCGCGGGAGCGCAGGCCGGGCAGGTACTCGGCGGTGTAGTGGCGGTGGGCGGCGGCGTCGGACCAGAGGGTGGCGACCAGGTGGCGGGCCTCGTCGAGGCGGGTGACGACGCCGCCGAGCAGGCCGCCGGCCGCCGCCATGCCGGGGGCCCACACCTGGCGCTGGACGTCCAGGAAGTGCTCCTCGCGGCCGGGCAGCAGGCGGCAGTCGGCGACGCGGAGCAGGGCCGCGCGGGCGAGCGCCCCGGGCAGGTCGGGCTCCTCCCCCTCCATCGTGAGGACGACCTCGCCGGTGGCGGTCTCGATGGCCGTGTAGGCGCCGCGCTGCCCGGAGCCGGCGAGCACCTGGTCGTGCCGCTCGCGCAGGAAGCGCCCGTGGGCGTCCGCGTCGCGCCACAGGCCCAGCACGTGCGCGCGCCCGGCCGCATGGTCCCAGCCGCCCACCTGCCCGACCAGGCCCGGCTGGTCGCCGATCGCCTCCCACGCCCGCTGGGCCGCCCAGAACCGCCCGCGCGCGGCGTCCGGCACCTCGCAACCGATCCACTTGCCCCACATGCGCAGGCGTCCTCCCAGCCGTACGGCACCCGACGATCCGGCACGACCGGCACCGGTTCTGCATCATCGGCCGCGCACCCGGACGGCCGTCAATCGGGCGTCGGGCGCAGCGGATCCGGGACCGGCGACGTACGAACCCGACGTACGAACCCGACGTACGACCCCGCGCCGCGCGCTCCGCGCAACTCCCGGCAGCGGCAGGGACCGCCGCTTCCGCGCGGCGGGCCGGTGCCGTACCGTCAGGGCCTACCGCGCCCACCGCGTCCAGGAAAAGACGTCCGAGGAGCCCCGTGGCCGACACCGTCAGCGCCCTCGCCGCGCGCGTCCACGAGCTGCTGGTGGCGAACCTGACCAGCCCGGCCGCCGCGGCCGTTCCCGGGCAGGGCGTGTTCGCCTCGCTCGCGCGGGCGTTCCTGGGCGCTCCGCAGGGCGTCGACCCCGCGGCGGGCTTCCACGACGTCATCGCCCGCGCCGCCGGGCTCGGCCCGGACTCGGCGTGGCTCGTCGCCGCCGGGCACAGCGGCCTGGCCGGCATGGCGTTCGAGCGCGGGCAGTCCGACCAGGGCCTGTACCACCTCAACGCCGCGGTCTCCTACGGGTTCAACGACTGCCTCGCCCTGCACGGGGAGGCGCTGCGCCCGTTCCACGCCGACCCGGCGTTCCGCAACGCCTACCAGCGGATGGTCATCTCCCCCGCCGACCTCGACGAGGTCACCTGGGCGCACCGGGAGATCCTGCTGATGTCCCGGGACGCCACGCGGGCGTCCGTCGACAACATCGGCCGCCTGGACACCGGGATCTCGGCGCTCCCCCAGGCGCCGCTGCCGACCCGGGTGCCGAACACCCCCGGCGTCCTGGTCACCCGGCTCGAACTCTCGGCCGTCCAGACCGCCCTGCAGCGGGCCGCGATCAAGGCGGACACCAGCCGCGCCTCCGGCAACGTCGCCCTCGACCTCGTCTCCGACGACTGGGACTTCGCCCGCGCCCGCCGCGACGCCTGGCGTGCCGACGAGCTCGATTCCCACCGCCAACAGGCCGCCGCCGCCCGGGCGTTCGTGGAGCGGCCGGGCGTCAGCACCGTTCCCGGCCCGTGCCCGCCGCTGGGGTCCCTCATCCCCCCGGCGTGAGGTCAGCGGCGGGCCCGTCGAGGAAGGCGCGGAGCAACTGCCGCAGGGCGTCCGGCTGTTCGAGGTGGACGTCGTGGCCGGCCGCGAGGACGCTGGCGGCCACGGTCTCCGGGCGCCGGTCGAGCATGGCCGCCGTGTCGGCGGCGGGGATGATGCCCGAGCGGCCGAGGACGAGCAGCGTCGGGCAGGCGATGCCCGTCCACTCGTCCCAGTAGGAGCGCCGGGTGTTCTCGGCCAGCGCGTCGACCATCACGTCCCGGTCGAAGCGCGGCCGCCAGCCGCCGTCGCGTTCCTCCAGGCCGGCCGCCCAGGCCTCGCCGACCTCGCCGCCGCCGAAGAACTCGACGGCGGCCGGGCGGGAGGGGAACGGCGTCGGCCACGCGTCGAGCGCGGCGCCGATCTCGGCCGGCAGGCCGGGCGCGGCGCGGCCCGCGCCCGCCTCGACGAGGACGAGTGCGCGCGCCAGGCCGGGGTGGGCGGCGGCGGTGAGCATGGCGGTGTGGCCGCCCAGCGACTGCCCCAGCAGGACCGGGCGGTGCAGGTCGAGCTGCTCGACGACGGCGACGACGTCGGCGACGTACGCGGCGCGGGAGACGTCACCGGGCCGGCGCTCGCTCGCGCCGTGGCCGCGCTGGTCGACGGCGACGACGCGGTGGCGGCGGCTCAGGTCCCGGGCGAGGGCGTCCCATTCGCCCGCGTGGCCGGCCAGTCCGTGCAGCAGGACGACCGGCGGGCCCGATCCGCCCCAGTCGCGGCAGGCGAGGCGGACGCCCTCGCGGACGACGGTGCGTTCGGTCCAGGTCATACCGGGTCCTCCGGGAACGGACGAGGGGCGGGCCAACGGTTCAGGACGGGCGCGTGGCCTTGCCGTCGAGCCAGAGGGTGTCGGACTCGTCGCGGTGCGAGCCGGTCGTGCCGACGTGCTTGGCGTCGATCTTGGGGCCGTTCTTGATGACGTGCACCAGCGCCATGCCGTGGCCGCGCCCGAGGTCGTAGTCCTCCTTGAGCCAGGTGAGGATCGCGCCCGCCTTGGTGGACGGGTCGTCGAAGCCGCGCTCCTGCGCCAGGGCGATGAAGGCGCGGGGGGTCAGGCCCGTCTTGGTCTCGATGGTGTCCAGGTACGCCTGAAACGACATGTGGCCGTTTCCTCTCGTCAGATGATCATGTGTGACAAGGATTGATGATCGGCGATCAACCGCCGATGATCAACGGCCTTTTCCCGGAGCCAGGAGAGGATTTCATGCCCGGGCCGGGCGGCCCGGGCGGGCGGGTCAGTCGGGGGTCACGGCGGACGGGGTGCCGCCCGTGACACGCAGCAGCTCGTCGTAGGTCATCGGGACGACGGTGTGCGGGTGCCCGGCGGCGGCCCACAGCTGTGAGTACTGCGCGAGGGCGGTGTCGACGACGGTGCGCAGCGGGGCCGGGTGGCCGGTGGGGGCGACGCCGCCGATGGCCTGGCCGGTGGCTTCGCGGACCTCGTCGGCGCCGGCGCGGGTGATGGAGCCGGCACCCAGCCGCGCTGCCAGGTAGGCGGTGTCGACGCGGTGGGCGCCGCTGGTCATGACGAGCAGGGGTGCGCCGTCGCAGTGGAAGACCAGGCTGTTGGCGATGGCGCCGACCTCGCAGCCGAGGGCGGCGGCGGCCTCGGCTGCGGTGCGGGCGGAGTCGGGCAGGACGACGATCCGGCCAGGGACTCCGGCGGCGGCGAGTGCTTCGGCGACGGCCCGGCTGCGGGCGGGGAGGGAGTCGGTCATCGGCCCATCATGCCGTTCGGGCGCCAACGGCCGTACCGGAGGGGCGTCACGCAGTTTTCACGCGGTCGTCATCCGGCGGGCGCGACCTGCAGTGACGGCGCATCAAACGCCGCCAACCAGGGGCGCTTCGTGTGCGGACGTTCAACGCGCGGGTGACGTCGGGTCCGCGTGACGACGGAGCACCGGGTGGACAGCGCACACCCTTTCACGTCAATCACACGGTATGACTAATATCGGCTCGTCAACTCGTCAACTCGTTATAGTCCGAACCCCGGACGGCCCGCCCCCTCAAGGCCTGCCGCCATCCCCTAGGAGTCAGCTCTGCGCGCGCGTGCGAATCGGCGGCCCCCGACGCCGAAGGCCCCCCGCAGGCGACCACGCCTGTCCCTGCGGACGGCACTTCTCGTCCTGGCCGTCGTCCCCAGCCTCGCCCTGGTGGCCCTGTGGGCCGTCACCAGCGGCCGGACCGCCTTCGACTTCAGCCGGCAGGCCGCCCAGGGGCTGCTCGCCCAGAAGGCCGGCCAGCCCTCCAACCACGTCTACTACAACCTCCAGGACGAGCGCCGGCTCACCGCCGAGGCCCTCGCCCGGCCCGGCACCGACGCCGACCGGCTGCGCCGCCAGCGGCAGGCCACCGACGAGGCGGTGCGCCAGTTCCAGGCCCTGTCCGCCGAGACCGCCGACAGCGCGCCCCAGGAGGTCCGGGACGCCGTCGCCGAGGCCCGACAGGCGATGAACCGGCTGCCCGAACAGCGGGCCGCCGTCGACCGCGCCCTCGCCGACCGCGCGCCGGCCGACCAACAGGCCGTCTACACCTACTACACCGACCTGATCGCGGTGGACCTGCGGCTGTTCACCGCCCTCAGCCACGTCGACACCGGCGAGGTCACCTGGATCTCCAAGACCCTGGTGAACGCCTTCTGGGCCAAGGAGATGCTCGCCCGCGAGGACGCGATCCTCGCCCGCGGCTGGCCCGCCGGGCTGCTCAGCACCGCCGACCACCAGCAGGTCCAGCTCGCCATCGGCGCCCAGGACCACCTCTTCACCGTGCAGGTCCTCCCCTACCTGCCCGGCGGCGAGGCCACCGCCTGGCACCAGCTGATGGCCGGCCCCGCCTGGCAGGCCAAGACCGCCGTCGAGCAGCAGCTCACCCGGCCCACCGCCGCCGACGCCACCGGCGCCGTCCGGCTCCCGCCCGTCCAGGACCAGTGGCGCCAGGCCATCGACCAGCTCAACCCGCAGCTGGTCAAGGCCATCGAGACCCGCACCGACGGCGTCGTCGAGGTCGGCAAGGGCACCATCCTCCACCTGCTCACCGTGGTCGTGCTCACCACCGTCATCGGCCTGGTGACCGTCATCGCGGTCGCCGTCGCCTCCTGGCGGATCAGCCGCTCGCTGCGCCGCCGCATCGGCGAACTGCACACCCAGGCCGAGGAGATGGGGCGCACCCTGCCCGAGGTGGTCGACCGCCTCGGCCGCGGCGAGCAGGTCGACGCCCGCACCCTCGCCCCCGAGGTCCGGGACGGCGCCGCGGGCCGGGCCCGCACCGACGAGCTCGCCCGCCTCGGCGACGCCCTCAACCTGGCCCGCTCCGCCGCCCTCGCCGCAGCCGTCCGGCAGGCCGAGCAGCACCGCGGCTTCGAGCGGCTGCTGCAGCGCATCGCCCGCCGCACCCAGCTGCTGATCGGACGCCAGCTGCGCAAGCTGGACGAGCTGGAGCGCAAGCACGAGGACCCGGAGGTCCTGGAGGGCCTGTTCGACCTCGACCACCTCACCGCCCGGCTGCGCCGCTACGAGGAGAACCTCGTCATCATGGCCGGCGGCCAGCCGCAGCGGCGCTGGCGCAAGCCCGTCCAGCTGCTGGACGTGCTGCGGGCCGCGCAGGGCGAGGTGCCGGACTACCGCCGGATCGTGCTGGAGGTCGAGGGACGGCCGTGGCTGTCCGAGCGGGCGGTCGGGCCGGTGGTGCACGTGCTCGCCGAGCTGATGGAGAACGCCACCACCTTCTCCAAGCCGCCCACCCCGGTGGACGTCCGGGCCGCCATGGTCGGGCGCGGGCTGGCGATCGAGATCGAGGACCGCGGCCTCGGCATGGAGCCCGACCAGTACCTCGCCGCCAACGAGCTGATGAACCGCCCGCCGCGCACCGACGTGCTCACCCGGGCCGAGGACGTCCGGCTCGGCTTCCACGTGATCGCCCGGCTCGCCGCGCACACCGGGCTGAAGATCGAGTTCCGGCCGTCCGCGTTCGGCGGCACCCGGGTCGTCGTGCTCGTCCCCGACGAGCTGGTCATCGACGGCGACACCTGGCTGCCGGAGGCCGTCCCGAGCGAGCCGGAGATCCCTCTGGTGGCGCAGTCGCGCCGGAAGCTGCTCACCATCGACGAGGACGGGGCCGGCGCGCCGGTCGGGCCGCTCCTGTCGCCGCTGGAGGCCACCCGGCGGCCGGACGGGCCGTCGCGGCAGCCGGCGCCGCAGCCCGCGAAGGCCGCCGAACCGGGGGCGCTCGGGGCGGCCCGCACGCCGGGGAAGCCCGCGCAGCCCGAGCAGCCGATCCAGCACAGCTCCCCCGCCTACCCCGACATCGCCTACGCCCGGATCACCGACGCCGAGGCCCCCTACGCGGACGAGCAGTACCGCCCCGCCGACCACTACCGGCTGGCCGAGCGGCGCACCGCCGAGCCCCCGCCCCCGCCGCCGCCCGGCCCGGTCTTCGGCGGGCAGCCGCCGCTGCCGCAGCGCGTCCGCCAGGCCAGCCTGGCCGCCGAACTGCGCGTGCCGCCGGCCACCCAGCAGTGGGTCGACGAGCCCGCCCCGGCGGAGGCGCCGCCCCAGCACCCGGTGCGGCGCTCCGGCGCCACCATCGGCGCCTTCCAGCGGCAGTCCCGCGCCGCCCGCGGCCGGGGCGGGGCCGCGGACCCGGACGGACTCCCGGCCACCGGGGCCGGCGCGCCCGCCCCCTCCCCGCGCGCCCACGCGGCCGTGGACCCCGGAACCACACGAACGGATGAGCAGGAATGAACCGCACCACCGCCACCCCGCAGGACCTCGACTGGCTGCTGGACGGACTCGTCGACGACGTGCCCGGCACCCGCAACGCCGTCCTGCTCTCCGACGACGGCCTGGTGGTCAGCCACTCCCGCAGCATCGAGCGGGCCGACGCCGAGCGGCTGGCCGCCGTCGCCACCGGCCAGCAGTCCCTCGCCCGGGGCGTCGGCCAGCTCTTCGACGGCGGGCCGGTGCACCAGGTGATCGTCGAACTCGCCGAGTGCTGGCTGTTCGTCATCGCCGCCGCCCAGGGCACCCACCTGGCGGTGATCGCCTCCCAGGAGGTCGACGCCGAGGTGATGTCCGTCGCCATGCACACCCTGGTGCAGCAGGTCGGGCAGAAGCTCACCACCCCGGCGCGCGACGGGGCCGGCTCCTTCGACGCCTTCGCCGCCCGGGCCCGGGGCTGACCCGGGTGGGCCCGCACGAGCCGGAGGGCCCGGACGGCGCGGCTGGCGCGGTCGGCGCGGACGGGCGGGACGGCGCGGACGCTGACGCAGCGGACCGGGCCGTCCGGCCGCCGCACTGGAGCGAACTGGCCGAGCAGGACGCCGAGGACGACGGCGGCATCATGGTCCGCCCGTACACCATCACCCGCGGCCGCACCGCGCCCGAGCGCGACGACCTCACCCTCATCACCGTGCTGACCACCAACGGGGAGGCCGCCGACGCCGCCCTGGCCCGCGGCAGCCGGTCCGGGCCGCGCGCCCTGCAGCCCGAGCACCGGCAGATCCTCGACCGCTGCCGGCGCCCGGCCGCCGTGGCCGAACTCGCGGCCGCCCTCGACCTCCCGGTCTCGGTCACCAAGATCCTGCTCGGCGACCTGGTCGCCCAGGGCCTGCTCACCGCCCGGGCACCGCTCGCGGTGGCCCGCGCCGCCGGCGACGGCCGCGCGGGTACGGGCGGGGGCGCGGGCAGGGGCGCGGCCGGCCTGGACCACGGCCTCCTCTCGGCCGTACGCGACGGACTCCGGAGACTCTGAACCACCATGGCAACACCCCACCCCAGCACCACCGTCGAAGCACCGGCCGCCGTCAAGATCCTCATCGCGGGCGGCTTCGGCGTCGGCAAGACCACGATGGTCGGCGCGGTCAGCGAGATCGCCCCGCTGCGCACCGAGGAGTACCTGACCCGGGCCAGCGTCGGCATCGACGACCTCGCCGGCGTCGACCAGAAGGACACCACCACCGTCGCCCTGGACTTCGGGCGGATCACCGTCAGCCCCGAGCTGGTCGTCTACCTGTTCGGCACGCCCGGCCAGGAACGCTTCTGGTTCATGTGGAACGACCTGGTCAACGGCGCCCTCGGCGGCGTCGTCATCGCCGACACCCGGCGCCTGGACACCAGCTTCGCCTCGATCGACTTCTTCGAGGGCCGCGGCATCCCCTTCGTGGTCGCCATCAACTGCTTCCACGGCCACAACACCCGCACCCCGGAGGAGGTCCGGGCCGCCCTCGACCTCGACCCGCAGGTGCCGATGCTGATCGGCGACGCCCGCGAACGCGCCTTCGGCCGGGACGTGCTGCTCGCCCTCGTCGACCACCTGATCGACCTCGCCGCCGCCGTCCCCGCCGTCCCTGCCGTCCCCGCCGGCTGAGCCCGCCCGCCCGCTGTCGACCGTACGGAGAACCACCGCCCCATGACCCCACCCCTGCGCGTCCTCGTCCACGGCGGCGGCATCGGCGGCCTCACCGCCGCCACCGCCCTCGCCCGGAACGGCCACCACGTCGACGTCGCCGAACTGCGCGACGGGCCGGAGGCCCTCGGCGTCGGCATCATCCAGCCCTCCAACGCCCTGCACGTGATGCGCGAGATCGGCGTGCTCGACGCCTGCCTCGCCGCCGGCTTCGCCTGGGAGGCACTGACCGTCTGCGACCCGGCCGGCGCCGTCCTCGCCCGCATCCCCCAGCCCCGGATGGGCGAGGCGCCCGCCGCCAACGGCATCCCCCGCCCGGCCCTCGCCCGCGTCCTCGCCGAGGCCGCCGCGGCCGCCGGCGCCGCGCTGCGCTTCGGCACCACCATCGCCGAACTCGCCGAGGACGCCCGGGGCGTGGACGTCACCCTCACCGACGGCCACCACACCCGCTACGACCTGGTGGTCGGCTTCGACGGCATCGGCTCGCCGCTGCGCCGCCGCCTCCACGGCGACGCCTACCGGCCCGAGTACACCGGCTTCGCCAACTGGCGCGTCACCCTGCCGCGTTCGCCCGGACTGGACGGCGTGCTGATGTCCACCGGCAACCTCAAGGCGAAGGCGCTGCTCACCCCGATCAGCGACGAACTCATGTACCTGGGCTCGGTGTTCGCCGAGGCCGAGGACTTCCGCCCCGACCCGCAGCGGGCCCACGAGCAGCTGCACGAGCGCCTGGCCGGCTTCGGCGGCCCGATCGCCGAAGCCCTCGCCCAGGTCACCGACCCGGCCGCCGTGGTGTACTCGCGGATCTCCCAGGTCGCCGTCGAGGGGCCCTGGCACCTCGGCCGGATCGTGCTGGCCGGCGACGCCGCGCACGCCTCCACCCCGCACCTCGCCCAGGGCGCCGCGATGGCCGTCGAGGACGCCCTCGTCCTCGCCCAGGCCCTGGACGCCGCCCCCGACGTCCCGTCCGCGCTCACCGCCTGGGAGGAGCGGCGCAGGCCGCGCGCCCTGTGGGTTCAGGCGCTCTCCCGGGCCGTCCTCAAGCAGGAGACCGGCACCCCCACCACCGAGGAGGAGGACGCCCTGCTCAAGGTCGGCGTCCCCGGCGCGGCCCACGTCCTCGTCCAGCCGTACTGAGGCCGGCCGCACTGAGCCCTGCCGTACGGAGCCCGGCCGGCCTGCTGACGCACCCCGGGGCTCCCGCGCGTACTTGCCACCGCGCGGGAGCCCGTAGCAGGCTGGCGGGCGACCTGAACGGCCATCAGTCCGGGGGGTTTCCGGTGACGCAGGCGTCCCTGTTCCGCATGCTCGACCTGCACGAGGAGATCGAACGCGAGCGGCAGCGGCCCGGCGGGCGGCTGTTCGTCTCCGACTACAACGGCGGCCACCCCTTCGTCGCCGACTACCTCGGCCCGCTCGCCGACACCCCGCCGCACCGCCTCACCGACGTCACCCGCTACGCCGCCCTCGGCGAGGACCACGCGCTGCGCGCCAAGATCGCCCGGCTGCACAGCCGTTGGGACGGCGTGGCGATCGGCCCGGAACAGGTCATCCCGGCCGCCGGGTCCAGCGGCCTGCTCGGCACCTTCTGCACCTGGCTGCGGCTCACCGGCGTGCGCCGGGTCCACTACCTGCCGCCCGTCTACTACAAGTTCGCCTACTTCTTCCGACAGTTCGGCATCGAGCCCGTCCCGGTCAGCCCGCTGCACGCCCACCAGCCGGGCTTCACGGCCGAGTTGCCCGACGAGCGGAGCGTCCTGCTGCTCACCGACCCGCTCTGGTACACCGGGCGGCCCGTTCCGGCCGGGCTCCTCGCCCGGATCGCCGAGTGGCAACTGGCCACGGGCTCCACGGTGTTCGTCGACGGGACGTTCCAGTACCTGCGCTGGGACGGCGGCCGCCGCGAGGAGAGCGCCGCACTGCCCGCCGACCTCACCCTGCGCCTGGTCTGCCCCACCAAGTCCCTGTCGATCCACGGCTACCGCTGCGCCCACCTGATCACCCCCTGCGCCCTGCGCGAACCGCTCGCCGAGCTGCACCTCAACCTGCACGGGGACGCCACCGCCGCCGACCGGCTGTTCGCCCACCGCGCCGCCGACCTGATGCTCGACGGCGAGGGCAACCGGCGGCTGATCGAGCACGTCCGCGCCAACCACCGCCGCCTGCTGGCCGGTGGCGCGCTGCTCGCCGACAGCCCGGTCGACACCGGCTACTTCCTGTTCGCCCGCCCCGCCGCGCCCGCCGACCGGCTGCTCGCCCTCGACCAGCGCCACTTCGAACTCACCGGCCACGAAGGCTTCGTACGGATCAACCTACTCAACGAGCCCGCGCTGGAGGGGCTTCGCACGCTCGGAGCCCTCGGAACCATCGGAACTGACACTCGGGGCGCGCTCAGCGCGGGGTGATCTCCGCGCGGCGCCGCCACACCGCCGCCGAGACGCGGGCGAGCAGGCGGGCCGCCGGGTCGGTGCGGTCGCTGCCGTCGGCGAGCGGGCCGGTGTAGCAGACCGCGAGGAGGTAGGGCGGGCAGTCCGGCGGGTGCACCAGGCCGACGCAGTGCCGGGCGCCGGGGACCCAGCCGTTCTTGAAGGCGATCCGGGTGCCCGGCGGCAGCCCGGCCGCGAGGTCCACCCGGAAGGCGTTGCGCTCCAGCAGGGCCAGCAGCTCCGGCTCGTCGGCGAGCGAGCGCAGCAGCCGCACCAAGTCCCGCGCGGTGACCAGGTTGTGGATGCCGGCGGAGCGCGCCGCGTAGTCCTCGATGCCGCGCGGGCTGGCGCTGCGGGTCGCCCCGGCACGGCGCCACACCTCGGCCACCGCCCGCTGGTCGGTGCGGGTGAGGCACAGGTTGGTGGCCAGGTTGGAGGAGTGGGTGATCATCCGCTCGGCGAGCAGCCGCAGCGGGGCCCGGCCGCCGAGCAGCCGCCAGGGCAGCTCGTCGCTGTCCCAGTCCCGCAGGTTGCCGAACTCCCCGCCGACGACGGACTCGAAGCGGTTCTCCACCGGCACCTCGGCGTCGAGGTCGGCCCCGCCGCGGTGCAGCGCGGCGAGCACCGCGACCTTCATGGTGCTCGCCGCGTCGTACAGTTCGTCCGGGTGCCGGGTGAACACCGGCTCCGCGTCGCCCGCCCAGGGGGCCACCACGATGGACAGCATGGCGGCCAGCGTAGTGCGGGTGCGGGCGACGGCGGAAGGAGGCGCGAGGGCCTCAGCCGGCGCTCGGGCGGGCGGACGGGAGCGCCGCCGAGCCGCCGAGCAGCGGCCATTCGCGGTGGAACGGCGGCAGCGGGATCTTCTTCTCGAACAGCGGGGTGCCGAAGATCTTCAGGTGGGCGAGCAGGCTGCCGTTCAGGTCGACACCGCCGACCAGCGACCAACTGCCCTGCGCCTGCGGCGCCTTGCCCGAGGAGTCGGCGACCAGCGAGCCCTCGGCGCGGGCGCTCAGGTAGGGGGCGACGGTGGCCTCGACGCCGACCGTGTCGTACAGGCCGACGTTGACCTCGGCGCCCAGCGCGGCGCGCACCGCGGCCTTGCCGTTGAGCTTCACGTGCACCGGGGAGACCTTGGTGTCGGCGCTGGTCGTCGACGCCCAGCCCTTGCCGCCGGTGTAGTCGGCCTTCACGGCCCAGGTGCCGGCCGCGTCCTGCTCGGCCTCCAGGTGCACCTGGCCGTCCGCACCGACCTCCAGGTAGCAGGTGAGGCCGAGGTTGACCACGATCGGCAGGCCGGCGACGGTCAGCACCGGGCTGGCCTGCAGCTTGGCGAACGGCACCCGGACGGGCTGGGCGCCGGTGCCGCGGGCGGCGTCGCCGGTGACCTTCCACTGCGCGTGGGCGTCCACGTCGAAGCCGACCGAGGCGGTGCGCGGGCTGCCGCCGGAGGCGCCGTGGTAGGCGAAGTGCACGGCGGGGTGCAGCTGGAGGGAGCCGGCGGCCTCCAGGCTGAGGCCGTCCGGCAGCGGGACGGGCGCCTTGACGTCGATCTTCAGGGTGCCGGAGGCGTCCGCCTTGATGCCGCCGCTGACGCCGGCTCCGCCGTTGCCGCCGTCCGCGAGGGCCGACTCCCTGAAGTCGGCCTGCACGGCGCCGTCAGTCTTCGGGCCGTCAGTCTTCGGGCCGTCCGCCTTCGCGCCGGGGACGGCGTCCGCGCTGACCGTGGACGTGAGGTCCTTGACCAGCGGCGTGACGGTGATGCCGTGCGCGTCGACCGGCACCTGGCCGTCCGCCTCGGTGGCGCCGAGCAGTTCGCTCAGCGTGGCGGGGCGGGTGGTGAGGGCGAGGCTGTCGCCCGCGCCCGGCTTGACGCCGGTGACGGCCACCAGCGCGCCCTGCGGCGCGGCGGCGGTGGGCGGGCTGGCGATCAGCTGGCCGGCCTGGACGGCGGGCGCCGCGCCCTGGCTCGGGGCCGTGCTCGGCGCCGGGGCCGTGCTCGGGGCCGCGCCGGAGCCGCCGGCCGACAGCACGGCCGTGCCGGCCGCCGCGTCGTACCCGGTGAGCTGCAGGTTGGTCGTGGTGGCGGTGACGGCACCGCCGTCCTTGCCCGGGTTGCCGATCGCGGCGTGGTGGTCGCCCGCCGCGGCGGCGGTGACCGGCGCCGCGCCGCCCTGCTGCGGGCGGCCGGTGGCGGGCGCCCCGGCCCGGGCGTGCGGCGTGCCGTTGGCGGGCGCGGCGGCGGCCGGGCTGCCCCCGGCGGTCGTGGTGCTCGCGGCGGCGGTGGCGGTCGGATCGGGCGCGGACTGCGCACCGGCGGGGGCACTGGCACGGCCGCAGCCGGCGGCCCCGACGAGGAGGAGGGAGAGGAGCGCCGGGCCGGCGGCCCTGGCTATCGAGGGTTTGAACACGCGGCGTCATGTTACTGACGAGGAATCATTTTGTCGAAGCGGGGTCAACGCGCTCGATGCGGACGATTCCGCAGGTCAGCCTACTAGTCGCGCCACCGGGAGCGGCTCCGGATCCAGCGGTGTGAGATCCGCCTCGGCGGCCAGCTCCGCGAGGTACCGGGCGCGCGGCGCCGGCACCGCGCCGAGGCTGCGCACGTGCGGCCCGTCCCACTGGGCGTCCAGCAGCCGCCCGCCGGCCGTGCCGAACCGGGCCGCGAGGTCCGCGACGGCGACCCGGGCGGCGTCCGGGCGGCGGCGGAACATCGAGTCCAGGCTCAGCACGGGCCCGGCGACGACGCCGAACACGCCGCCGACCAGCTCCTCCCCCTCCCACACCTCCGCGCTGTGCGCCGCGCCCGCCGCGTTCAGCTGCTCCAGCACGCCGCGCAACTCGGCGGTGAGCCAGGCCGGTTGACGCCCTTCGGCACAGGCCGCGAGGACCTGCCCGAAGGCGCGGTCCGCACTGGTCCACCAGGACACGCCGTTGCGCAGCCGCCGGGCGAGCCGGCTCGGCAGCCGCACGCCGTCCACGGGGATGACCGGCCGGGGGTCGGGCGACCACCAGGCGAGCCCGTACGGGTCGTCGGCGGCCGACGCGCCCGGCAGCAGGGCGATCTCCCCGGCGTCGACCGCGTCCCCGTACCGCGCCTCGGCGTAGGCCGCGGCGAACTCGTCCGCGGCGGGCAGCGGGAACAGCCCGCACCGGTACGCGGCCAGCAGCTCCGCCGGCCCGAGCACCCCGCCGAACGCCACCGGCCCGTCCCCGGGGGCGTGTGGGAGGTCCAGCCGGTCGAAG
>NZ_JZKH01000411.1 GCF_000961885.1 Streptomyces rubellomurinus
CGAGCTGCCCGGCGCCTTCGTGGACTACGAGCTGAAGCCGCGCGAGTACGAGCTGAGCGTCGCGCAGACGATCCTCAAGGTGCACACCCGGGTCGCCGACCTCTACAACCAGCCGATGAACCAGACCGAGCACCAGCTCCGGCTGACCATCGAGGCGCTGCGCGAGCGCCAGGAGCACGAGCTGATCAACAACCCGGAGTTCGG
>NZ_JZKH01000043.1 GCF_000961885.1 Streptomyces rubellomurinus
GCAACGCCACCGTGCCGCGCATCTCGCTGATCCTGCGCAAGGCCTACGGCGGCGCCTACATCGTGATGGACTCCCGCTCCATCGGCGCCGACCTGTCCTACGCGTGGCCGACCAACGAGATCGCCGTGATGGGCGCCGAGGGCGCCGCCAACGTGATCTTCCGGCGCGAGATCAACGGCGCCGAGGACCCGGACGCCATGCGGGCCCAGAAGATCAAGGAATACAAGGACGAGCTGATGCACCCGTACTACGCGGCCGAGCGCGGCCTCGTGGACGACGTCATCGACCCGGCGGAGACCCGCCAGGTGATCGCCTCCGCGCTGGCCATGCTCCGCACCAAGCACGCCGACCTGCCCAGCCGCAAGCACGGCAACCCGCCGATGTAGCACGGCACTTCGCGTCCACTGGCCGCACACCCGGGCCATCACACACCACAGTCACCGGGGGAGAAACCAGAACATGACCGCTACCGCCGAACCCCTCATCCGGATCGTCCGCGGCTCGCTCAGCGACGAGGAGCTGGCCGCCCTGACCGCCGTCCTGGCGGCCCGCGCCACGGCCGCCCAGCAGGCCGCGGCCGCCGCCGCGCCGATCGAGCCGATCGCCAGCTGGCAGCGCCTGGAGCGCCGCCCGGCGTACTACTCGCCGGTCAGCTGGCAGCAGGCCGCCTGACGCACCGCGCAGCTCCCGACGGCCGGTCACCCCACGCGGGTGGCCGGCCGTCCGGCGTGCCCGGGACACCCCCCGCAGGAACCCCGCAGGGGTGCCGACCGCACCGGTCGGGCCCGACGCGGCTCGGTAGGATACCTACCGGACGGTATGCGGCCCGCCGCCCCGCCGGCCTCGTGGAACAGGCCGCCACCGGGGCGCCAGAACTATCCAGGGAGGCTGCGATGGCCAGGCAGGCCCGGGCGTTGGCGACCCGCCAGGCGGTGCTCGTCGCGGCGGCCGAGGTGTTCGACGAGCGCGGCTACGCCGCCGCCACCATGGCCGAGATCCTGGACCGCGCCGGCGTCACCAAGGGCGCCCTCTACTTCCACTTCCACTCCAAGGAAGAGCTCGCGCTCGCCGTCATCGAGGGCCAGGGCGCCTGGATCGCCACCTGGAAGCCCGCCACGGACAGCCCGGTGCAGATCCTGATCGACCTCGGCTACGCCTTCGCGCACGCCCTCCTGGACGACCCGCTGGTGCGCGGCAGCATCCGGCTCACCATCGAGCACGGCAGCTTCACCCAGCCGCAGATCGCGGCCTACCAGGGCTGGATCGACCTGGTGCGCGGCCTGCTGGAGCAGGCCCGGGAGGCCGGCGAACTGCGCCCCGGGGTCGACCCGGGCGCGGCCGCCGGGGTGATCACCGGGGCCGTCACCGGCATCCAGCTCAGCTCCCAGGTGCTCACCGACCGGCGGGACCTGGTCCGGCGGATCGGCGAGCTGTGGACGCTGCTGCTGCCCGGGCTCGTCGAGCCGCGGGCGCTGGCCCGGCTGAGCATCGCCGACCGGACCTCCTGACCGCTCCCGGAGGCCGTCAGACCTGGTAGGCGACCCGGCGCTCCACCGGCACCAGGGCGGGCAGCGCGGCCGTCCACAGCCGGCGGACGGCCTCCGGCGCGAGCCGGTCCGGCGTGCCCCCGGACAGCAGCACCTGGCCGGCCGCCAGCGCCGTGAGCAGGTCGGCGGCGGCCCGCCGGTCCAGCCCGGGGCACAGCTCCCCGGCGGCCTCGGCCCGGGCCAGCAGGCGGTGGACCACGGCGGCCAGACCGCGCCAGGTGGCATCGGTGCCGGGCCGGGCGTCCGGGCCGGGCCGGGCGTCGGTGCCGGGTGGGGCGTCCGGGCCGTCGCGGCGGACGGCCCGCCGGCCGAGCCGGACGCCCGCCCGGACCACCACGTCCTCGCGCAGCAGCCGGGCCAGCTCGTGGGTGAGGTCGATCAACCCCTGCAGCGGCCCGCCCCCGGCGCGCAGGGCGCGCAGCGCGGCCGAGCCGATCTGCCGCCCGGCGGCGGCGCGCACGCCGTCCGCGAGGGCCTGCTTGGACACGTAGTGGAAGTAGAGGGCGCCCTTGCTGACGCCGGCCCGGCGGCTGATGTCGACCAGGCTGGCGGCCTCGAATCCGACGCTGGCGAAGGTGTCCGCCGCGGCGAGCAGGACGGCGTTCCTGGTCCGTTCCGCGCGCATCTGCTTGACCACTGCCCCCGGCCCCCTCCGCTCGACCGGGCGCGGCCCCCGCCCCACCCGGGTTGCTGTCGGCACGCCCCGCCTCCCCTGCGGCGAGCGACGCCCCGCATGCGGACGGCCACCGCCGAAACCGCATGGTAGGTATCTAATCTATCGCCCCCGTCGACCCCGCCGTCCAGCGGGGACGGACCCCCGCCCAAGGTCGGAACCACCCGTCGAACCGGTGTTTCCGCAGCCCAGAGGCCCTAGGGTGAGCTCCGGGGCGGGGGCCGGCGACGGAAGCCACCCCGACCCGCCGGGACATACCGGGTGGTAGGTATGTTCTGCCCGGGGCGTCCGCAGCGGCCGCTCGACCGACACCCTGAAGCGGGGGGCCCGTCATGCCGCCGATCGTAGGGCCGGACGCCCTCGACCCCTACGCCCTCCTCCCGGCCGCCCCCGGCCCGGCCGCCCACGTCGGCCGCCCCCGCCCCGGGTACGGCTTCCACGAGCGGACCGTCTCCCGGCACCTCGTCCACCGCGCCTGCGTCTCCGAGGTCCTGCTCACCGGCTGGCAGGCCACCGGCCCGCACGAGTTCCTGCTCGGCGCCCAGTGGCCCCGGCTGCACGGCTTCTACCGGCTGCCCGGCGACCGCTACCACGACCCGGTGCTGATGGCCGAGACCGTCCGGCAGGCCGGACTGCTGATCGGCCACGCCGGATTCGGCGTCCCGCACGACCACCACCTCGCCCTCACCGACCTCTCCTACACGCTCGGTGAGCCCGGCCTGACCGGCCTCGCCGTCACCACCGGACCGGCCTCGCTGATGCTCGCCGCCCGCTGCGAGGACGTCCGGACGCGGCACGGCCGGCTCGACTCGCTGCGGGTGAGCGCCGAGATCAGCCGGGACGGCCGCCCGGTCGGCCACGGTTCCGTCCGCCTGCGCGCCGCCACCCCCGCCGGGTACGCCCGGCTGCGCGGCCCCGTCCGGCACCCCGCCGAACCGGCCCCGCCGCCGGCGCCCGCCCCGCCCGGACTCGTCGGCCGGACCCGGCCCGCCGACGTGGTGCTCAGCCCCACCCCGCGGCCGGACACCTGGCTGCTGCGCACCGACCCCGCGCACCCGGTGCTCGCCGACCCCGCACTGGACCACGTGCCCGGGATGCTGGTGCTGGAGGCCGCCCGGCAGGCCGCCCAGCGGCTGCGCCACCCCGAGCCGGTGACGCCGGTGGAGCTGGTCACGGCCTTCGAGCACTACATCGAGCTGGACCGGCCCTGCCTCGTCCGGGCCGTCCGGGAGCCGGCGCCGGGCGGGGTGCGCCGGGCGCCGGTGGTGGTCCGGCTGGTGCAGGACGGGCGGACGGCGGCCGAGTGCCGGCTGCTCACCGAGCCGGTCGGCGGGCCGGTCGCCGCGGCCCCCGGCCGCGGCGTGCCCGCCGTCCGTCTCCCGCTCGCGAGCTGAGGCCCGCCGCGCTCCTTCCGGTCACGCCGCCGCGAGCGCGGCCGCCGAGGACCGGCCGGCGTGCATCACGCTGAGGTTGGCGGCCAGCCGGACCGGGTCCTGGGCCAGCCAGAGCCGCAGCGCCGCGCCGAGCGCCGCGCTCGCCGACTCGACCCGGACGTCGGTGACCTGCGCGATCCGGGCCGCCCCCGGCACCAGCAGGTCGGCCAGCGCGGTCGGCAGCCACACCGTCAGCGCGCACGGCGCGGGCGTCGCGAGGGCGCCGAGCAGCCGGTAGGCGTCCCCCGGCGCGCTGAGCGTGGGGATGATGTCCAGCAGGGCGTCCGCGACCACCTCGGACACGTCGCTGCGGTGCCCCTGGGCGAGCCGGCGGAGCAGCAGCTGCTCGCCGGCGGTGATTCGGACGGTCAGCATGACCTCGTCGCACTCCATTGCGCGATTCCTCCTCAGTTCCCTCCCGTACCGGCCTGGCGGCCGGCACGACCTACCCCTGTCGCACGTCGGCCCGGCCAACCATGTGCGGAGAGCCGGGCCGGTGGGTGTGCGCCCCGGTCAGATCCCCGCGTAGGAGTGCTTGCCGGTGACGAAGATGTTCACGCCGTAGTAGTTGAAGAGCCAGCAGGCGAAGGCCGCCAGCGCCAGGTAGGCCGCCTTGCGCCCCTTCCAGCCGGCCGTCGCGCGGGCGTGCAGGTAGCAGGCGTAGGCGACCCAGGTGACGAACGACCAGGTCTCCTTCGGGTCCCACTCCCAGTACTTGCCCCAGGCCGCCTCGGCCCAGATCGCGCCCGCGGTGATGGTGAACGTCCACAGCGGGAAGACCAGGGCGTTGATCCGGTAGGACAGCTTGTCGAAGGTGGACGCGGCGGGCAGGCGGCGCCAGATCGACGCCGAGGTGCCCAGCGGGCCGGTGGTCAGGCCGGCCGCGATCCGCTTCTCGAAGGAGTCCTTGCCGAGGTACAGCAGGGTCGCGATGAACGCCGCGTAGAACGCGCCGCCGCAGAAGATCGCGGTGGAGACGTGGATCGCCAGCCACGGCGAGTGCAGCGCCGGGACGAGCTGGTCGGAGTCGGTGTACAGCGTGGTGGTGGCGATGCCCAGGGTCAGCAGCACGGCCACGACGACCGGCAGGCCGAGCCAGCGCACGTTCTTCCGGGCCGCCAGCAGCACCAGGTAGGCGGCCGTCATCGAGAAGGCGAACGCGCAGGAGAACTCGTACATGTTGCCCCACGGCCAGCGGGACACCGACAGGCCGCGGGAGACGATGCCGCCGCCGTGCAGCAGCAGGCCCAGCACCGTGAGCGAGACGGCGATCCGGCCGGCCAGGTCGGCCCGCTCGCTGGTGCCGGCCGCGCCCGGGCCGTCCACCTCGTCCGCGCCGCGGCCGCTGGTGACCACCGTCGCGCCCTCGCCGGCCACGGCGGTGCGGGTCAGCGTGGTGGTCCCGCCGCCGGCCCCGGCCACCGTGACGGTGACCTTCTTGACGCCCTTCGGCCCGGCCGCGGCGACGGTGTCGGCCAGGCTGCCCGCCTGCTCCTTCGAGCGGACGGCGACGGCGCCCTTGCTGCCGAAGGTCCACTCGATCATGTGGGCGAACATGGCGAGCGTGTAGACCACCATCGCCGAATAGATCAGCTTGTTGGAAAGGTCGGCCAGCTGTGGGTCGACCGCCGAAGCGAGGTGCACCGTCTACTCCTTGGAGTTCTGGTCGGCGGGGGTGGGGTCCGAGGGCGCGGACGGGGCCTCGGGATCATCGGTCTCGTCGGGCTCTACGGTGTCGTCGGGCTCTACGGTGGCGTCGGCCTCGTCGGGCTCGTCGGACTCCTCGGCGGCCGGGGCGTCGTCCTGGAGGTCCACCGCGAGTTCGGCCAGCTCCTCGGCGATCTTCGCCGACTCGCTGCGGGCCAGGCCGGCCAGCTCCACCTGGGTGCCGCCGCCCGGCAGGGCGACCGCGCGCACCCAGATCCGGCGGCGCTGCAGGAACAGCGAGCCGATCAGGCCGAGGATCGCCAGCACGCCGCCGGCCAGGGCGATCTCGTTGCCCGGGCGGTGCGAGACGTTGAAGCTGGCGAAGCGCTTGTAGCCGTCGAAGGTGAGGGTGCCGTAGCCGCTCGGCAGCTCCCAGACCTGCCCGGGCTTGAGCCGGGCGGCGGCCGGCTTGTCGTCCTGCTGCAGCTGGGTCATGTTCTTGGTGTCCAGCTGGTAGATGTTCTGCGGCCGGCCGGAGTTGTTGCCGAGGTCGCCCGCGTACACGTTGAGCACCAGCATCGGCGCGGCGTCGTCCGGGAAGAGCGAGATCGGGCCGGTGCCCGCGAAGCTGTCCGGGGCGGTCGGCAGGAAGCTGCCGCTGAAGCCGAGCTGGGTCTTCTTGCCGTCCGGGCCGATGCCGTAGTCGGAGACCTTCACCACGCCGGTGGAGGTCTGGTTGGCATCCTGCGGCAGGAACGGCGTGGCGCCCTGGTAGACGACCTCGCCCTTGCCGTTGCGGACGGTGACCACCGGCGCGAAGCCGTGGCCGATCAGGTAGATCTTGCTGCCGCCGATCTCCAGCGGGTGGTTGACCTCGATCTTGGCCGTCTTGGTCTGCGTCGGGTCGCTGCCGGCGGAGTACTCGACGTTCGCGGTGAACTGCCGGGCCGCGCCGACCTGCGCACCGGTGGACTGGAAGCGCGCGGTGAAGCTGTCCAGCTTCAGGTAGAACGGGTCGAGGTCGTCGGTGGTGTAGAACCGGGTGCCGCTGAAGTCGTCGAGCTGGGTGATCGTGTTGGAGTAGCCCTCGCCCTCGACCATCAGCTTGCCGGCCGTCCCGGAGGCCAGGCTGGCCCAGGCGAAGCCGCCGAGCAGCGCGAACAGCGACAGGTGGAAGGCCAGGTTGCCGACCTCGCGCAGGTAGCCCTTCTCGGCCGCCACCGAGCCGCCGGACAGGTGCGCCCGGAAGCCGCGCTTGCGCAGCAGCCGGTGCGCGGCGGCGTTCACCGCGTCGGCGTCCGCGTCGGTGCGCCAGGCCGCGTACACCGGCATCCGGGTCAGGTTGCTCGGCGCCGCCGGCGGCCGGGCGCGCAGCACGCCGACGAACTGCCAGGTGCGCGGGACGATGCAGCCGGCCAGCGAGACGAACAGCAGGATGTAGATCGCGGAGAACCAGACCGAGCTGTAGACGTCGAACAGCTGCAGCTTCTCGTAGACCGGCGCGAGCGTGGTGTGCTGCGCCTTCCAGGACACGACCTTCATCGCGTTCTGGCTGCCCTGGCCGTTCTGCGGGATCAGCGAGCCCGGGATCGCGGCCAGCGACAGCAGGAAGAGCAGGATCAGGGCGACCCGCATCGAGGTCAGCTGACGCCACATCCAGCGCGCCCAGCCGAGCACGCCGATGCCGGTCGGCCCGTCGGACTCGACCGGCGCGGTGCTCAGCCGCTCCGCCGCGGAGTCGGCGTCGGCCTCGGGGCCGGCCTCGGTGTCGACGTCGTCCGGTGCCGGCGGCAGGTCGGTCCCGGTCGTGGTCTTGCTCACGGTCAGATTCCGATCTGGAAGTCGGCGGTCCAGGACTGCAGGTCGCTCACCAGCACGTCCCATTCCCCGGTGACGAGCAGCAGACCGACCACGACGAGCATGCCGCCGCCGATCCGCATGACGAGCGGGTAGTGCCGCTTGACCCAGCCGAAGGCGCCCAGCGCCCGGCGGAAGGCCAGCGCGGCCACGATGAACGGTACGCCGAGGCCCAGGCAGTAGAAGGTCATCAGCAGGGCGCCGCGCGCCGCATCGGCCTGGTTCAGCGCCAGGCTCTGGACGGCGGACATGGTCGGGCCGATGCAGGGCGTCCAGCCGACGCCGAACACCACGCCCAGCAGCGGGGCGCCGAGCAGCCCGACCGCCGGGCGGCGGTGCGAGCGCACCTCACGCATGCTCAGGCCGGGGACGAGGCCCATGAAGGCCAGGCCCATCAGGACGGTCACCCCGCCGAGCACGATCGAGATGACCCGCTTGTGCTCCTGCAGGGTGTCCCCGAACTGGCCGAACAGCGCACCGCCGGAGACGAACACCGCGGTGAAGCCGAGGACGAACAGCAGCGCCCCGAGCAGCATCCGGCCGCGCCGGGTGCCGCGCGCGTCGGCGAGGTCGGCGGCGGAGAAGCCGGTCACGTACGACAGGTAGCCGGGCACCAGCGGCAGCACGCAGGGCGAGAAGAAGGACAGCAGCCCGGCCGCGAGCGCGATCGGGGCGGCGGCCAGCAGCGCCCCGCTCTGGACGGTGGTGAAGGTGTCGGCGAGGTGCAGTGCGGCGGGTTCGGCGCTCACTGCTCCGGCGCTCACTGCTTCGGCTCCGCGACCACCGGCTGCAGGATCGACTCCAGCGCGTCGTCCACCGTGCCGCCGACCGCGCGGGCGGCCAGCTTGCCGTCCCGGTCGACGATCAGCGTGGTCGGGATGGACTGCGGGTTGAGGCTGCCCTTGGGGAACTTGAGCAGCTGGGTGCCGGCCGGGTCGAAGATGCTCGGGTAGGTGACGCCCTTCTCCTGCTCGAAGCGGACGGCGTTGGTCTTCTCCGAGTCCCGGGTGTTGATCCCGAGGAACTGCACGCCCTGGTCCTTGTACTTGGTCCAGACGCGCTCCAGGTCGTCCGCCTCGCCCCGGCACGGGCCGCACCAGGAGCCCCAGACGTTCAGCACCACGACCTTGCCCCGGTAGTCGGAGAGCTTCACCTGGCCGCCCTCCAGCGTCTCGCCGGAGATGTCGGGGGCGTCCTGGCGGTGGCCGGGCTCGGCCTTGGAGACGTTGGTGCCCTTGACGGTGACGAAGCCCACCTGGTCCGCGCCGCTGCCCGAGGAGCCCGTGGAGGAGCAGCCGGTGAGGGCGAGCGCAGCGGCGGCGGCGGTGGCGGCGGCTGCGGCGGCGACACGGGGACGGGGGCGCGTCATGGCAGACATGTGAAAAGTTTCGCATGGAGCCCGGGGCGGGTTCGCCGGGGTCCTCCCTTGCGCGTCGCACCCGGCCTGACCTGCGACGGAACCGGGCCGTCCGGCGTTCACCGGACGGCCCGAGGTCATACTTACCCACCACTTACGCGGCCCCGCCGGAGGGGTCAGGCGCCGAAGCTCTTGCCCACCGGCTTGTCGCCCTTGCCGCCCTTGCCCACCAGGTGGGCCGGCAGCAGGTCGCGGGCCGGCTCGCGGTAGCCGACCGAGACGATCCGGTCGCCCTCGAAGGTGAAGCTGGTCAGCGAGGCCAGCGAGCACTGCCGGCGGCGCGGGTCGTGCCAGAGCCGCCGGCGCTCGACGAAGGAGCGCAGGATCCAGATCGGCAGCTGGTGGCTGACGCACACCGCCTCGTGCCCGCGCGCGGCGTCCCGGGCGGCGCCGATCGCGCCCATCATCCGCACCGCCTGGTCGAGGTACGGCTCGCCCCAGGACGGCTTGAGCGGGTTGACCAGGTACTTCCAGTAGGAGGGGTTGCGCAGCGAGCCGTCGCCGACGCCGAAGGTCTTGCCCTCGAAGATGTTCTCCGCCTCGATCAGCCGCCCGTCCTCGGCGACCTCCAGGCCGTGTGCCTCGGCGATCGGGGCGGCGGTCTCCTGGGCCCGCTCCAGCGGGGAGGCCACCACGTGGGTGACGTCCCGGTCGGCCAGGTCCTCGGCGACCCGCTCGGCCATCTTCCGGCCGAGCTCGGACAGGTGGTAGCCGGGCAGCCGCCCGTACAGGACGCCCTCCGGGTTGTGCACCTCACCGTGCCGCATCACGTGGACGACGGTGATCTCCTTGGCACTCACTTCTCGACTGCTCCTGGGGCTCGGGCTCGTGGGGGTCACGCCGTGGCGGCGGCAGCGGCGCGGGCGGCCGCCGGGAGGGCGGCGGCGATCCGCTCGATCGCCCGCTCGTCGTGGGCCGCCGAGACGAACCAGGACTCGAAGGCGGACGGCGGCAGGTAGACGCCCTCGGCCAGCATCGCGTGGAAGAAGGCGGTGAAACGGTACGCCTCCTGGGTCTTCGCCTCGTCGTAGTTGGTGACGGCGGCCTCGGTGAAGAACACCGAGAACATGTTCCCGGCGGTCTGCAGGCGGTGCGCGACGCCCTCCTTGGCGAGCGCCGCGGAGACCAGGCCGGAGATCTCCGCGGAGACCTTGTCGACCGTCGCGTACACCTCGTCGGTGCAGCCGCGCAGCTGGGCCAGGCCCGCCGCGGTGGCGATCGGGTTCCCGGACAGGGTGCCCGCCTGGTAGACCGGGCCGGCCGGGGCGAGGTGGGCCATCACGTCGGCGCGGCCGCCGAAGGCCGCCGCCGGGAAGCCGCCGCCCATGACCTTGCCGAAGGTCAGCAGGTCCGGCGCCCAGCCCTCGTGCGCGGCCTCCAGGCCGTACCAGCCGGCCTTGGAGACGCGGAAGCCGGTCATCACCTCGTCGGAGACGAACAGCGCGCCGTTGTCCCGGCAGAGCCGGGCCAGGCCCGCGTTGAAGCCGGGCAGCGGCGGGACGACGCCCATGTTGCCGGGCGAGGCCTCGGTGATCACGCAGGCGATCTCGCCCGGGTGCGCGGCGAAGGCCCGCTCGACGGCGGCGAGGTCGTTGTACGGCAGCACGATGGTGTCGCCGGCCTGGGCGCCGGTGACGCCCGGGGTGTCCGGCAGGCCGAAGGTGGCGACGCCGGAACCGGCGGCGGCCAGCAGCGCGTCCACGTGACCGTGGTAGCAGCCGGCGAACTTGACCACCTTCGCGCGGCCGGTGAAGCCGCGGGCCAGCCGGATCGCGGACATGGTGGCCTCGGTGCCGGAGGAGACCAGCCGGACCTGCTCGACCGGGGCGACCCGGGCGACGATCTCCTCGGCCAGCTCGACCTCGCCCTGGCCGGGCGTGCCGAAGGAGGTGCCGCGGGTGACCGCGGCCTGCACGGCGTCGATCACCGCGGGGTGCGCGTGGCCGAGGATCATCGGACCCCACGAGCACACCAGGTCGACGTACTCGCGGCCGTCGGCGTCGGTGAGGTAGGGGCCGGTGCCGGACACCATGAAGCGCGGCGTGCCGCCGACCGCGCGGAAGGCGCGCACCGGGGAGTTGACGCCGCCCGGCGTCACCACGGAGGCGCGCTCGAACAGCGACTGGGACTGGGGGGCTTCGTAGGGGTAGCTCACGCAAGACATGGTCTCAAATCGTGTCCTTGCCCTCTGCATGTCGGACCCGATCATCTGGAACGATGATCCGGGCACCGTTGTCGGTACGGTTGCCCTTACAGTCCGTACTGCCGGGGCCGCCGACTGCTCCGGAGCACGGACCAGTCAGACTGTGTACACAGAGTGCGCGAGCGCTCCGGTTGTGTGCAGGGGTGTGGAAGAGGACTGCTGTGCGCCGCGAGTGGGTAGGGCCCGCGAGTGGGCGCGACGGCGCATGACGGGTAAGGAGCACGTCCGGAGGGACGCCGGACGTGCGGGGGTCTGTCGATTCCGGCGAATTCCGGTGAGGATGGTCCGAGTGTCCGAGGCGCAGGACGGCTACGACGAGGCCGCGGGGGGCTCCCGCAGGCCGGCCGAAGCCGCACGCGGGGGTACGGGAGCGGGTACGGGACGTGGTCGCCGAGGCGGCGAGAGGCGGGGTGAAGGACGCGTGGGG
This sequence comes from Streptomyces rubellomurinus, assembly GCF_000961885.1. Taxonomy (GTDB): domain Bacteria; phylum Actinomycetota; class Actinomycetes; order Streptomycetales; family Streptomycetaceae; genus Kitasatospora; species Kitasatospora rubellomurina. The sequence goes on from NZ_JZKH01000043.1 coordinate 11,205, forward strand.
GTGACGTACAAGTACTTCGGCGCACCGGACCGCGCCACCGCCGCGCGGGTCCCCACGGCGCTCGGCCCCGGCGGCCTCGGCCTGGACGCGGGCGAGCTCGGCTCGCTCGGGCGGCTCGGCGACCTGATGGAGACCAGTGGCTCCCCCAACGGCCACCTGTCCACCAAGATCAAACCGGAGACCATGAGCGCCATGGTCCTCACCGGCATCCAGGGCGTGCCGCTGCACCAGGTGCCGCCGCTGGAGCTCGTCGTCCTGCACCCCGACTACGCGGTCGTCCAGCTCCCGCACAACGTGGTCGAGCCGCTGCGCAAGGCGGACGAGACCGAGCTCGGCGCCGCCGCCTTCATCTGGTCGACCGTCCCGGACCGACGCGGGCCGCGCGACGCCTTCGTCATCTACACGATGCTGCACGAGTGGCAGGACTTCGCGAACCGGCTGCACGACGCCGGGCACCAGCTGTACTGCCTGGTCTGGCCCTGACGGTCGCCCGGCCGGGGCGAGTTGACGGGCCGTCGGCTCCTGGCGGTCAGTAGCGGGGGCGACGGGCGCGGCGGACGATCCGTTCGCTCTCGACCGGCTCCGCGAGGTACCCGTCGACCAGGCGGCTCAGGGCGGAGACGAAGACCTCCTGCTCGTGCTGCGGCAGCGCCTCCAGCACTTCGCGGTGCACCCGGTCGGCGACCTCCGTGCCCCGGGCGACGGCGCGCCCGCCCGCCTCGGTGACCGAGATGATCCGGGCCCGGCGGTCGGTGGCGGACGGGCGGCGCTCGGCCAGGCCCGCCTTCTCCAGCTCGTCGACGGTGACCACCATGGTGGTCTTGTCCAGGTCCGCCAGCTCGGCCAGCTGGATCTGGGTGCGCTCGGCCTCCTGCGCGTGGAACAGCACGCAGTACGCGCGGGGGGTGATCCCGACCTCGGTGAAGGCGGCCGCCATCCGGGTCGCCAGCACGTGGCTCGCGTGGTCCAGCAGGCCGGAGATGTCGCGGATCTGGCGCACGGGCGGGGTCGTCGTCATACGTCCGAGATTAGCAACGGCCCGTCCGCTGCCGGATGATCCCGTAGCCAACCAACGCCGGGGTTACGGGATGCCCAGCTCGAACAGCGCATAGCCCGCGTACCAGCCCGCCGCCAGCACCGGCATCGCGAACAGCCCGACCAGGGTCGAGGTGCGCACCCGGCGCAGGGCCACCGCCAGGCCGATGAACAGCGGGAAGGCCGGCAGCAGGTAGCGGGAGATGTTGTCGAAGATCTGGTTGCTGCTCAGCGCGGTCGCGATGGTCAGCGCCGTGTAGATCCACAGCACCAGCGGCGGGCGGGCCTGCCACAGCAGCACCAGCAGGCCCGGCAGGGCCATCAGCAGGGCGATCGCGATGAGGTCGGGCGCCGGGTTGGACTGCCAGAACGTCCAGTGGCCGGTGACCACGTCCATGATCGTGCGGACGGTGGAGGCGCCGAAGTCGAAGTAGCGGTTCCAGGCGCCGCGCTGGAGCTTGAAGTAGCCGCCCCAGTCGCCCATCCGCCAGCCGACCCAGGCGACGTAGCCGATCAGGCCCCACGGGGTGATCAGCATCGCGGTCAGCGGGCGGGCCACCCCGTCCGTGCGGCGGACCAGCGCGACCAGCGCGGCGATCGAGACGGCGGCGATCAGCGCGGCGGCGGTCGGCCGGTTGAGGCCCGCCACCAGCGTCAGCAGGCCGGCGGACAGCCAGCGGCGGGTCATCACGCAGTAGCAGGCCCAGGCGGACAGCGCCACGAACAGCGAGTCCGAGTAGACCGCCCACTCCACGCCCGAGCCGGGGAACAGGCCCCAGACCACCGCGGCGATCACGCCCGCCCGGAAGCCGCCGAGCCGCTCGGCGATCGCGAAGATCCCGGCCGCCGCGACCAGCGAGGCCAGCACCGAGACGACGATCCCGGAGCCGTACGGGCCGAGCCCGGTGACGGCCCCGACCAGCCGCATCAGCCACGGGTAGAGCGGGAAGAAGGCGCTGGAGTTCTCGTAGTAGCTGGCGAGCGGGAAGCCGTGCAGCGGGATCAGCTGCGGGTTGTACCCGTTCTCGGCGATCCGCTGGTACCAGACGCCGTCCCAGGTGCCCAGCACGTCCCACGGCTGGGCGCCGCCGCCGCGGCCCGGGTCCTTCTTCAGGTAGTCCCCGGTGTGCGAGAGCAGCAGCAGGAAGACCGTCAGGCCGATCGCCTTGACCACCGCGTACGCGCCGAGCGCGGGCGCGAAGCGGTCCACCAGCGCCCCGAAGCGCCCGGGCACGGCGGCCTCCGGCCCTGCCGTCGACGCCTGCGCGGGCACGTCGGACTCGGCGCCGGCCGACTCGGTGCTCGATGCCGTGCTCATCTGCTCTCGGTACTCCCCGCCCCGCTCATGGGTCCGCGCGGCTTCGGCGCAGCGACGTTCCGCAGAGCCTACGACACACCCCCGCCGCCCCCGCCCCCACCGGCCCCCGAAATCCCCTGGCGCCCCGGGCCCGCGGCCGCGACCATGCCGCCATGGAGACCACCGCCGCGCAGACCGCGGACACCGCGGCGGGCACCCCGCCGAAGCAGCAGATCCGGGCCGTCCACACCGCCGACACCGTCACCGTCTACCAGGCCTTCGGGCCCGAGATCGCCGAGCCGGCGGCGGCCGAGGGGCGGTTCCCCGAGGCGTTCGACCGGGACCGGATGACCTGGATCAAACCGTCCTTCCTCTGGATGATGCACCGCAGCGACTGGGGCCGCAGCCCCGGCCAGGAGCGGGTGCTCGCCCTGGAGATCAGCCGTGAGGGCTTCGACTGGGCGCTGGAGCGCGCGGTGCTGAGCGCCTACACCGGCCGGGTGCACGAGTCGCGGGCGGCGTGGAAGCGGGAGCTGCGGCAGAGCCCGGTGCGGGTGCAGTGGGACCCGGAGCGCGGCCTCAACCTGGAGCCGCTGGCCTGGCGGACGATCCAGATCGGGCTGCGCGGCGAGGCGGTGCGGCGCTACGCGGACGAGTGGATCCGGCGGATCACGGACGTCACCGCGCTCGCCGAGCGGGTCCGGGCGGGGCGGGATGCGGGGGTGGTGCCGGTGGAGGGGCCGTATCCGGTGCGGGGGAGTGCCGCCGCCCGGGTGGGGGCGGCGGCGGGGGTGTAGGCCGGGGCGTCGTCAGCCGTGGAGGTAGACGATGCCGAGCTTGGTCAGCTGCCAGAGCTGGTTGGGGGCGCCGGTGTCGGTGGCGAGTTGGACGTACGGGTTGCCCTTGGCGTCGAGGGTGGCGGTGGCGGCGAGCACCTTGGTCTGGTCGGCGGAGTCGGCGATCCGGTACGTGCCGTCGCCCGCCGGCTTGAACACCCAGTGCTGGTTGGCGCCGCCGTTGCAGCCCCACTGCTGGACGCGGGTGCCGGGCGCGGTGGCCGCGGCGTCGGCGTCCAGGCACATGCCGCGGTTGCCGCTGAAGTCCAGCTCGTAGCTGCCGCCGGCCTTGGCCTCCAGGACGAAGGACTGGTTGAGCCCGCCGGTGACCGGGTAGCTGATGGCGGCCCGGCCGTTGGTCGAGTCGCCGTAGGTGCCGCCGCCGGTGAGGTCGAGCGCGTTGCCGGTGGCCGCGTTGGTGAGCTGGTACCAGGCGCCGTCCTCGGGGCCGTCGCCGAACGGCTTCCCGGGGCTGAGCGGCTGGATCGACGTGGTGTTCTGCTGGTTGAGCGTGCAGTAGGCCTGGGTGAGGTCCGGCTTGGCGAAGAACTGGCTGAGGCAGACGCCCTCACCGCGGTAACCGGCCACCCGCAGGTGGTACGACTGGCGGACCATGTTCATGCACAGGCCGGGGATGCCGATCTGCGAGTCGCAGCCGTTGCGGGCCCACTCGGAGAGGTTCACCACGTCCCCGTTGCTGTACTCGTACGGGGAACTGGTCCACTCGGCGCAGACCTCGTGCCCGAAGGCGACCCGCCGCTGGTCCAGGTACCGTACGCCGGGCACCTGTTCGGCCGCGCCGCGGAGCATGTCGCTGAACGCCTGGACCACCAGGTTGTGGCCCCAGGCGAGGTCCTCGGGGAAGGCCGGGCAGCCGTCCGCGATCTTGCCGACGTAGTCGTTGCGCCGGATGTCCGGGGTGATCGGATTGAAGTACGACTGGTAGACCAGCTGGTACGAGGAGTCCTGGTAGCCCGCGTTGCGCATGGTCTGCCGGACGTTCTGCAGCGCGGCGATCACCTTGGGCTGGACGGCCTTGGCCCGCCGGCGGATCTCGTCGCTGCCGATGGTGTCCCGGCAGCCCTGGTCCTTGGGGATCGGGAAGTACTGCGCGAGGCAGTGCATCATGATGCCGGAGAAGTCGAAGTCGTCGTTGGCACCGATCGTCACGACGACCATCTTGACGTCGTAACTGCCCGCCACCTGCACGAGCTTGACGTCCTGCTTGGGCTCGCCGTAGTCGCCGCTGCCGGACCCGGTGACCTTCGCGAGCTCGGGGTCGCTGACCAGGTCGCCGGTCTGGGCACCGGAGCAGGCCAGGTCGATCGGGGTGACCCCGGGGATGTCGGTGACGAAGATCTCCGACTTGGGGTGGCGGTGGCAATAGTTGGTCGGGCTGTCGGTCTCCGGGAAGTACCCGTCACCGGTGTCGGTGCCGGCGCCCTCGCCGGAGATGGCGCTGTCGCCGAGGGCGACGATCGCGGCCGGACGGGCGCCGGCGGCCGGCGCGGGGGCGGGGGTGGTGTCGGCGAGGGCGGCGGGGGCGCCGGCCAGGCCGAGGGCGGCGACGAGGGCGCCGGCGGCGAGCAGCGCCGCCGGGGATCGGAACCTGATCACACGCGACTCCTTGCGGGGGGGGTGGGGAAGCCGCCCGGCCGGGGGGCGCCGGGCGGCTCGAAGCAGGAGGTGCAAGAAGGTGAGCAGGTCTCACATTAGGTACTGACAAGTAGTGCAACAAGGCTTGTGACAGCACCGGCTGACGCACGGGAACAGCGAGGAGCCGCCGCCCCGCGCCCCAGGAGGGAAGCGCGGAACGGCGGCTCGCACCGGCCGAACCGGGTGCTGCGTCAGCCCACGTTGGTGCAGTGGTTGCCGAACGCCGGGTTCAGCAGGCCGACGACGTCGATGGTGTTGCCGCACAGGTTGACCGGGATGTGCACCGGGATCTGAACCTGGTTGCCCGAGATGACACCGGGGGAACCGGCGGCGACACCCTCGGCGCCGGAGCTGGCCATCGCGGTGCCGGCGCCGGCGGCCACGATGCCCACCACGGCCGCGCCGACGGCGGCGGTCTTCTTGATGCTCATACGAGCCTCCTGACTGTTCAACAGAGATGCACGGGGAGTGCGACATCTAGAACGAGACCCGTCCGGGCCGGTTGCGACGGTGCGCGCAGCGTCACCCGTGTGGAGCAACGACGACGGGGTGACCGGCATTCGGGTGATCGGTGGATCGGACCGTTTCCCCTCCCCCGCTCCCTCGTTCTCCCTGGCGGAACACGATCCATCAGGCCCCTACGGACGAATCGAGAAACCGCCCATGCGCAAGCTCGCCCACGGCGTCGCCGGCACCGCGGCCACCGCCGCTCTGCTCGCCGCCGGTGCCGGCGTCGCGTCCGCCCACCACCTGCACGGCGCGTCCGCCGAGGGTGTCGCGGCCGGCTCCGCCGGCGTGGTGTCGGGCAACACGCTGCTGGACGTGCCCGTGCACGTTCCGGTGAACCTGTGCGGCAATTCGGTCGACGTCGCAGGCCTCCTGAACCCGGCGTTCGGCAATCACTGCCTGAACGCCTGACCGGGAATTCCCGGTCGCGCCGTCGCCCGAACCCCATTCCCGGCCGTGCGGGAATCGGACGCGGCGCCTGGGACGACGCGGCGGCTGCGTCACGCCCGAGCCATGGGCGGAACACACGCCGGTGTACGCCGCCGGAGTGACCATCACGGCAATCCATGAAGCCCTCGGGCGGGCATTCCTGCTCGCCCGGCTCCCGACACTTCGCATCCGTCGGGCAGAAATCGGAGGAAAGACATGCGTAACTTCAAGAAGGCCGCCGCCCTGTCCCTGGCCGCCACCGGCCTGGTCCTCGGTGCCGCCGGCGGCGCGTTCGCCAGCTCCGGCGCCCAGGGCGTGGCCGCGGGCTCCCCCGGTGTGCTCTCCGGCAACCAGATCCAGATCCCGGTGCACATCCCGGTCAACGTCTGCGGCAACTCCATCGACGTCATCGGCATCCTGAACCCGGCGTTCGGCAACCACTGCGCCAACATCGGCTGAACCGGCCGTCGCCGCACCGGCGACAGCTGATTCCCCCGAGCCCGTGCGGTGCCCCGCGCTGTGGGGCACCGCACGCTCCACCAGTATGTGATCGAGGAGATCAACCCCCATGCAGAACATGAAGAAGGCCGCCGTCCTCTCCGCCGCCGCTGCCGGCCTGGTCCTGGGCGCGGCCGGCTCCGCCGCCGCCAGCTCGGGCGCCGAGGGCGTCGCGGCCGGCTCCCCCGGTGTCGCCTCCGGCAACCAGGTCCAGGTTCCGATCCACGTCCCGATCAACCTGTGCGGCAACTCCATCAACGTGATCGGCCTGCTGAACCCGGCCTTCGGCAACAGCTGCGCCAACGTCGAGCTGCCCCCGCCGCCCGCCGACAACTGCTGATCCCCGATCGGCACGAGTTCCGGCCGAACTGCCCCCCGACCGACCGGCCGGGGGGCAGTTCGGCGTCCCCGGACGGTCAACCGTCCGCACCCCCGATCCACCGAAGGGTGATCCGCATGGTTCCGAAGATCTCGACGAAGGGCACGGCCGGCCTGGCCGCCGCCGTGGGCGCCGTGGTGCTGCTCGGTGCCGGCACCGCGCAGGCCGCCGCCGGCACCGGACCGGCCCCGGCGGGCGGCCCCGCCGCGCTGGCGAAGACGGACGTCGGCCAGGCCCTGAACGGGACGACCTCCGGCCTCGGCTACGGCATCGCGCCGATCAAGAGCCTGCGGCTGGACCCCTGGGCGAACTCCACCGCGGACGTGCTCAACAACGGCGCGACCGTCCAGCCGGACCAGGGCCTGGCCCCGGTCGGCACCGGCGCGCTGACCGGTCCGCTGAGCGCGGGCGGCGGTGTCAAGGACCTCCCGCTGGTCGGCGGGCTCACCGGCGCCCTGCCGGGCTGAGGGCCGGGCGGGCCCGGCACCGGGCCGGGGCACGCCCGAGGGCCCGGCACCCGTCCGCACGGCGGGGGTGCCGGGCCCTCGGCGTACCCGGGGCAGGGCTCAGAGCTGGGTGAGGTCGGTCAGCCCGGACTGCTGGACCACGCCGGTCGTGGTCGCGGTGGCGGTCTCGGTCAGGTCGTTCACCTTGTCGGTGACCGAGATCCGGTCGTTGTCGCTGCCCAGGCTGGCGGTGGCCCCCGGCACGGCCTGCACGGCGCCGGTGACCAGCCGCGGGTCCAGCTCGTCCACCTTGAGCCGGCCGTCGGCGAGCTGGCCGGTGCCGTCCTGGGCGAGGGCGAGCGGCTTGCCGACCGCCAGGCCGGGGGCGGTGGCGTGCAGCGGCGTGGTCGGGGCCTCCAGCAGCACCTCGCCCAGGTCGGCGCTCTTGTCGACCAGCGGGAGCGGCAGCTCGGCCTTGGCGCTCGGGCCGACCTTGCCGCTGCTCAGCTGCGGCACCAGGTGGTCCGGGATCAGCTCGTTGCTGGTGGTGCGGCCGGGCACCGGCGGCATGACCAGCGAGGTCGGGATGCCCGCCTGGAGGTGGCTGCCCAGCGGAGCCAGCGGCACGTCCGCCGGGACCTGCTGGGTGGCCAGCTTGTCCTCCAGGGCTCCGACCTGGTCGGGGCTCATCGGGGCGGCGGAGGCCGATCCCTGGGAGGCGAGCATGCCCGCACCGACCGCCAGCAGCATCGCGCCGGCCCGCTTGGAGAACTTCATGCTTTTCACCGTTCTGCCTGTCCGTACTGGAGAGCTGTTCATACCGAAGATCCGGTCATTCCGGCTGCGGGAACGTAGTCGGAACGCAAACTGCCTCAACGAGTGACCAGGAGTTCGGATTGCGGGCGTTAACCGGTTCGGCCTAATAATCCGATCGGAAACCACCCTCGGACGCGCCTCCCGGACTCTTTTCAAAAATCCCCGTAACCTTCCGTGCCGTCATTCTTTGATCTGGACGTCAGTGACTGCAGACCGGGTCTGAGCGTTCTACGCGTTGTACGCACGGAAGCCAGAGAGCATTTCAGAAAGGGATCTCCCCATGATCCAGAAGTCCTTCGCCGCCGCCGGCCTGGCCGTCGCCGCGCTGGCCGCCGCCGCCGCGCCCGCCTCGGCGATCGGTGACGCGGACGGTGCCGCCGCCTCGATCGAGGGCAACGGCGGTACCAACTTCACCGGCACGGTCGGGAACAACAGCCCGAACTTCCACTTCCTGGACAACGCGAACGTCTGCCTCCCGGAGATCCACAACATCGCCGTGGGTGTGCTCGGCGTGGCCGTCCCGGTCGAGGTCCCGATCGCCAACAGCGGCGGCAAGCAGTACTGCACCCAGGGCCAGGGCACCCAGAGCCACGGCGACGCCGGCGTGTCCCACCTGGTCGGCTGACGCTCCCCCAGCCGCACCGAACTTTCTGAACCACCTTCGAATCGCTCCCCGATTCACCCCTCGAGAGGAAAACCGGAAATGATCAAGAAGTCCCTCGCCGCCGCCGGCCTGGCCGCCGCCGCCATCGCGATGTCCGCCGGCTCGGCTTCCGCCATCATCGACTCGGACGGCGCCGCCACCTCCGTCCAGGGCAACGGCGGCACCAACCAGACCGGCACCCACGGCAACGGCAGCCCGAACTTCCACACCCTGGACAACGCGAACATCTGCCTGCCGGAGGTCCACAACATCGCCGTCGCCGTCGTCGGCGTCGCGGTTCCGGTCGAGGTGCCCGTCCTGAACAGCACCCCGAAGCAGATCTGCAACGTCGGCCAGAACACCCAGTCCTCGGGCGACGCGGGTGTCTCGCACCTGATCGGCTGATCAAGGCGCATGGCACGGACGGAGGGCCCGGGGAGACCTGTCTCCCCGGGCCCTCCGGGCTTGTGACGAGGCGTCCGGCCGGGCCGCCGAACGGGCGCGGTCCGGCCGGGTGACCGGCCGCCCGGCCGGCGCGTGGGCGCCGGGGCCGGACGACCGGGTGTGATCACGTGTCAAGAGCGCTCGTGCGGGCGCTCCGAGAGAGAGGGCAGTTCCATGAAGAGCATGCTGGCCAAGGCCGCGCTGACCGCCACCGCGGCGCTGGCGCTCGCCGGTGTCGCCACTCCGGCGTTCGCCCACGTCGGCCTGGCGGGCGGCGGCCAGTTCGTCGCCGCCGCCGACGAGCCGTTCGCGGCCGCCGAGGGCTGGGGCATCGCCCACACCTCCCACACCGCCGCCGGCGGCATGGGCGGCTTCGCGGCCGACGACGAGCACCTGGTCGGCGGCGGCGAGGGCTTCGCCCACGTCAACGGCTGGAAGTAGCCGCAGGCACCTCCGGTACGGCGGAAGGCCGGGCCCCTCGCGCTGGCGAGGGGCCCGGCCTTCCGCTTGCCCGCCCGAGCGGGCGAGCAACCGCTACTTGAGCATCCGCGCGGCCTCGACCGCCCAGTACGTCAGGATCTGCTCGGCGCCGGCCCGGCGGATCGAGGTGAGCGTCTCCATGATCATCCGCTCGCGGTCGATCCAGCCGTTCGCGGCCGCCGCCTCGACCATCGCGTACTCGCCGGACACCTGGTACGCGGAGACCGGCACCGGGGAGGCGTCGGCGATCTGGCGCACGATGTCCAGGTAGGCCATGGCCGGCTTGACCATCACCATGTCCGCGCCCTCGGCCAGGTCCTGCTCCAGCTCGCGCAGCGCCTCGCGGGCGTTCGCCGGGTCCTGCTGGTAGGCCTTGCGGTCGCCCTTGAGCGAGGAGCCGACCGCCTCCCGGAACGGGCCGAAGAACGCGGAGGCGTACTTGGCGGTGTAGGCGAGGATGCCGGTGTCCTGGTGCCCGGACTCGTCCAGCGCCTTGCGGATCACGGCGATCTGGCCGTCCATCATGCCGGACGGGCCGACCAAGTGGACGCCCGCGTCGGCCTGCACCCGGGCCATCTCGGCGTAGCGCTCCAGGGTGGCGTCGTTGTCCACGCTGCCGTCCGCGGCCAGCACGCCGCAGTGGCCGTGGTCGGTGTACTCGTCCAGGCAGAGGTCGGACATGATCACCACGGAGTCGCCGACCTCGGCGACCACGTCCCGGATCGCCTGCTGCAGGATGCCGTCCGGGTTGGTGCCCTCGCTGCCGGTCGCGTCCTGCACCTGCGGGACGCCGAACAGCATCACGCCGCCCACGCCGGCCTCGGCCGCCTCCACGACGGCCTTGCGCAGGGTGTCCCGGGTGTGCTGGACGACCCCGGGCATCGAGGTGACCGGCACCGGCTCGCGGACGCCCTCGCGGACGAACAGCGGCAGGATCAGCTCCGCCGGGTGCAGCCGGGTCTCGGCGACCAGGCGGCGCATCGCCGGGCTCTGGCGCAGCCGGCGGGGGCGAACGTACGGGAATTCAGCGGACACGGCTTCTCTCTCCGAACGGTTGTGCAGCGCCGGGGGCGGCGGGCGCCGCCCCCGGCCTTGTCTCAGCGGGCGGCCTTGCGGCGCGAACCCGGACGGCGCTCGCTGGGCCGGTAGACCGGCTCGCCCGCGGCCGTCGCGGTGTCTCGGCGCTTGGCGCCGAAGTCCGCCAGGGCCTGGGCCAGCGCGGCCGCGGACGGCGCGGGGGCCATCACGTCGACCCGCAGGCCGTGCTCCTCGGCGGTCTTGGCGGTGGCCGGGCCGATGCAGGCGATGACCGTGACGTTGTGCGGCTTGCCGGCGATGCCGACGAGGTTGCGCACCGTCGAGGACGAGGTGAACAGGACCGCGTCGAAGCCGCCGCCCTTGATCGCCTCGCGGGTCTCGGCCGGCGGCGGCGAGGCGCGCACCGTCCGGTACGCCGTCACGTCGTCGACCTCCCAGCCCAGCTCGACCAGGCCGGCCACCAGGGTCTCGGTGGCGATGTCGGCGCGCGGCAGCAGCACCCGGTCGATCGGGTCGAAGACCGGGTCGTACGGCGGCCAGTCCTCCAGCAGGCCGGCCGCGGACTGCTCGCCGGAGGGCACCAGGTCGGGCTTCACGCCGAAGTCCACCAGGGCCTGCGCGGTGGTCTCGCCGACCGCCGCGACCTTGATCCCGGCGAAGGCGCGGGCGTCCAGCCCGTACTCCTCGAACTTCTCCCGGACGGCGCGGACGGCGTTCACCGAGGTGAAGGCGATCCACTCGTAGCGACCGGTGACCAGGCCCTTGATGGCCCGCTCCATCTGCTGCGGGGTGCGCGGCGGCTCGACCGCGATGGTCGGCACCTCCTGCGGCACCGCGCCGTACGAGCGCAGCTGCTCGGACAGGCCGTGGGCCTGCTCCTTGGTGCGCGGCACCAGGACGTTCCAGCCGAACAGCGGCTTGGTCTCGAACCACGAGTGCGAGGCGCGGTGGGCGACCTGCTCGCCCACCACGGCTATCACCGCGGTGGCCGGGTCGACCGGGGCCGAGACCGGCGAGGGCAGCACCCGGGCGGCCTTCAGGTCGGCGGCGATCGCGGCCAGCGTGGAGGTGAAGGTGCGCTGGCGGGTCGTGGTGCCGGAGAGCGTGGCGCTCAGCGCCGAGTGCGCCGCACGGCCGCCCGCGACCAGCGCGTTGGCGGTGGCGGGCAGCTGGCCCAGGGTGGTGCGGACCACCAGGGTGGTCTCCGGCGCGCCCAGGTCCACCGGACCGCCGGCCAGCAGCGCGGCGGCCTCGACGAAGCGGACGTCGGCACCGGCCGCGCCGCGCAGCGGCACGCCCGCGTAGGCGGGGACGCCGACCGACTGGGCGACGCCCGGGACGACCTCGAAGGCGATCCCGTCGCTCGCGCAGTTCAGCATCTCCTCGGCGGCGCAGCCGTCCAGGCCGGGGTCGCCGTCGACGGTGCGGACCACGTGCTTGCCGGACCGGACGGCCTCGGCGACCAGCTTGGCCAGGTCGAAGTCGACGCCCTCGGCGGACGGGTGGTGCACCTGGACGCCGGACGGGCAGTGGCTGCGCACGGCGACGGCGGTCAGCGGGTCGGCGACCAGGACGTCGGCGGTGGCCAGCACCTCGACGGCACGCAGGGTCAGCAGGCCCGGGTCCCCGGGGCCCGCGCCCAGGAAGGTGCACCGCCCGGTGGCGGGCTGCCCGGCCGGGAAGAGGGCGTCGGTGGCGGCGGCGGGGCTCATGCGCCCACCTCGCTGCGCTCGGCGGTCTCTTCGCGAAACGCGCACATTTTCATGATTCGCTCGCTTCGCTCGCTCATCGGGCTCGCTCCCCCATCAGGGTGGCCGCGCCCCCGGCGAGCAGCCGGTCAGCCAGCGCGCGACCGAGGGCCCGCGCCTGCTGCTCGGCGGTCTCGTCGAGGACGATCGGACCGTTGGCGGACATCTTCAGCAGGGCGGATCCGTCGGGGTTGCCGACCACACCGTCCAGCCGCAGTTCGTTCTCCGGGCCCCAGCCGGCCAGCGCGGCCACCGGGGCCGAGCAACCGGCCTCCAGGGCGGCCAGCAGGGCGCGCTCGGCGGCCACGGCGACCCGGGTGGGGGCGTGGTCCAGGGCCGCGAGCGCGGCGGCCAGCTCCGTGTTCGCCGCGGTGCACTCGATGGCGAGCGCACCCTGGCCGGGGGCCGGGATCATCAGCTCGGGGTCGAGGTGCTGGGAGATCTCGGCGCTGCGGCCGAGCCGGTTCAGGCCGGCCGTGGCCAGCACCACCGCGTCCAGCTCGCCGGAGGCCACGTAGCCGATCCGGGTGTCCACGTTGCCGCGGATCGCGACGGTCTCCAGGCGGTCGCCGCGGGCGGCGGCCCAGGCGTTCAGCTGGGCCATCCGGCGCGGGGAGCCGGTGCCGATCCGGGCGTGGCGGCCGGCGCCCGCCAGCTTCTCCACCAGCTCGTCCAGGGTCAGGCCCTCGGCCGCGACCAGGGCGTCCCGGACGTCCTCGCGCTCGGGGACGGCGGCCAGCACCAGGCCCTCGGGGGCGGCGGTGGGCAGGTCCTTGAGGGAGTGCACGGCGAAGTCGATCCGACCCGCCAGCAGCGCCTCGCGCAGCGCGGAGACGAAGACCCCGGTGCCGCCGATCTGTGCCAGCGCCTCCCGGGAGGTGTCGCCGTAGGTCGTGATCTCGACCAGCTCGACGGGGCGGCCGGTGAGCCTGGTCACCTCGCGGGCGACCATGCCCGACTGGGCCATGGCGAGCGCGCTGCGCCGGGTGCCGAGCCGCAGGGCGCGGGCTCCCGGGGCCTGCTCGGTGAGCGGTTGACCATTCATGAGGTGATCGTCCCGGTGGTACTCGTGGGATGGCTGACGGTTCATCTGGTGCCCCCGCCGGAAGGCTGGGGCCGGCCGCCGACTGGCGTGCCCGACACGGCGTGCACGGCCGCCGGGTCGAGGTCGAACAGTTCGCGCAGGGCGTCCGCGTAGGAGGCGCCGCCGGGCTCGGCGGCCAGCTGCTTCACCCGGACGGTCGGGGCGTGCAGCAGCTTGTCGACGACGCGGCGCACGGTCTGGCCGATCTCGGCGCGGGAGCGCTCGTCCAGGTCGGGCAGCCGGGACTCCAGGCGGCCCAGCTCGGCGGCCACCACGTCGGAGGCCATCGCCCGCAGCGCGACCACGGTCGGCGCGATCCGGGCGGCGCGCTGGGCGGCGCCGAAGGCGGTCACCTCGTCGGCGACGATCCGGGTGACCTGATCGACGTCGCCGGCGCCGGGGGTGGCGGCGTGCGCGTGGGACAGGCTCTCCAGGTCGACGAGCAGGGCGCCGTCGAGCTCGTGCACCGCGTGGTCGACGTCGCGCGGCATGGCGAGGTCGAGCAGGGCGAGCGGCTCGGGGGAGGTCCGCAGGGCGACGGCGGCGGCCACGTCCTCGGCCTTGACCACCACGCCGGCCGCGCCGGTGCAGGAGATCACCAGGTCGACGTCGGCCAGGGCCTCGGGCACCTTGGCGAGGTCGAGGGTGCGGGCCACGTCCGGGCCGAGGATCTCCACCAGGCGCTCGGCGCGGGCCGCCGTCCGGTTGGCGATCAGCAGGTCGGTGACACCGGAGCGGACCAGGGTGGCGGCGGCCAGCGAGCTCATCGAGCCGGCGCCGACCACCAGCGCGCGCTTGCCCGCGATCGGGCCCGCGCCGGCCGCGACCTGCTCCAGGCCGAAGGTGACCAGCGACTGGCCGGCCTTGTCGATGCCGGTCTCGCTGTGCGCCCGCTTGCCGACCCGCAGCGCCTGCTGGAACAGCTCGTTCAGGCCGCGCCCGGCGGTGTGCTCCTCCTGGGCCTTGGCCAGGGCGTCGCGCAGCTGGCCGAGGATCTGGCCCTCGCCGACGACCATCGAGTCCAGGCCGCAGGCCACCGAGAACAGGTGGTGGACGGCGCGGTCCTCGTAGTGCACGTACAGGTGGGAGGTCAGCTCCTCCAGGTCCACCCCGCTGTGGTGGGCCAGCAGCAGCGACAGCTCGGCGACGCCGGCGTGGAACTTGTCGACGTCCGCGTACAGCTCGATCCGGTTGCAGGTGTTGAGCAGCGCCGCCTCGGCGACGGTCGCGGTCGAGGCCGCGTCGTGCAGCAGCCGGGTCGGCACCTCACCGGTGAGCGCGGCGCGCTCCAGCACGCCCACCGGTGCCGTCCGGTGGCTCAGTCCGACGACGAGAAGACTCATGCCCGCCCCCCACAGGTGTTCGTGTTCATGCGGGCATCACCGCGGAGAGGTCCCCATCGCCGCCCTTGGCGGGCTTGCCCTTGCCCTGCTCGGCCTGGTCCTTGGCCACCGCCTCGGCGGTGCCGCGGCCCTTGCCGTTGCCGCCGGCCGCGCGGCGCAGCTTGGCGGCGGCCGCCCGGACCGGGCCGGGGGCGCGGTCCAGCACCGACTCGGTGCGGTCCGGCTCCTCGCCGGCCTTGCGCTGCTCGTGGAAGGCGAGGATCTGCAGCTCGATGGAGAGGTCCACCTTGCGCACGTCCACGCCGTCCGGGACGGTCAGCACGGTCGGGGCGAAGTTCAGGATGCTGGTGACGCCGGCCTCCACCAGCCGGTCGCAGACCTGCTGGGCGGCGCCGGGCGGGGTGGTGATCACGCCGATGGAGACGTGCTGGCTCTCGACGATCGACTCCAGCTCGTCCATGTGCCGCACCGGCAGGCCGGCCGCGGTGGAACCGACCACGTTCGGGTCGGCGTCCAACAGGGCGGCGACCCGGAAGCCGCGGGAGGCGAAGCCGCCGTAGTTGGCGAGCGCGTGGCCGAGGTTCCCGATGCCGACGATGACGACCGGCCAGTCCTGGGTGAGGCCCAGCTCGCGGGAGATCTGGTAGACCAGGTACTCGACGTCGTAGCCGACGCCTCGGGTGCCGTAGGAGCCGAGGTAGGAGAAGTCCTTGCGCAGCTTGGCCGAGTTCACGCCGGCCGCGGCGGCCAGCTCCTCGGAGGAGACGGTCGGCACCGAGCGCTCGGAGAGCGCGGTGAGCGCCCGCAGGTAGAGGGGCAGGCGCGCGACGGTCGCCTCCGGGATACCCCGGGCACGCGAGGGTCGGCGCGCGGCACCCTGGTCGGGCGCCTGCGAACTGCTCTGTGGTGATCGGCCGATTGCCACGGTGCTCCTGTGGGTGAAGCTGGGCTTTGGCAGCCAGGCTATGCGTTTGTGAACGTGTGCACAAAGATGGTGTCCGATTTGTCCCCGCACAGTGACACGCATCACGCCGTGGAGCCCATAGCACCGCACTGCGTCAGCACCACCGCCGGGGCCTGGGCACCCGGCAGCCACGGCCCGTACGGCGCCTCCCGGCGCAGCAGCGGCACGGCCGCCCCGGACGGGCGGGAGCGGGCCCGGCCCAGCCGGGGCCAGGGCACCCCGGCCGCCTCGCGCAGCGGGCCCGCCCAGTCGTCCGGCGGGCAGGACGGGGCGCCGACGCAGTGCCGCAGCAGTTCCGCCGTCACCCGGGCGTCCCCCAGCGCGGTGTGCGCCGGGTACCAGCCCAGACCCGCCGCCTCCACGCAGGCCGCCAGGCCGTGGCTGCGGGCCTGCGGCAGGTGGGCGCGGGCCAGCTCCATCGTGCACAGCAGCGGGACGGGCGGCAGCGGCACCCCGATCCGGGCGAACTCGCGCTCCAGGAAGCCGTGGTCGCAGGTCACGTGGTGGCCCACCAGCACCCGGCCGGCCAGCAGCTCCAGCAGCCGGGGCGCGATCTCGCGGAAGCGCGGGGCGCCCTCGACGTCGGCCTGCCGTATCCGGTGCACATGGGTCGGGCCGACCGGGCCGAGCGGGTCCAGCAGGGTGGCGAACTCCCCCTCGGGGCACAGCCGCTCGTCCAGCAGCACCACCGCGACCTCGACCATCCGGTGCCGCCACGGGCTGCGGCCGGTCGCCTCCACGTCCACCACGGCGAAACCCCGGCCCGCGGACGGGGCTTCGGGCGGCGCGGGGGTCGGGCGGGGAAGCATGGCGGCACTCCTCGTGTGCTCAGCCCCCCACGGGCGCAAACGCGTTCGATCGTAAGCCGACCGTGGCGCCCCGAACCAAGCCCGAACGGAGTGTCTTCGGCAACGATTCGGCGAACCGCCCCCGCCGACCGGCGGGGGCGGCGGCGGCCGTACGGGCTTCCGTCAGGCGCCGAGGGCCTTGCGCAGGCGGGCCTCGTCGACCCGCCAGAAGTCGTGCTGGCGGCCGTCGATCAGGGTGACCGGGATCTGCTCGCCGTAGCGCCGGAACAGCTCCTCGTCCTGGGTGACGTCCTTCTCCTCGAAGGCCGCGCCCAGCTCGCCGGTCACCCGCAGCAGCACCTCGCGCGCGTCGTCGCACAGGTGGCAGCCGGGCTTGCCGAGCATCGTCACGGTACGGTCCGCGGGCTTCGGACTCTTGCGTCGCAGCAGTGGGCTCACCGGGACATTCTGCGCCCCGGAGCCCGGTCGGCCCCCACCCGGGAGCCGTTCACCCCGAGGGCACGCCTTCGTCACGGTCTCCGCCCTCCCGGCTGGCTATGCTCGGTGACATGGCCGTGCTCCGAAGGCTCACCCAGGCAAAGCGTTCCAGCAGCGAGCGGAGCGCCCTGGCGGGCGAAGCCGCCGCGGAGGCGGCGGAGGCCGCGCTGCGGGCCGCTCCGGAGCCCGCCGCCGCCCCCGCCACCGGGAAGACCGGCACCGGCCGCACGCCCAAGGCCCCCGCCGGCAACCACACCCCGGACCGGGACGACCCGCACGCCGCCGCCTTCTTCGACTGCGACAACACCATCCTGCGCGGCGCCGCGATCTTCTACCTCGGCGTCGGCCTCTACCGGCACGGCTTCCTCACCCGCCGCGACATCGCCCGCTTCGCCTGGCAGCAGGCGGTGTTCCGGGTGCACGGCACCGAGGACCCGGACCACATCTCGGACGCCCGCAACACCGCCCTCGGCATCGTCGCCGGAAAGCGCACCGCCGACCTGGAGGCGATCTGCGAGGAGGTCTTCGAGCACGTCGTCGCCGACAAGATCTGGCCCGGCACCCGCGCCCTGGTCCAGATGCACCTGGACGCCGGCCAGCGGGTCTGGCTGGTCACCGCGGCCCCGCTGGAGGTGGCCCGGATCATCGCCCGCCGCCTCGGCATGACCGGCGCGCTCGGCACCGTCGCCGAGGCCCGGGACGGCCACTACACCGGCCGGCTGGTCGGCGACCTGCTGCACGGCCCGGCCAAGGCGGCCGCGGTCGGCGCGCTCGCCCGGCGCGAACGCCTCGACCTCGACCGCTGCGCCGCGTACAGCGACTCGGCCAACGACATCCCGATGCTCTCGCTGGTCGGCCACCCGTACGTGGTGAACCCGGACGGCGCGCTGCGCCGGCACGCGCGGGCCCAGGGCTGGCGGGTGCGGGACTTCCGCACCGGGCGCAAGGCGGCCCGGGTCGGGCTGCCGGCGGCGGCCGCGCTCGGGGTGCTCGCCGGGGCGACGGCGGCCGCGGTCGCGCTGCAGCGCCGGCACCGCCGCGCCTGAACCCCCGCCACGCCTGAGCTCCCGCCACGCCCGAACTCCCGCCGCGGGGGCGGCGACCCGCTCCGGCCGCCGTTCACCCACCGTTCCCCCGACGCTTCCCCGCCGCTCCCCCTGGCGGGTGATTCCGACGTCAACCGGGGCCTCGATCCGCCCCCTCGTACGGGCGAACTCCCGCTCCCACCAGGCATTTCCCGCCGCGCTGTGCGAACCTGACGTCCGGTGACCGGATCTGATCGTTCGTCGAGCCGGGAAAGTCGGGGATTGCCGACCGCCGAGGCTGGGAAACCGCCCGCCACGCCCTCGAATTGGTCACCCTGGGCGCCCATTCGGTCACGTTGAGCCGGATGAAGGCTGACATCTCCGGTCAGTGTCGGCCGAATATGCACATCAAACGGATCTCAAACGACCACTTCGACCACACGGTGTAGCTGTCATTGCACAAAGCGTTATTCTCTCCTGGATGCACGTCACCCACCCGCCCCGCTCGAACGGGCGGCACGCGGCGTGCTCTCCGCGCAGGCGGAGGTGATCCGTCCACAGTTCTGCCTCTGGGAGTCCCGTGTACCCACCCGTCCGGAACGACGCGCCTGCACCCTCCCGCCCGTCGTCCGTGCCCCTGCGCCCCCGCACCGGCCTCCGCGCCCGCCCGGCCGAGCGGCAGATCGCCACCGGCCTGGACCTGCTGCGCAACCTGCTGCGCAGCCAGCTCGCCGCCGCCACGCCCCAACTCGTGCCCGCCGGGGCGCCGTTCGGCCAGCCGTACGGCCCCGAGCACGGCCCCGGAACGCTGCTGCGCACCACCGCGGCCGGCTCGACCGGCACCGGCTCGCGCGGCCGCACCGGCACCACCGGCATCGGCCGCAGCCGCTCCCGCACGGCGCCCAGCCCCGGCTACGAGACCGAGCACAACCCGATCATGGAGCTGGTCGAGCGCGCCCAGAACGGCGAGAGCGAGGCCTTCGGCCGGCTCTACGACCACTACGCGGACACCGTCTACCGGTACATCTACTACCGGGTCGGCAGCCGGGCCACCGCCGAGGACCTCACCAGCGAGACCTTCCTGCGCGCGCTGCGCCGGATCGGCACCTTCACCTGGCAGGGCCGGGACTTCGGCGCCTGGCTGGTCACCATCGCCCGCAACCTCGTCGCCGACCACTTCAAGTCCAGCCGCTTCCGGCTGGAGGTCACCACCGGCGAGATGCTCGACTCCAACGAGTGCGAGCGCAGCCCCGAGGACTCGGTGCTGGAGTCGCTCTCCAACGCCGCCCTGCTGGACGCGGTGCGCCGGCTCAACCCGCAGCAGCAGGAGTGCGTCACCCTCCGCTTCCTGCAAGGGCTTTCGGTGGCCGAGACGGCGCGGATCATGGGCAAGAACGAGGGTGCCATCAAGACCCTCCAGTACCGCGCCGTGCGCACCCTGGCCCGCCTGCTGCCGCCCGACGCGCGGTGAGGCCGCGGTGCCCGAAGGCGCGATAGCCGCGCGGGGAGCGGGCCGGTCGTCACCATCCGTGCCCGATCGACACGTCCGGGTGAACGGTCGATCCGATGATCAGCCACGCGTAACCGACCGCCCGTACCGCTCGTTGGCCAGCGTGCAAGTCTCCACCAGGCGTACGGTCAAGCCGAATTGCGACCTGTCACCCGATGGAGTGGCTTTGGCCAGCCGAGGCAACCGTCCGGCAGGCCGGGGTGTCGACAACGACGAAGGGAGGTGTGGCCCGTGACGGCAAACGTGCTGGAGCACCGACGGGCGAAGGCCTTCGCCGAGGCGCTGGAGGCCCACCAGACGGAGCAACGCCACGCGGACGGCACCGGCTCGGCCGACACCGCCGCCACCGGCGCCGGCTCGACCGCGGTGGCCGAACTGGTCTCAGTGGCCGACGCGCTGGGAGCGCTGCCCGGGCCGGAGCTGGACCGCGAGGTCCGCACGGTCCAACGCGCCCAGCTGATGGCCGCGTTCGAGCAGGCCTTCGCCGGCGGACCGGGCGCCACGGTGCCCCGCCAGCGGCGCCACCGGGCGATCCGCACCGCGCCGCGCGGCCGTTGGAGCCGCCGGTTCGCGATCGGCGGACTGGTCGCCGGACTCGCCGTGGGCAGCCTGGCCGGCGCCGCCGCCGCCAGCTCCAACGCCCTCCCGGGGGACACGCTCTACGGCATGAAGCGCGGACTGGAGGGGCTCCGGCTCGACCTCGCGGACTCCGACTCCGAGCGCGGGCAGCTGCTGCTCGACAACGCCGCCACCCGGCTCGGCGAGGCCAGGACGCTGGTCGGCCGCACCGATCCGGCCGGCGCGCTCAGCCCGGGCACCGTCGACCGGGTCCGCCGCGCCCTGGACGACATGCACGCCGACGCCCTCAAGGGCCGCGAGCTGCTGCGCTCGGTCTACCGCAGCAACGGCTCGCTCGACCCGATGCGCGCGCTGGCCGGCTTCGCCCAGGACGAGGACGGCAGCTGGACCGAGCTGGAGGGCAAGCTGCCCGTCCAACTCACCCAGCAGGCCCACCTGGTGAACCAGCTCTTCGACGACATAAGCGAGGACGTCGCGCCCCTGCGCCTGGCCCAGCCCGCCGCGAAGAGCGGCGCACCGGCCGGCACCGGAGCGGGCGGCGGACAGTCCGGCCAGGCCACCGACAGTGCCCCCGGCGACACCCCGGCGGGCGGCACCGGCACCGCGCCCGGCGCCGACCAGCCCCAGGGCGGCAGCACCGGCACGGGCGGGGCGGCTCGCCCCGGCGACACCGACCGCAGCCCGGCCGGCTCCGGCCTCGTCCTGCCCGGCACCGGCGCCAAGGGCGGCGGCCTGCCGAGCGCCGTGCCCAGCAACGGCGCGGACGCCGTCAACGGCCTGGTCGGCGACCTCACCGGCGGGCTCACCGCCGCCAAGCCCTCGCCGAGCGCCGACGCCGCCCCGCCGCAGGCCCCGCAGGCCCCCGGCACGCCCAGCGCGGCGGGCGGCGCCCCGCAGCAGGGCGTCGACGTGCCGCCGCTGATCCCGGGGCTGCTGCCCGGGCTGCGCATCCTCGGCGGCAGCTGAGCGACACCTCGCGGGGCCCCGGCGGAGCTGGTTCCGCCGGGGCCCCGCGAGGTTCCCGATCAGAGGAACACCGATCAGAAGAGCGCCGATCAGAAGAACACCGAACGCCGCTGCACCAGCAGCTCGTAGAGGGTGCGCTGGATGGTCTCCCGGACCTCGTCGGCCAGGTCGAAGACCAGCATCGGATCGTCCGCCGCCTCCGCCGGGTAGCCGTCGGTGGCGATCGGTTCGCCGAACCGGATCGTCCACTTGGTCGGCAGCGGCAGCACCCCGAGCGGCCCCAGCCACGGGAAGGTCGGCGTGATCGGCACGTACGGCAGGCCCAGCAGCCGGGCCAACGTCTTCACGTTCCCGATCATCGGGTACGTCTCCTCCGCCCCGACGATCGAGCAGGGCACGATCGGCACCTTCGCCCGCAGCGCCGAGGAGACGAAGCCGCCGCGCCCGAAGCGCTGCAGCTTGTAGCGCTCGGCGAAGGGCTTGCCGATGCCCTTGAAGCCCTCCGGCCAGACCCCGACGATCTCACCGCGCTCCAGCAGCGCCTGGGCGTCCTCGTTGCACGCCAGGGTGTGGCCGGCCTTGCGGGCCAGCTCGTTGACCCCCGGCAGCACGAAGACCAGGTCGGCGGCGAGCATCCGCAGGTGCCGGCGGTGCGGGTGGTGGTCGTGGATGACCACCTGGGTCATCAGGGCGTCCAGCGGGAGCGTGCCGGAGTGGTTGGCGACGATCAGCGCGCCGCCCTCGGCCGGGATGTTCTCGACGCCCTGGACGTCGATCCGGAAGTACTTCTCGGCCAGCGGGCGCAGCAACGAGAGCAGCACCTCCTCGGTCAGCTCCCGGTCGAAGCCGAACTCGTCGACCTCGTAGTCGCCGGTGAGCCGGCGGCGCAGGAACGCCAGCCGCTCGGTGGCCCGGCCCTCCCAGCCCTTGCCGAACAGCTTGGTGGCCGCCGGGCCGAGCTGCCCGGACAGCGCCCCGCCGACCGCCCCGGCGAGCCGGTCGGGCAGCGTGGGGCCGTCCGGCTCGTTCCAGCTCGGCGCGGACTCGATCGGGATGACCTTGGCCTCGCCCGGCGCGTTCTCGGCGGCGGCACTCATCGCGGGTTCAGCTCCTCGGGCGGCGGGGGCGGTTCGGTACGGCGGGGGTGACGGCGGGGGTGACGGCGGCCCGGTCCGGGCCGAGCAGGCCGGCCAGCCGGTCGGTGGCGGCGGCCAGCCGCTCGGGCGGCAGCAGACCGGGGCCCTGCGCGGCGGCGAAGTCCGCGAAGGCCTCCGGGGTGCTGAACGCCGGGCGGTAGCCGAAGGTCTCCCGCAGCCGCGTGGTGTCCACCACCCGCCCGTGGGTGAGCAGCCGCAGCTGCTCGGGGGAGACGTCCACCAGCCGGGTCTGCCGGGCCAGGCCGGCGATCCAGCTGACGGCGGGCAGCAGCAGCGGCAGGGTGGGGCGGCCGAGCCGGCGGGCGCACTGGGACAGCAGCAGTACGCCCTCGCCGGCCACGTTGAACGTCCCCGTGTTGGCGGTGCCCGGCTCGGGCTCGGCGGCGGCGCGGCAGAGGACGGCGACGGCGTCGTCCTCGTGCACGAACTGCAGCCGCGGGTCGTAGCCGAGGACGGTCGGCAGGACGGGCAGCGCGAAGTACTCACTGAGCGGGGTGTCGGCCTGCGGGCCGACGATGTTGGCGAAGCGCAGCACCGTCACCGCGACGTCCGGACGGCGCCGGGCGAAGCCGCGCACGTAGCCCTCGACCTCGGACGCGTCCTTGGCGAAGCCGCCGCCGGGCTGGTCCTTGGGCTGCATCCGCTCGCTGAAGACCGCCGGGTCGCGGGGCGCGGAGCCGTACACCCCGGTGGTCGACTTCACCACCAGCCGGCGCACCCCGGGCGCCTTCTGGCAGGCGCCGAGCAGCTGCATGGTGCCGATGACGTTGGACTCCTTCACCGCGGAGCGGTGGGTGGAGCCGAGGCCGGTGGCGCTGACGCTGAGGTGGATGACGGTGTCGACCCGGTGCTCGGCGATCACCCGGGCGACGGCCGGGCGGCGCAGGTCGAGCTGGTGGAAGCGGTACGGGGCGAGCGGGCCGGCCGGGCCGGCCGGCTCCCCGGCGGGCCGCTTCGGCGGCTGCACGTCCACGCCGACGACCAGGTCCACGCCCGGACGGCGGCGGAGCTCGGCGACGAAGCGGGCACCCAGATGGCGTGCCACGCCGGTGACGAGCACGACCACACCCACGGTGCTGCACCCCATTTCACTCGACCGAGCGGTCCGCGTGCACCGTACCGCGCCACCGGGGCGGGCCGTGAAACGACACCGCCCGCCCAGGCCACGAAGGCCTGGGCGGGCGGTGAAACGCCTGAACCCCGCGAGGGCGGGGGCACTATTTCTTCCTGCGCCGCTGTACGCGTGTGCGCGGATCACCCCCGCAGAGGCGGGGAGGCGCAGGCTCAGGCGTTACTTCTTGTTGCGACGCTGGACCCTGGTCCTCTTCAGAAGCTTGCGGTGCTTCTTCTTGGCCATACGCTTGCGACGCTTCTTGATGACAGAGCCCACGGAACAACCCTCGCTCACTGAGACTCTCGCCCGTGAGAGACGGAGTCCATACGACTGACGTGAGGGCCTAGCCTACCGTCCACGACGCCCGGGCCGTAATCGCACTCCCCCGGACCGGGAAACTCGTGGGAAATCAGCGGCGAACGGGCCCGGGACCACCGCTGTGGACCCGAGCCCGACCACCCGGGCCCTACGCGCTCTCAAGCCGCACGTAGGACTCCTTCAGGTACTCGTGCACCGCCTGCTGCGGCACCCGGAAGGAGCGTCCGACCCGGATGGCCGGCAGCTCTCCGCTGTGCACCAGCCGGTACACCGTCATCTTGGACACCCGCATGACCGCGGCGACCTCCGCCACGGTCAGGAAGACGACTTCCTGCAGGGGGCGCTCGACGGAACTCATGACCATCACCCGACCCTTACCCGTGTGCAAGGCACCGGCTTCCCCTCCGGTGACTCCACCGGCACACGTGTATCCCCAGAGTAGTTATGGGTGGTACCAGTGGGAAGAGGGGAGGTGCAGTCCTCGTACGGTGAGAGATAGGACCGTTGCAGTACGTAGCCGCTCGGCGGATGGCACCGGTCGGCGTACGCACGGCCCGCCCGCGGCAGGGGCGTGGAGCGCTCCGGGACGGGTGAAACGCCGGATTCAGGCCAACAGTCCGTGGTGCGGGAACACCGCTCGGCGGGCCGCGAGGATGGCCTGATCGAGTCGGTCGGCGGGGTCGTAACCCGCCTCGAAGTCGTGCCAGACCGGGCGCGCGCCGTCGGTCATCCGCAGCGGGGCGGGGCGGCGGGTGCGGCGGTGGACCTCGGCGCGCCAGGCCTCCGGGGTCTCGGTGGCCGGGTCGACGGGCCGGCCGGCGGCGGTGGCGACCAGGTGGGTCCAGGTGCGCGGGACGACGTCGACCACCGCGTATCCGCCCCCGCCGGTGGCCACCCAGCGGCCGCCGGCGTGCTCGTGGGCGAGGCCGTGCAGCTCCTCGGCGATCAGCCGCTGGGCGTCCACGGTGACGGCGAGGTGGGCGAGCGGGTCCTCCAGGTGGGTGTCGGCGCCGTGCTGGGTGACCAGGACCTGCGGCCGGAACGCGCCGATCAGTTCGGGCACCAGCGCGTGGAAGGCGCGCAGCCAGCCGGCGTCGCCGGTGCCGGCGGGCAGCGGCAGGTTGGCGGCGGAGCCGGGGGCGTCCGGGCCGCCGGTCTCGGTGGGCCAGCCGGTCTGCGGGAACAGCGTGGCCGGGTGCTCGTGCAGCGAGACCGTCAGCACCCGGGGGTCGTTCCAGAACGCCTCCTGGACGCCGTCGCCGTGGTGGACGTCCACGTCGACGTAGGCGACGCGCTCGGCGCCGAGTTCGAGCAGCCGGGCGATGGCGATGGCCGGGTCGTTGTAGACGCAGAAGCCGGAGGCCTTGCCGGGCATCGCGTGGTGCAGCCCGCCGGCGAAGTTGACGGCGTGCTGGGTCTCGCCGCGCCAGACCGCCTCGGCCGCGGCCACGGACTGGCCGGCGATCAGCGCGGCGGACGAATGGACGGCCGGGAACGACCAGTTGTCGTCGGTGCCGAGCCCGTGCGCGGGGTCGGACTCCTCGGGATGGGCGGCGGCGTGCCGGACCGCCTCGACGTACGCGCGGGTGTGCACCAGCCGCAGGGTGGAGTCCCCGGCGGCGGGCGCGGAGCGCAGCGTCACCCCGGGCCCGGCGGTCAGCCCCAGGGCCTCGACCAGGCGCATGGTGAGCGCCAGCCGGGTCGGGTCCATCGGGTGGCCGGGGCCGAAGTCGTAGGCGGTGACGGCCTCGTCCCAGAACAGGTGCAGGCCGCAGGGCAGGTCACGCTCGGCTTCGGGCATGGCCTCCACCGTAGTGGGTGGCGGTGGCCGCCAGGTTGTCAGGGCCGCGGCCGGCGGGGGCGGTGGCGCCGGTCAGCCGGTCAGCCGGCCTCCGCCAGTGCCGCGTTGGCGGGGGCCGGGGCGAAGCGGTCGGCGAGCGGCAGGACGGCGAGCACCAGCAGCATCGGGGCGAGCAGCGCCCAGCGGTACGAGCTGGCGTCCGCGACCGCGCCGACCAGCGGCGAACCCACCAGGAAACCCACGTAGTTGAACAGGTTGAGCCGGGCCACCGCGGCGTCCGAGTCGGCCGGGAAGAGCCGGCCGCCGGCCGCGAAGACCTGCGGGATGATCGCGCAGATGCCGAAGCCCAGCACGGTGAAGGCGGCGATGCCGGCCCAGGGCGCGGGCGCGACGGCGGCCAACGCGAAGCCGAGCGCGGCCAGCGCGGCGCCGGCCCGGACCACCGGCACGGCGCCGAAGCGCTGCACCGCGCGGTCGCCCAGGGCCCGGCCGAGCAGCATCGCCACCATGTAGCCGAGGTAGGAGAGTTTGGCGAGGTCGTCGCGGCTGCCGAGGCCGTCGGTGAGGTACTTGACGCTGTAGTTGGAGACCGAGGCGTCCGCGATGTACGCGAAGGCCATCGCCAGGCACAGCGGCAGCAGCGGCCGCCAGGGGATGGACCGGGCGGCGGCCTCGGCGGCCTCCCGGACGGCGTCGCCGAGCTCGGCCGGGCCGGCGAAGTACCTGCCGGTCAGCACCGCGAGCGGGGCGACCACCGCGGCGGCGGTGCCGAACAGCACCGGCAGGCCGACGTCGTCGTGCGAGCCGAGGCCGGCGATCGCCGCTCCGAGGATGCCGCCCAGGCTGAACGCGGCGTGGAAGCCGATCATGATCGAGCGGCCGTAGCGGTGCTGCAGGCCCACCCCGAGCATGTTCATGCTGGCGTCCAGGGCGCCCACCAGCAGCCCGAACGCGCCCAGGGCGAGGGCGAGTTGCCACAGCGCGTCACCGAGCCCGGCGGCCGCGAGGCTCAGGCAGACGCCGGGCTGCACCACCCGCAGCACCGCGCGGGCGCCGATCCGCTTCACCACCTGCTCGGAGGCCAGCGAGCCGGCCCCGGCCAGGATCGGCACCGCCGCCAGGAAGGCCGGCAGCAGCCCGTCGCTCAGCCCGTACCGGCGCTGGATCTCCGGGATGCTGGTAACCAGCAGGGCGAAGACGGTGCCCTGGAGCACGAAGCCGACGGCCAGCGCCGCCCGCCCGGCGCGCAGGCCGGGCGCCGTCGAGGAGGGGACGGGCTGCTCGGATGGCGCGGCACTCATGCGGGACCTCGCTACTGGCCGGTACGACGATGTAGGCCGAGAGCGTAGGGGGTGCGCCGGGTTTGCGGGAGGGGTCGCGCAGTGCTCACTTCCCGCCGGAGGCCAGCTCCCGGGAGCGGTCCCGGGCCGCCTCCAGGGCGCCCAGCAGCGCGGCCCGCACCCCGTGGTTCTCCAGCTCGCGGATGGCCGCGATGGTGGTGCCGGCCGGGGAGGTGACCGCCTCGCGCAGTTTCACCGGGTGCTCGCCGGAGTCGCGCAGCATGACCGAGGCGCCGATCGCGGACTGCACGATCAGGTCGTGCGCCACCTGCCGGGGCAGGCCGAGCAGGATGCCGGCGTCCGTCATCGCCTCCACCAGGAAGTAGAAGTAGGCCGGGCCGGAGCCGGACAGCGCGGTGGCCGCGTCCTGCTGGGACTCGGGCAGCCGCAGCGCCTTGCCGACCGAGCTGAAGATCTCCTCGGCCCGCACCAGGTGCTCCTCGGTCGCGTGCGAGCCGCCGGAGATCACGCTCATCCCCTCGTCCACCAGGACGGGCGTGTTGGGCATGACCCGCACCACCGGGGTGCCGGCCGCCAGCCGCGCCTCGAACCAGGCGGTCGGGACGCCGGCCGCGGCCGAGATCACCAGCCGGTCCGGGCTGACGTACGGGGCCAGCTCCTCCAGCAGGGTGCCCATGTCCTGCGGCTTGACCGCGAGGATCAGGGTGTCGGCGAGCTTGGCGGCCTCGGCGTTGGGGACGGCGACCACGCCGTACCGGGCGGCGAGTTCGGCCGCCCGCTCCGGGCGGCGGGCGGTCACCAGCACGTCCGCCGGGTCCTTGCCGGCCCGCAGCAGACCGGAGAGCAGGGCCTCGCCGATCTTGCCGGTGCCCAGGAAGGCGATCTTCTGCCCGTGTGCTGCGCTGCTGCCCATGGTCCGCTCCTTGCCTCGGTACTGCGGCCATCCTCGCACCGCGCCCGGGGCCCGCGCCGGACCGTCCGGTCCGTGAACCACCGAGCGGTGCACCTAGGGAGAAACTCGGGGGTTTCCCCTATGGCCCCGGGGAACGGGCGGGCGCACCGTGGAGGTATGGCACACGACGACATGTCCCGACGAGAGAACCGGCAACTCGCCGTCGCCTCGGCGACGGTGGGCCCGTGGCGGACGGCCGCGGGAGTCGGTGCGGTGGTGGGGGCGACCGTCCTGGGGATCGACCTGATCTCGGGGCACTGGTCGCTGAGCATCCTGGCCGGCCCGGCCGGCTGGGGTCTGTTCTTCTTCTTCCTGGTCGGGACGCTCGGCGGGCAGCTGCGCCGCGACACCGCCGACCGGCGGCTGCGCCGCTGGGCGGACGCGCACCCGTGGCAGGCGGGCCTCCCGGCGGCCGGCGGGCTGCTGGTGCTGAACGCCCTGGCGCAGTGGCTCCTCAGCGACGCGGGTCTGCTCTGGGCGTTCTTCGAGTCGCTCCTGCCGGCCGCCGTCCTGCTGGCCGTGGTCGGCGTGGTGGGGTCGGTGAAGCAGGCCCGCGGCAAGGGGTGAGCGACCCGGGCCGAGCGTGTGGCACCGGTCCTGACGTCGCGTTTCCGGACGAAGGCCGGTGAATCCGACCGTCTCGCACACGGGTTCACCACACGGTGCGGCCCCGGTCGACGGTTCGTCACACCCGGTCGGCATACTGGCGCGATGCCGATAGCCGAAGATCCGGAACCGCGCCCCGACGAGGGCCGCGAGGCGGGCGGGAAGGACCCGTTCGCAGACCTCGTCCTGGACGAGGAGTTCGTCAAGGGCGCCAATGTCAAGGAGCAGGCCGGGCGCACCCGCATGCTCGCCGCCCGGTGGAAGCACACCCCGCCGGTCGACCCGGGCGGCCGCCGCTCGGTCAACGACGGCCCGGCGCCCAAGCGCCGCTTCGGCCGCAAGCCGAAGGCCCTGGCCTACGACGCGTGGGGCAACCCGAGGCCGGTCCGCTCCCAGCGGTGGCAGACCCCGCTGTTCGTGGCGCTGACGATCGTCGTGCTGCTCGCCGCGCTCAACGTGGACGGGCTGCGCAACTGGTTCCACGGAGGTTCCCCGGACGCCTCCGCCCCCGTGCCGACCGTCGCGCCGGAGACCGCCAAGCCGACCACCGCGCCGCCGAAGGTCGCCGAGGACCGGCCGACCGTGGCGCGCCCGTGGGCCGGCTCCCCCGCCGAGGGCTGGCCGAACGGCGCCGAGGCGTTCGTCCTGCCCGAGGCCAAGGCCACCGGCGTGTTCTCCGCCGACCAGGTCGCGGCGCAGCTCCAGCTGGTCAAGGACTACCTGATCGCCGCCAACCTGGACCCGAAGGCCCTCGCCGGCGGCCGGCCGGAGGCCGCCCTGGCCATGCTGGACCGCGAGGAGCGCGACCACGCGGCGGCGGCGCTGGACAGCCCGTCCAAGGAGAACGACCCGACCAACTGGTTCAGCCGCTTCGACCCGCGCGAGGCGATCCCGGTCGGCGACGTGGTGAAGGTCCAGGGCCGGATCAGCTTCGAGGGCGACGGCGACAAGGGCGTCCTGGTCCACGCCGACTACAGCTACGTGTACGCGCTGCGCCCGGGCAAGGAGGCGGGCAAGCTGCCGAAGCCCTCCAAGCCCGCCCAACCCGCCCAGCCCAAGCCGAGCGGGCCCGCCGCCCCCGGCGACTCGACGGCGAAGCCCGTCGGCCTGGTGACGCCGGTGGACGACGTCTCCGGTGACACCTGGACCACCCGGACCGTGATCCGCCGGGTGGAGAACTTCCGCTTCTACGACCCGGCCCGCTACCAGGTCAACCCGAAGAAGCTGGCGTTCGGGGACGGCAGCACGTCCGAGTTCGGCAACGCGGAGTGCTTCGTCTACGACGGCTTCTACCACCCGCACTT
Organism: Streptomyces rubellomurinus; assembly: GCF_000961885.1. Classification (GTDB taxonomy): domain Bacteria; phylum Actinomycetota; class Actinomycetes; order Streptomycetales; family Streptomycetaceae; genus Kitasatospora; species Kitasatospora rubellomurina. The sequence goes on from NZ_JZKH01000043.1 coordinate 40,767, forward strand.
CGACCAGTTCGACGACCGCACCCCCGGCGACCGTCCGACCGGGCCGAAGGAGGACCCGTACGACCGCAGCCGGGAGCTGAAGCCCGGCGACGGCAACGGCGACGGCGAGTGCGGCACCGTCAGCCGGTACTGAGCTACTTCTTCCGCTTGCCCCGGCCCGGCGCCTTGGCGTCGGGCCGGCCGCTGCGGCCCGCCTGGCGCTTGACGTGCTGGGCGACGGCCCGCTCGTGGGCGGCGCGCTTGACGGCCTCGCCGGGCGCCTCGACCAGGCTGCGGGCGAAGTAGGCGAGCAGGCTGCCGGCCCCGCCGATCAGCCAGACCGCGCCGAGCGACTTGTCCTCGGCCATCCAGCCGGTGAGCTGGTCCCGGCCCTCGGTGAGCAGCTTCCAGGTGCGCCGCACGCACATCATCGAGCAGACCACGATGGCGGCGGTCAGCAGCCCGTTGACGAAGCCGCCGTTGTCGGAGAGGGCGACGCCCTCGACGCCGAAGCGCAGCACCAGCACGGCGGCGGCCGCGGCGGCCAGCGAGCCGACCGACACGCCGACGCGGCGCAGCCAGTAGCCGTTGTCCCGGTCGAGCCAGGTGGTGCCGAAGAAGCGGATCGCCTCCGGCACGGGGGCTCCGGCGGGCGCGGGTGCGGTGGTGGGGGGCTGCTCGCTCACACCGTCGATTATCACCCGGGTGCCCGGGAACGCCGGAGGGGCCGTCCGACCACCCGGTTTCCGGGCGGCCGGACGGCCCCTCCGCTGCTGCTGCTGCTACTCGGCCGCTCAGCCGAGCTTGGTGACGTCCCGGACGGCGCCCTTGTCGGCCGAGGTGGCCATCGCCGCGTACGCGCGCAGCGCCTGGCTGACCTGGCGGTCGCGGTTCCTCGGCCGGTAGCCGCCCGCCGCCTCCAGCGCGCGGCGGCGCTCGGCGAGGACGTCGTCCGGCACCTCCAGGGAGATCGTCCGGCCCGGGATGTCGATGGCGATGGTGTCGCCGTCCTCGACCAGGGCGATGGTGCCGCCGGAGGCGGCCTCCGGGGAGGCGTGGCCGATGGACAGGCCGGAGGTGCCGCCGGAGAAGCGGCCGTCGGTGACCAGCGCGCAGGCCTTGCCGAGGCCGCGGCCCTTGAGGAAGGACGTCGGGTAGAGCATCTCCTGCATGCCCGGGCCGCCCTTGGGGCCCTCGTAGCGGATGACGACGACGTCGCCCTCCTTGACCCGCTTGGCGAGGATCGCCTCGACCGCGTCCTCCTGGGACTCGACCACGACGGCCGGGCCGCTGAAGGTCCAGATCGACTCGTCGACACCGGCGGTCTTCACGATGCAGCCGTCCTCGGCGAGGTTGCCGTACAGCACGGCGAGGCCGCCCTCGACGGAGTAGGCGTGCTCGACACTGCGGATGCAGCCCCTGGCCGCGTCGGTGTCCAGCGACTCCCAGCGCTCGGACTGGGAGAAGGCCTCGGCGGAGCGGACGCAGCCGGGGGCGGCGTGCCACAGTTCGACGGCCTCGGCGGAGGCCGAACCGCCGCGCACGTCCCAGGTCTTGAGCCACTCGGCGAGCGAGTCGGCGTGCACCGTGTGGACGTCCTCGTTGAGCAGCCCGCCGCGGTACAGCTCGCCGAGGATGGCGGGGATGCCGCCGGCCCGGTGGACGTCCTCCATGTAGTACGAGCCGTTGGGCGCGACCTTGGACAGGCAGGGCACCTTGCGGGAGATCGCGTCGATGGCCCGCTGGTCGAAGTCCAGCTCGGCCTCCTGGGCGGCGGCGAGCAGGTGCAGGATGGTGTTGGTCGAGCCGCCCATGGCGATGTCGAGGGCCATGGCGTTCTCGAAGGCGGCCCGGGTGGCGATCGCCCGGGGCAGCACGGAGGCGTCGTCGCCGCCGTAGTAGCGGTTCGCGATCTCGACGACCGTCCGCCCGGCGTTCTCGTACAACGCCTTGCGGGCGGTGTGGGTGGCGAGGACGGAGCCGTTGCCGGGCAGCGAGAGGCCGATCGCCTCGGTGAGGCAGTTCATCGAGTTGGCGGTGAACATGCCGGAGCACGAGCCGCAGGTGGGGCAGGCGTTCTCCTCGATGATCGCGATGTCCTCGTCGGAGACGTTCTCGTTGACGGCCTGCGAGATGGCGTCGACCAGGTCGAGCTTGCGCACGGTGCCGTCGACCAGGGTGGCCTTGCCGGCCTCCATCGGGCCGCCGGAGACGAAGACGGTCGGGATGTTCAGGCGCAGCGCGGCCATCAGCATGCCCGGGGTGATCTTGTCGCAGTTGGAGATGCAGATCAGGGCGTCGGCGCAGTGCGCGTTGACCATGTACTCGACGGAGTCGGCGATCAGGTCGCGCGAGGGCAGCGAGTAGAGCATGCCGCCGTGGCCCATCGCGATGCCGTCGTCGACGGCGATGGTGTTGAACTCGCGCGGGATGCCGCCCGCCCGCTTGATCGCCTCGGAGACGATCCGGCCGACCGGCTGCAGGTGGGTGTGGCCGGGGACGAACTCGGTGAAGGAGTTGGCGACCGCGATGATCGGCTTGCCGAAGTCCTCGCGGGCTACGCCGGCGGCCCGAAGGAGCGCGCGGGCGCCCGCCATGTTGCGACCGTGGGTGACCGTACGGGACCTCAGCTCGGGCACTGTGCTCCACTCCTTCGGGGCTCTCGCCGGCGCCCCGCCGGTGGGAGGGTGCGGGGGCCGCTGTAGGTACCGAGCCTACGCCCGCCGTCCGACCGGCGGACGGGCCGTCCGCGATGCGGGCAGGCGGCGTCAGCCCGGTTTGACGGCCACGGTGAGGTCCAGGGCGAACGGCTCGACCACGACGCCGTCCGGGAACTCGGCGAGCATGGCCTCCCGTTCGGCGGCGAGGATCGGGGCGCGCTCCCCGGGGCCGAGCGAGGCCAGGTAGGAGCGGGAGGTGAGGTCGGTGAGCACGTGCTCGACGGTGACCTGCCGCACCCAGCGCAGCACCACGCGTTCGACCCGGAGGCCGGCCGGGGCGAAGTGGCCGGTGTGGCCGCCGATCCCGCCGTAGCCGCGGTACCGGTCCGGCAGGGCGGCGGCCATCCGCTCGTCCCGGGCCCGGACCCACGGCACGGTCTCGTCGTGCACGTTCCACCAGGCGGCGAGGGCGCCGCCGGGCCGCAGGACCCGGACCGCCTCGGGGACGGAGCGCTCGGGGTAGGTCCAGTGGAAGGCCTGGGCGTAGGTGATCAGGTCGGCGGAGCCGTCGTGGAAGGGCAGGTCGTCGCCGGTGCCGCGGACCAGCGGCAGCGTCGGCGAGGAGGCCGCGAACTGGGCGGCCATGCCGCCGCTGGGCTCGACCGCGACGACCTCCGCGCCCCGGGCGGCCAGCAGCCGGGTGGCGATGCCGGTGCCGGCGCCGACGTCCAGGACCCTGGCGCCCTTGAGGCCCCGGCCCCAGAGCCGCTCGACCTCGTCGAACAGCTCGCCGGGGTAGCCGGGGCGGCCCCGGTCGTACTCGGCGGCGACCGCGCCGAAGCTCGCCGCGGCTTCGCGGTAGTCCCGATGGTCCGTCATCTCTCCCCCTCCGCCCGGCCGTTCGCGTCGGCCCGGGCCCACCGGTCAGCGTACGTGCGAGGGGGTGGCGAGGTGCAAGCGGGTGAAGGCCAGCGCCTCCGCCAGGTCGGCCTCGCGTTCGGCCGGTGAGGCGGCGCGGCGGGTGTTGACCTCCAGCACGACGTGGCCGTCGAAGCCGGTGCGGGCCAGGTGCTCCAGCAGCTCGGCGCAGGGCTGCTTGCCGCGGCCGGGGATCAGGTGTTCGTCCTTGCCCGAGCCGCTGCCGTCCGCGAGGTGGACGTGCGCCAGCCGGTCGCCCATCCGCTCGACCATGCCGAAGGCGTCGATCCGGGAGGTGGCGACGTGCGACAGGTCGATGGTGAAGTGCCGGTACTCCTCCTCGGTGACGTCCCAGCCGGGGGCGTAGGCCAGCACCTCGCGGTCGCGGTAGCGCCACGGGTACATGTTCTCGACGGCGAAGCGGACGTCGGTCTCGCCCGCCATCCGGTTCACGCCCGCCACGAACTCCCGGGCGTACTGGCGCTGCCAGCGGAACGGCGGGTGGACGACCACGGCGCTCGCGCCGAGCTTCTCGGCCGCCGCCCGGGCCCGGACCAGCTTGGTCCACGGGTCGGTCGTCCAGACCCGCTGGGTGATCAGCAGGCAGGGCGCGTGCACGGCCAGGATCGGCAGCTGGTGGGCGTCGGAGAGCCGGCGCAGGGCGTCGACGTCCTGGCTGACCGGGTCGTTCCAGACCATCACCTCGACCCCGTCGTAGCCGAGCTTGGCGGCCAGCTCGAAGGCGACGGCGGTGCTCGCCGGGTACACCGAGGCGGTGGAGAGGACCACCTTGGTGTCGGGGATGTGCAGGGCCGGGTGCTGCGGCAGGACGAGGCGGTCGGTGGTGCGCAGCAGCGGCGGGCGGGCGGCCTCGCGCTTGGCGGCCTTGACCGAGCGCACCGACTGGACGGCGGCCTTGGCGGCGCCGGCGGCCCGGGCGGTGCGGGTCTCGCGGGGGTCGCGGGGGTCCTCGGCGGACGTCTTGGCGGTCTGGGTCTTGGTGGCCGCCGCCTTCTTGTCCGCTGCCTTCTTGGGCGCGGCCTTCTTCGCGGTGCGCTGGGCCGCCTTGACGGCCTTCGCGGCCTTCCCGGCCTGCGCCGCCGTGGCGCCCTTGACCGCCTTGCCGAGCTTGCGGCGCGGGCCGTCCGGCCGCTGCTGCCCGTCCCCGGGAGCGCGGCCCTCCTGCGTCCCGTCCTCGCCCGCTGGTTGCACCACGGGAGACAGCGTATGCGGACCGCGCTGCGAACGGGGAGCCGGTGGCCGGCGGACGGCCGCGAACCGGCCGCCGCGGCCGCGGTCCGCCCGCCCGGTCGCCCGCCCGGTCGCCTGCGGCCGGTTCGCCGCTCGTGCTCAGCCGGTGAGCGCCGGGGGCTGCCGGTCGGCGGGGGTGTCCATGTGGTCCAGGCGGCGCAGGATGATGCCCTCGCGCAGCGCCCACGGGCAGACGTCCAGCTCGTCCAGGCCGAACAGGTCCATCGCGGCGTCGGCGACGATCGCGCCGGCCAGCAGCTGCTTGGCCCGGCCCTCCGAGACGCCCGGGATCTGCGCCCGCTCGGCGACGGTCATCGCGGACAGCCGGGGCAGCCACGCGGACAGCCCGACCCGGGTGAGCCGGCGGTCCGCGTACGGGCCGGCGTCGGCGGGGGCGGCGCCGGTCATCCGGGCGAGCTGCTTGAAGGTCTTGGAGGTGGCGACGGCGTGCTGCGGCGGCCCCAGCCGGGTGATCTCGCCGACCACCGTGCCGATCTCGGCCCGGACGTGCCGTCTCAGCTCGCGCAGCCCGTCCGCGTCGGCGACGTCCCCCGGCAGCCAGCGGGCGGTCAGCCGCCCGGCGCCCAGCGGCAGCGAGCAGGCGACGTCCGGCTGCTCGTCCAGGCCGGTGGCGATCTCCAGCGAGCCGCCGCCGATGTCCAGGTTGAGCAGCCGGCCGGAGGACCAGCCGAACCAGCGGCGGACGGCCAGGAAGGTGAGCCGGGCCTCGTCCTGGCCGGACAGCACCCGCAGCTCGATGCCGGTCTCGGCGGCCACCCGGCGCAGCACCTCCTCGCCGTTGGCGGCCTCGCGGACGGCGGAGGTGGCGAACGGCAGGATGTCGACGACGCCCTTGTCCTCGGCCACCCGCAGCGAGGAGGCGATGTGGCCGACCAGCCGCTCGACGCCGGTTTCGCTGATCGCGCCGTCCTCGTCGAGCAGTTCGGCCAGGCGCAGCTCGGCCTTGTGCGAGTACGCGGGCAGCGGGGCAGCGCCCGGATGGGCGTCCACCACGAGGAAGTGGACCGTGTTGGAACCTACGTCGAGCACACCGAGTCGCATAACTCTCCAAGTTACGCGATCGGGGGCGGCGGGAGATCGGTTGTGGCGGTATTCGCGCTGGTCCGGGACCGGTTCCGGTACGGGTTCCGAGCGGATTCCGATCGGGCTCCGGGCGGGTTCCGATCGGTTCGGTGGCGGCGGGCGCCCGTTGTCGTCGGGCGGTCAGTGCCCGCGCGCGGAAACCCGGCGCTCGGGCAGGCAGTTCGTGTCCGACCAGTGGCGGGCCTTGCCGGGGGTGTCGGTGATCACGCCGTCCGCGCCGCGGGCGGCCATGGTCTGCCAGGACTCCTCGTCGTCGACCGTCCAGACGTACACCTCCCGGCCGGCCCGGTGCTCGGCGGCGATCCGGGCCGCGCTCGCCAGCGGGGTCTCCAGCGCCAGGCCGTGCAGCGGCAGGTCGCCCGGGTTCTCGGCGATCGCGGAGCCCTGGATCAGCACCACCGGCAGGTTGGGGGCGGTGGCGTGGGCGCGGCGCAGGTGGTCGGCGGAGAAGGAGTACAGGATGACGTGGGCGCCGCTGGCGGCCGCGATCCGGGCGATCCGGGTGACGTCCTCCGGGGTGCGCTGCCACTTGATCTCCATCAGCAGCGTGGCGTTGCTGCCGCTCAGGCGCTTGAGCAGCTGTTCCAGGGTGGGCACCGGCTCGGGCGAGCCGGGGCCGACCGTCACCCGCAGCGCGGCGATCTGGGCGGCGGTCAGGTCGGCGACCGCGCCCTTGCCGTTGGTGGTGCGGTCCACGGTCGGGTCGTGCATCAGCACCGGCACGCCGTCCCGGGTGGTCTGGACGTCCGTCTCCAACCAGTCCGCGCCCTGGTCGAGGGCCGCCTCGAAGGACGCCATGGTGTTCTCGGGAGCGCTGCGCGGGGAGCCGCGGTGGCCCACCACCAGCGGGTTGTCGCAGGCCGGCGGGGCGGCCTGCGCGCGGTTGCGCAGCACGGGGCCGTCCACGGGGGCGGCGGCGCACCCGGCCACCAGGAACGCGAGCGCGGCGAGGGCGGCCGTCTGGGCGGCGCGGGGCGAGGCGGTCACGGCTCGGTGGCTCCAGCTCCTGCTCGGGCGGGTTCGTCGAACTGGTCTGACCGCTCGACGGCACTGTTCGGTTCCCCGGCGGTCCGTCCGGGTCCGGCTCCCTGAGGCACAACGGGCGGGGCCGGCGACCCGGATCGATCAGAGCAGCCCGTCCCACAATTGCTCGACGATGACGGCCCACCAGTTCTCCGGATCGTCGAAGACCGTACCGTCCAGCGCCGCCAAAGCACGCTGCAACCCGTCCACCGCCACTCCGGCGGCCGCCGGATCGAGCCCGCGCAGGCCGGGCAGCCGGTCGGCGAACAGCTCCAGGCAGCGGAGGAAGGAGCGCAGGTCGGCGTTGCAGTGGCGGGCCGTCGCGTCGTCCGGGTCCACGGCGCGGACGGCGCCGTCCGCCGCGTCCAGGGTCACCAGCGCCCAGCCGTCCGTCCCGAGCACCACCAGGCCGTCGAGCGCCGCCCGCTCGCGCTCGGCCGCCCGGGTGCCGCGCCCGAGCTCGGCCAGGTGGGCGGCCAGGGCGGGCAACGCGCCGGGCGGGCGGGACCCGTCCGCGATCGCGGGCACCCCCGGGTGGTACAGCGCGAAGAAGCCCGGGACGGCGACCGGCACGCCCACCGCCCGCAGCAGGGCGGCCGCCTCACCGGGCAGCCCCGCGCCGGCCACGTCCGCCGGGTCGAAACGCCGCACCCCGGCCGGGCCGAACCGCTCGGCCAGCCGGGCCGCCAGCACCGCGTCCGGCTCCGCCGGGGGCCGCGTACCGATCGGGGCGCGCGGGAACGGCACCCGGTTGCGGGCCGGGCCGCCGTCCTCCGGCGCGGGCAGCGCCCGCACGGCGGCGGCCCGGTGGTCGAAGCGCGGACCGTACGGCAGGGTGAACTCCGGCCGGACCTGCGGGAGTTCGGCAGCCAGCGCGTACGCCCAGTAGCCGCCGGGCAGGGCGCCCACCCGCAGGTCGGTCCGGACGGCCAGCACGTCCTCGGGCGCCACGCCCTGCTCGCGCAGCCACCACCAGCCGCGCAGCGCCGGATGCGGGCGGCCGGGCGCCGAGCGCAGCGCGAGCGAGCACGGCTCACCGGCGGCGTCCCGGTAGAGCAGCTCGGCCCGGGCGCCCCGGCCGGTGACCGGCGGGAGGGCCGGGTCGTAGCCGCCCGCGCCCACGAAGTCCCGGTAGAGGGCGACCACTTCGTCCACCGGCACGGACGGCCACACCGTGAACCGCCCGCTCAGCCGGTCCACCACCCCACAGGCCGCCCCCACCTCCTCGGGCGCCCGGCGCTCACCCGTCCGCAGATCGACCACCACCGGCACCGGCTCGGCCCACACCACCCAGCCGCACTCGAACTCGTACGTACGGACCCGACGCCCCTGCCCGGCCCCCTGCGGCAAACCCCCGTTGACCCACCGGTTCCCCACCTCCACCGCCTGCGCCCACGAGATCACCCCACGCACCCCCGTCCCCCAGCCCCGACCCCTCGCCGCGACCCTACGCCCCCACCGGCCCCAGCGATTTCCCGCACAACCGGAGGACACCCCCAGCACCGAAACGCCGGCCAGCCCGAGGCCCGCACGAGAAGTCGGCCCGGCCGACTTCCTGCGCGGCAGCCAGGCAGCTCCGCGCCCAGCACAGACCCACAGGCCCAAAGGCCCGCACCAAAAGTCGACCCCACCGACTTCCTGCGCGACGGCGACCAACCCGCGCCGGAAGTCCAGCCCAGCAACCTCACCCACGGCAGCTCGCCTGCACCAGAAGTCGGCCCCACCGACTTCTCGCGCGGCGGCCACGGGGCCGCGCGAAGCTCGGCCCACCCGGCCCGCGCCGCAGCAACCCACCCACGCAAGCAACCAGACCAAGCGGCATCCCGTACGGCAACTCACCCGCACAGGAAGTCGAACCGGCCGACTTTTGGCGCAGGCGAGCCCACGCGAGGCATCGGGCCGGGCCACTCCCCGCGCAGCTGAGGGCCACGGGCGCAAAGGCCCGCACGAGAAGTCGGCCGGGCCGACTTCCGGCGCGGCAGCAGCCGGCCCGCAGGGGATCTCCGGCCGAGGCACCTTCCCTGCCCGGCACCTCACCCGCACGAGAAGTCGAACCGGCCGACTTTTGGCGCAGCGGCCAGCCCCACCCGTGGTATCGGGCCGGGTGGCTTCCCGTGCAGGACGAGGCCCGCACGAGAAGTCGGCCGGGCCGACTTCCGGCGCGGCAGCAACCGGCCCACAGGGGATCCCAGGCCGAGGCACCCTCCCCGCCCCGCAGCTCACCCGCACGAGAAGTCGAACCGGCCGACTTTTGGTGCAGCGGCGAGCCCCACCCGTGACGTCGGGCCGGGTGGCTTCCCGTGCAGGACGAGGCCCGCAGCGGAAGTCGGTCCCGTCGACTTCTCGTGCGGCGGCAACCGGCTCGCTCGGTCAGCGGGGCGGGGTGAGGGCGAGGGGGTGGCCTTCGGGGGTGAGGGTGATGGACCAGAGGCCGTGGGTGGCGGGGTGGAGGGGCGTGGGGGCGCGGCGGGCGAGTTGGTGGTCGAGGTAGGTGACGGTGTCCTGGTGGTTGACGGCGTTCCACGCGTGCGGGCGGCCGAAGGCGTCCAGGGTGAGGAGGAGTGCCTGGGAGCCGTGGCCGGCGCGGCGCAGTTCTCCGGTGAGGCGGTCGAAGGCCTGGTCGCCGTCGCCGAGGTCCTGGAAGGGGGCGCCGAGTTCGCGTTCGGCGCGGTCGCGGCCGCCGCGTTCGCCCGCGTCGCCCTCGGTGGGGATGCGCGGGGCGGCGCAGGTGGGGCGGCCGGCGTAGGTGTCGACGGCGGAGAGCGCGATCTCCAGGCTGTTGTTGGCGCGCCCCGGTTCGCGGTACCCGCCGGCGTTGACGGCCTCGGCCCAGTCGCCGGGGGCGGCCGGGTCGGGGTGGGGGACGGGCAGTCCGTTCTCGTCCCGGGGCACGCGGCGTTCGAGTTCGGCCTGGTGCTGGGGGTCGACGGGCGCGAGGCCGCCGGGCAGCCCGTACGGGCGGCTGTCGGCGATGGCGCGCGGCCGGGCCGCCAGCTCGTCCGGGGCCGCGCCGTGCCGAGCGCGCAGGGCGAGTCGCAGGACCGTCGCGTGCGCGGTGGTGACGGGGACGACGCCCCAGAGGGGGCTCTGGTCGGTGGCCGGCCCGGTGCCGTCGCGGCGGCGGCCGTCGAGGTGGCGGCCGTCGAGGTGGTGGGGTTCTGGCCGCCCGACCACCGGGGTGGTACCGACCACCGGAGTCGTCCCGATGATCGGCGGCAGCGCCTGGGGCGGTACGGCACCGGCAGCGGGCGTGCGGACGGTCGGGGGCCCGGCCCCGATGCCGCTGCCGAAGGGCGCCGCGCCTGGCGGCACCGCGGGCGCGGGCCCGGCGCCCGCGAGCGGCCCGGGACCGACCGGCGGGACGACGCCGGGCACCGGATAGCCGCCGGCCACCGGCGTCCCGAACGACGCGGGCATGCCGACCTGCCGCACAGCCGCCGGGGCCTCCGGCGCCGGGCCGACCCACGGCCCGGCGGCGGGCGCGGGGGCGGGCGGTGCGGCGGGCGGTGCGGCGACCGAGTCCGTCCGTACGGTGACCGGCGTGCCGCCCCCGCCGGACGCCGGTGCGGCCAGCGGGTAGTCCCCGTCCGGCCACCCCGCCGAGCCGCCGCTCGGGTGGGCGGGCGCGGCGGGCGCGGCGGGCGCGGCGGGGGTCCGCTGGTGTCCGTCGCCCCATGCCGGTCCGTCGTCGCGCGCGGGCGGCGGCGACCAGTCGGCGGCGGCGGTCACGGCCCGGTGCCCGCCGCGCACGGCCGCGGGCGCGGCAGGCGCGCTGTCAGTGACGTCCCCGGCAACGCCCCCGGCGACCTCCCCGGCAACATCCCGGGCGGCGGCCGGCGCCGCCTCGGCCACGACGGCCGAGGCCACTGCCAACGGGCTGCCCGGCGGCCTGCCCCTCTCGTCATCCGCGCGATCGACGGCCTGCGCCCCGACGACGGGCTTGCCGTCCGGCCCGGTGAGGACCTGCAGCCCGGCGGCGTCGGCGACCGGCGTACCGTCCGCCCGCAGGATCACCGGCCTGCCGTCCGCGCCGAGCACCGGTTGCCCGTGCTCGTCGAGCTCGACGCTCAGCCCGGGCACGCCGACGACCTGCCTGCCGTCCTCGCCGGTGAGCAGGACGAGCCCGGTGCCGAGCGGGTCGACGCCTCCGCCGCGGTAGGAGGCGGCGGTGACCCGGGTGCCGTGGCCGTGCCCGTGCCCGGTGTCGGGGCCGAGCCGGAGCAGGTGGACGGCCGACGGGTCCTTGAGGGCGGTGGCCATGGCGTCCTTCATGGCGCGGCCGAGTTCGGTGAGCAGGCCGTCGATCTTCAGTCCGGCGGCCTCGACGGCGACGGCCTCCACCGCCCCGGCGACCTGCGCGGTGGCGGCGGTCCTGACCTTGCCCGCGAGGCCGGCGAAGCCGCCGAGGCCCTTCTCGCCGCCCACGACCGCGCCGCCCACGACGACGCCGTTGCCGGTGGCCGAGGCGGTGGCGACCGGCGCCGCCTCAGCCTTGGCCCCGCCCTCGGTCTCGCCCTTGGCCTCGGCCGTCGCCGCGGCTTCCTCGGCCTGCTTCAGTTCCGCGGCGAGCTGCCGCAGGGTCGTGGTGATCTCGGCCTTGCAGCCGTCCACCGCCCGGGCGGCCGTGTCGAAGGCGGTGGCGACCAGGCCGACCGCCGTGTGCGCGTCGTCCAGGTGGCCCTTGCCTCCGCCGCTGAACGCCTGCCAGTACGCGGCGAAGGCCTCGACGGCGTGGCCGGAGTTGTCGGCGGTCACCCGCCGGACGGACTCGCCGCAGCGACGGGCGGCCCCCTCCGCCTCGGCGGCGAACTCCCGCCACAGCGCGGCGGCCTTGCGCAGGCCGTCCTCGTCGGCCTGCGGCCAGTGACGGCCGGTCCTCGCCAGGGCCGGGACGAGTTCCTCGGGCAGTTTCCGGGACACGCGCGTCCTCCCGTTCGGGCCGGTGCCGTCAGACCGACATGTCCGTGAGGACGGTCGGCGCCGCCCCGGGGGTTGCCGGTCGCGGGGGAACCGCCGCCCCCGCGCCGAACCCGGTCGCCGCCGAGGTGTCCGCGTCCGCCGTCCGCCCGGCCATCGCGTGCAGCCCGGCCCCGACCTGCCCGAGCCGGGTGGACAACCCCCGCAGCCCACCGGCGAGTTCGCCGTGCGCCGGGCCCCAGGCGGCGGCGAAGGCACCGCCCGGTCCGTCCGTTCCCCAGGGGGCACCGAGTGCGGCGAGCCCCCGCTCCAGGGCGCCCACGGCCTTCGCCAGCTCGCGCCCGACCTTCTCGAACTCCCGCCCCTCGCCGTGCAGTTCCCACGGCTTGAGGACGAACTCCGGTGCGCCGGAAGCCTTGTCGCCGCTCGCCATCCCCGTACCTCCCGCTCGACCGGCCGCCATCCTAGGCACCCCGGCGCCGCGTACCGGTGGCGGCGAGGCGCCTCTTCACTCCCCCTTCACCCCGACGCCGGGCGGGACGCCACCCTCCCGTTCCGCCCGGTACGCCGGGAAAGCTCTACCCTTGCCGGGTGGCACCAGCAGAAACGTCCAAGAAGAAGGCCAAGGCGAAGCCCGAGGCCGCCTCCGCCCCCGCTTCCACCCCAGCCCCCGTCGACCTCGCGATGCCGACGCTGCGCCGCGAGATCCCGCGCGACGAGGTCCCGCTGGACTTCCCCCGCGCCTGGGTCGAGTTCGCCGACCCGGACGACTCGGAGCAGGTCTTCCGCTGCGACCTGACCTGGCTGACCTCCCGCTGGTCCTGCGTGTTCGGCCAGGGCTGCCACGGCATCCGCGAGGGCCGCGGCGCCTCGGACGGCTGCTGCACGCTGGGCGCGCACTACTCGGACGAGGACGACGAGAAGCGCGTCCTGAAGCACGCGGCCCGGCTGACGCCCGAGCTGTGGGAGAACTTCGCCGAGGGCACCGACGCCAAGGGCCGGCTGAAGTCGGACGGCGGCATCACCATGCTGGACGAGGACGGTGACCGCCAGACCCGCCGGGTCAACGGCGCCTGCATCTTCGTGAACAGCCCCGGCTTCGCGGGCGGCGCCGGCTGCGCGCTGCACGCGCTCGCCCTCAAGGAGGGCCACGAGCCGCTGGAGTTCAAGCCGGACGTCTGCTGGCAGCTGCCGATCCGCCGCACCTACGACTGGATCGACCGCCCGGACGACACCCGCTACCTGCAGGTCTCGATCGGCGAGTACGACCGCCGCGGCTGGGGGCCGGGCGGCCACGACCTGCACTGGTGGTGCACCGGCGCCCCGGCCGCGCACCAGGGCGCCGAGCCGGTGTACGTCAGCTACCGCCCGGAGCTCACCGAGCTGATGGGCAAGGCGGCGTACGGCGTGCTGGCGCGGCTGTGCGAGGAGCGGATCGCCACCAAGGGCGACCGCAAGGTGGCCCCGCACCCGGCCGACCCCGCCCGGAAGAAGAACAACAAGTAGCGCCCCCGCGCCGGCCTACTTGTCGATGTCCCCGACCACGAAGAACATCGACCCGAGGATCGCCACCATGTCCGCGACCAGCGTGCCCGGCAGCAGTTCGGTCAGCGCCTGGACGTTGTTGAACGACGCCGAGCGCAGCTTGAGCCGCCACGGCGTCTTGTCGCCGCGCGAGACCAGGTAGTAGCCGTTGATCCCGAGCGGGTTCTCGGTCCAGGTGTAGGTGCTGCCCTCGGGCGCCTTGAGCACCTTGGGCAGCCGCTGGTTGACCGGGCCGGGCGGCAGGGTGGCGAGCTTGTCGAGGCAGGCGTCGGCGAGGTCCAGCGAGTTGACGGTCTGCTCCAGCAGGCACTCGAAGCGGGCCAGGCAGTCGCCCTCCTCGCGGGTGACCACGGTGAGCACCTGCCGCAGCTCCTCGGAGCCGTACGCGAGGTAGGGCTCGTCGCGGCGCAGGTCGAAGTCGAGGCCGCTGGCCCGGGCGATCGGGCCGCTGACGCCGTACGCCTCGGCCTGCGCCCGGGTGAGGACGCCGACGCCGGCGGTGCGGGCGCGGAAGATCTCGCTGCCGAGGACGAGGTCCTCGATGGCCGGCAGCTGCGCGCGGACGGCGGTCATGGCGGCGCGGACCCGGCCGAGCCAGCCCGCCGGGACGTCCTCCTTGAGGCCGCCGACCCGGTTGAACATGTAGTGCATCCGCCCGCCGGAGGCCTCCTCCAGCACGTGCTGGAGCTCCTCGCGGCCGTTGAAGGCGTGGAAGATCGGGGTGATCCCGCCGAGCTCCAGCGGGTAGGAGCCGAGGAACATCAGGTGGTTGAGCACCCGGTTCAGCTCGGCGAGCAGGGTGCGCAGCCACACCGCCCGCTCGGGGACCTCCATGCCGAGCATCCGCTCGACGCCGAGCACGACGCCGAGTTCGTTGGAGAAGGCGGAGAGCCAGTCGTGCCGGTTGGCCAGCATGATGATCTGCCGGTAGTCCCGGGCCTCGAACAGCTTCTCCGCGCCGCGGTGCATGTAGCCGATCACCGGCTCGGCGGTGACGATCCGCTCACCGTCCAGCAGCAGGCGCAGCCGCAGCACGCCGTGCGTGGCGGGGTGCTGCGGGCCGATGTTGAGCACCATGTCGGTGGTGCCCGCCTCGCCCGTGACGTTCTCGGCTCCCGCCCCGATGCCGACCGTGGTCTCCCTCATGCCCCCAGAGTCTGCCATCCCGGCAGGGCCTCCAGGGTCAGAGGTACCGGCATGCGGACGGCCTGCAGGACCCACCCGAAGCCGCCCAGCCCGGCCGGGTCGGTGAGTTCGGCCCCCTCCCCCGCGCCGCCGAGCGCCCGCAGGTAGGCCGCCGGGTCGGTGGAGGCGAGGGCCAGCGGCGGGCGTTCGCCGCTCACGCCGAGGGCGCGCAGGGCCTCGCGCTGGGTCGTCCACAGGCTGTGGAGACCGGGGACGGCGATCGAGTCCAGCGCGACGTGCGCCGTCACGTCGCAGGAGCCGTCCGGCACCGGCGCCACCTCGCGGCCGTCCCGGAACCCGGCGAACGTCCCGGCGAACGGCCGCCGCCGCGCCGTGTGCCCGTAGTCGACGGCGACGGCCAGGCCGCGCTCCAGCCCGGCGACGGCCCGCGCCCAGGCGGCGTCCCGGGGGCCGCCGAACTCCACGACGTCCCCGGGGTGTTCGACCGGCCACCAGCGCTCGGCCCAGGCCGCGTCGGCCGCCGACACCGGCTCGCCGGAGCGCTCCTCACCGGTGGCAGTGTCCACCTCGACGTAGCGCAGCACCCCGTCCTCGTCCACTTCCCCGGCGTCCAGCGGCACGTTGTCCAGCCACTCGTTGGCGAACAGCAGCCCGGTGACACCGCGCGGCGGCTCGTCCGTCCACAGGGCTGTGGACGGCAGTGCGGCGGGGCGCCCGGCGATCTCCACGCCGTACGGGCGCAGCCGCGCCAGCACCTCGCCGGGCAGTTCGGCCAGCACCCCGGTGAGCAGTTCGCCGCGCCCGGCCCCGACGTCGACCAGGGCCAGCTCCGCCGGCCGGCCGAGGGCCGCGTCAACCTCGACCAGCAGCCGGGCCACCGCGCGGGCGAACCTGGGCGAGGCGTGCACCGAGGTGCGGAAGTGCCCGGCCGGGCCCTCCGGCCGGTGGTAGAAACCGCCGGCCGGGTCGTACAGCGCCTGTTCCATGGCGGGCGCCCACCGCATCCACGTCATGGACGGGGACGCTACCGGGCTCCGGGCCGCCCCTCGGAACCGGCACCGGGACGTCTCCGACCTACGGAGTAGGAGCGGATCGCCCTACCGGCTGACCTGGGCACCGTGCGCGACTGCCTACGCTGGAGAGGTGCATCGACTCAACGCCTGGCTCCGCCGTCACCCCATGGTGGTCGACGCCGCCTGGGCGGCGATCGTGCTGTTCCTCGGCCTGCTGCCGAACGCCGACTACCCCGACAGCGGCTGGCGCTTCGACGCCCAGGTCCTGGTCGCGGTGCTGCTGCCGCTGCTGATGGTCTTCCGCCGCCGCTTCCCCGACGTCACCGTGGGCGCCGCCACCGGCATCGCGGTCGGCCAGGTGGTCGCCGACGTCGAACCGGGCGGGTCCTCCATCGCCTACCTGGTCTTCGCCTACACCGGCGCCGCCTTCGGCCAGAAGTGGACCTCCCGGCTGGCGCTGGCCGCCGGCCTGGCCGCCGGCCCGCTGGTGTTCTGGCGGATGAACCCGATGAAGACCACGGTGGAGGCCGGCGAGGTGCACACGCACCCGTACGGCATCGGCGAGGCGATGCTGATCACGCTGCTGATGAGCACGCCGTTCATCCTGTGCTGGGCGTGGGGCCGGCTGACCCGGGTGCGCCGCGCCTACCTGACCGAGCTGGAGGACCGCGCCGCCCGGCTGGAGCGCGAGCGGGACGCCCAGGCGAAGGTCGCCGTCGCCGCCGAGCGCGCCCGGATCGCCCGCGAACTGCACGACGTGGTCGCGCACAACGTCTCGGTGATGATCGTCCAGGCGGACGGCGCCGCGTACGTGCTCGACAACTCCCCGCAGCAGGCCAAGCAGGCGCTCGGCACCATCGCCACCACCGGCCGGCAGGCGCTCACCGAGATGCGCCGCCTGCTGGGCGTGCTGCGCACCTCCGACTCCTCGGCCGAGGAGTACCTGCCGCAGCCGGGCGTCGAGGAGCTGCCGGAGCTGCTCGAACAGGTCCGCACGGCCGGCCTGCACGTCGACTACGACACCTCGGGCCAGCCGCGCGAACTCCCGCGCGGCGTCGAGCTCACCGTCTACCGGATCGTCCAGGAAGCCCTCACCAACGTCCGCAAGCACGGCGGCCCGCACGCCCACGCCCGGGTCGCCGTCGACTTCGGCGAGCGCGAACTCGCCGTCCTGGTCGAGGACGACGGGCGCGGCACCACCGACGAGCAGCTCACCGCCCACGGCACCGACGGCCCCGGCCACGGCCTGATCGGCATGCGCGAGCGGGTCGGCATGGTCAGCGGCAGCCTGGACGTCGGCCCGCGCCCCGGCGGCGGCTTCCGCATCCGCGCCGTCCTCCCGCTCAAGGCAGCACACTGACCCCTCCGAGGAGAGCCCCCTTGACCATCCGCGTGATGCTCGTCGACGACCAGGAACTGCTGCGCACCGGCTTCCGGATGATCCTGCAGTCGCAGGGCGACATCGAGATCGCCGCCGAGGCGGGCGACGGTGTCCAGGCCCTGGAGAAGCTGCGGCACACGTCGGTGGACGTGATCCTGATGGACGTCCGGATGCCGCGCCTGGACGGCGTGCAGGCCACCCGGCGGATCTGCCTGGCGGAGGACGGCAGCCCGCTGCCGGGCGCCCCGCGGGTGCTCATCCTCACCACCTTCGACCTGGACGAGTACGCCTTCGCCGCGCTCAAGGCCGGGGCCAGCGGCTTCCTGCTCAAGGACGTCCCGCCGACCGAGCTGGTGGCCGCGATCCGCGCGGTGCACGGCGGGGACGCGGTGGTCGCCCCGACCACCACCCGCCGGATGATCGACCGCTTCGCCGAGGTGCTGCCCACCCCGCAGAGCACGCCCGGCTCGGACGTCGTCGCCCCGCTGACCGAGCGCGAGCGGGAGGTGTTCCTGCTGGTCGCCCAGGGGCTGTCGAACGGCGAGATCGCGGCCCGGCTGGTGCTCTCCGAGGCCACCGTGAAGACCCACGTCGGCCGCATCCTGGCCAAGCTCGGCCTGCGCGACCGGGTGCAGGCCGTGGTGCTGGCGTACGAGGCCGGGCTGATCCGGGCCGGGGCGACGGACTGACACCCCCGTGGACGGACTGACGCCCCCGTAGACTGGGGCGGTACGTCCGGTACCCGCAGCGGACCGGAACGGTCATTCAGGACAAGGGTGGCGCGTGAACACCTTCGACGACGGCTTCGGCGATCCGAGCGACCCCGGCAACCGACCGGCCCGCCTCGCCGTGGGCGTGGTGGGCACCGGGCGGGTCGGCCCCGCGCTGGGCGCCGCGCTGCAGCTCGCGGGGCACACGGTGGTCGCCGCGTCCGGGGTGTCCGCCACCTCCCGCCGGCGCGCCGAGGCGCTGCTGCCGGGCGTGCGGATCGTCACCCCGCCGCAGGTGCTGGCCGCCGCCGACCTCGTCCTGCTGACCGTCCCGGACGACGCGCTGGCCGACCTGGTGGCCGGCCTGGCCGCGACCGGGGCCGTCCGCCCCGGCCAGCTGCTCGTGCACACCTCCGGCGCGCACGGCGTCGCCGTCCTGGAGCCCGCCACCCGGGCCGGGGCGCTGCCGCTCGCGCTGCACCCGGCGATGACCTTCACCGGCACCTCCGTCGACCTGGCGCGGCTGGCCGGCTGCCCGTTCGGCGTGACCGCCCCCGAGGAGCTGCGGCCGGTCGCCGAGGCGCTGGTGGTGGAGATGGGCGGCGAGCCCGAGTGGGTGCCCGAGGACGTCCGCCCGCTCTACCACACGGCCCTCGCGCACGGCGCGAACCACCTGGTCACCCTGGTCGCGCAGGCCATGGAGCTGCTGCGCACGGCCGGCGTCGCCGAGCCCGGCCGGATGCTCGGCCCGCTGCTCGGCGCGGCCCTGGACAACAGCCTGCGCTCCGGCGACGCGGCCCTCACCGGCCCGGTCGCCCGGGGCGACGCGGGCACCGTACGGCGCCACCTGGCGCAGCTCAGTACGGTGTCCCCGGACATCCCGGCGGCCTACCGGGCGATGGCCCGCGCCACCGCGCAGCGGGCACTCGCCGGCGGGACGATCGACGAAGCGTCGGCGGCGGCGCTGCTGGACGTACTGAACGAGGAGAAGCGCTAGATGGCACGCGGTAAGCAGCCGAGCAAGGCCCAGCGGACGCCCAAGGTCCACCGGGCGATCGTCACGAACACCGTGGACGACTTCGAGGCCGCGTTCTGGCCCGACGAGCGGCCGGTGGACAACGCCGTCGTGATGACCATGGGCGCGCTGCACGAGGGCCACGCCGCGCTGGTCCGCGCCGCCCGCAAGCAGGTCGGCCCGGAGGGCCGGGTCGCGGTGACGGTCTTCGTCAACCCGCTGCAGTTCGGCGCCGGCGAGGACCTGGACCGCTACCCGCGCACCCTCGACGCCGACGTGAAGCTGGCCGAGGAGA
Organism: Streptomyces rubellomurinus; assembly: GCF_000961885.1. GTDB lineage: Bacteria > Actinomycetota > Actinomycetes > Streptomycetales > Streptomycetaceae > Kitasatospora > Kitasatospora rubellomurina. Next base: position 59,724 of record NZ_JZKH01000043.1, read on the forward strand.
ACGGCGCCGACGTGGTCTTCGCCCCGTCCGTCGACGAGGTCTACCCCAACGGCGAGCCGCAGGTGCGGCTGGCGGCCGGCCCGATGGGCGAGCGCTTCGAGGGCGCCACCCGCCCGGGCCACTTCGACGGGGTGCTCACCGTCGTCGCCAAGCTGCTGCACATCACGGACCCGGACTACGCCTTCTTCGGCGAGAAGGACGCCCAGCAGCTGGCGATCATCCAGCGGATGGTGGCCGACCTGGACTTCGACGTGGAGATCGTCGGCGTGCCGACCGTCCGCGAGGAGGACGGGCTGGCCCGCTCCTCGCGCAACCGCTACCTCTCGGAGGAGGAGCGCACCCGCGCCCTCGCCCTCTCCAAGGCCCTGTTCGCCGGCCGGGACGTCGCCGCGCAGGGCCCGAAGGCCGTGCGCGAAGCCGCCGCGGCCGCGCTCGACACCGCCGAGGGTGTCGACCTCGACTACCTCGCCCTGATCGACCCGCACGACTTCACCGAGGCGGCGGACGACTTCCAGGGCGAGGCGGTGCTGGCCGTCGCCGCGAAGGTGGGCTCGACCCGCCTGATCGACAACGTCCGCATCATCGTCCGGTAGTTCACGAAGAGCTCTTCCCCTCTCAGGCATGCACTCACAGGAGGCGTGACCCGCAATGCTCCGCACCATGCTCAAGTCCAAGATCCACCGGGCCACCGTGACCCAGGCCGACCTGCACTACGTCGGCTCCGTCACGGTGGACGAGGACCTGCTCGACGCCGCCGACCTGCTCCCCGGCGAGCTGGTCCACATCGTCGACATCAACAACGGCGCCCGGCTGGAGACGTACACCATCGCCGGCCCGCGCGGCACCGGCGTGATCGGCATCAACGGCGCGGCCGCCCGCCTGGTCCACCCCGGCGACCTGGTCATCCTCATCGCCTACGGGCAGATGGACACGGCCGAGGCCAAGGGCTACCAGCCGAAGGTCGTCTTCGTGGACGAGCGGAACCGGATCACCGGCATGGGCGGCGACCCGGCGGACGCCCCGGAGGGCAGCGGACTGCTGCGCGGGGACGCGGCGTACCGTGACGGGGACGGCGCGGCCACCTCGGCCACGCACTGAAGGAGCCACTGAGCCATGTCCGTTACGCATCGCCTCACCGCCCCGGCCCCCGGCTGGACCGCCACCACCGACGTGGTCGTGGTCGGCTCCGGCGTCGCCGGACTCACCGTCGCGCTCAACGTCCGCAAGGCCGGCCTGCGGGCCATGGTGGTCACCAAGGCGGTGCTGGACGAAGGCTCGACCCGCTGGGCCCAGGGCGGCATAGCCGCCGCCCTGGGTGAGGGGGACACCCCCGAGCAGCACCTGGACGACACCCTGGTGGCCGGCGCCGGGATCTGCGACGAGGAGGCCGTGCGCACCCTCGTCACCGAGGGCCCGGACGCCGTCCGCCGGCTGATCGCGGTCGGCGCCGACTTCGACCGCGACGAGGACGGCGAGATCCTGCTCACCCGCGAGGGCGGCCACCACCGCCGCCGGATCGTGCACGCGGGCGGGGACGCCACCGGCGCGGAGGTCTCCCGCGCCCTGGTCGCCGCCGTCCGCGAGGACCCGGACCTCGAACTGATCGAGCACGCCCTCGTCCTCGACCTGCTGACCGACGCCGAGGGCCACGCCGCCGGGCTGACCCTGCACGTGATGGGCGAGGGCGCGCGCGACGGCGTCGGCGCCGTCCGGGCCCGCGCGGTGGTGCTCGCCACCGGCGGCATGGGCCAGGTCTTCTCCGCCACCACCAACCCGCCGGTCTCCACCGGCGACGGCGTGGCCCTGGCGCTGCGGGCCGGCGCCGCCGTCACCGACCTGGAGTTCGTCCAGTTCCACCCGACCGTGCTCTGGCTCGGCCCGGAGGCCGAGGGCCAGCAGCCGCTGGTCTCCGAGGCCGTGCGCGGCGAGGGCGCCCACCTGGTGGACGCGGACGGCGTGCGCTTCATGGTCGGGCAGCACGAGCTGGCCGAGCTGGCCCCGCGCGACATCGTCGCCAAGGCGATCACCCGGCGCATGCAGGAGCAGGGCGCCGACCACATGTACCTGGACGGGCGGCACTTCGGCGCCGAGATGTGGGAGCACCGCTTCCCGACCATCCTCGCCGCCTGCCGCGCCCACGGCATCGACCCGGTCACCGAGCCGATCCCGATCTCCCCGGCCTCGCACCACGCCTCCGGCGGCGTCCGGACCGACCGGCACGGCCGCAGCTCCGTCCCCGGCCTGTACGCCTGCGGCGAGGTCGCCTGCACCGGGGTGCACGGCGCCAACCGGCTGGCCTCCAACTCCCTGCTGGAGGGCCTGGTCTTCGCCGAGCGGATCGCCGCCGACCTGGCCGAGCTGCACGCGGCCGGCGAACTGCCCGAGCGCACCGTGGACGTCGCCGCCGCGCAGGCCGCCCGCGCGGTGCCGCTGCCGGCCTCCGAGGCGCGCGCCGAGATCCAGCGGCTGATGTCGCGCGGCGCGGGCGTGGTGCGCTCGGCCGCCTCGATGGCCGAGGCCGCGGCCGGGCTCGCGCTGATCGCCGAGCAGGCGTACGCGCACGTGGCCGAGGAGAAGCCGGCCGACCCCCGGGTGGAAACCTGGGAGGCCGCCAACCTGCTGACGGTCGCCACCGCCCTGGTCGCGGCGGCCGCGCAGCGCGAGGAGACCCGCGGCTGCCACTGGCGCGAGGACTTCCCCGAGCGCGACGACGCCCACTGGCGGCGCCACCTGATCACCACCCTCGCCGCCTCCGGCGACCTTGTCAGCACCCCTGAGGAGCAGTAGAACCATGACCCACTCCCACGAGGAACTCCCCCTGGCCGACCAGGGCGGCTGCGGCGACGGCTGCGCCTGCGGGGACGGCGAGGGCTACGAGACCGGCCTGGACCCGCAGTTGGCGGAGCTGCTGGAGAACGCCGGGCTGGACCCGGTCGAGGTCGAGGACATCGCCACCCTGGCGCTGGCCGAGGACCTGGCCGGCGGCGAGGACGTCACCTCGGTGGCCACCGTGCCCGCCGACGCCGTCGCCACCGCCGACTTCACCGCCCGCGAGGGCGGCGTGGTGGCCGGCCTGCGGATCGCCGAGGCCGTCGTCTCGCTGGTCTGCGAGGAGGAGTTCGAGGTCGAGCGGCACGTCGAGGACGGCGACCGGGTCGAGGCCGGCCAGGTGCTGCTGTCGATCCGCTCCCGCACCCGCGACCTGCTCACCGCCGAGCGCAGCGCCCTCAACCTGCTCTGCCACCTGTCCGGCATCGCCACCGCGACCCGGGCCTGGGCGGACGCCCTGGAGGGCACCGGCGCCGTCGTCCGGGACACCCGCAAGACCACCCCGGGCCTGCGCGCGCTGGAGAAGTTCGCGGTGCGCTGCGGCGGCGGCGCCAACCACCGGATGGCGCTCTCGGACGCCGCGCTGGTGAAGGACAACCACGTGGTCGCGGCCGGCGGCGTGGCCGAGGCCTTCCGGGCCGTCCGGGCCGCCTACCCGGAGCTGCCGGTCGAGATCGAGGTGGACACCCTGGAGCAGATCGCGCCGGTGCTGGACGCCGGGGCCGACCTCATCCTGCTGGACAACTTCTCCGTCGAGCAGCTGAAGGAGGCCGTCGCGCTGGTGGCGGGCCGGGCCAGGCTGGAGGCCTCCGGCGGGCTGACCCTGGCCACCGCGCGCGAGGTCGCCCAGACTGGTGTCGACTTCCTGGCCGTGGGCGCGCTCACCCACTCCTCGCCGGTCCTGGACATCGGCCTGGACCTGCGCGCCTGACCGTCCGGAGTCGACCGCAGACCCGTCCCGACTCGCAGAAAGCGTCCCCGTGCTCCTCACCATCGACGTCGGCAACACCCAGACCACACTCGGCCTGTTCGACGGCGAGGACGTGGTGGAACACTGGCGGATCTCCACCGATCCGCGCCGCACGGCCGATGAACTGGCGGTGCTGCTGCAGGGGTTGATGGGCAACCACGCCGCGGTCCGGGAGGCCGTGGTGGAGGGGCTGGCGATCTGCTCGTCCGTTCCCGCCGTGCTCCACGAGCTCCGCGAGGTGACCCGCCGCTACTACGGCGACGTCCCCGCGGTGATCGTGGAGCCCGGCGTGAAGACCGGGGTGCACGTCCTGATGGACAACCCCAAGGAGGTCGGCGCCGACCGGATCGTCAACGCGCTGGCCGCCAACCACCTGTACGGCGGGCCGTGCATCGTGGTCGACTTCGGCACCGCGACCACCTTCGACGCGGTCAACGCCCGCGGCGACTACGTCGGCGGCGCGATCGCCCCCGGCATCGAGATCTCCGTCGAGGCGCTCGGCATGCGCGGCGCCCAGCTGCGCAAGATCGAGCTGGCCCGCCCGCGCAACGTGATCGGCAAGAACACCGTCGAGGGCATGCAGTCCGGCATCCTGTACGGCTTCGCCGGGCAGGTCGACGGCCTAGTCGAGCGGATGGCCCGGGAGCTGGCCAAGGACCCGGACGACGTCCAGGTGATCGCCACCGGCGGCCTGGCGACGCTGGTCCTCGGCGAGGCCACCACCATCGACGTCCACGAGCCCTGGCTGACCCTGATCGGCCTGCGGCTCGTCTACGAACGCAACCGGCCGAGCTGACGCTCCCCGGCGCGGGGCCGGTCGGGTCCGGGCGGTTCCTCCCGTCCGGCCGATCGTGGGTTGTTCGGCGCGACGTTACCGACAAATCGGATATTCCTCACGTAGTGTCAACCCATGCCTACGCCACACGGATCGCGCGGCGGCATGGCCTTCAGCGCCGACGAAGTCCGCGTGCTGCGCCGCGCCCTCGCCCACGCCCTGCACCCCGCCGTCCCCGTCCACCTCCAGGGGCCCGACCGCACCGCCTGCACCGGCCCGGGTGCCGAGCTGTGGGCCGAGGACGTCCAGGACGCGCTGTACCTGACCGAGGCGATCGACGAGGCCGTCCAGGAGGGCGGCCGGCTGCGCGCCTTCCTGCTCGCCGACCTCGGCCGCTACCGCTCCGCCCTGCCCGGCGGCGCGACCGGGTACCTGGAACGGCTGGAGGAGGCCGTGGCGGACGGGTACCTGCCCGGGCCCGAGGACCTCACCGCGCTGCGCGGGCTCACCCGGCAGCCCTGCGGGCAGCACGAGCGGGCCCGCCGCTCCCGGCTGGCCGGCCGCTGCCACGCGCTCGCCGAGGCCGCCGTCCGCGAACGGCTCGCCCTCACCTCCGGGCAGCACCGCCACCTGGTGGCCGTACCGAACCCCGCCGCACCGCCGAGCAGTCTCCCCATCCCTGTTGGAGGACGGATCACCATGAGCAGCACCGACTCCCGCGACTCCCGCCCGGAGCAGCCCGCCGCCACCCCGCCGGCCCCGCGCCGGGGAGCGTCAGCTCGGCCGGTTGCG
>NZ_JZKH01000044.1 GCF_000961885.1 Streptomyces rubellomurinus
TGCTGCGTGAGAAGTCGGCCCATTCGACTTTCCACTCCTCGCCGCCCCTTGGGCGCGCGCCGTATGGGGGCCTCCTGCGAGCCGCATTCGCGCGCGGGAAGTCGACAGAGCCCGCACGAGGGGCGATCCCGGGGGAGGCGCACAGGAAGTCGACGGGATCGACTTCCTGCGCGCGCTGATCGGCACGCGGCGCAGCGCGACCACGTGTTGCGCCGGGAAGTCGCCCTGCTCGCCGGCCCCGTACGAGAAGTCGGCCCGGCCGACTTCCTGCGCAAGGGGGGCGACCCCGGGAAGAGGTGCACGGGAAGTCGACAGGGCCGACTTCCTGTGCGGGTGGGATCCGGCTGCCGCGTGCATCGGGTCAGGCCGTTGCCGCGTGGAGGGTGGTGTCGGAGAGGGCGGCTCGGTAGGCGGGGTGGGGGAGGAGGTCGGTGTGGGGGGCGAGGGCGCGGAGGCGGCCTGCGTCGAGCCAGGCGACGAGGTCGGCGCGGGCGGCGACGGGGGCGCGGTGGGCGACGATCAGGCGGGTGCGGCCGTGGGTGGCGTGGTCGAGGGCCCGGGTGACCTGGTACTCGGTGGCGAGGTCCAGCCCCGAGGTGGCGTCGTCGAGGACTAGGACCCGGGCGGGCCGGGCCAGCAGTCGGGTGAGGCCGAGGCGTTGCAGTTCGCCGCCGGAGAGCCGGAGTTCGTCGAGCGGGGTGTCCCACCCGGCGGGCAGCCGCCGCAGGAAGCCGTCCGCGCGGGCGGCCGCCGCCTCGGCCTCGCCCGCGCCGGCCAGGGCGTCGCGGACGGTCCGGCCGACCAGCGCCGGACGGCCGAAGGCGTAGCCGACCGCCTGCCGCAGTTCGGACGGCGCGAGCGCGGCCACCGGGACGCCGTCGATCAGCACCTCGCCCTCGTCGGGGTCGCGCAGCCGCCCGGGCAGTGCGGCGAGCAGCGACTTGCCGGAGCCGGAGCGCCCGACGAGCGCGACCGTACGGCCGCCGGGCACGGTGAGGTCGAGCGGCCCGAGCAGCACCCGCTCGCCGTCGCGCACCACGACTCCCCGGAACACGACCTCGCCGCGCCCGCCCGCCGGGAGCGCGGCCGTACCGGCGGGGGACGGCGCCAGCGCCAGCAGTTCGTCCGCCCGGGCCTGCCCGGCCCGCGCGTGCGCCACCCCGACCAGCGCCTCGACCTGCTCGAACAGCCCCGCGCCGAGCGCCGCCCAGCCGGCCGCCGCGGCGAGCGCGCCGGGGGCGAGGGTGCCGTCCGCGAGCAGTGCCCCGGCGGTGGTGAGCACCAGCACCTCGACCAGGGCGATCAGCAGGGTGGCCTGCCAGGCGGTGCGGCGCTGCGCCCGCCACAGCGCGTGCCCGGCCGCGGAGAGGTCCGGCAGGGGCGCCAACACCCGTGCGGCTTCGTGCTGTTCGGCGCCCGCCGCGCGGATGCTGCGCAGCCCGGAGAGCGCGCCGCCGAGCCGGGCAGCGAGCTCGGCCTGGACCTCCTGGTAGCGGGCGAACACCGGGCCGGCCTGGCGCAGGAAGAGCCGGATCAGGACCACCCCGGGCACCACGCCGGCGAAGAAGGCGAGCGCCAGCCAGGGCGACAGCAGCGCCAGCCCGAGGATCGCGCCCGTCGAGGTGAGCAGCGCGGTGGCGGCGCCGAGCAGGGCGGGCAGCCGGCCGCCGGCGTCGCCGGCCGAGCCGAGCAGCCGGGCGGCGAGGTCCCCGGGGGGTGGTCCGCCGCGCAGGCGGCCGCCGGGGCCGAGGGCGAGCAGGTGGCGGACGAGGCGTCCGCGCAGCTCGGCGGTGGCTTCGGCGGAGCAGGCCGGACCGGCGGCGGCCGCGACGGCGTTGGCCGCGGCGGCCAGCGCGAGGACGAGGGCGAGCGGCAGGTAGGCGTGGCCGGGCCGGTGGCCGAGGGCGGCGTCGACGGCTCCGGCGAGGACGGCGGGCAGGGCGAGCGTGGTGGCGGCCTCGACGGGCAGGGCGAGGCCGAGCGCGAGGGTCCAGCCGGTGGGTCGCCGGGGCACGTCGGGGCTCCAAGTCAACGGAGGGCGGGGGCGAAAGCGGGTGCCGTTCCCGCCTGTCCGGACAGGCGGGAACGGCACCCGGGGCTACTGTGGGTTACTCCTGGTAACTACGAGCTACTGCGCGATCAGCTGTTGGTGAAGATCAGGCAGGTCAGGATGAGACAGGTGTACTGGCAGCCGCTGCCGTGGCCGGTCAGCTCGACGGACTCGGTCTCCGGCAGGTCCTGCAGCGCCGCGAGGTCGGTCTCGAAGTCCACCATGTTCTCCATGATCGGGTTCCTCCCCTGGGTTTCGCGCCCGCGGCGATCTGCGTGCGGGCGTGGGGTGTTGCTCCCCGGGCGGCCTCCATCCGCCGCACCGGGGGTGGTGCCCCGGGCCTCGTCGGGCCCGGGAGTCCGTGGAATGCCGGGATCAGCCCGGCCGGCCGGTGCGCAGGAACGCCGCCAGCAGCTCGTGCAGGACGGCGCCGCCCTCCTCGGCGAGCACCTCGTGGCCGGAGCCGGCCGCCTCGACGTACCGGAAGTCCGTGCCCTCGGCCCGGCCGATCCGCAGCAACTCGTGCCGCAGCGACCGGGATTGGCTGACCGGTACGACCTCGTCCCGGTTGCCGTGCACGACCAGCAGCGGCGCGGTGAGCCGGTGCGCCAGCTGCAGGACGTCGCGCGGGCCGCGGGCGTCGGCGATCGGCTCGCCGCCGCCGAGCCGGGTGGTCAACGCCCGTACGGGCGGCGCCGCTTCGGCCAGCAGCCGGGCGCCGGACAGGAACGGCGCGACCACCGCGCAGCGGGCGACCTGCCCGGCCGGCGCGTGCGCGGTCGCCAGCAGGGCCAGGAACGCGCCGTAGCTGACCCCGAACAGGGCCGGCGGCTCCAGCCCGAGCGCCGCCCGCTGCCCGGCGATGCCGTCCAGCAGGTACAGCACGTCGTCCAGGTCGGGCCCGCCCCAGGCACCGCGGATGGCCAGCGCGTGCGCCACCCCGTAGCCGGTGGAGCCGCGCTGGTTCGGCGCGACCACGGCCAGGCCCTCGGTGGCCATCCGCTGCAGCGCCGGGTCGAACTCCAGCCGCCAGGCGTCCGCCGGGCCGCCGTGCAGCGCCAGCACCAGGTGCGGGCTGCTCAGCCAGGCGTCCCCGCCGTACACCACCGCCTCCAACGGGCCTGCCGGGCCAGCGAGTTCGAGGCTCTGCGCGGGCTGCCAGCGGCCGCCGTCGCCGGGTGGGGTGCTGCCGTCCAGCCGCCAGCCCGCCACCGGCGAGCCGGGCGGCGCGGTACGGGCGGCGGGCGCCCCGCCGGGCTGCCAGGGCAGCACGGTGTCCCGCCACGGGCCGGGCAACCCCGAGCCCAGCGGCGCGAGTTGGAGTGGCAGTGGCATCGGTCCGGCGGCGGCCGGGGCCGGACCGTGCGCCAGCAGCGCGTCCACGTCCAGGGTGGCCAGTGCCGCCGGATGGTCGGGCGAGGAGTAGGGCAGTCGCAGCCCCGCCGCGCTCCAGTGCCCGACCGCGCCGAGCCGCCCGGGCGGCACCGGCAGCCGGTCCAGCCGCCCCACGGCGGGCCGCCACAGGGCCAGCGCGGACCCGGCGCCGTGGTCGATCTGCAGCGCGACCCGCGGGCCGTCCGCCGCCTGCCGCAGCGCGACCGGCCGCAGGAACATGCCCGTCACGTGCAGGCACTCCGGGAAGCGCAGTGGCTCCCCGCCGCCGAGCACCCCCCAGCCGAGCCGGTCGGTGCCGGGCGCGTCGCTGCGCACCATCGCGAAGCGGCTGTCCGGGTCGAACAGCACCAGCCGGTCGTTGCTGCGCTCGCCGATCTCCAGCAACGGGGTGACGACGCCGCTGCGCAGGTCGAGCACCACGCTGCGGACCAGCCCGGCGTTCACCCGGTCCAGCGCGAGCAGCGCGCCCGCGTGGTCCAGCCAGGCGCCGCCGCCGTGCAGCCCGGGGAACTCGGCGACCCGCTCGGGCTCGCTGCCGTCCGTCCGGATCAGCCAGGCGGTGGTCGCCGGGCGGGTGTCCGTGCCGAGCGCGACCGCCACCGGCGTGCCCGGCCCGGCGCCGGGCCGGACGGGCAGCGCGATCAGGCGCAGCCCGGGCATCCGCAGCGTCGCCAACTGCTGCTCCACTGCGGTCGGTTCGCCGTACGAGAGGCGGACCAGGTGGTGCCGCTCGCCGTCGTGCCGGCAGACCAGCACCGAGCCGTCCGGCAGTGCGAGCAGCTGCGAGTGCAGTTGCTCGGAACGGTTCCCGGACAGCGGCAGCGCGACCGGCGCGGCCGGCCCGCCGTCCGCCGGGAGCCGCCAACTCTCCACGTACCAGCCGCCGTCCGCCGCCGAGGCGAGGCAGGCGGCGTGGCTGCCGTCACCGGCGAAGCCGAAGCTCAGCCGGCGCAGCGCCTGGGTGGTGGTGCCGATGACCACGTTCACGCCTCGCTCACCCCGCTCACCGCGTACGGGACTCGGTCCGCGACGGGCGGCAGCGCGTCCAGCCAGAGCCGGGGGCCGCCGTGCCGCAGCCGCAGCAGGAAGGCCAGCGCGCCCGCGGTGCCCGTCCCGTAGCCGGCCGCGCAACCGGTGCCGGTCTCGTCGGGCAGCACCAGCAGACCGTCCCGCAGGGCCGACCGGGTCGCGACGAGATGGGCCAACTCCTCGGCCCCGGCGCGGAATTCGGGCTCCCCGGTGGCCTCGGCGAGGTCCAGCAGGTACTCGCCGTCGCCGGCCAGCCCGTGGCAGGCGCTGACCCCGCTGTGCCAGCGCCCGGCCAGCACCGCCCGCCCGGCGGCGCACGCCAGCTCCCGGACGGTGTCGTCCCCGGTGGCCTGCCAGAGCCGCAGCAGGAAGCTGCCCGCGCCGGACGAGCCGCTGCACCAGTGGGCAAGGCGCACGTGCTCCGGATCGCCCGCGCTCTGCGGCCACCAGGCGGCGTCGCCGGGGCCCCGCCGGACGGTCGCGGCGAGCGTCCGCCCGGCCTCGACGGCGCCGGCGAGCAGCGCGTCGTCCCCGAGCGGGCCGGCGGCGGCCAGCAGGAAGGCGCCCACGCCGGCCGCGCCGTGCGCGAACCCGAGGTGGGTGATCCCGGCGAGCGCGGAGTCGAAGTCCGCCGGCACCGGCCACACCGTTCCGTACGGCTCGCGGCGGGCGGCGTCGAGCAGGGCGCGGGCGCAGCGGGCCGTGCGGTCCAGGAAGGCGGAGCGCTCGTGGACCAGGAACTCGTCGGCGGCAAAGCGGAGTTGGGTGAAGCCGGAGCCGGCCGTGCCGTGGCAGACGTCCGGGTTGGGCCAGTCCAGCGGGAGCCGGCGGGCGAGTCCGGCGGCCCGCCCGGCCAGACCGGCGTCCGCCAGCGCCCGGGCGGCGTCCAGCAGGGCCCAGGCCGCGCCCGCGCGCCCGAAGTGCAGGCCGGGGAGTATCAGCGGTTCGGCGGCGATCCGGTGTTCGATCCACCCGGCGGCGGTGCGCGCCGTCCGCGCGGCCTCCTCCCGCGCCTCGCCCGGCAGGCCCTCGGCCACCACCGCCCGCGCCAGCACGGCCAGCACCCCGGCGGCGCCGTGCTGCACGTTGCACGGGTCCGTGCGCTCCCCGGCGGGCACGACCGGCCAGAGCCGGTCCCGCCGCTCGGGCGTCGCGGTCGCGGCGAGGTGCCGCAGGCCGTCGTGCAGGACGCGGTCGAGGTCGGGGGCGGCGGTGGGGTCGACGGGCGCGGGGTGCCGACGCGCGGGGCTGGACGGCTTCGCGCCGGACGGTGCGACGGCGGGCCGCGGGCCGTTCGCCCATGCGTCGTCGCCCTGCTCGGCGCCCGTCCGCGGGCCGCCGGCCGCTGCGCGGCCGCCCGGTTGCGTGTCTCCGCTCCATACATCGCCGCTCCACACACCGCGGGGGCGGAAGGCGCCGGGTCGAGGCGTGCCGTGGGGGCGCGTGCCGTCGACCCGCGCGCCGCCGTCGACCCGAGCGCCGCCGTCGACCTGCGCGCCGCCCGACCGCGTCGGGGCGTGCCACAGCGGCGTGACGACGGTCTGGACGACCGCCTGACGGAGCCCGGCAGCCCCACCGCCCAGGGAGGCCCGTACCTGCGCGAACCCCCACCGCTGTTCGGGCGCCTCCGCCCGCAGCCCGAGGATCGCGGGCGCGAGCCGGCGCGCCGTCTCGCCCGTCCGGGCGGCGAGGGCGAGCCAGCGGCCGAGCCGTTCGGCGACCGGACGGGCCCGGGGCAGGTCCTCCGGCAGCAGCGGGTCGTGTCCGGTGGCGAGCAGGAAGAGCAGCCCGCCGAGGGCGTAGCGGTCGACGGCCGGGTCGGCCGTGCACACGGCGCGCGCGCCGCCGACCGGGCCGAGCCGGCCGGGCCCGTGCTCGGGCGCCCGGTAGCCGGGTGTCCCGGCGGCGCCGACCGTCCGTCCGGCCTCGGCGGCCAGTTCGAGGTCGACGAGCCGCAGCTGCCCGTCCGGTCGGACCATCACATTGCCGGGGGAGAGGTCGCGCAGCACCAGCCCCTGGGCGTGCACCCGCTCGACCAGGTCGACCAGCGCGTGCGCGACCGGCCCGGCCTCGGCCCAGTCGACGTCCGGGCTGCCGTCGCGCCGCAGCCGGGCGGCGACCCAGCCGCCCAGCGGCTGTCCGGCGATTCGTTCCTGCACCAGGAAGACGGAGTCGTCCTGTTCGACCAGTTCCACCGCGCGCGGCGCCAGCTCCTGCCCGGCCAGCCGGTCGAGCAGCGCGGCCTCGTGCCGCAGCGCGTGCCGGGCGTCCGTCCCGGCGCGGTCGACCTCGATGTGCGCCCGGGCCTGCTTGACCACCACCTCGGTGTCGCCGTGGGTGTCGCGCCCGAGGAACACCCCGCCCTTGGCGCCGTGCCGTACGGCGGCGGTCACCGCGTACCGCCCGGCCAGCAGCACCCCGCCGGGCCGTTGCGCCGGTCGGGCCGCGGCCTCGGCCGGAAGCGTGGGCGCCCCCGCCGCCAGCGGGTCCCGCGCCCAGCCCGGCGCCCGGTACGACCCGCCGCGCACGTCCTCGGCCCGCTCCCCGCCCGGCCCGCGCAGCACCGAGCGGTACTCCCCGTCGTTGCCCAGTTCGGCCGGCAGCGCGATGGCGCCGTACCGGTAGTGCACCCGGCTGCCCGGCCGGTAGGGCCGGTCGGAGAGCACGACGGGCCCGGGCAGGCCGGCCGTCGCCCGGTCGAGCTCGGCGGCGAGCCGCTGGAACTGCGCCTCGTCGGCCGGGTAGACGGTGATGAACTTGCCCGCCGAACCACGGTCGCTGTTGCGTGAGTTGAGCTCGTGCAGTCGCTCCTGCCGGGCGGCGAACTTGAAGGCGCACGGGTCCTGGGCGAGCACCCGGACGACGGCCGCGAGGACGGCCTCGCCCGCCGCCGAGGCCGCGCTCACGTGCAGCTTCCACCCCTGCCCGGGCAGGGGTGCGGACGCGGACGGCCTGGCCGTGCACCAGAAGCCCTCGACGGAGACCTTCCAGCCGCCGTCGCCTCCCCGGCCCCCGGCGCCGGCCAGCGCCGCCCGCGCCACGTCCGGCCACGCCCCGGCCGCACCCGGCCCGTGGCCCACCGATCCCCCGCCGCCGGCCGTACGGAGCGATGTGCCCGCTTCCATCCGCCACCACATCCCTTCGTCTCCGCCGCCGGCCCGGGTGCCCACTGCTTCCGGCACCCGGGCGCGCGGCCCGGCCCGATCGGTCTCCTCGGGAGCGGCGACGCTCCCCGGCGGGGCCCCGGCACGCCTTCGGCCCTTCGGTGGGGCCGGTGGTGCCTGGGGCAACTCCCGTTCGCAGGACTGAAGTTAGTTTCGAAAAATCCGGAGGTTCAACACACGGCCACTCCCTTCACTCGTAAGGGTGATACGGGGGCGGTTTCGAATTCGTACGAGGACCGTGCTGTGAGTAACGGGCGCCCGGCGTGCGGGCGCGCGCGGCCCGCGCACGGCGTCCCGGACGCTCCGCCGGCGCCTCCGCCGCAGGTTGACGCGCATCCGTACGCCCCCGGAACCGGTATCCGAACGCCCGGCGGAGGGCGAGCGCCGAGTCCCCCGAACGGCCGAGGCCCGACCGGCCCCGCGCGCACGGTAGTCTCGACAGGTGCCGAAACTGTCCGACGTCATCACCGCGCTCGAAGAGGTCTACCCCCCGGAGTGGGCGGAGTCCTGGGACGCAGTCGGCCTGGTCTGCGGGGACCCCGGGGCCGAGGTCGGCCGCGTGCTGTTCGCCGTCGACCCCGTGCAGGCGGTCGTCGACGAGGCCGTCGCGTGGGGCGCCGACCTGGTGGTCACCCACCACCCCCTGTACCTGCGCGGCACCACCAGCGTCGCCGCGACCTCCTTCAAGGGCCGGGTGGTGCACACGCTGATCACCAACGGCATCGCCCTGCACGTCGCGCACACCAACGCCGACCACGCCGACCCGGGCGTCTCCGACGCGCTGGCCGAGGCGGTCGGCCTGCGGGTGACCGGCCCGCTGGTGCCGGACCCGACCGACCCGCTGGGCCGTCGCGGCAGCGGCCGGATCGGCCTGCTGGAGCCGCCGCTGACCGTCTCCGCCTTCGCCGCGCAGGTCGCCAAGGGCCTGCCGGCGACCGCCGCGGGCGTCCGGGTGTCCGGTGACCCGAACCGGCTGCTGAGCCGGGTCGCGGTCTGCGGCGGCTCGGGCGACGGCTTCTTCGCCGACGTCCGGGCGGCCGGCGTGGACGCCTACCTGACCGCCGACCTGCGCCACCACCCGGCCTCCGAGGCCGCCGAGGCCGCGCCGATCGTGCTCGTCGACGCCGCCCACTGGGCCACCGAGTGGCCCTGGCTCACCCTGGCCGAGCGCTCCCTGCGGGCCGCCGCCGACCAGCGCGGCTGGGCCGTCGAGACGAAGGTCTCCCACCTGGTCACCGACCCGTGGACCGCGCACGCCCCGATGTCCTTCCCCGCCTGACCCGATTCACAGGAGCTTTCCGCTTGAACGCCGCGCCCGCCGACCAGATCCGCCTGCTCGACCTCCAGGCCATCGACTCGAAGCTCGACCAGCTGGCCCACCGGCGCCGGAGCCTGCCCGAGCACGCCGAGATCGACAAGGCCACCGCCGACCACACCGCGCTGAAGGACCTCGTCGTCGCCGCCGAGGCCCAGCAGAGCGACACCGCCCGCGAGCTGACCAAGGCCGAGGGGGACGTCGAGCAGGTCCGTGCCCGCGCCGCCCGCAACCAGCAGCGCCTGGACTCCGGCGCGATCACCTCGCCGAAGGACCTGGAGAACCTCCAGCACGAGATCGGCTCGCTCGCCAAGCGCCAGGGCGACCTGGAGGAGGTCGTGCTGGAGATCATGGAGCGCCAGGAGACCGCCCGGACCCGGGTCGAGGAGCTGTCCGCCCGGCTGGAGCACTCCACCGTCGTGCTCAAGGAGGCCGAGGCCCGCCGCGACGCCGCCTTCGGCGAGATCGACGGCGAGGCCGAGAAGGTCCAGCGCGACCGCGAGGCCGTCGCCGCCGTCATCCCGGCCGACCTGCTGAAGCTGTACGCGAAGCTGCGCGACACCCAGGGCGGCGTCGGCGCGGCCCGGCTCTACCAGCGCCGCTGCGAGGGCTGCCGCACCGAGTTCTCGATCACCGAGCTGAACGCGATCAAGGCCGAGCCGAAGGACAAGGTCGTCCGCTGCGAGAACTGCTCGCGGATCCTGGTCCGCACCGCCGACTCGGGCGTCTGAGTCGGTGGCGGCGCGCTTCATCGTCGAGGCGGACGGCGGGTCCCGGGGCAACCCGGGGCCGGCCGGCTACGGCGCGGTCGTCCGGGACGGCGACACCGGGCAGATCGTCGCGGAAGCCGCCGAGTTCATCGGGCACGCCACCAACAACGTGGCCGAGTACCGGGGCCTGATCGCCGGCCTCGCCGCGGCCCGGGCGCTCGACCCGGACGCCTCGGTGGACGTCCGGATGGACTCCAAGCTCGTCGTCGAGCAGATGTCCGGGCGCTGGAAGATCAAGCACCCCGACATGCAGCCGCTCGCCGCCGAAGCGCGCACGCTCCACCCGCGCGGCCGGGTCACCTACACCTGGATCCCGCGCGAGCGGAACAAGGACGCCGACCGGCTGGCCAACGAGGCGATGGACGCCGGCCGGGACGGCCGCCAGTGGGAGCCGAAGGCCGCGCGCAAGCCCGTCGTGGCCGACGAGCCGCCGCTGGAGACCCCCGCCCCCAAGGCCGGCTGGGCCGCCCCCGCCGACCTCGGCACCCCCACCACCTTCGTCCTGCTGCGCCACGGCGAGACCCCGCTCACCCCGGAGAAGCGGTTCTCCGGCAGCGGCGGCACCGACCCGGAGCTCTCCGAGAAGGGCCGCTGGCAGGCCGAGCGGGCCGCCGAGGCGCTGGCCGCGCGCGGCAGCATCCAGGCCGTCGTCGCCTCCCCGATGCTCCGCACCCGGCAGACCGCCGAGACCGTCGCCGCCCGCCTCGGCCTGGAGGTCCGCTACGAGGACGGGCTGCGCGAGGTCGACTTCGGCGACTGGGAGGGCCTGACCTTCGCCGAGGTGCGGGAGCGCTACCCGGACGACCTGACGGCCTGGCTCGGCAGCGCCAAGGCCAAGCCGACCGGCAGCACCGAGAGCTTCGCGACGCTCACCCACCGGGTCGGGGTCGCCCGGGACAAGGTCCTGGCCCGGTACACGGGCAGGACGGTGCTGGTGGTCTCGCACGTCAGCCCGATCAAGACGCTGGTCCGGCTCGCCCTCGGCGCCCCGCCGGACTCGATGTACCGGATGGAGCTGTCCGCCGCCTCGGTCTGCGCCGTCCAGTACTACGCGGACGGCAACGCCTCGCTGCGGCTGCTCAACGACACCTCGCACCTGCGCTGAGCCGCACGGTGCTTCAGTGCACCTCGGTGACCACCACGTCGAGCTGCCACGGCTTGCGGGCCGTGCCCTCCGCGGCCGGCTCGACGTGGTGGCCCAGCTCCCGCAGGGCGTCCATCAGCTCGCCCGGCGTCTTCGGCTCGGCACCCGCGACCAGCAGGTCCCGGACGATCCGGCCCTTCGTCGCCTTGTTGAAGTGGCTGACCACCGTGCGCCTGCCGTCGCGCTCCTGCAGCACCCGGACGGTCGCCGTCCGGGCGGCCACCTCGCCGGCCGGCTTCCACGCCGCCGCGTACGCCGAGCTGCGCAGGTCCAGCACCAGCCCGTCCGCGACCTCCGGGAGCACGGGCGCCATCGCGCTCCGCCAGTACGCCCCGAGCGCCCCCGTCCCCGGCAGTTTCACGCCCATCGAGCAGCGGTAGGACGGGATCCGGTCGGAGATCCGCACCGCGCCCCACAGCCCCGAGAAGACCAGCAGGGCCCGCTCGGCCCGGTCGTGCGCGGCCGCGTCCAGGGTGGCCAGGCCCAGGTGGTCGAACAGCACCCCGGTGTACACCTCACCCGCCGGACGGGCGCCGGCGGCGAGCAGCCCGGCGTTCTTGCCGACCTCGCCGCGCAGGCCGGGGGAGAGGCCGAGCACCTCGGCGGCGGCCTCCTCGTCCCCCCGGCAGAGCCCGACCAGGGCGTCCAGCACCGCGCCGCGCGCCGCCGTCAGGCCCGGCAGCGACAGCCGGTCGAGCGCCAGCGGCGCACCGTCCCCGGACGCGGCCTTGCCCTCGGACGGCGGCAACAGCACCAGCACAGCGGACTCCTCGACGGTCTGCGGCGGACGAACCCCGCCCGGTGGACGAACCCCGCCACCCTACTGCGGCCGGTCCGCCGCCCCCGCCCTCCGGCCGGCGACCAACGCCGTCCCGGCGCCCAGGGCCAGGCAGAGCGGCGAGTAGTAGCGGCGGTCCATGCGCAGGAACCGATCCGTGCGCCCGATGACCGTCCCGAACAGCGCCAACCCGCCGATCCCGCGCCCCAGCATCACCCCGGAGACCGTCCGCAGCCCGAGCCGCCGCAGCGCCTTCGGCCCCACCGCGGGCACCACCCCGGCCTCCGACGCCACCAGGTACGAGGCCGTCCCGAACATCCCCGCCACCGCCAGGCAGGCCACCGGCGGCGGCATCTCGTCGCCCTCGCCGATCATCGTCTCCGCGAACTCCTTCGGGTCCCGGACCGGCCACGGCGTCACCGCCCACACGGCGTGCAGCACCCCCACCGCCGCCATCGCCGCCGACACCGCGACCCCGGTCGCCTTCACCGCGCTCATCACCAAACCCCCTCCGCGAACGGACACTTGGGCCCACCCTACGGCGCCTCACACCGCCCGGCCCCGACTGCCCCGGGAGGTAAACCGGTGGGCCGGCGCAGCGTTCCGCACTACCGTGACCTGCGAGGAGAGTGAGTGCGATGACCCTGCGACCCCTGGACCTGGTGCCCGACGACGGCGACGCCGTGGAGGAGTCCCTGTCCGTACGCCTGCCCGCCGGTCTGCCGGCGGAGACGCGGCAGGCGCTGGAGTTCGCCGTGCGCGCGGCGGCGGAGGCCGTGATGGCCGGCCGGGTCCGGGTGACGGAGGCGCCGGCCGGGTCGGACACCGCCGAGCTGGCGTTCGAGGTCCGCCAGTCCGAGGTGCCGGACGCGCTCACCGAGCCGCCGCAGCAGCCTCCCCGGCCGGGCCGGGCCGAGCGCCGGGCCGCCATGGTGGCCCGGATCCGCGAGGCCAACGCCGAGACGCTGGAGAGGCTGAAGGACCTGTGACCGGGCCGACCCCGCCCACCGAGTACCTGGACCTGGAGGACGTCACCTACCTGGCCGGCGGCGCGTGGAACATCCGCGACCTCGGCGGCCTGCTCTCCGCACTGGCCCGCCCGCAGGCGAGCCTGTTCGGCGGCGACGCCTACCCGGACCTGTGGACCAAGGCCGCGGCCCTCGGCCAGAGCCTGGCCCGCAACCACCCCCTGGTCGACCGCAACAAGCGCACCGCCTTCGAGGCGATGCTGCTGTTCCTGGACTACAACGGCGAGCCGTACACCGACCCGCACCCGGACGACGCGGTCGCCTACGTGCTGCGCCTGGCCACCGGCGGCTACGACGACGCCGTCGCGCTCGCGGCGAAGGACCTCAAGTCCCTGCTGGGGCGGTAGGGATCGACCCCGGCGCGTCCGGCGGCGGCGTCCGTCCGGAATCACCCGATTCGCCCTACGCTGGCCTGCATGCCTCGCCGAAAACTGCGCGTCAAGGCCGCCGACTCCGCCCGGATCAACACCGAGCTCACCGAGCTCCGCACCCGCCTGGAGATCCACACCGAGTGGCCCGAGGCGGTGCTGGCCGAGGCGGAGGAGGCGGCCGAGCGCCCCCGGATGCCCGAGCACGACGCCACCGACCTGCCGCTGTTCACCGTCGACCCGCCCGGCTCGCGCGACCTCGACCAGGCCATGCACCTCGCCCGCCGCCCGGGCGGCGGCTACCGGGTGCACTACGCGATCGCCGACGTCGCCGCCTTCGTCCGCCCCGGCGGCGCGATCGACACCGAGGCCCGCCGCCGGGTCGAGACCCTGTACTTCCCCGACCACCGCGTCCCGCTGCACCCCACCCGGATCTCCGAGGACGCCGCCAGTCTGCTGCCCGGCGAGCCCCGGCCCGCCCTGCTCTGGCAGCTCGACCTCGACGCGGACGGCGCCCTCGTCCTCGCCGACCTGCGCCGTGCCCTGGTCCGCTCGCACCTCCGCCTCGACTACGCGGCCGTCCAGCGCGCCGTCGACCTCGGCGCCGACGAACAGCCGGCCCTGCTCGCCGTCGTCGGCCGGCTGCGCGAGCAGCAGGAGCGCGAGCGCGGCGGGATCAGCCTGCCGGTGCCCGAGCAGGAGGTCGAAGAGACCCTGCACGGCTACGTCCTCGGCTACCGCGCGCCCAGCCCGGTGGACGGCTGGAACGCCCAGATCTCGCTGCTCACCGGCATGGCCGCGGCCGAGCTGATGCTGGACGCGGGCATCGGCCTGCTGCGCACCCTGCCCGCCGCGCCCGCCCCCGCGTACGAGCGGCTGCGCCGGATCGCCGCCGCGCTGGACGTCGACTGGCCGCAGGCGCTCCCGTACCCGGAGCTGATCCGCTCGCTGGACCCGGAGGCGCCGCTGGACGCCGCCTTCCTCAACGCCTGCACCGGCCTGCTGCGCGGCGCCGGCTACCACGCCTTCGACGAGTCCCGCGGCCTGCCCGCCCCGGCCGACCCGGGCCACGCCGCGATCGCCGCCCCGTACGCGCACTGCACGGCGCCGCTGCGGCGGCTCGGCGACCGCTTCGCCCAGGAGGTGTGCGCGGCCGTCGCGGCGGGGGCGGAGGTGCCGGACTGGGCGCGCGAGGCGCTGCCGGGCGTGCCGGCGCTGATGGCGGGCGGGGACCGCCGGGCCGCCGAGGTCGAGCGGGCCTGCGTGGACCTGGTGGAGGCGGAGCTGCTGGCCGGCCGGGAGGGCGAGGAGTTCCGCGCCGTGGTGATCGACGTGGACGAGCGGCGGCCCGGCTCCGGCACCGTGCAGCTGCGCGAGCCGGCCGTCCGGGCCCGCTGCGACGGTGCGGCCGCGGGCGGGCCGGGGCTCCCCCTCGGCCGGGTGATCGACGTCCGGCTGACCACGGCCGACCCGGCCACCCGTACGGTCCGCTTCGCCACCGCCTGAGCGGGCCCGCCCGCCCCCGGGGGTGGGAGGATCGGTCCGTGTCCGACGCTCCCGCCCCCTCCGCGCCTCCGCCCGCCGTCCCCGACCGGCGCCGCCGCCTGCTCGTGCTGGCGATCTGCTGTCTGAGCCTGTTCATCGTCGGCCTGGACAACACCGTGGTGAACATCGCGCTCCCGGCGATCCAGCACGACCTGGACGCCCCGGCCTCCGGACTGCAGTGGATCATCGACGCCTACACCCTGGTGCTGGCCTCGCTGCTGATGCTGTTCGGCTCGGTGGCCGACCGCCTCGGCCGCCGCCGGGTCTTCCAGACCGGCCTGTGCTGCTTCGCGCTCGGCTCGCTGCTGTGCAGCCTGGCGCCGAGCCTGGGGTGGCTGGTGGCGTTCCGGGCGCTCCAGGCGGTCGGCGGCTCGATGCTCAACCCGGTGGCGATGTCGATCATCACCAACACCTTCACCGACCCGCGCGAGCGGGCCCGGGCGATCGGCGTCTGGGGCGGGGTGGTCGGCATCTCGATGGCGCTCGGCCCGCTGGTCGGGGGCTTCCTGGTGGACGGCGCCGGCTGGCCGTCGATCTTCCTGATCAACGTCCCGGTGGCGCTGCTGGCCATGGCGCTGACCGCCCGTTACGTCCCCGAGTCGCGCGCGCCGCGGCCGCGCCGACCGGACCCGGTGGGCCAGCTGCTGATGGTCGTGCTGCTCGGCTGCGGCACCGCCGCGATCATCGAGGGCCCGGGCAACGGCTGGACGTCCCCGCTGATCCTCGGCCTCGCCGCGACGGCGGTTGCCGCGCTGGTCGCCTTCCCGCTGTGGGAGCGGCGGGTCGCCGAGCCGCTGGTGGACCCGCGGTTCTTCGCCAGCGCGCCGTTCACCGGCGCCACCCTCACCGCGGTCTGCGCCTTCGCCGCGCTCGGCGGCTTCCTCTTCCTCAACACCCTCTACCTGCAGGACGTCCGGCACTACGGCCCGGTCGAGGCGGGCCTGTGGACGCTGCCGATGGCCGGGATGATGCTGGTCTGCGCGCCGCTGTCCGGACGGATCGTCAGCAGTCGCGGCCCGCGCCTGCCGCTGGCCGTGGCCGGGCTCTGCCTCGCCGCGAGCGGCCTGCTGCTCACCCGGCTCACCGCCGGCTCCCCGGCCGCGCTGCTGCTGGTCGCGTACGCGCTGTTCGGTTTCGGCTTCGGCATGGTCAACCCGCCGATCACCAACGCGGCCGTCTCCGGCATGCCGCGCGCCCAGGCGGGCGTGGCCGCCGCGGTCGCCTCGACCAGCCGCCAGGTCGGCCAGTCGCTGGGCGTGGCGGTGATCGGCACGGTGGTCACCTCGGCCGTGGTCGGCCCGGTCGCGACCGGTTTCGCCCCGGCCAGCCACGCCGGCTGGTGGATCCTGGTCGGCCTGGGCGCCGCGATCCTCGTCCTCGGCCTGCTCACCACCACCGGCTGGGCCACCGCCACGGCGGCCCGGGTGGCCGCCCGGCTCGGCGCCGAGCCGCCCGTCGCCCGCTCCGGTGTACGGGAGGCCCCGCCCGAGCGGCTACGATGACCACTACGGCGGAAGAGCCGGCCGGGCGGTCGCGACGGGTCCCAGACCCGCCGAGGAACGTCCGGGCTCCACAGAGCAGGGTGGTGGGTAACGCCCACCCGGGGTGACCCGCGGGACAGTGCCACAGAAAACAGACCGCCCACCGCTCCGGCGCGTGGGTAAGGGTGAAACGGTGGTGTAAGAGACCACCAGCGACCGGGGTGACCCGGCCGGCTAGGTAAACCCCACCTGGAGCAAGGTCAAGATCGGTGCCCTCGGGCACCGTGCGCGGACGCTTGAAGGCTGCTCGCCCGAGTCCGCGGGTGGACCGCACGAGGCTGTCGGCAACGGCAGCCCTAGATGGATGGCCGCCTCCCCGGGCCGCGCGAGCACCCCGGGAGACAGAACCCGGCGTACAGGCCGACTCTTCCGCCCCTGGACCGTTCGAAGGCCCTCCGACCCGCACGGGTCGGAGGGCCTTCGCGTTCTCCGCTCCGTGCCGGGTGGGCTCTACGCCGGGTGCGCGCCGACGGCGTCGCGGATCTGCGAGCCGAGGCCGCCGTTGACGCGGGCGCAGTTGGCGCAGCAGAAGAACATGCCGGCGACCTCGACGCCGTGGCCGACGATCCGGACGTTGCAGTGCTCGCAGCGCGGCGCCAGCTTCTCCATGGCGCACTCGAAGCTGTCGAACGTGTACGTGTCGCCGGTGACCGTCCTGATCTCGAAGGCGAGCCAGTAGTCGTTGCCGCAGGTGACGCAGATGGCCATGGTGGCCGGCTCCTTCCGCTGGGGCCGGCCCCGAACGGGGCGGCCTCCTTCCAGTGTCGAAGCGCGGATCGGGGCCGGCCACCCGGTGGGACCGTCAGGCGGAGCGGGCGGAGAGGGACTCCAGGGCGCGGACGGCGCGTTCGGCTTCGTCGGCGCCGACGAAGAGGTGGTCGTGGTGGAAGCCGGCCACCACGTTGCAGCTGATGCCCTCCTCGGCCAGCCGGGTGGCGACGGCGGCGGTCAGGCCGACGGCCTCCAGCGCGGAGTGGATCTGCAGGGTGATCCAGGCGGCGACGTAGTCGTAGCGCAGCCCGAGCGCGTCGGCCTCCTCCTGGGCGACCACCACCGTGATCCCTTCGGGCTCGGCGACGGTCACCACCGGTCGCATCCCGGCGGGCACCTTCGCGGGGAGGGTGCAGTAGACGTAGCGCCCCGGGTTGAGCACGGGGCGCATGCCGCGCAGCAGCGTCGCAAGATCTCGTTCACCGGCCATGCCCGCCACCGTAGCGGCTGCTCCGCGCCCGCGCCGCGCCTTTTCACCGCTACTCGGCGGTGTCGTCCGCGGGCTTGGTGTGCAGGACCTGGCGGCCCTGCTCGGCGGCGCGGGCGATGCTCTCGGAGACGAAGTCGAGGAAGCGGGCGATGTTCTCCAGCCGCGCGGCCGCCGGGGTGCCGGGGCCGAGGACGCCGACGCCCTCCCGGGCCGTCCCGACGAGCCGGGCGGTGCCGTGGACGCTGGCCATCATCGACCGGTACCAGATGTCGTCGTCGACGAAGTAGCGCTCGCGGCGGCGTTCGTCCCGCTCCCGCAGCACCATGCCCTGGCTGTCCAGGAAGGCGATCGCCTTGGAGACGGACGCCGGGCTGACCTGCAGGCGCTTCACGAGCTCGGCCGCGGTGAGGCTGCCCGCGTCGGTCATGTAGAGGCAGGCCATCACCCGGGACATCATCCGGGGCATCCCGGTCGCGGTGAGGACGGCGGTGAAGGTCTCCTCGTACGCGCGCACCGCCTCCGGGTCGCGCCCGTGGTCCTGCGGCGGGGCCGGCGCGGGCGCGGGGGCGGCGGCCGGCCTGCGGCGCCGGGCGCGCTGCCCGGTGGCGCGCTGGGCGAGCTCGGCCCGGTAGGAGGCGGGGCCGCCGTTGCGCAGCACCTCGCGGGTGACCGTCGAGGTCGGCCGGTCGAGGCGCCGGGCGATCTCCGCGTAGGCGAGGCCGTCGGTCAGGCCCTGCGCGATCTGCTGGCGCTCCTGCTGGGTGAGTCGGCCTCCGGGCACGGCGGTCCCTCCTTCGTGGGCGTTGGGGCTGCGGTCGTGCGTGAACCGTAGCGTTTCGCGTTCCGGAAACGAGCGCCTGACTCGTATCGGTGAAGATGGAGCGATTCTCAGCGAGGGTTGACGGACCGCTCTTAGTCTCAGCGAAGTTCGAGTGGCTACTTCGTAGGGAGCCGGGTGCGCGGTGGGGGCGTTGCCAAGCGTGTTCGGCGATGAGGCGCTAGCCGCCTTTGAGCTGGACTTTTTCGATGCCGGGAGCCGTCGGCGGCTGCCGTTGGGGTTGGGATGGCGGACGCGCTTCGAGACGGTCGAGCCGGTGCGGCCGTTCCGATGGGCCAAGGGCGGTCGGGGGTTCGCGGGCTGGTACTTCTCGGCAACGATGCGTGACCACGTGGGCTACGAGTCGTGGCTGGAGCGGGACCGGCTGATCTTGCTCGACCGTGACCCGCAGGTGACAGGGATTGCGTCCCAGCCGTTCTGGCTCCACTGGTACGACGGCACCAGGAACCGTCGCCATGCTCCCGACTACTTCGTCCGGCTGGCCGACGGGCGGTCCCGGGTGGTGGACGTCCGAGCCGAGGACGGCATGGATGAGGAGACCCACGAAGCGTTCGCGGCGACTGAGCGCGCCTGCCGAGCGGTTGGCTGGGAGTTCGAGTGGGCCAGGCGGCCCGAGCCGGTGTTCATGGCGAACGTCCGCTGGCTGGCCCGCTACCGACGAACGCGTTGCCGTCGCCCGCCGACGGTGGTCGAGCGACTCGTGGAGGTCTTCCGTGAACCGAAGGGCCTCTGGGAGGGGGCCGAGCTCGTCGGGGATCGGCTCCAAGTGCTGCCCGTGCTGTTCCACTTGCTGTGGTCCGGTGTCCTGGGAACAGACCTGGTGGGAGGGCTGATGGAGAGCGACAGTCTGGTCTGGGTCGAGAAGGGGCAGCGGTGGGCAGGCTGAAGCGGCCACCGGCCCTGGTGGTCGGTGACAGGGTCAGGTTCGCTGGGCAGGTGCGGGGAGTCCTGGAGGTCACCGCACAGGCGGTGGTGCTGGAGGACGCTGACGAGCCGCACCACGTCGTGGCCCTGGTCGAGCTGTTCGAAGCGGAGGATTTCGAGGTCCTCTTCCAGCCTGAGCGGATGCCGCTTCCTGCTTCGTCCTTGCTGGAGACGCTTCCAGCGGCGACGGTCCGGCAGGCATTGTGGTGGGAGAGTCACATCCTGGAGGTGTTGCACGGGCTGCCGCCCGATGCGGAACCTGGGCGTGATCCGCGTCCTGAGTACGGTCCGGGAGTCTCGCTGACTGCCCGGGAGAAGGCCAAGGCGGCCGAGCTGACGCGGGCGGGACACCAGGCCACCGCCAGCACCGTCGCCCGGCTGCGGCGCCGCTACCAGCAGGACGGGGTTGTTGGTCTGGCCGACCTCCGAGCGGCCCGCAAGACACCGCAGTTCGGGTCGGTGGATCCGGCCGTGGTCGACGCGATGCGGCAGGCGATCAAGGAGGGGGTCGATGCTTCAACCCGGACGGGCTCCTACCTGATCTGGCGCACACGCGAGATCCTCAGCCAGTTGCCCGGCGGTGACACGGTCGACTGGCCGTCCAGGCCGACCCTCTACCGGCTCCTGGCGAAGCTCACCGCCGGCACCCACGCCACCGGGTCGGCGGTCACGCGCCGGTCGAAGGCCCACGGGGCGAACGCGCCGTTCGGGGAGCTGACCGTGACGGTGCCGGGCGAGGTCATGCAGATGGACTCGACCCCGTTGGACGTGCTGGTCCGCTTGGACAACGGGGTGGTGGGCAAGGTCGAGCTGACGGGGATGATCGACGTCGCGACAAGGACGTTGTCGGCGGCAGTGCTGCGACCGTCGACGAAGTCGGTGGACGCCAGCGTGCTCCTGGCCCGCACCGTCACCCCGGAGCTGATGCGGCCGGGCTGGGTGGACGCGCTGAAGATGTCCCGCTCGGTCCTGCCACATCGGCGGCTGCTGACCCTGGACCAGCGCCTGGAGCACGCGGCGGCCAAGCCGGTGATCGTCCCGGAGATGATCGTCTACGACCACGGCAAGGTCTTCGTCTCCCACAACTTCCGGTCCTCCTGCCGGTTCCTGGAGATCGACTGCCAGCCGACCCACAAGGGATCGCCCTTCGAGAAGGGCCACATCGAGAAGATGCTGGGCTCGGTGGCCACGATGTTCGCCCAGTTCCTGCCGGGCTACACCGGCCGCAACACCGACCGGCGCGGACGTCACCTGGAGCGGGAGAACCTGTGGTCGCTGCCCGAGCTGCAGGAACTGCTGGACGAATGGATCGTCGCCAGGTGGCAGAACCGTCCGCACGAGGGACTGCGCGACCCGGACCATCCGGGCCGGCTGTTCACACCGAACCAGAAGTACGCCGCCTTGGTCGAATCCTGCGGCTATGTTCCGGTCGCGCTCAGCGGCCAGGACTACGTCGAGCTCCTGCCAGCCACCTGGAGGGCCGTCAACTCCTACGGCATCCGGATCAACAACCGCACCTACGACAGCCCCGAACTCGCGCCGATGCGCCGGCAGCACTCCGGGATCGCCGTCAGGCGCGGGCTCTGGGAGGTCCACCGCGACCCCTACGACGTCTCCTACGTCTGGGTCCGCGACCACCGCGGCGGCGGGGGCTGGGTCCGCGCGGCATGGAAGCAACTGAACCGGGCCCCGGTCCCGTTCGGCGACCTGGCTTGGGACCACGTCAGCCATCAGCTTCCCCGGGCCACGGAGGAGGAACTCGCCCAGGCCGTCGCGGACCTGCTCACCCGCGCACACGCTGGCCCCGACCACCCCGCGCCGCAACGAGGGCGCAATGCCCGGTCCGTCAGGACCGACCGGAAGGTCGCCGCCCGCACCAGAGCCGCCAGCGCGAGCGTCCCCTCCCTGCCGAAGCCCTCCACGGAACCCGAAACCGAACCGCTGCAGCACGACGACACCGAGGACGGCCAACTCGCCGAAGTGATCCCGCTCGGACTGTTCGACCCGCTCGCCGACCCCTGGAAGCGCCAGTGACCACGACCGCAGACGAAGCCCCGGCCGGCGGGCTCGAACGCCAACTGACCGCGCTCCCCGGCTGGAGAGCCTTCGTCGCCTCCACGACCAGGCCGCCCATGGCCCTGCTGCCCCGCAGTGCTCACCTCGCGCTGACCAGGGACGAGAAACAGTGCTACGACGACGACCGACTCGACCACCACGCCCGCCTGCAGGTCGTCGCCACCTCCACCGTCCGCCGCGTCGTTACCTGCGGACGCCGCCTTGTGATCCTCAACCGCGGCGCGATCAGCGCCCGCCGCGGCCTGATCGTCAGCGGGCCGGCCAACACCGGCAAGACCATCGCGTTGACCCAGTTCGGCCTGGCGCACGAACTGCAGGACCGGCGCCGGCACCCCGGCCAGGACCAGCGCATCCCGGTTCTCTACATCACCGTCCCGCCGGCGGCGACACCCCGCATGATCGCCGCCGAGTTCGCCCGCTTCCTGGGCCTGCCGATCCTGCGCAGGTCCAACCTCACCGACCTGACCGAGGCCGTCGTCGGCGTCTGCACCCAGGCCCGCACGGGCCTGGTCCTGGTGGACGAGATCCACAACATCTCCCTGCACACCCGCACCGGCGCCGATGCGTCTGACACCCTCAAGTACTTCTCCGAGCGCATCCCGGCGACCTTCGCCTACGCGGGCATCGGCATCGAGGACGGCGACCTCCTGTCGGGAACCCGCGGAGACCAGATCGCCGCCCGCTTCACGTCGGTTGCCACACATCCCTTGCCCTGCAGCGCAGAATGGCAGGGCCTGGTCGCCCAGATGGAGGCCAACCTGCGGCTGCACGACCACCAGTCGGGAAGCCTCAGCAGGCTGAGCACCTTCCTCCATACCCGCACCGGCGGAATGATCGGTACCCTCTCCCACCAGATCCGCGGGGCCGCGGTCGATGCGATCCTCTCCGGATCGGAGAAGATCACGAAGAAGGAACTGCTGGCCGTCGACCTGGACATCGCCTCTCACCGCAGCCGCCCGGACCGCGTCCGATGACCGCACTCCCCGAATACGAGCAGGTCGTTCGGCTCCCGTTCCAGGTCCGCCCTCGCGCTGGCGAAGGCATCCGCTCCTTCATCGCACGCCTCGCGGAGGCCAACTGCCTGCCACCCGCCTACCTGCGGAAATATCTCTGCGAGCCCCCACAGCACCGAGGCGTCCCCACCTGGCCGCGCACTGCGGCGGCCGCCGGACGCGACCCGACCGAACTCCGCCAGGTCCTGAGCATGATCAAGTGCGAGCAGTGCGGCCAACAGATGCAATGGCCCTCACGCTACGGCGTCAAACCGCTCACCTGCTCGCGCTACTGCCGCGAGAGACGCCGCCACAAGAACTACCTCCGGAGGGCCGTCGTCCCCTGCCGGGTCTGCGGCACAAAGGTGCAGCGCCGGCTCGGCCAACGCCGCTACTTCTGCTCCACCCGCTGCAGGAGAACCGCATTCGAGTACCGGCAACGTCGCGAACCGCTCCCCCTCCCCTCACAGGCGAATGGGGAGCCGGAGCTACCTGACACACCCGAACTCAGCGGCACCTGCCCAGTCTGCGAACGGCCAATGCGCCGGAAACCACCGAGAACAGCCTGCTCGCGCTGGTGCCGCAAGGTGCTGGCCGCCTGGATACGGGAATCGCCAGCGCCTAAGACGCCCGACAGCCACGACGACGAGCCCACAGGCCCCCCACTGCCGGCCGGTTCGATGATCTGCCACAACTGTCAGACCACGTTCATCCCCCTGCGGCGGAACCTCTGGTGCTCGACGGCCTGCATGGAAGAAGCCTTCGACCGGCACGCCGACAACCAGCAGTGCAGGGCCTGCGGGACCTCCATCGCGCACCGCCCGCCGAGCAGAAACCCCCGGCGCTGGTGCACCGCGACGTGCTGCCAGAAGGCTTCCCGCTGGCGGGCAGAACTCCGCGAACGATCAGCACAAGCCCACGGCTCCCCACACGGGTGCTGACACGTTTCGTACGGTCGGCATGGCAGCCGCCCACTGAACCGCCTCGGGTTCGATAGAGATCTCGTGATCAACCGACAATCAGGCGTAATCCGGCGACACCGGCACTAGTCGGGACCTACCCTTTCCGGCATGACAGAGAGTGAGTCGCTGCCAGCCGCCAGCGCGTCCGGAGAAGTCGTACGACGAGAGTCGCAGAACGCCCTTGACGGGCTCCGAGACTTCCAGGACCTGATCCTGACCCGTCTCGGCGACCTGGGGTTGCCGACCGAGGACGTCCTGGTCGCCCTCAACCACCGTCTCGCCCTGCTGGCGACCACTGGGCATGCCCTGGCCGGCCTGAACGATGAACAGCGGGGGCGGTCGGTCTACATAGCCAAGATGATCATGGCCGGCTCCGTCGGGCTGTTCGACGCGGCGCTCAACTATCTCTGGGACGAGACGGTCATCGAGCTGCGGAAACGCGTGATCGGCTACGACCTCTCGTACTTCTACGCCGTCGCGGAGAAGAGTGATGCCCGTCGCAAGGAGCTCAAGACGGCCGACGATCTGGTCAAGCTCGACGACGCGAAGCTCCTCAGCGGAGCCCGGGAGATCGGATTGATCAGCGATGTCGGATACCACCAGGTCGACCACATCCGGTTCATGCGCAACTACGCCAGCGCAGCCCACCCCAACCAGGTCTCGCTGACGGGCCTCCAGCTCGCTGACTGGCTGGAGACGTGCATCCGCGAGGTGATCACGCTTCCGCACGATACCGTCGTCGCCGAGATCAGGAAGCTGCTGGTCAACGTCCAAGCCGCCAGGCTGGACCCTAACTACCTGGCGCAGACCGCGGTCTTCTTCAAGGGGCTTCCGGGGGACCAAGCGGATACTCTGGCCAAGGGACTCTTTGGGGTCTACACCACCAGCGGCGGCGAGCCGCACACGCTCGACAACATCCGGGACCTCTGGCCGAAGCTCTGGCCCTATGCCTCCGAAGACGCCCGGTTCGAGGCAGGCACCCGCCTTGCGCGCTTCCTGGCCAACGCGGACCAGGCTCAGGCCGTCCTCGCTCGCCAACTCATCGACCTCGTCCAGGGCGGCAGCTACCTGCCCGACGAGATCAAGGTTGCGGAGATGTCCGAGGCGATCGAAGATCTCCTGAACGTGCACCTCGCCCGGGACAACTTCTACAACGAGCCCCGAGTGGCCCGACGCCTTGCCGAACTCGTCGGGCAGCACGGGGCCGTCCCGGAGAGCCTCGTGCGAGAGTACGTCAAAACCCTGATCACGGTGTTCCTCACCAACGGCCACGGCGAGGCGTTCGCGGCCAACGAGAGTTACCTGGACCTGATCAGCCGCTTCGACCCGGAGCAGGCATCGCTCGCCCTTCGAGCGTTCGCCGACGCCGAGATCTCAAGCCAGCTTCAGCGGCAGCTGTCTCAGAAGAAGTGGGACGAACTCTTGAACATCATCGATGTCAAGATCACGGGACGTCCGGAGCGCGAGCTCCTGCAAGCGGTCCGCGACTTCCCGGGCACCCCGGACAAGCTCCGCCTCGACTCCGGTATCAAGCGCCACCTCGCCGCACTTCCGAGCTGAGAAGCAAGTAGTCCCCACAAAAAAGCCACGAACCTGCTGCAGACTTCCGGTCAGAACAGACCTTCTGCGGCGGGTTCGTGGCTGTTCTGCTTCAGGATTCCCGGAACCCGTCGGATTCCGGTCGCCTCCGGCAGGATCGGCTCGCCCAGATCGAGGATCTTCTCGCCGGCCGCGGTGTAGACGGCGATCTCCACAATCCGTGCCGTGTCGTGCAGTCCGGTCGTCCCCCTGGTACCGCTCGATCCGCTCCATGACGGAGCGCGGCACCGCGCGTCCACTCGGGTCCCAGTCGCCCACGTTTCTCCACGGCGCCGCGAGCGTGCGGTTTGCATCCACGCACCTCAGAAGCGGTCGGAGCGACCATAGCCGCTGCAACACCTGTGGTGCACGTACTGCACTGCACATTTCACTCAGTCAGGGCAACACTCGATGGCCCGTCCAACGGGCTGCCCATTATTGACGGCCCGTTGGCGACCTTGCCCCCTGGTTAGGCGAGGCCAGAAGCAGGGCGCTCAGCGGTCTGCATAGAACCGGGCACCAGGCCAAGGCTGAGTCCCGCGTCACACCAGCCGGGCTCCTGTTCGACGCAACGCAGGTGAGGGACGTCAAGAACGGTGCAGATGCTGTCGTCCCCAGCGCCCTTCGCGGCAGACCGAAAGACGAGTCCAACCACTGGCTGATCCTGGCCGAAGACCCTCAGCAGGTACTCGGTGACGACCTGAGTCGGGACGTACTCAAGGTGCTCACGTCCGTCGTGGTCGGCACTCAAGCGCTTCACGAAGTCGTGTAGGAACATCAGGGATCGACGGACTCCCTGCTTTTCGACATCGAAGATAGAGGGCACCGGGTCGAGGAGCGTGAAGTCGACGACCATACAGGGGTGCGAGGTCTCAAACTCCGCGAACGTCACAAAAGGCTTGCCATTGTCGCTGTGGCCGGAAGTCTCCCGAATTGCCGTATCCGGGCTGTCCGCGCCGTAGAACAATGGAATCCCTGCGGGGCTCATCCGATTTGATTGCTTGGCCCGTTCTGGCGGGGCGGTGCCCAGGTCCGATGCGCCCCAAGAGACCTCCCGGTCCTCATGGGTACGAGCTCGCCACAGTTTGGATCCAGCGGGCAACTCGCGCAGAACACCGACCTTGGGAATCATCCCTCCGAGAGCATCAAGGATCTCGGCGGCCGGTATCTCACCTGCCCCTAGATAGTGCTCGTCCTCCTGGCGGGCACCCAGCCAGAAGACATAGCGGGTTTTGTACATGACCTGCTTGCAGAGCCGCTCCCAGCCTTCGCGCAGAGCCTCATCGTGACGAAGTGCGATGAAGTCCGTCTCCACCCAAACATCATCGCCGAAAGCTGCATTACGAACCGCCATGTGCAGCTCGTCGCTTCGGAACACATCCGAGTACTCATCAACGAGATCTTCTCCGCTCCATGAGCGGACGGCGGCGAGCTCACCTTCCCAGTAGGCATACTCATCTCCGGCATCAGCGTACTCCGTACGTATACCGTTGAAAAACGCCTCTGTTAGGACGTCGAGCTCGGCAGCCGGCGAACGCCCACAGAAGTCGCATTCGTAGTCGGGATCCGCCGCGGCTCGCAGGGCAGCCTGAAGCGCGTCATCGCTCACACATTCAGCGCAGACGAGGTCGTTTCGGCCTGACCAGCGCCGCTCCCACTCCGCGTACAGCGCATCACCTGTTCCCATGGGGGTCAAGGCTAGAGGCTCCCTAGCAGGACCGGCAGAGGATCCGCAAAGATCCACCAACCCCGCCAGCGGTGCGCGGGCTCCGCTGATGCGGACCTTGTCAGGCAGAGCCGCTGCGTCGATAGCGGCGCTCGCCTCAAGGTACTACTCTTCACCATCAGGCTCCGGGTCAATCCCCAAGTCGCGCCGCATCTGCCAGCGCATCTCACTCAGGCACTCCCATAGACCAGGTATGGAGTCCTGGACTTCCTGCAGAGACTCACCAGGCTCGGCATCCTGCCGCTCCACCCTCTTCAGCTTCCCGTACGCCGCGTTGAGTCCAGCGTTGGCCACCCGCAGAGACTCCAGCACGGCAAACGGGACAATCATCTGAGCTTCCGCGTAGCTGGCGCGGTGAGCCGCTCGGCAGGCCTCCAGTCGCTCGCTGGAAGCTTCCATTTCAGACTCGCGGCGCACGGCATGCAAGTGGTTCCGCAATGCCGTCATGTACTGTCGCGCAGCTGTGTTCACGCTGACATAGCAGGAACGACGGGAGGACAGGTTCTCCTGCTGACGGGCCCGTACTTCCTCGGCTTGGCGCAGCATTTCGGCATGCTCACGGTCCTCAGCCCGTTGCGCTGCCGCATGCTCCAGCTCCAGCCGCTTCAGACGGTCCGCACGGGTCTGTGTCAAGACTGCGGCACCAAGCGTCCCGACCACGCCCACAGCCGCAACCAGCAGGGATGTCAGATTTCCGCTCAACGTACATCCCCCGCTTAACTGAGTCGTCCACTGTGTCGGCCACCAAGTCAAACAGCGGCGTACCCCTCATACAAGACTGCCAAGTTTCCTTTCGCCGCGTGGGTCAGTATTCCGGACGAGCGTGTACAGATCGGCCCGCAGGCCTTCCATCTGTGCTCTCGTCCGGCGCGGACGTTTGACGGGGCTAGCGCTGTAAGTCACGACTCCAGTCAACACGCCCGGGTCGTCTGGGTGACGTGCCTTACTTCGCTTACTGCCGCCCGAGGCCCTGACCAGCGAGAACGGGTCGAAGCACCAGATGACCAGCGTTATCTGGGGTGCAACAGCGTCACAGTGATGCACTGAGTTGAGGACGTCTCAGGAACCGGGCACATCCACATGGATGCCGACGCTGAGGCCTCTGGTCAGGCGTTCCACCACTCGTCAGTGCCGCAGCCGACCTCGTAGTGCCACCAGCCGTCATCCTGCCCTTGGCTCAGCAATGCCTTGATTCCGGCGAAGTCCGCGTCGGCCGGGACGTTGAAGGCCACCATGGGGAAGTCCGTGCTCATGACCTCACCGCCAAGCTGGAAGACAGCCAGGCGTTGATGCACCGCCTGAGGGCTGCGGCCCAGAGGCCCCGAGGGGACGGGCACGACGCGAACCGTGCAGTTGCCGGCTGAACTGACCCGCCCGACAGCCCAGTGCAGCCCATCTGAGTCGGTCTGGAACTGCACGATGTCCCCCTCGGCCACGCCGTCCTGCAGGAACGGGACGTTCTCAACTACGGCCGTGTCGGCACTGAGTCTTGTCGCCCACAGGCCCTCGATGTCCTGAGGGAACCAGCCCTCGCGCGGGACGAACCGGAACCAGACCTTGATCTTCTCGATCGCGTTCTCCATGGCGGCCATCATGCGCGGGCTGCCTGCGATGTCCTGTGCTGGGCCCGAGTCGGGTGCTCAATCTTCGTTGAGATGGACGGCTTGCCAGCAACCCTCGCTGAGACGGGTTGGCATCCCTGCAAGTTCGGTGAGACACGTCCGGCCTTCGCTGAGACGGGTCAGCGCCCGGGTATCGGAATCCGTTGACGAGTGACAGTCGGCGATATATCGTCGAGCTATCGAGACAGTGACTCGACTGTCTCGCCGACATTCGAGGAGGTGGGCGCGATGCGCTCAGGAACGCGATCTCGCTGGGAGGGGCCGCGCGGTGGTGGACGCCGCCGCGGTCCGGGCCCGGAGTTCCGGGGGATGCCCGGGGACGGCTTCGAGGGGCGGGAGGCCTTCGGCGGCTTCGGCCCGCCGCGCGGCGGCCCGTACGGGCACGGCTTCGGCGGCCTCGGCGGCCGGCGGGGCGGCCCGCACGGGCGGCGCGGCGGCCGGGCCCGGCGCGGGGACGTGCGCGCCTCGCTGCTGGCGCTGCTCAAGGAACGGCCGATGCACGGCTACGAGATGATCGCCGAGATCACCGAGCGGACCGGCGGGGCCTGGCGGCCCAGCCCGGGCTCGATCTACCCGAACCTCCAGCTGCTGGAGGAGGAGGGCCTGATCGTCGCGGAGGAGACCGGCGGCAAGCGGCTGGTCTCGCTCACCGAGGCGGGCCGGGCCGAGGCCGAGGCCGGGCCGGCGGAGCCGTGGGCGGAGGCCGGCCGGGAGGTCGACTGGGAGGCCGTCCAGGAGATCGGCCAGACGCTGGCCTCGGTCGACCAGGCGATCCAGCAGGTCATGCGCAACGGCACCGAGGCGCAGCGGACCAAGGGGCTGGCCGTGCTGGTCGAGGCCCGCAAGAAGCTGTACCTGATCCTCGCCGAGGATGACTGACCGGCGAGGGGGGACCGCGGTGACGGGCGGTGCCGCTGCGCGCACGGGGGCGGTGCCGCCGTCCTGGGGCCGGCGGGGTCAGCGGACCACGAAGAGGGCCGCGCAGGCGAGCAGCAGCACCGCCCACCCGAACCAGAGCCAGCCGTTGGGGCCGATCACCACGGTGTAGAGGGAGACCGCCAGCAGCAGCGCCCCGGTGACCCCGGCGACCTGCCGGTTGTGGTGCGCGACCGCCTGCGCCCGGCTCCTGGCGTGCCGTACGGGATGCCGTACGTGCCGTACCGTCCTGGCCATGCGGACCTCCCGGGGAGGCGATGCGGGCGGGCGGTCCGTCAGCCGGAGGCCGCCTCGTCGTACTCGTAGCGCCAGAACCAGCTGAGCCCCCGCACCTGCTTGCTGCGGACGTACACCAGTGTGCGCGCGGGATTCCCGCCGTGCGCGGGGACGGGCACCTTGTACTTCTTCGGCACGCCGAGCATCGGGCCCAGCGGGATGGGGAGGACCTGCCCGTCCAGGGGGCCGCCCACGAATTCGGTGTCCGCGCTCTTCACCCCTCCAGGGTCTCACCTCCGCGAGGTGTCCACCGCGAGACGGAGGCCCGGTGAGGGCGGAGTGCCGGGAGTGTGACCGGGCAGGCACCGCCCCCGGTCATCCGGAGGCCCCGCGCACCCCTATCCTTTCCTGTACGCCCTCGGGGTTCACCCCGGGTCAGCGGGCCCCGTACGGGCCGGGCGGGGCGCGGATCGGCGTGCCCTCCGGCCGGGAACCGGCGCGGACAGCGTGTTGCCGCGACCTCCTTCCGCCCTCCGTGCCGCGGGCCCGACGTCGGTCGTCCGGTGACCCCGGACCGCGGTCGGCGGGGCGCGGACGACAGGGCCGAACACCGCCCCGGGAACCGGGAAGCAGCGGCGGGCGCTGGGCGTTGCGTCGGAGTGGTACGTCGAACGCTGTGTCGCACCAGGCACGGCAGTTGCGCGGAAGGGGCCCGATGGAAGCCGGCAGCAGGTGGACGACCTGGTGGCAGAAGCGTGATCGTCAGCGTCCGGGGGGCGCGGACAACCCCGCCGCCAGACTGGATCAGCTGCTCGGCGCCGTGCGCGCCGGTTTCCCCCTCGCACCCGCCGCCCACCCGGCCGGCTACCGGTGTTCCTGCGACCGGGTGGCCTGTCCGGCCCCGGCCCGGCACCCGGTCTCCTTCGCCTGGCAGACCCAGGCGACCACCGACCCCGAGCAGCTGTCCCGCTGGCTCTCCCGCGACCCGCAGGCCAACTTCGTCACCGCCACCGGCCGGGTGCACGACGTGCTGGACGTCCCGGCCGAGGCCGGACGGCTGGCGCTGGAGCGGCTGACCGCGCTCGGCGTCGAGGGCCCGGTCGCCGCCGTGGGCGAGGACCGCTACCTCTTCTTCACCGCCACCCGCGGCACCCCGCAGGACGAGGACGAGTGGTGGGACAGCGCGCTGGACTCCACCCCGGACACCGTGTCCGAGCACCCCGGCCTGCGCTGGCACTGCCGCGGCTCGTACACCCTGCTGCCGCCGGCCGCCCTGCCGGACGGCTCCCAGGTGCGGTGGCTGCGCGGGCCCGAGCAGCCGCTGCCGGACCCGCTGCGCGTCCTGGACGTGCTGACGGACGCGTGCACCGAGGTGGGCGCCGTCGCCGAGGAGCAGTGGCTCATCGGCTGACGGCGCCCGGCGTGACGGCGGAGCGCTACGGCAGGGTGAGGATCTCCGCGCCGTCCGCCGTGACCACCAGGGTGTGCTCGAACTGGGCGGTGCGCTTGCGGTCCTTGGTGACGACCGTCCAGCCGTCCGCCCAGATCTCGTAGTCGTAGGTGCCCAGGGTCAGCATCGGCTCGATGGTGAAGGTCATGCCCGGCTTGATGACCTCGGTGGCCCGCTCGCTGTCGTAGTGCGGGACGATCAGGCCGGAGTGGAACGACGTGTTGATGCCGTGTCCGGTGAAGTCCCGCACCACGCCGTAGTCGAAGCGCTTGGCGTAGGACTCGATGACCCGTCCGATGACGTTGATCTGACGGCCCGGCTTGACGGCCTTGATCGCCCGGTTGAGCGACTCCCGGGTGCGCTCGACCAGCAGCCGGGACTCCTCGTCCACGTCGCCGACCAGGTAGGTGGCGTTGAGGTCGCCGTGCACCCCGTGGATGTACGCGGTGGCGTCGATGTTGACGATGTCGCCGTCCTCCAGGACGGTCGAGTCCGGGATGCCGTGGCAGATCACCTCGTTGATCGAGGTGCAGACGGACTTGGGGAAGCCCCGGTAGCCGAGGTCGGACGGGTAGGCGCCGTGGTCGCACATGTACGCGTGGGCGACGGCGTCCAGCTCGTCGGTGGTGACGCCGGGGGCGATCAGCTTCGCGGCCTCCTCCATCGCCCGGGCGGCGATGCCGCCCGCGATCCGCATCTTCTCGATCGTCTCGGCGGTCTGCACCTCGGGCCCGGTGTACGGCGTCGGGGCGGGCTTGCCGACGTATTCGGGGCGCGCGATGTGCGCCGGGACCTTGCGCATGGGGGACTGGATGCCGGGTACGAGAGCCATGGTCCGGAGTCTAGCCGTCGGCCCGGCCGCGCCCGGGCGGTGTGCGGAGCGGCTCCGGGCGGGGAATGATCGGGAGCGACCCACCCCTACGGACCGGGAGAGCACCATGCCCATCGGATTCCGCCGCAAGCCGACCGGCCAGCCCGGTGAGTGGTTCTACTGCATCAAGCACGGCAAGGTCGAGGAGGGCCCGGAGTGCCCGGCCAAGGACCGCCTCGGCCCGTACGCCAGCCCCGAGGAGGCCGCGCACGCGCTGGAGATCGCGGACGAGCGCAACCGGGAGTGGCGCAACGACCCGCGCTGGAGCGACCGGCCGAAGGGCGGGGCGGAGTAGGCCGTCACGCCGTCCGCTCGGCCGGCTCGTGCTCGGCCCGCTGCCGTTCGGCCCGCTGCTGGTCGGCCTGTCCGGCCTGGTCGGCCCGTTCCCGCTCGGCCCGCTCGTGCGCGGCGCGGACGGCGGCGGTGTGCGGGTCGGTGCGGTCGTCGTAGCCGAGCAGCCGGGGCAGCGCGGCGGCGACCGCCAGGACGGCGAGGACGCAGACCACGCCGCCGGTCCAGACGGCGGCGCGCACCCCGATCAGCCCGGCCATGGTGCCGGCCCGGACCTGGCCGAGCTGGGGGCCGACCGAGTAGCTGAGCAGTTCGACGCCCGCCATCCGGCCGCGCACCTCGTCCGGGATGGACTGGTTCCA
This sequence comes from Streptomyces rubellomurinus, assembly GCF_000961885.1. Taxonomy (GTDB): domain Bacteria; phylum Actinomycetota; class Actinomycetes; order Streptomycetales; family Streptomycetaceae; genus Kitasatospora; species Kitasatospora rubellomurina. Next base: position 32,173 of record NZ_JZKH01000044.1, read on the forward strand.
CATGGTCGAGCGGGCGATCCCGCTGATCTCGTCCGCGCCGCCGGCCAGCGCGAGGCCCAGCAGCACCACCCAGACGTTCCCGGCCAGCCCGGCGAGCGCCATCGCGGCGCCCCAGCCGACCGCGGCGGCCACCAGCAGCCGGCCGTGCCGGTGTATTCGGGACGTCCAGCCGCTGGTCGCGCCGACCAGCAGCGCGCCCACGGCGGAGGCCGCGTACATCGGGCCGAGCGCCCAGTCCGCGTCCAACTCCGAGGCCAGGAACGGGAAGACGGCCACCGGGAAGGCGAACAGCATGGCGCAGACGTCGATCGCGTAGGTGCCGAGCAGGTCCTTGCGGCTCCACGCGTACGCCACGCCGGTGAACACCGCCCGCACGGACGGCCGTTCGGCGCCGGTGGGCGGCGGCACCGCCTTGATCCGGATCAGCAGCAGCAGCGAGACGCCGAAGGTGAGCACGTCCAGCGCGTACGCGGTCTGCACCCCGGAGAACGCCACCACGACACCGGCCAGCGCCGGGCCGGCCACCGAAGCGACGTTGCGGTACAGGGACTTGAGGGCGAAGGCGGCGGAGAGGTGCTGGTGCGCGACGAGCCGCGGCAGCAGCGAGTCCAGCGCCGGGCGCTGCAGGCCGTCGCACGCCGCGACCAGCGCGGCGACCAGGTAGACCGGCCACAGCAGCGGGTGCGGCAGCAGGGCGTTGAGGAACAGCAGGGCGGCCAGCAGGCCCAGCGCGGCCTCCGAGCGCAGCACCAGCCGGCGCCGGTCCAGGGCGTCGGCGAGGGCGCCGCCCCACAGGCCGAAGACGATCAGCGGGACGAGTTCGACGGCGCCGATCAGGCCCACCGCGAGGGAGGAGTCGGTGAGTTCCTTGATCTGCATCGGCACGGCGACGTAGGTCAGGAAGCTGCCGAAGCTGGTGACGCAGCCGCTGGTCCAGAGGTAGCGGAAGTCGCGGGAGGCGCGCCACGGCGACAGGTCGGGCGCCAGCGAGCGCAGCAGGGTGCGCAGCCGACCCGTATGCGGTGGTTCGTCGTCGTTCACGAACGACCATCCTCGGACGGCCGTTCGGGCGCCGCAACGGGTTTTTCACCAGCGGCTGATCGGGGGCGGCGCGGCCAGCCGGCCGGCCAGGTCGGCGAGGCGGCCGAGCGCGGAGCGCCGGGTCGGCCGCTGCCCGGCGGCGGCGCTGACGAGGTGTTGGGCCAGGTCGAAGGGCTCCTCGGCGGCGGTGCCGACGACCAGCCGCTCGTGGGCCAGCCCGGCGAGGTCGCCGGACGGGGCCTGTGCGGCGCCGTCCAGGGCGAGGACGGTCGCGCCGTGCCGCCGGGCGTCCCGCACCCGCTCCAGCAGCGGCCCGCCGGCCGCCTCCGGGGCCACCACCAGGACGGTGGCGCCGCGCCCGGCCTCGGCGAGCCGGCGCAGGCCGTGCCCCAGGTGGGCCGGGGCGCCGGCGGGCGGGCGGTGCCGCAGCAGGGTGGGCGCCAGCCGGGGGACGGCCGACCAGGCGGCCTCGTCCTCCAGGTGGGCGGCCAGGTGCCAGGGTTCGTACGCCTCGGTGCCGACCAGCAGCAGGTCGCCCGCCCCGCGCCGCTCCACCGAGCGGCGCAGCGATCCGGCGAAGCCGCCGACCGCCTCCAGCCAGCCGGTTCCTGTCAGTTGCTCCCGGATTGCCGCCACCCGCACCGCGTCCATGCGGGTCAGGATGTCGCGTCCGGCCGGGGGTTTGGCAGGATCGGCCCATGACTTCCCTCGATTCAGCGACAGAGCCGGCCTCGAAGCCCGCGCCGAAGCCGGCCCGTGAACTGCCGGACGTCTCGCAGCTGGTGGTCGGCGTCCTGGGCGGCACCGGCGACCAGGGGCGGGGCCTCGCCCTGCGGCTGGCCCGGGCCGGCCAGCAGGTGATCATCGGCTCCCGCGACGCCGCCCGGGCCGAGGCCGCGGCGGCCGGGCTCGGCGACGGCCTCGGCGTGCGCGGCGCCGACAACGCCACCGTCGCCAGGGAGAGCGACGTGGTGATCGTCGCGGTGCCCTGGGACGGGCACGCCGCCACCCTGAGCGCGCTGCGCGAGGAGCTGGCGGGCAAGATCGTCGTCGACTGCGTCAACCCGCTCGGCTTCGACAAGCAGGGCGCGTACGCGCTCAAGCCGGAGGAGGGCAGTGCCGCCCAGCAGGCCGCCGCGCTGCTGCCGGACTCCCGGGTCACCGCCGCGTTCCACCACCTCTCGGCGGTGCTGCTGCAGGACGAGTCGGTGGAGCGGATCGACACCGACGTGATGGTGCTGGGCGAGGAGCGGGCCGCCACCGATGTCGTGCAGGCGCTGGCCGAGCGGATCCCCGGCATGCGCGGCGTGTTCGCGGGCCGGCTGCGCAACGCGCACCAGGTGGAGGCGCTGGTGGCCAACCTGATCTCGGTCAACCGCCGCTACAAGGCCCACGCGGGCCTGCGGATCACGGACGTCTGAGATTCGGCGAGCCCGTCGTCGTGTCGGCCTCACCCCTGGGCCCGTCCCGGAGGTGAGGTCGGCGACAATGGGTTCCGGCCGCGACCGGCCGGCCGTACCCCCGCCCCAGGAGCCCCCGCCATGCCCCGCACGTCCCTCTTCGCCCTGATCGTCGTCGTCCTCGCGCTGGCGGCCACCGTGATCTCGGCGGTGGTGCAGTTCTGGTGGGGCCTGGGCCTGTGGCCGCTGATGGCCGGCGTGGCGAGCAACGTGATCTGGATGGACCGCCGCCGGGCCAGGATCCTCCAGGCCGTGGCCGAGCGGGGCTGAGCCCCGCCCGGGCCGGCCGGCGCCCGCCCGGCTGCTACTGGACCCAGAAGCGGAACAGGTGGTAGCCGAGGTCGCCGAGGTACCCGGGCACCCCGAACAGGTCCATCGTGCCGCGCACCGCGTCGAAGAACACCTGGTTGACCTGCGGCTGCCACAGCAGCACGAACACCGCGAGCATGCCGTACGGTGCGAACGACTCGATCGCCCGCCGCGTCCGGTACGACAGCCAGGGCTCGACGATCCCGTAGCCGTCCAGGCCGGGGACCGGCAGGAAGTTCAGCAGGGCGGCGCTGATCTGCAGCATGCCGAGGAACGACATCGCCGAGACGAGCCCCAGGCCCTCCACCCAGCCCGCGCCGACCGGGATCAGCAGCACCGCCGCGCACGCCACGTTCACCAGCGGGCCGGCCGCCGACACCAGGCTGTGCTTGAGCCGGCCGTGGATGCGGCTGCGCTCGATCCACACCGCGCCGCCCGGCAGGCCGATGCCGTTCAGGATGATGAAGACGAGCGGCAGCACGAAGCTGAACAGCACGTTGGCGTACTTCAGCGGGTTGAGCGTGAGGTAGCCCTTCGCGCCGACCGTGATGTCGCCGCCGTGCAGCGCGGTGCGCGCGTGCGCGTACTCGTGCAGGCAGAGCGAGACCATCCAGCCGGACACCACGAACAGGAAGACCCCGAACCGCATGTTGCCGTAGTCGGCCTGCAGGGCCCAGGCGGACGTGCCGAGGACGGCGAGGAGCACCCAGAACACCGGGCTGATCCTGCGGTCCTCGCTGCGGGAGCGCTGCATGGCGGCGAAGGTCATGGTGTGGGTGCTCCGAGGGGCCGGGGGAGGGGGGGACGGGCGGGCTCGGGTCCGATGATGCCGGGCGGGCCGGTGGCCCGACAAGCCGCGCCGGGTGAACGTCCCGGGCCCCGCCGGGGTTCCGGCGCGGCCTGCCGGGGCGGGCCGCCGCTGTGATCGTCCTGCCTGCCCTTCGTACTGGCGCTCGCCCGCCGATCGACCAGAATGGTCCGGTGCACTACGGGATCCTCGGGACGACCACCGCTCACCGCGACGACGGCACGCCGGTGCCGCTGGGCGGTGCCCGGCTGCGGGCCCTGCTCACCGCGCTCGCCCTGCGCCAGGGCCGGCCCGTCCCGGCCGACCTGCTGGCGGACGAGGTGTGGAACGACGAACCGCCCCAGGACTCCTCGGCCGCCCTGCAGACCCTGGTCGGCCGGCTGCGCCGCACCATCGGCCGGGACGAGATCGGCTCCGGCCCGGCCGGGTACTGGCTGACCGCCCCCGCCACCGACCTCGCCGACTTCCAGCGCCTGAGCGGCGAAGGCCGCCGCGCCCTCGACGCCGACGACCACGCGCTCGCCGCCGAGCGGCTGCACGCCGCCCTCGCCCTGTGGCGCGGCCCCGCCCTCGCCGACCTGCCCGACCGCAGCGGCCCGGCCGCCCGGCTGGAGGCCCAGCGCGAGGAGGCCCGCCGGCACCGGATCACCGCCGACCTCGGCCTCGGCCGGGCCGCCGAGCTGGTCGCCGAACTCGCCGAACTGTGCGAACGGCAGCCGCTGGACGAGCCCCTGCAGGCCCTGATGGTCCGCTCGCTGCACCTCAGCGGCCGCACCGCCGAGGCGCTGCGCCACTACGAACGCACCCGGCGCGCCCTCGCCGAGCAGCTGGGCGTCGACCCGGGACGCCAACTCCAGGCCCTGTACGCCGAGTTGCTGTCGACCACGACGGCGCCGGCGCCGCCGCCCCGCCCGGCGCCCGCGGCCCCCGCGCCGCAACCCCCGCGCCCGGTCGGCAACCTGCGCGGACGGCTGACCAGCTTCGTCGGCCGCGACACCGACCTCGCCGCCCTGCGCGACCTGCTGACGGACCGTCGGCTCGTCACCCTGACCGGCCCCGGCGGCTCCGGCAAGACCAGCCTGTCCGTCGAGGCCGGCCGCGCCCAGCAGTCCACGGCCGCCTGGCCGGGCGGCGTGTGGATCGCCGAACTCGCCCCGCTGGAGAGCCCGGAGGCCGTCCCCGCCGCCGTGGTCTCGGCGCTCGGGCTGCGCGAACTGGTGCTGCACACCGGCGGCAGCATGGTCGCCGAGGTGATCGACAAGCGCGTCGAGGACCCGGTGCGCCGCCTCGTCGAGCACTGCGGCCACCGCCGGATGCTGCTCGTCCTGGACAACTGCGAGCACCTGATCCAGGCCGCCGCCGACCTCGTCGACGTGCTGCTCGCCGAATGCCCCGGGCTGACCGTGCTCGCCACCAGCCGCGAACCGCTCGGCGTGCCCGGCGAGACGGTGCTGCCGGTCGAGCCGCTGCCCGACCCGGTCGCCCTGCGGCTGCTCGCCGAGCGCGCCGCCGCCGCCCGTCCCGGCTTCGACCCGGCGAGCGACCCGCAGGCCTGCGCCGAGATCTGCCGCCGCCTCGACGGCCTGCCGCTCGCCATCGAACTGGCTGCCGCCCGGCTGCGGGTGATGACCGCCCGACAGATCGCCGACCGCCTGGACGGCCGCTTCGCGCTGCTCACCGCCGGCAGCCGCACCCTGCTGCCGCGCCAGCAGACCCTGCGCGCGGTGGTCGACTGGAGCTGGGAGCTGCTGGGCGACCAGGAGCGGGCCGTGCTGCGCCGGCTCTCGGTGTTCACCGGCGGCTGGCGGCTGGAGGACGCCGAGGCGGTCTGCGCGGACGAGAGCGCAGGGGACGGCAGCGCAGGGGACGGCAGCGCGGCGGACGGCGGTGCCGAGGGCGTCGGCGCCGGGGTCGCCCGCGAGCAGGTCGCCGACCTGCTGCTCTCGCTCGTCGACAAGTCCCTGCTGGTGGCCGACCTGGACGCCGTCGCCCTGCCGCGCTACCGAATGCTGGAGACCATCCACGAGTACGCGACCGAGCGGCTGGCCGAGTCCGCCGTCGAGCGCGCCGCCGCCGAGGCCCGCCACCTGGCGCACTTCCGGGCCGTCGTCACCGCCGCCGCCACGGGCTTCCACGGCCCGCGGCAACTGCACTGGATCACCGTGATGGACCGCGAGCAGGACAACGTCCGGGCCGCGCTGCGCCGCGCGGTCGACCTCGCGGACGAGCAGCAGGCGCTGACCCTCGTCCTCGGCATGGCCTGGTACTGGTCGCTGCGCGGCTACAGCCAGGAGGCCGCCGGCTGGTACCGGGCGGTCGCCGCCCTCGGCCCGGACCCGTTCGCCCCGGGCACCCCGCCGCCTGCGCCGCTGGAGCGCGCCGTCCTCGCGTACGGCCTGCCGATGCCCGAGGGGGTGGTCGAGGAGGCCCGGCGGCTGCTGGTGATGTACCGGCTGCTCGGCCTGTTCGAGGGCAACCTGGAGGTGCTCGGCGACCCGGAGGCGGCCGCCATCGCGAACCACCTGCTCGACGTCTACGGCCCGGACCTGCCGCAGTCCTACCGGTTCCCCGCGCTGATGCGGGTGTTCGGGGCCTTCCTGGCCGGCCGTCTGGAGCTGATGAAGGACCTGCTGGACGACGCCGTGCGCGGCTGCGAGGTCCACGGCGACCCGCACGACCTGGCGTTCATCCTGCAGGTGCGGGCCAAGGCGTTGAACGACTGGCCGGGCGGGCAGGAGCAGAGCATCCGGGACGTCGAGCGCTCGCTGGAGATCTACGAGCGGGAGGGCAACCTCTGGGGGCTGTCCCAGGCGCTCTCGGCCCAGGGCGAGGCGCTGGCCAACCGGGGCGACAACGAGGGCGCGGGCCGGGCGTACCGGCGGGCGATCGAGCTGGCCGAGCGGCTGGGGGCGCCGCAGGAGGTGCCGATCCTGCGGGTGAACCTGGCCGGCACGCTGCTGGAGCGGGACATGGCGGCCGGCGAGCGGATGATCCGGGAGACGCTGGCCGGCTTCGACGACCCGCCCACCGACCAGTCCACCACCGGGGCCGTCCTGCTCGGCCGCCTGACGCTCAGCGGCATCCACGCCCAACGCGGCGAGTTCGACCGGGCGTTGGCCGAGCTCGACGCGCTGGACGGCACCCGGGTCGGCTGGTTCGCCCCGAGCGTGACGGCCGGTCTGCTGGGCATCTCCCGGGGCTGGATCATCGCCCGGTCCGGCGATCCGGACGCCGGGTTCGCGATGATCGGCGAGGGCTGGCGGATGCTGAGCTCGATGCAGACCGTCTCCGGCTTCGCCGAGCAGATGACGGTCATGGTGGTGCCGGCCGTGGTCGGGGCCCTGGTCGGACTGGCCCAGCGCGACCAGGACCTGGACCGGGCCCGGCTGGCGGCGCGGCTGGTCGGCTCGCACGGCAAGCTGAACGGCCCCAAGGGCGGCTACCTGGAGCAGACGGACCGGGAGCGCTCGGTCGCCGCGCTGCGCGAGCTGCTGGGTGCGGAGGCGTACCAGGCGGCCTGGGCGGAGGGCGCGGGGATGACGCAGCGGCAGACCCAGGAGCTGCTGGGCGAGGTGCTCGGCTGACGGACCCGGACAGCGGGGGAGGGCCGGCCGGCGACCGTCCGGCCCTCCCCTCCTCGCGCGGGCGGCCTGTCCCGGGCCGCCCGCCGTCCTGTCCGCCCGCCGTCCTGCCCGCCGGCCGTCACCCCCGTCGACGGCCGGCCGGCTCGGCGGGGGTCACACCCGCTTGCGGAAGCGGGCCACCGCGAGCGGGGCGAAGATCGCGGTCGCGGCGGCGGACCAGATCAGCACGATCATCACCGGGTGGGCCACCGGGCCCTCGCCGTTGAGCAGCGAGCGGGAGGCGTCGGCCAGCTGGGACAGCGGGTTGACCTTGGTGAAGGCCTGCAGCCAGCCGGGCATGGTGTCGGTCGGCGCGAAGATCGAGCTGCCGAACTGCATCGGCATCAGGACCAGCATGGAGACGCCCTGCACCGCCTGGGCGCTCTTCAGCGACATGCCCAGCAGCATCGAGATCCAGACGATCGACATGCCGAACACCAGCGACAGGCCGACCGCGGCCAGCAGCTCCGGCACGCCGGTCTTCAGCTCGAAGCCGAGCAGGAAGGCGAAGGTCAGCAGGATCGCGGAGGAGAGCAGGGCCCGCAGGGTCTCCGCCGCGATCTTGGCGAGCAGGACGGAGGCCCGGCCGATCGGCAGGGTGCGGAAGCGGTCCATCACCCCGGTCTGGAAGTCGCTGTTCAGCCCGGTGCCGACGGCCAGGGCCAGCGTCATGCCGGTCTGCCCGAGCAGGCCGGGGATCATGAACTGCTTGTACTTGTCCTGGTCCCCGGCGAACATGGCGCCGCCGAAGACGTAGACGAACAGCACGGTGAAGACGATCGGCATCAGCACGGCGTCGAACATCGACTCCGGGTCTTCCTTGATCCGCATCAGGTTGCGCCTGGTCAGCGCGCCGATGTGGCGCAGGTTGGCCGACAGGCCGATCCGCGGGTCCTCCTCGCGGACGGGCGCGGGCGCGGGCGCGAGCGTGGCGGTGGTCATGCGACGGTCTCCTCGACGGGCTGGGCGGGCTGGTCGGCGGCGGTGGCGGGCTTGCCGGTGATGGCGAGGAAGACCTCGTCCAGGCTGGGCACCTTGGTGTCGATCCCGGCGATGGCGAAGCCGCGTCCGCCGAGCACCCCGATGACGGCGGTCAGCTGCGCCTCGCCGGCGATCGGCACCGCGAGCAGGCCGGTGTCGGCCGAGTAGGTCGCGGTGGTGACGCCGTGCTCGTGCAGGCAGCGGGCCATCTCGGGCAGCTCGGCCGGGTGGGCCGGGCGGACCTGCAGGGTCTGGCCGCCGACCTTGGCCTTCAGCTCGGCGATGCCGCCGTTGGCGATGACCCGGCCGCGGTCGATGACGGTCAGCTCGTCGGCGAGCTGCTCCGCCTCCTCCATGTACTGGGTGGTGAGCAGCACGGTGCTGCCCTCGGCGACCATCCGCTGCACCTCGTCCCACACCTCGTTGCGGGTGCGCGGGTCCAGACCGGTGGTGGGCTCGTCCAGGTAGAGCACCCGGGGGCGGCCGATCATGCTGGCGGCCAGGTCGAGGCGGCGGCGCATGCCGCCGGAGTAGGTCTTGGCGGCGCGCTTGGCGGCCTCGGTGAGCGAGAAGCGCTCCAGCAGCTCGACGGCCCGGGCCTTGGCCTCGCGCCTGGGGAGGTCGAGCAGCCGGCCGATCAGGTAGAGGTTCTCGTAGCCGGAGAGCAGTTCGTCGACGGAGGCGTACTGGCCGGTCAGGCCGATGGTGCGGCGCAGCTGCTTGGGCTGGCGCACGACGTCGTAGCCGCCGACGAACGCGGTGCCGGCGTCCGGCTTGATCAGCGTGGAGAGGACGCGGACGAGGGTGGTCTTGCCGGCGCCGTTGGGGCCGAGCAGGGCGAGGACGGTGCCCTCGCGGACGGTGAGGTCGACCCCGTCGAGGGCCTTGGTGGTGCCGAAGTGCTTGACGATGCCCTGCACCTCGACGGCGTTGCCGGCAGTTCCCCGCGTGTTCGGGGCGGTGGCGATTCCTGTCATGCCCCCAAGGTGCCCGGCCCGGCTGTCAGCCCCCTGTCGCGGGAGCGGCGCCGCTGTCAGGCCGCTGTCACCGCCCGTCCGGGCATGACAGCGGCCCTGCTCCGACCGGTCGGAGCAGGGCCGCTGAAAGGCGCGTCAGTGGAAGCTGTGCTCCTCCGCCGGGAAGGCGCCGCCGCGGACGTCCTCGGCGAACTCCCGGGCCGCGTCGCCGAGCACGGCCCGCAGGTTCGCGTACTGCTTGACGAACTTGGGCACCCGGCCCGCCGTCATGCCGGCCATGTCCGTCCAGACCAGCACCTGGGCGTCGGTGTCCGGCCCGCCGCCGATGCCCACGGTCGGGATCGCCAGCTGCTCGGTCACCTGGGCGGCCAGCTCGGCCGGGACGGCCTCCAGCACCACGGCGAAGGCGCCGGCCTGCTGCACGGCCTTGGCGTCGCGCAGCAGCTGGTGCGCGGCCTCGTCGCCGCGGCCCTGCACGGGGTAGCCGCCGAAGGCGTGCACGGACTGCGGGGTGAGGCCGATGTGGGCCATCACCGGGATGCCGGCCTCGACCAGCAGCTCGATCGAGCGGGCGCTGCGCTCGCCGCCCTCCAGCTTCACCGCGCCGACGCCGGCGTCCTTCATCAGCCGGGCCGCGTTGTGCATGGCCTGCGCCGGGGACTCCTGGTAGGAGCCGAACGGCAGGTCGGCGACGATCATCGAGCGCCTGGTGCCCCGGACGACGGCGGCGGAGAGCATCACCATCTGATCCATGGTCACCGGCACGGTGGTCTCGTAGCCGAGGTGGCAGTTGCCGGCGGAGTCGCCGACCAGCAGGACGGGGATCCCGGCCTCGTCGAACACCCCGGCGGTGAGGGCGTCGTAGGCGGTCAGCATCGCCCACTTCTCGCCGCGCTGCTTGGCGGCGGCGAGGTCGCGGACGGTGACGCGGCGGTTGGTGACCCCACCGTAGAGGGTGGCGGTCGACGCCTGGTTCTGGGCAGGCGAAGGCGAAGAAGCGTTCATCGAACGGGCTCCTGAAGGGTTGTCGTCTCGAGGCGCCGTGCGGCGTCCCCGGATCACCTCCATGCTTGCACGCCCCGGCGTGCGCGCAAAGAGGGGTGTACGCGGGCGGGTGCGATCCGCGCCACACCGGGCGGTCACTCCCGGTTTTGCCGGCGTTTTGCGAAACGGATTCGTCTCGTATCGAAATGGGCGGTACCCTGGCGGCGGGGGATACGAGACGCCTGCGACTCGGAAACCGTGACTCGGAAGCCGCGGCTCGGAAACTGTCCCGCCAGTGCAACGCCAACACGGACGGGGAAGACCATGACCACCGCAGCCGCGCCGCCTCGCGTGCCGGAAGCCATCCACCGCCGGCGCTGGGCGATCCTGGGCAGCCTGCTGCTCGCCCTGCTCGTCATCGTGCTCGACAACTCGATCCTCAACGTCGCGATGAAGACCATCGCGACCCCGGCCCCGGTCGGCCTGGGCGCCACCCAGAGCGACCTGGAATGGGCGATCAACTCGTACACCCTGGTGTTCGCCGGGCTGCTCTTCACCTCCGGCCTGCTCGGCGACCGGTTCGGCCGCAAGCGCGCGCTGCTGGCCGGCATGGCGGTCTTCGGCGTCGCCTCGCTGCTCTCCGCGCTCGCCTCCTCGCCCGGTGAGCTGGTCGGCTACCGCGCCCTGATGGGCGTCGGCGGCGCGCTCGCGATGCCCGCCACGCTGGCCATCATCATGAACGTCTTCGAGCGCTCCGAGCAGCCCAAGGCGATCGGCATCTGGGCCGGCGCGGTCGGCCTGGCCATCGCCATCGGCCCGATCACCGGCGGCCTGCTGATCGAGCACTTCTGGTGGGGCTCGGTCTTCCTGGTCAACGTCCCGGTCGTGATCATCGCGCTGATCGCGATGGTGGTCCTCGTCCCCGAGTCCAAGGACCCGAACCCGGGCCGGATGGACCCGGTCGGCGTGCTGCTGTCGATCATCGGCCTGGTCGCGCTGATCTACGGCATCATCAAGGGCGGCGAGCTGGCCGACTTCACCGCCGCCGAGGCCTGGGTGCCCACCCTGGTCGGCGTGGTCGCCCTGGTCGCCTTCGTCTGGTTCGAGCGCCGCACGCCCTTCCCGGCGCTGGACGTCACCTGGTTCCGCAACAAGGTGTTCAGCGCCTCCGTGGCGGTCGTCGGCGTGATCTTCTTCGCCCTGATGGGCGTCTCCTTCTTCGGCGTCTTCTACATCCAGAGCGTGCGCGGCTACAGCGCGCTGCAGGCCGGCCTGCTGATGCTGCCGCTGGCCGCCGCCCAGCTGCTGTTCGCGCCGCGCGCCCGGCTGGTGGTCGAGCGCTTCGGCGTCGCCGCCACCGCCGCCGGCGGCATGGCGCTGGTCGCCCTCGGCTTCGTCGGCTACGTCGTGATCACCGCGAGCAGCCCGATCTGGGTGCTGATCGTGATCGGCCTGGTGATGGGTGCCGGCATGGCGCACGTCATGCCGCCGGTCACCGTCGCCATCATGGGCTCGCTGCCGCGCGAGAAGGCCGGGGCGGGCTCGGCCGTCAACAACACCTTCCGGCAGGTCGGCGGCTCGCTCGGGGTCGCCGTGCTCGGCGCGGTGCTCTCCACCGTCTACCGCGACGGCATGTCCGACACGCTCCAGCACCTGCCCGCCGAGTACCGCGACAAGGCGGGCGAGTCGCTGGAGGCCACCCTGGCCGTCGCCGGGCGGATGGGCCCCAAGGGCGAGGCCCTGATCGGCCCCGCCAACGACTCCTTCATCCACGCCATGCACGTCGTCGCCGGGCTCTCCGTGGGCGTCTCGGTGCTCGGCGTGCTGGTCGCCTGGTTCCTGCTGCCGGGCCGCACCCCCGCCCCCGGCGCCCCGGCCGGCGCCGCCGAGCAGACCGACCGGCCCCGCGAGACCGCGGCCGCCGACGCCTGACGGGCAATCGGTTCGAAACACCACTGAGCGACAATGGCCCTGTCGGCCGGGTGCAGCCCGGTCGGCAGGGCCTCGGTCCGCGCCGGGCCCCACCCGGCCGCGGCCGCACGGCACAGACGGCAGCGGCGCCCGCGCGCCCGGACAGCGAGGGAGACCAACGCGGTGAAGACGGAGACCCCGGCCGCCGGAGCAGACGACCCGACCGCCGCGAGCGGGCAGCCCTGCCCGGCCGCGCGCCGCGGCCGACCGCGCAGCGAGGCCGCCGAGCAGGCCATCTTCACCGCGGTCGAGGACCTGATGGCGGCCGGCACCACCATGTCCGAGCTGACCATCGAGGGCATCGCCACCGCCGCCGGCGTCGGCAAGGCCACCATCTACCGGCGCTGGCCCAACAAGGAGGCCCTGCTGGTCGACGTCGTCGGCCGACTGGAACTCCAGATCCCCGAGCCGACCGGCGGCACCGCCCGCGACGACCTGATCAACATCGTCGACTACACCCGCCGCCGCGGCCTCGCCAAGCGCAGCGCCTGGATCCTCAAGGCCGCCTTCGGCCAGATGCAGAGCCTGCCCGGCCTGCACCTCGCCTACCGCGAGCGGGTGATCAAGCCCCGGCGCGAGGCGGCCCTGCGGGTCATCCGCAGAGCCGTCGACGAGGGCGTGCTGCGCGCCGACCTCGACGTCGCCCTGCTCGGCGACCTGCTGATGGGCCCGATCGTCTACCGCAGCATGCTCTGGGACGACTCCGACCTGGAGGACCCGGACCTGGCCCGCAAGATGATCGACTCGCTGCTCGAAGGCCTCGCCCCGTCGACCTCCCCCGCCTCGTAGCCGTTCCGGCCCACGTGGCCAAGCTCACGGAACGGGCCGCGCCGGAACCCGGGCGGCCGGGCCCCACGTCTGTCCCGGCATAGGCTGAGCCGGGTATCCGATCAAACCGGCACCGATCCGGCACTTCGCCCGCGGACCGACGCGGGCCGGGCCCGGACCGGCGGACGGCACGAGCGACGGGAGTCACGGATGACGCAGGCGGAACGGACCGAACGGCTCGGGGCCGACGAACAGGCCCCGGCCCAGGCGGCCCGTCCCGGCGGCTTCCTCGGGCTCCGGCAGTGGGGGCGCGACGGGCGGGGCAGCACCACGTGGCGGCGCGGCCTGGTGGTCGCCGCCCTGGCCGTGGCCGTCGGCGCGCTGCTGGCCTTCCACGCCGAGGTGCCCAACGGCGTCGGCAACCTCGGCAGCCTGCTGGAGACCTTCCTGCCCTGGCTGGGCCTGGCCGTCCCGGCGCTGCTGGTGCCCGCGCTGCTGCGCCGCTCCGCCACCGCGCTGATCGCCCTGCTGCTGCCCGCCGCGCTGTGGGCCAACCTGTTCGGCGGCCTGGTCACCGACAAGAGCGGCGGGAAGGCGGACTGGACGGTGGTCAGCCACAACGTCGCCGCCGACAACACCGACGTGCCGGGCACCGTGCGCGGCCTGGTCGACTCCGGCGCGCAGATCGTCGCCCTGCAGGAGCTGGCCGGCCGGGCGCTGCACGCGTACGAGACCGGGCTCGCCGGGGCCTACCCGTACCACACGGTGCAGGGGACGGTCGGCCTCTGGTCGAAGTACCCGATCGGCGAGGTGTCCCCGGTGGACCTCAGGATGGGCTGGACCAGGGCCTTCCGGGCCCAGGTGACCACCCCGCAGGGCCCGCTCGCGGTGTACGTCGCGCACCTGCCGTCCGTCCGGCTGAAGGCCGAGGGCGGCTTCACCGTCCACCAGCGGGACGTCAGCGCGCAGGCGCTCGGCGACGCGATCCAGGCCGAGCCGCTGAAGAAGGTGCTGCTGCTCGGCGACCTCAACGGCACCATGAACGACCGCAGCCTGGCGCCCGTCACCTCGCAGATGCGCTCGGCCCAGGGCGCCGCCGGGGACGGCTTCGGCTTCAGCTGGCCGTCGTCGTTCCCGATGGCCCGGATCGACCAGATCATGAGCCGGGGCGGGCTCCAGCCGGTCGACTCCCGCACCCTGCCCCGGGACGGCAGCGACCACCTCCCGGTGGCCGCCGCCTTCCGGTACTGACCGTCCTAGCCGCGCCGCCAGCGGTTGGTGATCGGCAGGCGGCGGTCCCGGCCGAAGTTCTTCGCCGAGACCTTCGGGCCCGGCGGGTACTGGCGCCGCTTGTACTCGGCGGTGTCGACCAGGCGGACCACCCGGTCCACCACCGCCGGGTCGAAGCCGGCCGCGACGATCGCGTCCCGGCCCTCGTCGCCCTCGATGTAGCGGTCCAGCACGCTGTCCAGCAGGTCGTAGTCGGGCAGCGAGTCGGTGTCCACCTGGTCCGGCCGCAGCTCGGCGGACGGCGGCTTGCTGATGGTGTTCTCCGGGATCGGCGGCACCTCGCCGCGCCGCTCGGCCTCCTCGTTGCGCCAGCGGGCCAGCCGGAAGATCAGCGACTTGTAGACGTCCTTGATCGGGCCGTACGCGCCCACCGAGTCGCCGTACAGGGTCGAGTAGCCGACCGCCAGCTCGCTCTTGTTGCCGGGCGCGAGCACGAGGTGCCCCTCCTGGTTGGAGATCGCCATCAGCAGGGTGCCGCGCAGCCGGGACTGCAGGTTCTCCTCGGCCAGGCCGGTCAGTTCGGTGGCGGCCAGGTAGGCGTCGAACATCGGGGCGATCGAGACCGTGCGGAAGTGCAGCCCGGTGCGGCGGGCCAGCTCGGCCGCGTCGTCCCGGGAGTGCTGCGAGGAGTAGCGGCTGGGCATCGAGACGCAGTACACGTTCTCCGCGCCGATCGCGTCCACCGCGATCGAGGCCACCAGCGCCGAGTCGATGCCGCCGGACAGGCCGACCAGCACCGACCGCATGCCGTTCTTCTGCACGTACGCCCGGGTGCCGGCGACCAGCGCCGCCCAGATCTCGGCCTCGTCGGAGAGCCGCGGCGCCACCTCGGCGGTCAGCCTCTCGGCGGGCGCCGGCCGCGGCTCGTCGCCCAGCTCGGTACGGACCAGGTGCAGGCCGTCGCTCAGCAGCAGCCCGTCGGTGTGGTCGCTGCTCGCCTCCGGCAGGTCGAGGTCGAGGACCAGCAGGTGCTCCTCGAACTGCGGGGAGCGGGCGAGGACTTCGCCGTCCGCGTCGACCACGATCGAGTCGCCGTCGAAGACCAGCTCGTCCTGGCCGCCGACCATGTTGACGTACGCCAGGGTGCAGCCCGCCTCGGCCGCCCGGCGGCGGACCAGCTCCAGCCGCTGGTCGTCCTTGTTCCGCTCGTACGGCGAGCCGTTGACCACCAGCAGCAGCCCGGCCCCGGCCTCGCGGGCGGCGCTCACCCGGCCGCCGTCCTGCCAGATGTCCTCGCAGATCGCCAGCGCGACGTCCACCCCGCCGACCCGCAGCACCGGCAGCTGGTCGCCGGGGACGAACCAGCGGTACTCGTCGAACACGCCGTAGTTGGGCAGGTGGTGCTTGGCGAAGCGGGTCGCCACCTCACCGCCGTACAGCACCGCCGCGCAGTTCTGCGGCGACCCGGCCGGCCGCCCGAAGCGCGGCGAGGCGTGCTCGGAGCGCCCCAGGTAGCCGACCACCACCGGCACCCCGCCCAGCCCGTCGTCGGCCAGCCGGCCCGCCAGCTCGACCAGCGCCGCGCGGGACGCCTCGACGAAGGAACGGCGCAGCGCGAGGTCCTCGACCGGGTAGCCGGTCAGGGCCATCTCGGGGAACGCGACCAGCTGCGCACCGGCCTCCACGGCCTGCTTGGTCCAGCGCACCACCTCATCGCTGTTGCGCGCGATGTCACCGACCCAGGGGTCGATCTGGCTCAGGGCGAGACGGAGATTGGGCATGCCACGAGTGTAATCGTCTAACTGACGCGATGTCCCGCGCGGGGCTCGCCGCCGGGCTCCGCGCCCGGTCGGTGCCGGGGTCGACGGTGCCGTGCCGGGCGGGGATCGGCCATGATGGGGGCAGTCGCCCCACGACGTCCCTCCGCGGCCTCCGGGGCGTAACACGAGCGTAAAGAGCAGAGGTGAGACTGTCCCCATGGGCAAGCAGCAGCAGTTCGTGCTTCGGACGCTCGAGGAGCGTGACATCCGGTTCGTCCGGCTGTGGTTCACCGATGTGCTCGGCTACCTGAAGTCGGTGGCGGTGGCGCCGGCCGAGCTGGAGCAGGCCTTCGAGGAGGGCATCGGCTTCGACGGGTCGGCGATCGAGGGCTTCGCCCGGGTGTACGAGTCCGACATGATCGCCAAGCCGGACCCGACCACCTTCCAGATCCTGCCGTGGCGCTCGGAGACTCCGGGGACGGCGCGGATGTTCTGCGACATCCTGATGCCGGACGGCTCGCCCTCCTACGCGGACCCGCGGTTCGTGCTCAAGCGCACCCTGGAGAAGGCCTCCGACCAGGGCTTCACCTTCTACACCCACCCGGAGATCGAGTTCTTCCTGCTGAAGAACCTGCCCGGCGACGGCACCCCGCCGATCCCCGCCGACCAGTCCGGCTACTTCGACCACACCCCGCGCGGGGTGGGCCACGACTTCCGCCGCCAGGCGATCACCATGCTGGAGTCGATGGGCATCTCGGTGGAGTTCTCGCACCACGAGGGCGCGCCCGGTCAGCAGGAGATCGACCTGCGCTACGCGGACGCGCTGTCCACCGCGGACAACATCATGACGTTCCGTCTGGTCATGAAGGAGGTCGCGCTGGAGCAGGGCGTGCACGCGAGCTTCATGCCCAAGCCGTTCTCCGAGCACCCCGGCAGCGGCATGCACACCCACGTCTCGCTGTTCGAGGGCGACCGCAACGCCTTCCACGAGTCCGGCGCCGAGTACCAGCTCTCCAAGGTCGGCAGATCCTTCATCGCCGGCCTGCTGAAGCACGCCGCCGAGACGGCCGCCGTCACCAACCAGTGGGTGAACTCGTACAAGCGCATCTGGGGCGGCTCGCAGCGCACCGCCGGCGCGGGCGGCGAGGCGCCGTCGTACATCTGCTGGGGCCACAACAACCGCTCGGCGCTCATCCGGGTGCCGATGTACAAGCCGGGCAAGCAGGGCTCCACCCGGATCGAGGTCCGCTCGCTGGACACCGGCTGCAACCCGTACCTCGCCTACGCCGTCACCCTCGCGGCCGGCCTGAAGGGCATCGAGGAGGGCTACGAGCTCCCGCCGGGCGCCGACGACGACGTGTGGGCGCTGACCGACTCCGAGCGCCGCGCCCTCGGCATCCAGCCGATGCCGCAGAACCTGGGCGAGGCGATCGACCTGATGCAGCGCAGCGAGCTGGTCGCCGAGACCCTGGGCGAGCACGTGTTCGACTTCTTCCTGCGGAACAAGCGTCAGGAGTGGGAGGAGTACCGCTCCGAGGTGACGCCGTTCGAGCTGCGAAAGAACCTGCAGGTGCTGTAGGCGCAAACCGTTCGGGGCCCGTCGTCATTCGAGAGGGTGACGGCGGGCCCCCCTCGCGGGTGGATCTCGGGCGGAACGATTCTCCGATGGCGGAGTGTGGCGAGAGCGTGACGGAGCGGTGTGGTCCGATGGGCCTGATCCCGTTCTCCACCTCCCGAGAGGACACCATGCTCCCCTCCCCCCTCAGCCGCGTCGCGCGCGCCCGGCGGATCGCCCGCCGGGCCGTCGTCGCGGGGGCGGCCCTCGCCGCCGTCGCGGGCCAGCTGCTGGCCCCCACCCTGGCCGACGCCCGCGGCTCCGGCTCCTCGAAGCCCCACACGCGGGACAGCGTCGTCACGGCGAACCCGCTGCCGTTCACCACGCGGTTCGAGGGCGACTTCCACGGCGGCATCAAGCGGATCAGCAACTCGCTGATGACCTGCGACGAGACCAAGCCGCCGGTCGACCCGGCGCAGGTGTCGTGCCTGGACGCCCGCAAGGGGCTCGGCCCGCTGCCGATCAACAACAAGTACGAGATGAAGTACGTCAACATCGACCCGGGCTCGATCGGCCCGCTCGGTGACCCGATCTACTCGGCCAGCTCCGCCGACCTCGGCCTGATCGACGGCTCCAAGGTCCGGTACGCGCGGCTGTACTGGGGCGGCACCCGCGGCATCGGCGACACCGTGCTGCCGGAGAGCCAGATCGACGAGGTCTACCTGAAGGTCCCGGGCGAGGCCCAGTACCGCAACATCGCCAACGACCAGCCGTCCATCGGCTACATCACCACCACCGACGAGAGCAGCTACCAGGCCTCCGCCGACGTCACCGACCTGGTCAAGAACGCCGGCAACGGCACCTACACCGTCGCCAACATGGACTCCGTGGTGAAGCCGCACAGCTGGGGCGGCTGGACGATCGTCGTCGTGTACGAGAACGACTGCCTGCCGAAGCGGCACCTCCACGTCTGGGACGGCTTCCAGGTCGAGCTGCCGGACAGCCCCGAGCTGACGGTCGACCTGCCCGGGCTGCAGACGGAGCAGAGCGGCCCGCCCGCCGCCAAGATGGGCTGGGTCGTCTACGACGGCGACCTCAAGTGGACCGGCGACACCCTCGCCGTGAAGTCCACCAACGGGCCGAGGACGATGTTCTCCGACGTCAACCACCCGGCCGACAACGCCTTCAACTCCACCATCGAGGAGCTGAACCCGGCCGACGCGTTCACCCGGAACCCGACCTACCGCAACAACTTCGGCTACGACTCCGACACCTGGGACGTCTCGCCGTTCCTGCGGGACGGGGACACCGACATCAAGACCATCTTCGACACCACGAAGAACGGCTACGACATCGGCGTCTTCTACGCCTGGGTGAACCTGGACGGCTCGACGGACGTCTGACGGTCCGCCTCGGAAGGGCGCCGCTGCCGCACCACCCGCGGCAGCGGCGCCGCCGTGTCCGGGGAGCGGGCCGCGCCGCGCAGCAGCCGCTCGCAGGGGCGCTCCACCCGGTGGTACAGCACGGCCGCCACGGCCAGCGAGCCGCCGGCCAGCAGCAGCCACACGCCCGCCCTCGCGAACCCGGGGGCGGGGCGGCCGTACCACGCCAGCCAGCAGCGGATGCCGATCTCGTGCACCAGGTACCAGGCGAACGACCACTCGCCGAGCCGGACGGCCGCCCGGCCGGCCAGCAGCCGGGGCGCCGTCCCGGCGGCGTCCCGCTGGGCGGCCGCCGCCAGCAGCGCCGCGAACAGCGGCGCGGGCAGCAACTGGGCGGCGCTGTACGGGCCGTACCAGAGCGCGTCCGGGACGGCGGCGTGCCAGGGGACCAGGGCGAGGTGCCAGGCCGCGACGGCGCCGGCGGCCGGGGCGAGCCGCAGCCGGGGGAGCAGGCCGTGCCGCACGGCCAGGCCGGTGACCACGCCGAGGACGAACTGCGGGGTGCGGGTGAGCGGCAGGTAGTCCAGCAGGAAGCCGCGCAGCGCGGCGTCGCCGGGCAGCAGCGCACCGGCCGCCCACAGGGCGGGCCCGAGCGCCGCGCAGAGCGCCGCGAGCGGTAGCCAGGCCCGCCGGCGCGCCCCCGACAGCCGCAGCAGCGCCGGGAACAGCAGGTAGAACCAGGCCTCGGCGCCCAGCGACCAGGAGGCCGGATTGCCGCCGTACACCGTCGACGGCGCCCAGGTGTGCAGCAGCACCAGCGACCACAGGGCGGCCGCGACGGGCAGCGCCGCCCCGATCGCGGCGTCCGCGCCGAGCGACAGCACGGTGGCCAGCGCGTGCAGCGGCCAGATCCGGGCGAACCGCCGGCGGGCGAAGGCACCGGCGGACGCGGCCGAGCCCTGGTACGTCCAGGCGAGGACGAAGCCGGACAGCACGAAGAAGAACGTGACGCCCGAACGCCCGTACCAGGCCAGGGGACTGAGCAGCGGCAGCTCCCCGACCTTGCGGGACAGGTGGTAGAGCACCACCAGCAGGGCGGCCCAGAAGCGCAGCCCGGTGAGCGAGGGCAGACGACTGGGCATCGGGGCTCCGGGGGTGAGGGGATCCGCCGGGTGAACGATTCCGGCGGGTGCCGGGTCACGGGTGCCGGTCACGGGCCGCGTCACCGCAGTGGCCGTCCGGTGGTCACACCCGGCGCGGCGGGCGGCGGGCGCGTAACCTGCTGGACGGGACGGATGGAGGGGCCGATGACGGTGGAGGAGCAGCGGGCCGGAGGCCGGGTGAGCCGGCCGGAGATGCGGCTGGTCAGGCGCGGGTTCGGCGATCCGGCGCAGGCCGTCCGGCTGCTGGAGGGCCCGGGCCTGGAAGGGCTGGCCGACGACCCGGTGCTGCTGGACGCGCTCGGCGCCACCGCCGACCCGGACCTCGCCCTGCTCGGCCTGGCCCGGCTGCTGGAGGCCGCCGACGAGGCCGACCGGCACACCCTGCGCGACACCCTCACCACCGCCAAACCGCTGCGCGACCGGCTGCTCGGCGTGCTCGGCGTCTCCGCCGCCCTCGGCGACCACCTCGCCCGGCACCCGCACGACTGGCACGTGCTGGTCACCTTCGAGCTGCGCGACATGCACCCCGGCCCGGAGGACTTCCGCCGCGCCCTCGCCGAGGGCGTCGAGCGCGACGGGCACACCCCGGCGGACGCGCTGCGGATCGCCTACCGCCGCTGCCTGCTGGCGATCGCCGCCCGCGACCTCACCGGCACCACCGACCTCGCCCAGACCGCCGCCGAACTCGCCGACCTGGCCGGCGCCACCCTGCAGACCGCCCTGGACCTCGCCGCCGCGCAGGACCGGGAGGCCGCCGAGGCCTGCCGGCTCGCGGTGATCGGCATGGGCAAGTGCGGCGGCCGCGAACTCAACTACGTCTCGGACGTGGACGTCGTCTTCGTCGCCGAACCGCGCGAGGGCGTCGACGAGCACGAGGCGATCAAGGCCGCCACCCGGCTGGCCGCCGCCCTCACCCGCCTCTGCGCGGACACCACCGGCGAGGGCACCATCTGGCCGGTGGACGCCAACCTGCGCCCCGAGGGCCGCAACGGCCCGCTGGTGCGCACCCTGGCCAGCCACCTCGCCTACTACCAGCGCTGGGCCAAGACCTGGGAGTTCCAGGCCCTGTTGAAGGCCCGCCCGGTCGCCGGGGACGCCGAGCTCGGCGCCGCCTACGTCGAGGCGCTGGCCCCGATGGTGTGGCAGGCCGCCGCCCGCGACAACTTCGTCGCCGACGTGCAGCAGATGCGCCGCCGGGTGATCGACTCCATCCCGGCCACCGAACTGGACCGCCAGCTCAAGCTCGGCCCCGGCGGGCTGCGCGACGTCGAGTTCTCCGTCCAGCTGCTCCAGCTCGTGCACGGCCGCACCGACCCGGCGCTGCGCAGCGGCAACACCCTGGAGGCGCTGGCCGCGCTCTCCCGCGGCGGGTACGTCGGCCGGGCGGACGCCGCCTCGCTGGACCGCGCCTACCGCTTCCTGCGCTCGCTGGAGCACCGCATCCAGCTGTACCGGCTGCGCCGCACCCACCTGATGCCCACCGCCGAGGAGGACCAGCGCCGCCTCGCCCGCTCGCTCGCCCCGCTGATCAACGACGACACCCGCTCCGACCCGGTGGCCGCGCTGCAGCGCGAGTGGAAGCGGCACGCCGTCGAGGTGCGCCGGCTGCACGAGAAGCTGTTCTACCGGCCGCTGCTCGACGCCGTCGCCGAACTGCCCACCGGCGCGGCCGGGTTGAGCCCGGACGCGGCCCGGGCCCGGCTGGAGGCGCTCGGCTACGCCGACCCGGCGGCCGCCCTGCGCCACCTCAGCGCGCTCGCCTCCGGGGTGAGCCGCAAGGCCGCGATCCAGCGCACCCTGCTGCCGGTGCTGCTGGGCTGGTTCGCCGACTCGGCCGACCCGGACGCCGGGCTGCTCAACTTCCGCCAGGTCTCCGACGCGCTCGGCCGCACCCCCTGGTACCTGCGCCTGCTGCGGGACGAGTCCGCCGCCGCCGAGCAGCTGGCCCGGGTGCTGTCGGCCGGCCGGCTCGCGCCCGACCTGCTGCTGCGCGCCCCCGAGGCGGTGGCCATGCTGGGGGACCCGCAGGGCCTGCAGCCGCGCGGCCGGGCGGCCCTGCAGGCGGAGGTCCTGGCCGCGGTCGGCCGGGCCGGGTCCACCGCCGCCGCGGTGGCCGCCGCCCGTTCGGTGCGCCGCCGGGAGCTGTTCCGCACCGCCGCCGCCGACGTGCTCGGCCGGCTCGCCGACGACCCGGCCGAGGCGCTGGACACCGCCGGGGAGGCCCTGACCGCCCTCAACGCGGCCACCCTGGAGGGCGCGCTGCGCGCCTGCGTGGCCGGCTGGGAGGCCGCGAACGGAGGCTTGCCGACCCGGATCTCGGTGATCGCGATGGGCCGCTTCGGCGGCCGGGAGCTGGGCTACGGCTCGGACGCCGACGTGCTCTTCGTCCACGAGCCGCTGCTCGGCTCGCTGGAGGAGGACGCCGCCCGGGCCGCCCAGGCCGTCTGCCACGAACTGCGCACCCTGCTGGCCGCGCCCTCCACCGAGCCGCCGCTGCTGGTCGACGCCGACCTGCGGCCGGAGGGGCGCAGCGGCCCGCTGGTGCGCTCCCTGGCCTCGTACGCGGCGTACTACCGGCGCTGGTCGCACGCCTGGGAGAGCCAGGCGCTGCTGCGGGCCGAGCCGGTCGCCGGGGACGAGGACCTGGGCGCGCGGTTCCGGCAGCTGATCGACCCGCTGCGCTACCCGGGCGTCGGCGTGCCGGAGCGGGACCTGCTGGAGATCCGCCGGATCAAGGCCCGGATCGAGGCCGAACGGCTGCCGCGCGGCGCCGACCCGACCACCCACACCAAGATCGGCCGGGGCGGGCTGGCGGACGTCGAGTGGACGGTGCAGCTGATCCAGCTCCGGCACGGCCACGAGCTGCCCGCGCTGCGCACCACCCGGACCAGGGCGGCGCTGGCGGCGGCCGCCGGGGCCGGGCTGGTGACGGCGGCGGACGCCGAGGTGCTGGACGCGGCCTGGGTGCTGGCCTCCCGGGTGCGCTCGGCGGTGATGCTGGTGCGCGGCCGGCCGGGCGACAGCTTCCCCGGGGAGGCCCGGGAGCTGGCCGGGGTGGCCCGCTACCTGGGGTACGGCGCCGGGCACAGCGGGGAGCTGGTGGACGACTACCGGCGCACCACCCGGCGGGCCCGGGCGGTGGTGGACCGGCTGTTCTACGGCTACAGCTGAGCACGCGAGAAGGGGCCCTCCGGAACGGCGGGCCCCTTCGTCGTACGGCTGGGACGGCTACCGACGGGCGGTGCTGACCGCCGGCTCGCTCCACTGCTCGGGCACGGTGATCGGCGCCTCGGCGGTGCCCCGGGCGGCGGGGACCCGCGGCAGCCGGTAGACCCACTCGTGGTAGAGCCAGCGGGCGGCCAGGAAGCCCGCCGCCAGGCAGATCTCGCCGCCGACGGCGTCCATCCAGAAGTGGTTGGCGGTCGAGACGATGACCAGCAGGGTGGCGGCCGGGTACGCCAGGCCGAGCACCCGGACCCACGTGCGGCGGGCCAGGAAGAAGATCGCCAGACCGCACCACATCGACCAGCCGATGTGCATCGAGGGCATCGCGGCGTACATGTTGGAGACGTGTGCGGCGGGCCCGGAGGCGAACGAGCCCCAGGTGTGGTGGGTCTGCACGGTGTCGATGAAGCCGCCGTCGGTCATCAGCCGGGGCGGGGCCAGCGGGAAGGCGTAGAAGCCGACCAGGGCGATCAGGGTGGTGACGAAGAGCACCGTGCGGGCCGCGACGTAGCGGCCGGGGTGGCTGCGGTAGAGCCAGACCAGGACGCCGATCGTGATGATGAAGTGCAGCGTCGCGTAGTAGTAGTTCATCCCCGTGATGAGCCACCCGACGCCGTCCATCGCGTGGTTGACCGAGCGCTCGACGGCGATGCCGAGGTTCTGTTCGAGGTCCCAGATCCAGCGCGCGTGCTTCTGGGCTATCGACTCCTGCTCGGGGACCGCGTTGCGGACCAGCGAGTAGAGCCAGTAGCTGACCCCGATCAGCGCGAGCTCGAACCAGAGGCGCGGGCGGGCGGGGGAGCGGCGCTGGTCGCGGATGCGGCTGCGCAGCGCGGCGGAGCGGGACTGGGCGACACGGGTGGCTCCTTCGGGCGTACGGGCCGTGGTGCCCGCCGCCGCTGCGGAACCGCCGTCGTGGGCCGCGTCGGCGCGCCCGGCGTCGCCTTGCTGGATCTCGGTCGGTTCCCCCATGGACGAGAAGTCTGCCAGACCTCCCGTAGCCGTCTGCTCATCCTGTGGAAGTGGATTCTTCACCGGCTGTCCCCCTTGAGGGGTAGGGGGCGGATCCCACCGGGGTAGGGGGCGTGATCGGGTCTGGTGGTTACCGGTGGGGCGGACATACGTCCCATTGTCACGCCGACCGTTCCACCGGCGTAATCGGGGTGGCCGTCGCCCCGGGGGGCCCGAGTTTCCGGGCCCGAAACCCTTTCTGCATCTTGCTGAAACATATTGCAGGCCGCTAGCTTCCTGGCAACCCGATCGACCCCTTCCCGACCCTTCCCCCAGGGAGCCCTCAGTGGCCGATACGCCGCTCCGCCGTCCACGGAGCACCCGACGCGCCGCGCGGACCGGACCCGGCGGCCGCACCGCCGTCCTGCTCGCCGCCGCGCTGACCGCCGCCACCCTCGGCGGCGCCCCCGCCGCGCTGGCCGCCGCCCCGCCGGCCCCGCCCTCCGACGCCGCGCTCGCGGCCACCGCCGGGCGGCACGACCTCAGCCGCGAGCAGTTCTACTTCGTCCTGCCCGACCGCTTCGCCAACGGCGACACCGGCAACGACACCGGAGGCATCACCGGCGGGCGGCTGGAGAACGGCTTCGACCCCGCCGACAAGGGCTTCTACCACGGCGGCGACCTCGCCGGGCTGATCCAGAAGCTCGACTACGTCCAGAACCTCGGCACCACCGCGATCTGGATGGCGCCGATCTTCAAGAACAAGCCCGTGCAGGGCACCGGCGACCAGGCCTCGGCCGGATACCACGGGTACTGGATCACCGACTTCACCCAGGTCGACCCGCACTTCGGCACCAACGAGCAGCTGAAGGAGCTGATAGCCAAGGCCCACGCGCGCGGCATCAAGGTCTTCTTCGACGTCATCACCAACCACACCGCCGACGTCATCGACTACGCCGAGCAGCAGCACGCCTACCGCTCGACCGGCGCCTACCCGACGCTCGACGCGGACGGCAACCCCGTCGACGAGACCGCCACCGCCGACGCGGGCACGCGCTGGCCGCGGACCACCAAGGACTCGTTCCCCTACACCCCGGTCTTCCGCACCCCGGCCGACGCGAAGGCCAAGAGCCCGGACTGGCTCAACGACCCGGCGCTGTACCACAACCGCGGCGACTCCACCTTCGTCGGCGAGTCCGCCACCGAGGGCGACTTCAGCGGCCTCGACGACCTCGACACCCAGAACCCCCGGGTGGTGCAGGGCTTCGAGAAGGTCTACCAGCAGTGGGTCAAGGATGCCGGTGTGGACGGCTTCCGGATCGACACCGTCAAGCACGTCAACATGGCGTTCTGGCAGCAGTGGGCGCCCGCGCTCAAGGACTTCGCCGCCAAGCAGGGCAACAAGAAGTTCTTCATGTTCGGCGAGGTCTACTCCGGCGACCCGGCGGTCACCTCGCCGTACGTCACCAAGGGCAGGCTGCAGGCCACCCTCGACTTCCCGTTCCAGGGCGCGGCCCGCAGTTACGTCTCCCAGGGCGGCTCGGCGAAGAACCTGGCCGACGTGTACGGCCAGGACTACCGCTACACCAGCGCCGACACCGACGCGTACGAGCTGCCGACCTTCCTCGGCAACCACGACATGGGCCGCTTCGGCTCCTTCCTGCTCGCCGACAACCCCGGCGCCGACGAGGCCACCCTGCTCAGGAAGGACCGGCTCGGCAGCGAGCTGCAGTTCCTCACCCGCGGCCAGCCCGTCGTCTACTACGGCGACGAGCAGGGCTTCACCGGCGCCGGCGGCGACAAGGACGCCCGGCAGGACCTGTTCGCCTCGAAGACCGCCTCCTACAACGGCGACCGGGTGCTCGGCGGCACGTCCGGGCCGGCCGACCGGTACGGGCAGGGCGGCGAGCTGTACCAGGGCATCGCCGGGCTGGCGAAGCTGCGCCGGGACAACCCGGCCCTGGCCGACGGCGCGCAGATCGAGCGGTACGCGGCGGACGGCGCGGGCGTGTACGCCTTCTCCCGGATCGACGCCGGGCAGCAGGTCGAGTACCTGGTGGCGGTGAACAACGCGACCGAGGCGAAGACCGTCACGCTGGACACCTTCTCGGCGGGCATGGGCTTCGACCGGATCTACCCGGCGGCCGGTGCCGCGCTCACCTCGGGCGCCGACCGCAAGGTCACCGTCACCGTGCCGGCGCTGTCCTCCGTCGTGTTCAAGGCGGGCGGCAGGCTGGCACCGGCCGCCGCCGCGCCGCAGCTGTCCGTCCAGCCGCCCGCGGACGGGTCCACCGGGCTGGTGACCATCGGGGCGAGGACCGACGGCGGCTTCGGCCGGGTCAGCTTCGCCGCGCAGGTCGGCGACGGCCCCTGGCGGACGCTGGGCACCTCGGACACCGGGAAGTACGCCGTCACCCAGGACCTGGGCGGCGTCGCCCCCGGCACGGTGGTGCGCTACAAGGCCGTCGTGCAGGACGCCGGCGGCCACCTGCGCTCCGCCACCGCGAGCTTCACCACCGGCACCCCCGCGCCCGCGCCGGCGCCCACCGCCGGCTCCCGCCCGTACGCCGTCGTCCACTACAACCGGCCGGACGGCGACTACGACGGCTGGAACCTCTACGCCTGGGGCGACCTCGCGGACGGCGAGGGCACCCAGTGGCCCGCCGGGCACCCCTTCACCGGCCGGGACGCGTACGGCGCCTTCGCGTACGTGAAGCTGAAGCCGGGCGCCTCGGACCTCGGCTTCATCGTGGAGAAGAACGGCACCAAGGACGTCGACGCCGACCGGCACCTCGACGTCGGCGGCACCGGGGAGGTCTGGCTGAAGCAGGGCGACCCGACCGTGCGCACCACCAACCCCGGCCCGGCGAACAGCCAGCCCGCCAACACCGCCGTCATCCACTACAACCGGCCGGACGGCAGCTACGACGGCTGGGGCCTGCACGACTGGACCGGCGCCGCCAACCCCACCGACTGGGGCAAGCCGCTGATGCCCGCGCGCCGCGACGCCTTCGGCGCCGTCTTCGAGGTGCCGCTGGCCCCCGGCGCGACCAGCCTCAGCTACATCCTGCACAACGGCAACGACAAGGACCTGCCCGCCGACCAGTCGCTGGACTTCGCCCAGAACGGCCGGGAGGTCTGGATCCTGGGCGGCCGCGAGGGCTACCTGCTGCCGCAGAACCCGGCCGCCTCCTCACAGGTGGACCTCTCCGGCGCCAAGGCGCAGTGGATCGACGCGCGGACCGTCGTCGTCCCGGCGGGCTACGGCGCGAGCGACGCCGCGCTGGCCGGCGGCACCAGCGCCCAGCTGGTCTACGACCCCGAGGGCGGCATCCGCGCCGACAAGGGCGTGCTGACCAAGCCCGGCAAGTGGCTCCGGCTCACCCCCGTCGCCGGCGGGCTGACCGACGCCCAGAAGGCCGCATACCCGCACCTGGCGGGCTACCGGGCCTTCACCGTGGACGCCCGGGACGCCGCCCGCGTCCCGGCCGCGCTGCGCGGCCAGCTGCTGTTCACCGAACACCTGCCGAACGGCGCCGTGCTGGCGGGCACGGGCGTCCAGATCCCCGGGGTGCTGGACGACCTGTACGCGCGCCGCACCGGCAAGGTGGACTTCGGCCCGGCCTACTACGACGGCAAGGTCGCCCTCTCGCTCTGGGCGCCGACCGCGCAGCAGGTGTCCGTCCAGGTCTTCGACAGCGCCACCGGGGGCACCCCGAAGACGCTGCCGATGACGCGGGACGACGAGACCGGCGTGTGGGAACTCGTCCGCGACAAGCGCGAGTTGAACGGCAAGTACTACCTGTACCAGGTGAAGGTCTGGGCGCCCTCGGTGCAGCAGCTGGTGGTCAACACCGTCACCGACCCGTACTCGGTGGCCCTCGCCGCCGACTCCACGCGCAGCCTGGTCGCCGACCTGGACGCCAAGGAGCTCAAGCCGCAGGGCTGGGACGAGCAGACCCGCCCGCAGGCCGTCCCGCCGGCGCAGCAGCAGATCCAGGAGCTGCACGTCCGGGACTTCTCCGTCGAGGACCCGAGCGTCCCGGCCGCCGAGCGCGGCACCTACCTGGCGTTCACCGAGTCGAATTCGGCCGGCATGCGGCACCTCCGGGACCTCGCCAAGGCCGGGGTGACGACCGTCCACCTGCTGCCGACCTTCGACATCGCCACCATCCGGGAGAACCGGGCGGACCAGAAGCTGCCCGCCTGCGACCTCGCGTCCCTCCCGCCGGACGGGCCGAAGCAGCAGGAGTGCGTGGCGGCCGTCGCCGCCGACGACGCGTACAACTGGGGCTACGACCCGCTGCACTACAACGTGCCGGAGGGCTCGTACGCCACCGACCCGACCGGCACGGCCCGGACGTTGCAGTTCCGGCAGATGGTGCAGGCGATGCACGCGGCCGGGCTGCGGGTGGTGCTCGACGTGGTCTACAACCACACCGCCGCCAGCGGCCAGGCCGAGCACTCCGTGCTGGACCGGGTCGTCCCCGGCTACTACCAGCGGCTGGACGCCAACGGCAAGGTGACGACCGACAGTTGCTGCGCCGACACGGCGCCCGAGCACGCCATGATGAACCGGCTGGTGGTCGACTCGGTCACCCTGTGGGCCCGCGAGTACCAGGTCGACGGCTTCCGCTTCGACCTGATGGGCCTCGACCCGAAGTCCACCATGCTGGACGTGCAGGCCGCGCTGCGGAGGATGACCCCGGAGTCGGACGGCGTGGACGGGAAGAACGTCTTCCTGTACGGCGAGGGCTGGAACTTCGGCGCCGTCGCCGACAACGCCCGCTTCGAGCAGGCCACCCAGCGGAACATGGCCGGCACCGGCATCGCCACCTTCGACGACCGGCTGCGCGACGCCGCCCGCGGCGGCAACTTCATGCTGAGCTCCGCGCCGCAGCAGGGCTTCGCCTCCGGCCTGTACTCCGACCCCAACGGCTCGGCCGCGAACGGGAGTCCGGCGGAGCAGAAGGCCCGGCTGCTGCACCAGATGGACCAGCTGAAGGTCGGGCTCACCGGCAACCTGGCCGGCTACTCCTTCACCGACAGCTCGGGCAAGGCCGTCACCGGCGCCCAGGTCGACTACAACGGCGCCCCGACCGGGTACGCGGCCAAGCCGGGCGAGGCGGTGGAGTACGTGGACGCCCACGACAACACCGACCTGTTCGACGCGCTCGCGTACAAGCTGCCGACCGGCACCTCGCCGGCCGACCGCGCGCGGATGCAGGCGCTCGGGCTGTCGCTGACCGCGCTCACCCAGGGCGCGGGCTTCGCCCAGGCCGGCAGCGACCTGCTGCGCTCCAAGTCGCTCGACGCCAACTCCTACGACTCGGGCGACTGGTTCAACGCGATCCACTGGGACGCGGCCCAGGGCAACGGCTGGGGCCGCGGCCTGCCGATGGCGAAGGACAACCAGGAGCTGTGGCCGACCGCCAAGTCCCTGCTGGCCGACCCGGGGCTGACCGTGGGGGCCGGCGACATCCGGGCGACCACGGCGCAGTTCCAGGAGTTCCTGCGGATCAAGCGGTCCTCGCCGCTGTTCTCGCTGCCGACCCTGGCCGACGTCCAGCAGCGGCTGTCGTACCCGCTCTCCGGCACGCCCGGCGAGATGCCCGGGGTGATCACCCTGCACCTGGACGGCACCGGGCTGGCGGGCGCGGAGAAGGGCGTCACCGTGGTCTTCAACGCGACGCCGACCGCGCAGTCGCAGACCGTGGACGGACTGAAGGGGACGAGTCAGGCGCTGCACCCCGTCCAGGCGGGCGGCGCGGACCAGGTGGTGAAGCGCTCCGGCTTCGACGCCGCGACCGGGACCTTCACCGTGCCGGGCCGCACGGTGGCGGTGTTCGTACAGAACTGATCTCCTGACGGCCGGCCACCACCGGGCCCCGCACCGCCGTTCCCGGCGGTGCGGGGCCCTTTCCGGTTCACCCGGCGTGCGGGGTTGGCCGGAAACAGTCGTTGGCACGGCCGGAACTGTGACGTGCCGGGCGCCGGCGGTGCTGCTCCCTACCCGGCGGTACGGGCGCCAAGACCGGTTGCTGGTCAGCGACTTCCGGTGGTGATCGAACTTTCCGGGTGGCATGAAAACCGTGTTCAGGCTTGGTCATGCCGTAACACAACTGACGACCAGTCGCCCATACGGTTTCGGTAATGAATCGGCCAATCAGTGGCATGCATCTGTCATTAACGAGTCGTTTGCTGCCACGATTCCTCCGGCTGCAGACGAGGGGGCCCCACCCCCCGGTGCAGCAGGACCAGTCCAGGTGCAGCGCGTCCCTGCAACGACTAGTGAGCACCGACGACCGCACCCCCGCCGCACACCGCGGGCGGGGGCCCCCACTGCGCCGCAACCCTGCGGCCCAGGTTCTCTCCACCGGGTGCGAACCGGCACCGGTCGGAAAAGGAGTCCGCATGTCACGTTCCGCTCACGTCCGGAAGGCGGCGGTCGTCATGGCCGCCACCACCGCGCTGCTGGTCACCGGCATACCCGTCATCGCGCAGGCCGCCACGCCCGACGCGCCGACCGCCGTCGCCGCCCAGCAGTCCTCCCGGGCCGCGCTGATCGCCTCCGCGAACCAGCAGTCCGCCTCCTTCGCCCAGGCCCTCGGCCTCAGCGGCCAGGAGAAGCTGGTCACCAAGGACGTCGTCCAGGACGCCAACGGTGCCCGCCACCTGCGCTACGAGCGCACCTACGCCGGACTCCCGGTCCTCGGCGGCGACCTGATCGTCCACCAGGACGCCGCGGGCGCCACCAAGAGCGTGACCAAGGCCAGCCAGGCCAACCTCGCGGGCGTCGACACCGCCCCCGCGCTGGCCGCGCCGAAGGCCCAGGAGGCCGCGCTGGCCGCCGAGCAGGGCACCGTCGAGACCGCCCCGCGCCTGGTCGTCTGGGCCGCCGGCGACACCCCGAAGCTCGCGTACGAGACCGTCGTCAACGGCAAGGAGTCGGACGGCACCCCGAGCAAGCTGCACGTCGTCACCGACGCCAAGACCGGCGAGGTGCTGAGCAAGGCGGACGGCATCAAGCGCGGCTCCGGCACCGGTGTGTTCGTCGGCAACGTGCCGCTGACCACCACCCAGAGCGGCGGGCAGTACCAGCTCAAGGACACCACCCGCGGCGGCCAGTACACCACGGACATGAAGAACGGGACGTCCGGCAACGGCACCCTGTTCACCAAGTCCACCGACACCTGGGGCAACGGCCAGGCCAGCAACCGCGAGTCGGCCGCCGTCGACGCCGAGTACGGCGCCGCCGTCACCTGGGACTTCTACAAGAACACCTTCGGCCGCAGCGGCATCAAGAACGACGGCGTCGGCGCCATGAGCCGGGTGCACTACGACACCGGCTACGTCAACGCCTTCTGGGACGACGGCTGCTTCTGCATGACCTACGGCGACGGCTCCGGCGACACCCACCCGCTCACCGAACTCGACGTCTCCGGCCACGAGATGACCCACGGCGTCACCTCGGCCACCGCCAACCTGAACTACTCGGGCGAGTCCGGCGGCCTCAACGAGGCCACCTCGGACATCATGGGCACGATGGTCGAGTTCTACGCGAACCTGCCCGCCGACAACCCGGACTACCTCATCGGCGAGCTCATCGACATCAACGGCAACGGCACGCCGCTGCGCTACATGGACAAGCCCTCCAAGGACGGTCAGTCGGCCGACTCCTGGTACTCGGGCGTCGGCAACCTGGACGTGCACTACTCGTCCGGCGTCGCCAACCACTTCTTCTACCTGCTGGCCGAGGGCAGCGGCGCCAAGGTGATCAACGGCGTCAGCTACAACAGCCCGACCGTCAACAACATCACCGTCTCCGGCATCGGCCGGGACAAGGCGCAGCAGGTCTGGTACAAGGCGCTGACCGCGTACATGACCTCCACCACCGACTACGCCGCCGCCCGCACCGCGACCCTGAACGCGGCCACCGACCTGTACGGCGCCAACAGCGCCGAGTACAACCAGGTCGCCACCGCCTGGGCCGCCGTCAACGTCGGCTCGCTGCCGAACCCGGGCGGCGTCACCGTCACCAACCCGGGCAACCAGTCGACCGCGGTCGGCGGCTCGGTCAACCTGCAGATCAAGGCCTCGGGCGGCACCGCGCCGCTGTCGTACAGCGCGAGCGGCCT